>CAYQTC010000003.1:0-171035 GCA_964420435.1 uncultured Geobacter sp.
CAAGTGCTTGATGCTCTCGGATATGCTCATGAAGAGGGTGTTTTCCATCAGGATATCAAACCGGCAAATATTCTTGTTGATGACCGTTTCAAACGACCTCTTGTGGCCGATTTCGGCATTGCCCGGACTGTTTGGGCTGAATACAGCTCGAATCCTACGATGGTCGGGACACCAACTTACATGTCGCCCGAGCAGGCAAACTGCACAGTAGTTGACGGCAGAACCGATATATACTCAGTAGGCGTAATGCTGATGGAGATGACAGCAGGTTTTGTGCCGATAAACAAAGAACCGGTTGCTGATATGATTAAACGCAAGAGAACCATGCCGGATACTTTTTTTACAGCAAGGCCGTCTGAAATCAATCCCATTATTAACTGTGATCTCGAAGCGATAATTCTAAGGGCAATTGCGGCGTCCCCTGATAATCGTTTTGCCGACTGCCTGGAGTTTAAAAACATGCTTGAAGCTTACGCTCGCAATAGCAGGTAGAATTAACCGGTTTGTTATTTCATTTAAACAGGAACTAACTTGATATGCCTGAAATACCTATTGATTTAAAGCAGGCATTACAGATTGCCAGGGCATTTAATCTGGCATTCAATAATGCATTTATGTATGGGGGAAGTCACAAGACTACGAAAGACAGCGCTGCAACCTTTTTTTACGTTTTGAGGCCCATGCTGGACGTTTCAAGTCTTATCACGGTAAGCGCGGACAAGGACTCGATTTATTTTGAAAATCATTGTGTGGACAAACTGGTTAGCGTACAGCGTATAAACAGTCGCTTCAAAAAGGCCGGAGTTCAGTCAGTCAGTTTTGACAGGGAGGTCACCCCGGAAAGTGCTCTGGCATTGTTTTACTTGATGGGGTCGCTTTCTGATTTTCAGAGCGTAGATACAATGCAGGCTTACCTTAATAAGGAACGTATTTCGGGTGTAAGAATCAATTATGTTGTCTATCAGAAAATCACTATTGACGACGCTATCGTTAATAAACATATCCTTTCTGAAACCCAGATGATGCTTGATAATCAGCAATTTCCTGGAACAGGGCTCAATGTACAGCCGACAGACCCGGGTAGAATCCTGAGGGAGTTTTCGGAAATCCTGTCTCTGCGCAATTCCGCTAATGAGAAAGAGGTTTCCGGAACAGGGGGAGCAGATTCTTCCAAATTATCTCAGGAGGATTATGATAAATTCATAACAACTCAGATTAAATCGATCAACAATCAACTCGTTTCAACGGATGAATCCAAAAACGGAGCCAGCCTTACTACGGCTGAAATGCTGGAATCAATTTATAAGCTTAAGGAAAATGTTCTCGAAAACATAAGAATCCAAAAAGAGACTGGAAAGCTGGTTTCCACAAATGAACTTGCCATAACCGAAATCAATCAGATCAGTTACCAGGTTATTGTGCGACTTATCAAGGAGGAATACCGGAGCGACCGAAAGATTTCCGTCAAGAGACTGGCCCAGATTATCCGGCGCATGCTGCCTGATATCAAAGAATTGAAGTATCTGCTGCCACAGCTTAAAGATGGACTTTTTGCGGAAGGGATGTCGCCTTCCGATTATTTGTCACTGGTGAAGGAACTCAGTAAAGAGCTTGATAGTGATGGATTGATGCAGGTTATGGTTGAGGCATCGGACCAGATCGGGCTCACCTTGAATGAACTGATTGATGGAATCAAGGAAGCACCGGAAGAAGCGGCCAGACTTATCCTGTTGGCTGCAGAGATAAAAAAGGGCGGTGTCAAAGCTGATGAGCAACAGATGTCAACAGTTTTGAGCGACTATATCGAAAAAGTTAGTCGAGCCCTGGCACTGGAATCACCCGAAGCTGCAGCCAAAGGCGGCGGGGTGATGCTTAAAGCCGTCGTTACAAGAATTGAGCGGGAAATTCTAGATCGTTTGAAATTACAGAATGTCGGTTCGAATACAGTCACTGAAGTAGCCGAGAAACTGGCAAACCAGTTCACAGAAACCGTTTCCACTTTAAAAGGTGACTGGGTTAGAACTAACATTAAAACTGCAAATAATCCAAGTGAAGAAACGCTGCTTTCGATTATTGAGCAGGTTACTGAAAATGGACACGAGGACGATGGTGTTACAGAGGATATCCGGGCGATTCTGATTTCCAATGGTTTCTCCGGCGAGACGATTGATAGTATAGTCAACAAAGCCCGGTTGCGTGCCACTGCAGCCATAACTCATTCGTTAGAAATACCCCAGGGTATATATAATGCTAACAACACGCTCTTTTTTCTGGATCGTGAAATCAAGTTGAATTTACGATATAATACACCGTTTTCAACTATTCTTGTCTCCTATGAGAAAATTGTTGATCTGCAAACATACACAATAATTGATTTAACACCGGACATACATATTCAGTTGACAAACCAATCTCTAAAGGTATTTAAAGAAATGCAGAAGAGAGATTTGGATATTATCGGTATTTATACAATAAACAAAAAAAGCATCCCGTTTATGGTATTGCCAATGACCGATTTAACCGGAGCACTTTATATAAAAAGGAGGATTGATAAAGACTTTCCATGCCATGAATTTCTTGTAAACGGCATTACAGTTCACGTCGAACCGGAAGTAACAGTATCTGGTTTTAATAAAAAACTGACTCCTGACAAAGCTTCTTATTTGAAAGCGATTTATCAGAGTCATTGTCAACCAAAACTTCAATAGGATTTCCATGAACTCCGCCCACGCAACCCATCCCGGTCTTGTCCGTCAGAATAATGAAGATTGCATCCGTACCGATGACAAGCTTGGTATCTACCTGCTTGCTGACGGCATTGGCGGGCATAATGCTGGTGAAGTAGCAAGTGCCCTTGCTGTTGAAACGGTATATTCGGTATTGCGATCAAATATTGCACATACTGAGGTTGATGGTTATTTTGAGCTTATGGTATATGCCTTACATGCCGCCCACTGGGAGATAAACACAAAAGCGCTGTCAAGCTCGTCATTCAAGAGGATGGGGACAACACTGGTTGTTGCCGTTTTGCAGGAGAATAAGGCTTATATCGTTAATGCCGGAGATAGTCGCTGCTATTTGTTTCAGATGGAATCACATTCCCACCCTGCCCTCCTATCTATGCCAAGGGCATTTGAAACTGAAGGAAGTAAATTCAAGCGACTGACACACGATCATACTGTGGGCGATCAACTGCTTGCGAACGGTACTTCCATTGCTCAGATCTCAAAGAGACAATTTCATACCCTAACCCAGTCAGTTGGGTGTGGAAATCCGCCGTGTCCCGATTACAGTGTTGCTGAACTTATGCAGGGCGATATACTCCTGATCTGCTCCGATGGCCTGACCGATATGCTGACTGACGCTGAAATTGAAGCTATTCTGGAGAAAGAAGACATGGGCCTTGACACACAGGCCATGGATCTTATTAATGCTGCCAATGCAAACGGCGGCAAGGATAATATCTCCGTGATACTTGTAAAATTGCCATAAACGATAATTTGACTTCACAGTATCAAGAAAAAGTCCGGTTCTCCTGCTCTTCCACCATGATAAAAGTCGTCCGCTTGGTCAATTCCTTCGACGCGGCAGCCCCAACATAGGTGCAGGCGGAACGGACGCCGCCCAGGATATCACTGACTACACCTATTGGGTGCACCTATGGGGGTCAGGATCAACTTTCAAACAATATTCAGTTGTTTCTTTAGTACAGTTACGCGTCGTGCCAAATCTGGATTCAGATTAATTTTATCAGCCAGTCTACGTGCAGACTGTCTCAATGATGCAACGTCTCTGTTCAGTATCGAACCCGAATCGGTCAATGAATAATCCGCTGACTCCCGTCCAGAAGCGCTGTAAATGCTCGTGCCTCAGAATGCGATTTTGTCTTGCCTAATGCGGCAAGTTCTTTAAGGGATATGCTGAAATAGTGACATACCGCATTTACTATCTCCACAAGTGGTTTTGTTTAGTGGTGCTGCTGACCTGCTTTATGCAAAATTTCTTCCACAAAACTGTCATCCCCAAGAATTCGCCCTTCCAGTGAGCCAGAATGAAATTCAGATCTCCTGCATTCATCCATCCCAGCCTGCACAAATTCGCAATATGCTTTTCGAGCTGGTACAATGTCAGCTGAAAATTGCGAAAGTATCCATTCCGTTGTAAGCCAGGAAAGCTGCTCTTTCCCCAGATAGGCGAGATGTCCGCTCCATGGATAGTCTTCCGGCTGGGATACTATTCCGGCGCGCACTGGTTCTCCGACAGGGACTTTCACCCTGCAAGATACGCCGGACTTGCTTGGCGCGAAACGGGGACGAGGCTGACCCGCCTTCGGCGGGTCTTACCGACTGCTGGGCATCTTACTCTCCTAACAGACCCCCTTTGCAATGGGCGCGGAGCAATAGGTGCCATCAAGTTGACTGCGCACTGCAAGTAACAGTTCTGTTGGCGTTAACGGCTTGATCAATAACGGCACACTTTTCTCCAAGTCCGAAGCGTCGTTGAAAGAGTCAGCCGCATAGCCACTTACATAGATGGCTTTCACCGCAGGCCTCATTTTTCTGATTTCACTCAGGGCTTCATTGCCTTTCATGTTCGGCATCATCAGATCGAATATGACCAGATCAATAGAGTCCATGTTCTCGGTAAATTTGCATACTGCGTCAGCACCATCAACCGCCGTAATGACTTTGTAACCATATTCCTCCAACACGCTCGATGCCAGAGTCCGCAACATGTCGTCATCTTCAGCAAACAGTATTGTTTCTGCACCTCCGGTAGGTTGTTTGATCGAAGCTGTCGTTGCTGCGTCCACCGTTTCAACAACGATAAGCGGCAGAAATATCCGGAAGACAGTGCCTTTGCCCGGTTCGCTGCAAACATCGACATATCCGTCATGCTGCTTGATTATGCCGTACACCACTGCCAGTCCCAGTCCTGTTCCTTTGCCAACATCCTTGGTCGTAAAAAATGGTTCGAAAATCCGCAGTCGAGTTTTTTCGTCCATGCCCAGACCGGTGTCGGAAACGGTTATACTGGCGTACTGACCAGGTTTGCCATACCCATAGGGTTTAATAAAGGCTTCATCCAGATCAACCTGATTTGTGGCAACCTTGAGGGTCCCGCCGCTGGGCATGGCGTCACAAGCATTAGTCGCCAGATTCATCAGTACCTGGTCCAGTTGATACCTGTCGGCAATCATTGGTAACACTTCGTTCTGCAGGTCAACTGTGTAGGTGATGTCAGCCCGGATGATCCTTTTCAGGAAAGTCTCAATGTTGCGGATGATGTCATTGAGATCTATCGTTTTCCGCTCACTGGTCTGTTTTCTGCTGAACAGGAGGAGATCCTTTGTAAGATGCGCCGCCCGTTCCGATCCAGCTAAAATCTGTCTGACGTAATTACGGAGCGGGTCATTCTCAGGCATCTTCATAAGGGTTATCTCGGAGTAGCCGATGATCGCGGTAAGTATATTGTTGAAGTCATGGGCAATTCCGCCGGCAAGCGTACCTATGGACTCCATCTTCTGTGAGTGGCGCAGCTGTTCTTCCAGGCTTCTCTGTTCAGTAATGTCGCGGGCGATACCCAGGACGCCGATCAGTTTACCATCGGCATCGTACATTGGTGTTTTTATGGTTTCCAGCAGGGCTTTATGGCCATCATCGGCAAAGGTGACCAACTCCTCGTTAACGCTGGGCTTGCCTGCTGCCATCGCCCTGCGGTCGTGCATGCGAAAGAAGTCGGCCTGCTCCCTGTCCACAAAATCATAATCGGTCTTGCCGATAATCTCAGCCTCTTTTGCGCCGAGTAATCGCTCGAACATTCTGTTGCAGGTCAGGAAGACCCCGTCCACATCCTTGAGCCAGATCAGATCGGGAATGGTCTGCACCAGGGTGCTAAGATGTGCTGTGTAGGTAGACAGCTTTCTTGCCGCCTCCTTGCTTTCAGTGATATCGGTCGCAATTTCCATTCGTACCATTCGACCATCATTCCAGCGAATCGCCTGATCGCGGCAATCATACCAGCGGCCGGTAACGGTGTTCTGGAATTCCCAGACATAAACACCGGTCGGCGTACCATCGGCATTGAGCAGTTTATCATTGCTGCAGAAAGCGCATGGTCCGGGCTGCCCGTCCTGCAGCGTCTGCCAGCAGATTTTGCCGGTGATATCTCCCCAGATTTTTCTCCCATACTCATTAATGAACAGAATTTCAAACGTATCAAGATCAGCAACATAGATGAGGGCATTAATGCTGTCCATGATCGTAGCAAGCCGTGCACTGTTTTCGGCCAGTAACTCAGTGGAATGTCGACGCTGTTCCTCCCGCCTGGCTACTTCCAGGGCAAACGAGATATCATCGGCCAACCTGACAAGGAGCCTCTCCTCCTCCTCGTCAAAAAAACCCGGCTCTCCAGCATACAGGTTGAATGTACCGATCGCCATCCCTTCCACCAAAAGCGGCAGAGCTGCTAAGGATCGGAATCCGTGTCTCAAGGCGTCTTCCCGCCAAGGGAGCATGATAGCGTCATGCACGACATTATTGCAGATGACATGTTTGCCGGAATGCATGGCGGCAGCGGTAGGCCCGTGCCCATTTGGTCCGTTACAAAGGGATATATTTATTTTTTCCAGATAGCTGCCAACTTCTCCGGCGTGGGCCACAGGCAAGACTTTTCTGGTCTCATCAACCAGACCGATCCATGCCATGCGAAAGCCACCCTCCTCGACTGCGATGCGGCAGACTTCCTTGAATAACAACTTCTGTTCCGGGCTACGAACGATCAATTTGTTGATGCCGTTCATAACACGATAGATCCGATTGAGCTTTCCAATGCGCTGTTCATGCTGTTTGCTACTGGTGATATCACGCATGATATGGACAAAACTGAGAATCTTCCCGTTCTCATCCAGGATCGGATCAACCGTGATATCAAACCACTTGCCGTCGAATTCAAGGGCAATGTTCTCACGCTGATGGCTTTCCAACGACCTCAGGGTTGGGCAGTTATCAATATACCCGGACGTGCCATGCAGAATCTCCCAGCAGGGAAATCCGATTATCTCGTCCTCAGTTCTGCCGGCGAGCTTCTTAAAGGACTTGTTCAAACGGATGATTCGTCCATCTGCAGAGAGCAGGCAGACGGCATCAGCAATGGCATTGAAGGTTGCGTGCCACTCTTGAGACTCGACATGCTCCAGGTGTCGTGCAGTCAAATCATCAACCATGAAACTCTCTCCCGGGTTTGTTGTCGACCTTTGCGATTACGTCCTTGATCGTAGAGAATACGTATGGTTTCTGAATATAGCCAGCCCATCCTTTATCTGAGAAAAATCTGGCCACTTCATCTTCACTATAGCCGCTTGATATGAACACCTTTACATCCTTGTTGATCTGTTGGAGCTTTTCAAAGGTTTCTCTGCCATCCATCTTCGGCATGGTCAGATCCAGGATGACAAAGGTAAAATCAGATCTCGCCTGATAAATATCCAGTGCTTCTCGTCCGTCGCAGGCCGTAATGACTTCATACCCCAGGAGGTGCAGCATCTCTGAGCCGATATCACGAATAGCCTCTTCATCGTCAACCAGAAGGACCGTTCCACTCCCAAGGCAAACCGTAGCGGCGTCTCCTTTATTATCAATCTCAGCGGCAGCCGTGCTGACAGCAGGAAACAATACTCTGAAAGTGGAGCCTTTACCAATTTCGCTCTGAACCTTGATAGCCCCCCTGTGCCCCCTTACAACACCTTGTACAGCAGCCATCCCCAGACCTCTTCCGGTAAATTTCGTGCTGAAGAACGGGTCGAATATCTTTGCAATGGTATCCACATCCATACCGCAGCCGGAGTCGGCAACATCGATATAAACGTACTCACCTCCGGCAATATCGTAGCCCATCCAGATTTCCTGCAGATAGTCAGGGTCGCATTTCATTGAGCCTGTTGAAATTGCGATCATGTCATCGGCTCCGGCAACTGCTTCTGCTGCGTTAATGACCATATTTATGATGATCTGGCGAATCTGGGTAGCATCTGCGCATATCGACGGCAGGGGAGAAGCCAAATTGAGGCGGATCGAGGTCTTATTTGAAATCGCCACTTCCAGCAAGTTGCTCATTTCACTCAGCAGACGGTTCAGGTTAATGTTTTCTAGCTTGAAATGTCCTTTGCCCGAGTAGGCGAGCATCTGTTTGGCCAGGTCGGTGGCCCTGGCTGCTGATTGTTCTATTTTTTGCAGATTGCTGAAAACTGGAGAGTCGGGGTTGAGTTTCATCTTGGACAATTCAGTGTAGCCGACAATGGCAGTGAGGATATTATTGAAATCGTGAGCAATGCCACCGGCTAGAATACCCAGACTTTCAAGTTTCTGGTTGTGAAGTATCTGCCGTTCCAGTCCCACACGTAACTCTTCATCACGCTTTCGTTCGGTGATGTCCTGCACTGTCCCCATCATGGTTACCAAGTTATCATTATCATCGAACAGACCACGAAAGGTTGAATAATAGTATCCCGTACTCCCGTCCGGTCGCAAAAACCTCTGCTCGAATGAACCTTGTTCGTGATTGTCAATAGCTCTACGGATAATCTCCTGGTGACGTTCATTGTCTCCTGGCCAGGGGGACAATGCTATAATCGAATCTATTTGTGGGGTGAATGTTCTGGGATCAAGGCGAAAGATTCTATAGACTTCTTCTGACCATACTACACTCCCTGTCGCTATATCCCATTTCCAGCTGCCCAGGCGAGCCATTTTCTGTGCTTCCATTAACTCGCGCCCACTCTCCTCCAAAGCCCACTGGGTCAGCTTGAGTTCAGTAATATTGGAAAACATGCCTGTCAGAACATCGCCAGTGAGCGTCGCATTCATCATGATCCACAACGGCTTGCCGTCCCTGGTCTTGAATTCGATCTCCAGATCAGAAATCTCACCCCTCTCCTGTAACTCTCTGATGAAATTTTCCCTGTCTTCTCTGTGGCGATAAATATCCCACGCCTTGGTTTTAATAAACTCTTCCCGCGTTTGATAGCCCAACATGGTCAATAACGCCTGATTCACGTGCAGAAAATCCCCAGCCAATGTTGACTGGAAAATAGCAACCAGAGCATTGTTTACGAGATTGCGGTATTTCTCCTCTGAATCATGCAACTCCTTTTCTGCTCTTTTGCGCTCGGTAATGTCCTGTACCACGGCGATGTGCTGATCTGGTTTCGTATTCTGCGGCCAGGTAGGGGACACGGTGAGATCTACCCAGACGATGCTGCCGTCTTTTCTCAGATAGCGTTTTTCCATGCAGAACTCGCCAAATTCACCCTGTATTAACCGGTGCATGTTATCCAGGTCAGACTGAAGATCATCGGGGTGGGTTATCTGCTGAAAGTTAGACTGCAGCATCTCTTCGCGGCTGTAGCCTACGATATCGCAATATTTATTGTTGATGCTGAGAAACCTGCCGGTGGCAGTCTCGATCAGCGCCACGCCTACGGCGGCTTGCTCAAACAGGGTCTTGAATCGCTGTTCGCTCTCCAGTAGATCCTTCAGATATAATTGGCTGCTAAGGGCATCTGCAATCCTTCGCGCAATCTCGGTGAAGAGTTGTATCTCTTTTTCGCTCCAGACACGCGCGTATGAGCACTGGTGCATGCCAAAGAGCCAGGGTTTCCCTCTCTTCGGATAGAGCACGGTATGAATATGGGACTGGATGGAGAATTGAGGAAAGACCACCGGCATTGATCTCCCGGTTTGCGGGCCGAATATGCTGGGCCCGCTTGAACTCAAGGCTTCTGAAAAAGCCTGCCGGAGGTCCGGCGTCAACGGGAGATCAACCCCCAGGGCAAAGGCGCCAGGATATTCCGGGCGGGTTCGTTCCATGGGAACACTCCATGTATCGGCTTCAGGGTCGCAGGGGTAGAGCAGCCAGGCCCGGTCGATCTCAAAGATTGAGAGCACCGTATCAAGAACTGCACTCATAACCTCTTCCTGGCTGCCTTCCAGACGAATTGCCCGATCTATGAGTGAAAGGTTCTCCAGGAAGCGGAGATGGGAAAGACGTTCTTCCTCGGCATGCTTTCGTTCTGATATGTCACGTGCAATACCTGCTGTTCCGAAGATTTCACCGCCCTCAGTTGTCAGAGGCGTTTTGATCGTCTCAACCCAGCGAGTTGCGCCATGCGTATCAACAAGCGTTTCCTCGATAATCTCCCTTGATGCTGACTGCATGACCCGCAGGTCATCTGACTGATATTTATGGGCAAGCTCACTCGGCCAAAGATTGTCGTCAGTTGTGCCCACGATCTCTCGGACCGATCTGCCGGTTGACAGTGCGTAGGCCTCGTTGGCGGCCAGGTATTTTCCTCGCGTGTCCTTGATCCAGGCCATATCCGGGATGTTGTTGAGAATGGTTTTTTGTAAGTATTCACTATCGCGCAATGCCTTATCAGCCACTTTGCGTTCCTTGATTTCTTCCTGCAGACTTAAATTTACAGTTGTCAGCTCTTCGGACCGTTCTGCGAGATTTTTGTTGGCTTCTACGAGCTCTTTCCTTGCATGCCCCATCTCACCAATCAATTGAGCCAGCTTGGTTAGGAAACTCATCGCGGTTCTGATCTTTTCCTCTGAAAAGACCGGAACCCTGCTGAGTGCTTCCAGATATGACTCTTTGTCAAATCCAAACTGTTCAGCCTGCCGGATGAAATACTCCTTGTCCGGCACATTGGTGAAAAACTGGCCTGTAAAAAAATTGGCCACATGCTCGCCATGGATGGTAATCGGCACGGCAACATCCACCAGTCCGTTTTTGCATTTATAGATATTGTACAACTCCCCCTTCCTCAATCCGCCGGCAAGAACCGAGTCGCTTTCTCTGCAGCGAATAGCCGTGCCACCATTGACGCGATGAAAGTGGGTACAGATATCCTGCCAGCCGGTCGCAAGCAAAATATTTCCTTCCAGATCAAGTAGGGCCGTTACCATGCAAACTGTTGCGGTAAAGTCCTCACACAACTCTCGTAGTTTTTCCATATCCACAAGCTCTGTAAATTTCACGATTTAGTCCTTTCAGACAAAAACAAAACTTCAAAAACAGGGGTAGGCAACATAGTGCCCTATTGACTACTGACAGCCATATCAGGATGCTTCTTGCCACGTCTTCCTTTGATGAAATCCATCATTATTCTATCCTCTAGTTCGGTTCCGCGGACCTCGGTCAAGAATGCACGTACCTCCGACATGTTCCTACAAACTACCGAGAAATACTCAGTAGTTTCTGTACCTCATCAAACCCGATCCTTGGCATTTCTATATACCAGATTGTTTTCACGTTTGCCCACGGCAATGACAGTAACCAGCACAAGATTGTCACTAACCTGGTAGACCAGACGATAGCCCGCGTCGCGGAGTTTCATTTTGTAGCAATCGGGTAATCCGGTCAGTCGGGCAGATTCAACGCGGGAAGACGCAAGACGTTCAGCCAGTCGTTTTTTGAACAGTTCTCTGATACTGTTATCCAACTTGCGCCATTCTTTGAGGGCAGATTCCTTGAACTCAAGTTCATAGTTCATCAAGCGATACCTTGACGCTACGCTCTTGCTGACGATCTTTAACAAGCTGAATCAGATACTGGTCATCGAGCTGTTCAATCATGCTTTCAAAGGCAGCGGCAGGCACGAGATACGCGGTGGGGCGGTTATGGTTAAGAATAGCAACCGGCGCACCATGGGAACGTTTGATAATGTCAGATGGATTTTTTTTAAGGTCGCTGATACTGACTGTAGCTGTTGCAAGCATAGTTTGCATGGTGCGCTCCTTGATTTATTTAGAGCGTATTTCAGGTCATTATTCAGGTCATTGCAACAGACCATTTCAGTAACACCTATATACCTCAAAACGTCATCACCAGATCACGAAAAAGCCCGGTTTTCCTGCTCTTCCACCATGATAAAAGTCGTCCGCTTGGTCAATTCCTTCAACGCGGCAGCCCCAACATAGGTGCAGGCGGAACGGACGCCACCCAGAATATCCCTGACTGTTTCCGCAATCGGCCCGCGGCAGGGAACCAGCACCGTTTTCCCTTCGGATGCACGGTAATCCGCTACCCCACCCGCGTGTATCGTCATGGCGGTCATAGAGCTCATGCCGTAGAACTGCTTGTAGTTCTGCCCGTCGCGTTCAACCAGATCTCCACCGCATTCATCATGACCTGCAAACATTCCGCCCAGCATGACAAAATCGGCTCCTCCGCCAAAGGCTTTAGCCACGTCGCCGGGGCAGTTACAGCCGCCGTCCGAGATGATTCTACCACCAAGACCATGGGCGGCATCGGCGCATTCTATAACCGCCGACAACTGCGGATAGCCGACTCCGGCCTTGACCCTGGTGGTACAGACCGAACCGGGACCGATGCCGACTTTGACAATGTCAGCGCCAGAGAGGAGGAGTTCCTCCACCATTTCTCCGGTGACGACATTACCGGCCACTATGGTTTTATCCGGAAAGGCGGTACGGACTTTGCCGACGTATTCCACAAAGGCTTCGGTGTAACCATTGGCAACATCCAGACAGATGAATTCCAGCCTGGGATGCTTCGCAACAATATTGCCAAGCTTGATGAAATCCTCGTCTGCAGCACCCGAGCTGACCATGATTCTGGAGAAAAAAATATTATCGCGTCCGGCCAGAAAATCATCCCATTGCTGCAAAGAATAGTGCTTGTGGATAGCGGTCAATAATCCGTATTCAGCCAGGACAGCCGCGACTTCAAATGTTCCGGTTGTGTCCATATTGGCGGCTATGACCGGCACGCCGCTCCATTCACGGCGACTGTGCAGAAACGAAAAAGTCCGTTCCAGATTTACCTGGGAACGGCTTTTGAGGTTGGAGCGTTTGGGTTTGATAAGTACATTTCTGAAGCCCAGCTTCAAATCTGTTTCTACGCGCATTAACTATCCCTTCTGTTCAATCGCCAAAGGCTTCACTGTCAATAATTTCATCGTACGGCCTCGCAATAATTGTTACCTTACCGCGATATAGTATGTACTGTCTTTCGCAGGAACAGTTGTACAACAGCTTGACATCCCAATGATCGTGGGCATAGGAAGGATAACTGTTGCGGATTCCGCATTCACACGTAAAACCGTTTTTATCATTTTTAAACGTTGACATCGTTTCCTCCCGGTCAGTACAAAATCTGCCAAAGGTCTCAAGCCATAAATCGCAGAAAAAATCCATTCAAAACGATCATGCAACATCGGATACTGTATACAACATAAAATTCTAATTTCATATTGAATTTGAATAACAAGTTGATTTTGTTTGCGGCCAAAGACAAAAAGAAGCAAATACCGTTGACATGAAATGCATTTGACTCCATGTTTACCGCGTTCAAATTCAGAGAATACAACAACAGGACTGCAATGAAAATCGCACCATCTGATGCTTCATACAAAACATTCTGCGACATTATCACAGCTTACCGGTTGTCTTCTGTTGTCACGCAGGCCGTTAATTTTGGAATCATCGACATGGCTGACGGTGAAGGTTCAAGTGAACAGGAAATAATCACAGCATCAAAAATGCAGCCGGAAGAAGGCAGTAGATTCCTGGCTCTACTTGTAAATGCAGGAATACTGGAGAAATATGCTGATCGTTTTTACCCCTCACAGTTTTCCAGAAAATATCTGCACAGCCGCAGCGAAATCAATCAATTGCATGTACTTGAATTTGAACAGGTTCTGATTGATAAGTGGAGCGATCTCGATGCAATCCTCCTTCAGGGGCAGGGAACTGCTGCAGGTGATCAGTCGGCTGACTCCTACAAACGGCGACTGGAATTATTCCAGAAGGCGATGCACGGAGCGGCAATTGTTCGCTCCAAAGAACTCTGGGAAGCCCTCCCCGCCTTGCCTGAAACAGGCTTGATAATCGATATCGGTGCCGGAGACGGCACCTATCTCAAGGAGTTTCTGAAACGATATCCCCATTGGCAGGCAATAGCATGCGATCTGAACGATGTGGTTGCAGAAATACGGGACAGTGCAATCACTACCCACGCATGCAATCTGATCGATCCTCAGGAATTGGAAAAGTTAGTTTCTACATACAGAAACAGGGCTTCACTTATACTTCTGTCAAATGTCATCCACTGCTACAGTCGGCAGGAAAACACCGCACTCCTGGGACAAATGGGAGCGATGATGCGGGAAGACGGCCTGCTGGTTGTGCATGACTTTTTTACCGACGGCAACAACTTCGGCGCACTGTATGACATGCATATGATGCTAAATACATATAACGGCCGCACCTACACTTTCGAGGAGACCGTCCGGATGCTGAACGGGGCCGGATTTACCCACACAGATATAATCGAACTTCAATCCTATTCCCACGCGGTAATGGCTGCCAGGCAGCCCCGCAATTCGTTCAAAACGGATCCGGTTTTCATGCTCAGACGTAAAGCTCTTGCATTGGGATTCTTCGAGGCTGCTGCAATCGATCCGGCCATTATTTCAATCGAAGCGTGGGTCAAGGCCAAATGCCGGTACGGCTGCATGTTTTACGGCAGAAAATGGAGCTGTCCACCCCATTCCATGGGAGCAGACGACTTCAGGGAGCTTTTGGGATGTTATACAAAAGCGATCGTTGTGGCTGGACAGCCGCCGTTGAGGGATTTTCAGCAGAATCTGCTTGAATTGGAAAAAGCGGCATTTCTGCATGGATTCAAAAAAGCGCTGATTTTTACCGGCGGTCCCTGCTGCTGGTGTGATAACTGCGATGACAACCGCTGCAGTTTTCCCGAAAAGCGCCGGCCATCACTGGAATCATGCGGCTGCGATGTATTTGCTCTGGCTGAAGCCAGCGGAATTTCTGTCAAACCTGTTAAAAACAGTGATGATTTTGTCCAGTATATCGGGCTGCTGCTGGTGGAATAGCGTATTTAAATCTGATAAGAGGCGTGAAGCACCTGCATGAAAATATTGATAATTGAAAACCCTCGTCCGCTGACTATCGAGCATTACAATGATGTCGCCAATGCCCCGCTTTCGGCCAGCCTCAACAGCGGCTATGCCCTGGCTGTCGCCCGACGGGCGGGATGGGAAACGGCATACCTTGATCTGACCGCCTGCCGGGATAATGAAGCCATCATTGCAGACAGTATTCTGGCGGAGAATGCCGACATAATCCTGTTTCACTGGGTCTATTCCTGGGGAAATGAAGATGTCGTCCGAAACATTCTGACTATAATCCGTAACAACCATGGCGGATCAATCGGAGCCTTCGGACTGTTCCCGACTCTGGCATATCAACGGCTGTCACATTTTGCGCCGCAACTGGATTTCATACTGGTTGGAGAATTTGAATCAACACTCGAAGAACTTATCTCAAAATATACGAATAATAGATCTATTTCTTCTTTACCCGGACTATACTGCAACAACGGCTTTATACGTCGTGATCTTATAGCTGACCTGTCACAGCTTCCGGTCCCCGATGATGTCGGGGCAAACTGCCAATATCCGACCTTGAATATCTCAGCCAGCCGCGGCTGTTTCGGCGACTGCAGCTTCTGCTTCATCAATCCGTTTTACGGTTGCAGCCGGCGACGGGAGCGAAGCATCGCTTCGTTCCGGCATGAACTTGAAACACGCCTGTTACGAAGACCGGTCAATAATATATATTTCATCGATCCGACTTTTGTTGGCTACGACGAAAAACAGACCGGCCGCGCCGTGCAGATCAGTTCGATTCTGAAAGACTGCAATCTTCCATTCGGTTTCGAGACAAGAGTAGACACCATTGATGAGAAACTGATCAACAGACTCGCAAGCAATGGCGCGTCCAGCGTTTTTCTCGGTATAGAATCCGGCTGCGAGTCCACTCTGCAGCGCATCAACAAGCGAATCACCCGCCAGCAGATCATAAGTGCCGTGCGTGCTGTTCAAAACAGCGGCATTTACCTTTCAGTCGGATTTATAATGTTCGAACCGGATTCGACACTGGATGAACTTTCTGCAAATTATGCTCTGCTGGATGAGTTGGGCCTGCTGTCCCATCACGACCAGACTATTAATATGCTTTACCACAGCCAGATCGTTCTGTATGGATCAAAGGCCTGGGATAAGTTTGACGCTGAAGGTCGCCTGTTAGTGCATGATGAAATGCCATTTGAAGCATGCTATCAGTTTAAACATGAAAATGTAGCCCTGGTCTGTAATGCCATGCGAAGACTTTCATTCGAGTACTTTAGCCGGATAGACCGACTATATCAGCAGCAGGGTTTCGCGCGCAGCGAGCAGTTTGTCTGCTGCCATGATCAGGATCCGCCCGGAATCAATGGATACGATCTCAATCAAATTTTGAAAGATGCCTTCCTTTCATTTACCAAACATTCCAACGATTGCGACTTGAAGCAGTTCAAGGCCATGGAACAGATTTTTTTAAATGAACTGAAGTCTTGCTTTTAGCAGTATGGATGATTAGATTGGCCGGAGAGATTGAAATTGCATTCTGTTATGCAGTGGTGTTAAATGACACTCTCGCATTAACTTAAACTGACTCAAGGAGCTAAAAACATGAGAAAAAATGCCGTAAAGGTATTGACACTGTTTGCAGCGGTACTGTTTCTGACAGTAACCGTACTCGAATTCGAAGCTCACGCCAGAGCCGGTGGCAGCCGTTCTTCGGGTAGTCGTGGATCACGCAGCTATTCACAACCTGCCAGCCCGACACGGCAGGCGGCTCCGGCGCCGAGACAACAGACAGCCCCTGCTCCGCAGCAGCCGGCATCGGGAGGTTTCATGAGAAGCATGGCCGGCGGCATTGTCGGCGGCATGCTAGGTGGAATGCTGTTCAGAAGCCTGGGCTTCAGCGGCATGGGCGGAGGCATGGGGGGCGGCGGCATCGGTCTCTTTGAAATCATCCTGATTGCCGGCATAGGGTATCTGATCTACCGCTATATCAAGAAAAAGAGAGAAGCGAGCTCGAGCAACGCTTTCAGCCAGCCTCAATACATACCTGGAAATACTACCCAGATTCCTACTCCGCTTTACGGTGGCAACCAGGAGCAACTGCCGCAAACCGACGACGTGGAAACCGGCCTGGGCCATATTCGCCAGTTTGACCAGTCCTTTGATGAAGAGCGTTTCAACGATCTGGTCATGGATAATTTTTTCAAGATTCAGGGTGCCTGGATGAATCGCGAACTTTCGCCGGTAGCCGGCATACTGACCGACGAAATGCGCCGAATCATGCAGCAGGACATTGATAAACTGCTGCACGACAAGCAGATCAACAGGCTTGAAAATATCGCAGTCAGAAATGTTGAAATAGCTGAGGCCTGGCAGGAGTCTGGACAGGACTACATCAACGCGCTGATCTATGCCAATCTGCTTGATTACACCACCGACGACAGCACCGGCGCAGTAATCTCAGGCAGCAAGACCGATCCGGTCAAGTTCGAGGAGTTCTGGACTTTTACCAGACCGGTCGGAAACAATCCCTGGAAACTTTCGGCAATTAATCAGAAATAGTTTTTTTTGCATGGCTTAACCGTGACCGCCCCGCTTCCTGAAGGATTCGGGGCGGTTTTCAATTTTGCCGAGAGACGCCGCATGAAACCGCTCGACCTAAAAACCATAGACATCTCGGGCCTCAATCTGATCGAAGCCAGCGCAGGCACCGGCAAGACCTGGACAATTGCCGCCCTTTACATTCTGCTGCTGCTGGAAAAGGAGCTGCGCCCGGAGCAGATTCTGGTAGTAACCTATACCAAAGCCGCCACCGCCGAACTGCGTGACAGAATCAGACGCCGCATAAGCTCGACACTGGAACTTTACACGAGCGGCCGGACAGCATCGGATGATGCACTGGAACAGCTTCTGATGTCGAACCGCCCGCAGAATCCTGATCGGGCACGGCTGCTCCTGACCCGGGCGCTGTATTCCTTTGATGACGCTGCCATCTTCACTATCCACGGTTTCTGCCAACGGGCATTGCTTGAAAATGCCTTCGAAAGCGGTTCTCTGTTTGACAGCGAAATGATTGCGGATCAAAGCGCGGTTGTTCAGCAGGTTTGCGATGATTTCTGGAGGTCACGTATTCTGACCCAGCCTGATGAATTCGTCGAACAATTGGTCTCTGAAAAATATACCCCAGAAAAACTCGCCGCGCCTTTTTACGGTCATTACCAGAATCCTGATCTGAAGGTTATTCCGCGGGGTCAAGACATCGATTTGATGCCGCTGATAACACGACGCAACAATCTGTATATTCAATTCTGTGAGCTGTGGAAAGCTGAACAGAAAGTTATTCTGGAACTGCTTGAGCAGGCCGGACTTCATCAGGGAAGCTATAGCCCGAAGCAGATTGCGGCTGCCGCCGAAATTGTCAACCTTTGGGTGGCAGGCGCAGCATCTGCTACGACATGCAGCAAACTGGAGTTTTTTTCGGCAAGAAAGATTTCATCCAAGCCTACCAAGACAACAAAATTTATTCCGGAACACAATTTTTATAACGTCTGCCAGCAATTGTTTGATGCGACAGAGGCTGTAGACGAGGCTTACCGCAGCAAACTGATCGCCTGTCGTCAGGATTTGAAAGAGTGGCTGAAAAGCGAACTTTCTCTCAGAAAAAAAGTCTTGAATCAACGTTGTTTCGATGACTTACTTCTGGATCTTCATCTTGCGCTTGAATCCGAGCAGGGCATTGCTTTCGCAACAAGACTGCGAGAACGTTACCGGGCGGCCCTGATTGACGAGTTTCAGGACACGGACCCGCTGCAATGGAATATTTTCAAGCGGATCGGATCCGAATCCGGATATCCGCTGTTCCTGATCGGCGACCCCAAGCAGGCCATCTACAGTTTTCGCGGGGCCGATGTCTTTGCCTACCTGAATGCCGGAAACAGTGTTCACGATGACAAACGACTTACCCTGGGCACCAATTTCCGCTCTGTCCCGCCGCTTGTTACAGCTGTCAACAGACTGTTCTTCGCCTGTGCCGATCCTTTTCTCTGCTCCGATATTCCGTTCAATCCGGTCACCTCCGGTCGCTCAATGAAAGATTCCCTGCTCCAGGACGGCGTTCCTGCCACGCTGCCGCTGCACGCCTGGGTTTATCCTCGCGACGACCAATCAAAGGCGGAGCTAAAGCCGGTTGCAATCGAGCAGACGGTTCGGGCAGTTGCCGGCGAAATTGTTCGACTTCTAGAGAAGGGTCGCTATTCTTTATCCGTTGGCGGGAATACATCCCCCTTACGACCCGGCGACATCGCCGTACTGGTAAAGTCCCATAAGCAGGCCGAACTGATTCAGCAGGCACTGCTAATGCGCGGCATCCCCTCTGTACAGCAGGGTAGCGCAACCATATACAAAACAGCTGAGGCGCTGGACCTGATGCTTATTTTGAGAGCAGTAGCAGAACCGGGCCGGGAAAGTTTGCTGCGAGAGGCTCTCTTGACCGGAGTTATGGGATTGACTGCCAATCAGGTTGCTGAGTTCGTGGACAGTTCCAGCGAAAATCCGGAGTGGGAAACCTGGCTGATGCGTTTTCACGATCTACATACCGTCGCCCTGTCAGGCGGCATCGTTGCCGTCGTGTCACGACTGCTGGGAAACTGCGGCGTCCGCAGCCGCGTTTTATCGCGTTACGACGGTGAACGTTGTCTGACCAATATTATGCACTGTTGCGAACTGCTGCATCAGGCGGAACACGAACAGGGAAAGAGCCTGCAGGGCTCAATCAACTTGCTGGAGCGACGCATTTCCGGGGATCAGAAAGATGACACCGCCCTTCTGCGCCTGGAAACCGATGACAATGCGGTCAGGATTTCAACCATACACGCCAGCAAGGGACTGCAATATCCGGTTGTCTTCGTCCCATTTGCCTGGGATCCGCCTTCCGGAAGGTCTGATCGGGTCATGTTCCATAGCCAGGATGGAGAACTGGTTCTGGATCTGGCCGAAGACGAAGAGCACAAGAAACTGGCCAGGGCAGAACGGGACGCCGAAGCTGTCCGTCTGCTGTATGTGGCACTGACCAGGGCAGAATTCCGCTGCTACTTTGTCTGGGGCTGTATCAGCGGTGCGCTGGAATCACCACTGTTCAATATGCTGCATGGCGGAAGGATCGAGAAGGAAAACAAGGCTTTTGCCGCCCTCAGTGACAAGGACATTCTGGAACATGTGCGGGAACTGGCATCGGCTGAAGAATCAGGTATTTCAGCTGAGATCATGCCGCCGGAGACAGCCGGCATAACGTATCACGATGATACGGAGCGGCTGGAACCATTTGTCTGCAGATCACTGTCCCGCCCTCCCCGCGATGACTGGCGTGTGTCAAGTTTCAGCGGCGTGATTTCCGGGGTCGGTCACACATTCCAGCCTCGTGACCATGACAATCTGGTTACCGGCACTTTGACGGACATCGTCGAGGATTTTGAGCCAGTAACAAAAGAGTTGACCATCTTCGACTTTCCAAAGGGAGCCAAAGCCGGTACCTGTCTGCATGAGATCTTCGAGAAACTCTATTTTGCCGATTTGAAAAGTGATGACATATCAAGGGTTACCGTTGACGTACTTGCGGCTAACGGCTTTCACGATTACTGGCAGAAGCCAATCTGCAATATGGTGTCAAGTGTGGTTGCGACCCCAATTATAAGTGATAATCCGGATTTCAGCCTGTCAAGACTGAAGGTTGGAAGCTGGCAAAGCGAGATGGAATTTTACCTGCCGCTGGATCAGCTTTCACCGGATATTCTCAGATCGCTGTTCGACGGATTGATTGCCGATCAGCTTTTCCCGGATTTCCAGGGAGTCCTTGACAATCTTTCGTTCCGACGCAGCCGTGGCATGCTGCAGGGTTTCATAGATCTGGTTTTCGAGCACTCCGACCGCTACTACATTCTGGACTGGAAATCCAACCATCTGGGGCATCGCGCTTCTGATTACGGGCGGGCTCAAATGCAGGAGTCGATGGCACGCAGCGCCTATATCCTGCAATACCATCTCTACACATTGGCGCTGGACCGACTGCTGCGGTTGAGACTGCCCGAGTATGACTATGACACCCACTTCGGCGGTGCCGTTTATATCTATCTGCGTGGGGTAACCGGAGATGGTTCGGGATCAGGAATATACTGTGACCGCCCTTCACCGGAGTTTATCAGAAGGGCATCGGAGATCATGCTTTTAAACTGATTTGCTTTCGCACTTCAAGCTCTTAGAGAGGTAACTGTTTATAAAATATGACTTGTATTTTTTTTATTTTGATTGCATCTTGTTTTAATGTTTCGTTTTCTGAAATACTCTGATGACTCGCTCATATCCCATCTAATGCCTTCCGGAGAAATACTGTATGAAAAAAAACCGTCTAAATTTAATGTCAACACTGTTTATTGCAACACTTACTGCATGCAGCGGCAGCAGCACTCAATATGTAGACTACGCGGCTGTTGACAATACTCCGAAACTTGACATGAGAGCAGCTATTTATCAGGCTGTGCTGCCATCAGGAAATACGCTGACAATCACTTCAGACCAGACCGGCACCGCTGTTTACGGTGCCTATACTATCAAGAATGCAGGCGGAACGATTTTATCCAGTGGAAAAGTAGACAATCTGGTTACAAGCCTTAATCTCACCGGATATCCCGGCAGTCTCTGCGATGGGATGTCCATAGTTCCGAGCAATATCAACACAAATCAAGACGGAGCTGAAGCAACAATTTCCGGGAACAGCTGTACAGAATCTCTGCCAATAACAAGGACTATCAGCAAGTACATTCCACCAGCTTCAACACCAAACGTTATGCATTCACTAGGAGTTATCAGTTCAGCCAATCAAGTTCTTGAGGTATCGGTTGCTTCAGGGGACAATGTGAATTTCGTTGGTACGATTACCCTCACAAATTCCTCTCTTTCACTTTCAGCTTTCGGGACAATCGTTGGCACGATTACAAGCTCCTCTTTAAGTCCTACCTCTGGCGGCACTGTTGTAAGAATAGATGACCCGTTAGCATATGGTTTCGTTTTTAGCCGCACGACTAACTTTTCCGGACATTTTTTTAATGCCACCGATAATATTCAAACCCTTATTGGAAATGTCAGAACAACACGGGTGCCACTGGGCGGCCAATTCTTTATAAACGAAATAGGTGTCCAAGCTACTAACAATAGCTCTGTGACATTAGTTGGACCGGTAGCCGCCTCTGCTATTCAGAGCTATACTCCTCAGTAGCTGCAGCCAGCAGCACGATTTAATTTAAAAGGTTTCGGTTATAAGTGCTAATCAATCTGGTCGCAATCCACCTCTGCCCTTCTCCTCAAGCGGTTCCGCTGGCAAATGCCTTTCTGAAAAGTATCGTCAGGGAAACATCTATCGATGTTTCCCTGAACGATTTTTTTATCGGCCAGAATCCTGTCAATAGCGCCGCTGTACTCGCTGAAAGCAATCCTCATGCAATTGGTTTTTCGATGTACGTGTGGAACCGTGACGCCTGCCTGAAAATAGCTAACGAGTTGCGAAAAAAACTACCTGGAACCCTTATTTTTGCCGGCGGTCCTGAAGCGACAGCTGATCCTTTGGGAGTATTGAAGGATGGAGTCTTTGACTTTATTATTGTCGGCGAAGGGGAAATGCCCTTTGCCGCACTCTGCGAGCGTCTGATTTCCGATAAGGATCTGTCGAACATTCCAGGAATTATTCTAGCAGGAGAAACCCTGCATATCACGACACAACCGATATCCAATCTTGAAACGATCCCGTCCCCTTACCTGAACGGAATTCTGGACACCAGCAACTATACCGGTATCCTCTGGCAACTAGCACGCGGCTGCAGCTTTGCATGTGATTTCTGTTTCGATGCCCGTGACAATCATGGAGTACGGCGCTTTTCGCTTGAACGGGTCGAAGCTGAACTCAGGCACTTTGCCGGAACCGGTGTTTCCCAGATTTTTGTGCTGGACTCAACATTCAATCAGGATGCAAAACGGGCTAAACATATCCTGCGTATGATCAAAAGAATTGCTCCGCAGATTCACTTCCACTTTGAGGTGCGCAGCGAATTCATTGATCGCGAGATGGCCGAATTGTTCGCACAAATCATCTGTTCGTTGCAGATAGGCCTCCAAAGCTCTGATCCCGCTGTTCTCAAACAGGTCGGGCGTTCATTCAACCGTGACGATTTTTCGAAACGAGTGGGACTATTGAATGATACCGGAGCGGTATTCGGCTTCGACCTGATCTACGGCCTGCCTGGAGACACACTGAGCGGCTTTTGCAACAGCCTGGATTACGCCCTGTCGCTTTACCCGAACCATCTGGACATCTTTCCTCTGGCGATTCTGCCGGGCACAAGGCTTGCCTCACGTGGAACGGATCAGGGTTTGCTTTGGCAGACATCTCCCCCGTACACTCTGCTGGCTACTGACACTTTCAGCAGTGCTGACCTGGCAACCGCCGGGCAGATGGCCAAAGCCTGTGACATTTTTTTCACAAGAGGCAAAGCGGTGGCTTGGTTTAATGCAGTTGTTGATGTATTACATCTTAGGTCATCGTTTTTTTTGATGTTATTCAGCAAATGGCTTGCAGGCACCAACGAATGCAACAAATCCGAAAGCGACTTGAGCGATAGCGATGTCTGGGCGTTGCAGAGAGAATTCCTGAAGCAGCAGTTTCGCCCCAAGAGCCTGAAACGTTTTCTTCCAATAGTTCTGGACCTGGTGGATTATCATCACCATTATGCTGCAGCCCTGCTTGCCCCGCAGCAAGAAACAAAAGTCACGATCACCGGAACAAAACTCTTAAAGTCAGCTTTTTGCATTGCTCCGTCAACACAACTGGCACATTTTAACTACGAAATTCAGGATATTCTGAACGTCGGCGCACCCGACATCAGTTGGATGCATCAGCACCTTTCGGCGATCGGTTCCCATGTTGTCATTTACCCTAATAACGGATACGTCTGCACCGAATCACTTGATCTGGCATTCTATTCCATACTTGAACAAATCGATGGACTGACAACTACAGGTAGAATATTGGATAATCTCGGGTTCACACTTGACGACACTCTGGACTTCCTGCAGTTTATCCAGGACGAAGGAATAGTCATAACAAACTGACGACAGAAGGCGTGTATTTTAACTTCAGATTGCCGCTTCACGCAAAAAAGTTGCATTTTACAAAAGTATTTAGTATATCATCTATCTCTTTATTGATTGGATTTGAATTTGGCTCAGGTTCTGAAAGGTATTTAAAGTCATGCAAGACAAAATCAAGATTTTTTCCGGCAACTCCAATCCTGAACTGGCCAATAAAATTTGCAGCAGCCTTGGCGTACCTCTCGGCGCGGCCAGAGTTAGACGCTTTTCCGATGGTGAAGTTTTGGTCGAGATCGGTGAAAACGTCCGTGGCCGTGATGTTTATGTAGTTCAGTCCACCTGTGCGCCGACCAATGACAACCTGATGGAACTTTTGGTAATCACAGACGCACTGAAACGAGCCTCTGCTGCGACAATCACTGCCGTGATCCCCTACTATGGTTACGCACGTCAGGATCGCAAGGCGGCGCCGCGTACACCGATCACTGCCAAACTTGTTGCCGACCTGATAACAACAGCCGGCGTGAACCGGGTTGTAACCATTGACCTGCATGCAGGCCAAATTCAGGGTTTTTTCAATATTCCGGTCGACAACCTGTATGCTGCACCGGTTATCCTAAATTACCTGAAAGACCGATTCAACGGCGAGCAGGTAGTAATGGTGTCTCCTGATGCCGGCGGCACAGAGCGCGCCAGAGCCTTTGCCAAGCGTCTCGATTACTCGTTGGCTGTCATCGATAAACGACGTACAGGGGCCAACGTAGCTGAAGTTATGCACCTGATCGGTGATGTACGAGGCAAAATTGCCATTATCCTGGACGACATGATTGATACGGCAGGAACTCTGACCCAGGCAGCCAAGGCCCTTAAAGAAAACGGCGCCAAAGCCATCTACGCCTGTGCAACACATGGCGTGCTTTCCGGTCCGGCCATCGAACGCATCAACAACTCAGAGATTGAAGAAGTAGTTTTAACAGACACCATCCCTCTCGGCGACAAGGAAGCATCCACTGCGAAAATAAGAATGCTGTCCGTGGCAGAGCTTCTGGCAGAAGCTATCCGCCGCATCCATGAGGACGAATCTGTAAGTTCACTATTTGTTTAGATCATACCAAATAATCAGAATAGGGCGGAATGAACCGTCACTACAAGCGGAGGAACAGTTATGCAACAGAAACAAATGAACATTGAATTACGCACCAAGACCGGCACGGGTGTATGCCGCAGACTTCGTAACGCTGATATGGTTCCAGGTGTCGTTTATGGAAAAGGCGTAGATCCTATGCCTGTAAGCATCAAAATCCGTGACCTTCAGTCAGCCATCTCCGGCGAAGGCGGACAGAACAATCTGATCACACTTATTGGCGGCGGCGCTCTCGATCAGAGCATAGCTATCGTTGTAGACCTGCAGCGTGATCCAATCAAGAAAACCTACAAGCACGTCGATCTTCACCGCATCAATCCTAACGAGAAAATTCGCGTGACTGTACCTGTTGTCATTAAAGGCACTGCCGCAGGAGTCAAGGAAGGCGGACTGCTCGATCTTGCTCACCACGAACTGCACGCCGAGTGTCTCCCGGGCAATATACCGGACCATATCGAAATCGACGTTACCGATCTCAAGATCGCTCACTCAATTCATGTCGGCGAAATAAAACTTCCTGAAGGCGTTGTGCTGCTCGACAAAGCTAACATTCCTGTTGTAAGCATTCTCGGCCGTGCCAAGGAAGAAACTCCGGCAGCCGCCTAACCCCGAGCGTAACGACACAGCATGAGCACATTTATAATAGCGGGGCTGGGAAATCCCGGCCCCACTTATCAATGGACCCGCCATAACGCGGGTTTCCTTTTTTTGGATCGTTTGTCCGGCAGCGAGAGCGCCCCCATCACCCGCTCATCCTTTTCCGGATTGACAGGTGAATGGAGCTATTCAGGCCACAAACTGATCTTGCTTAAACCGCAGACCTTCATGAATCTTTCCGGCAAATCGGTTATGCAGGCGCTCCAGTTTTACAAGCTCCCCATTACACAGTTGATAGCGGTTCATGATGAACTCGATCTTCCATTTGGTACGGTGCGCTTAAAACAGGGCGGCGGTCACGGCGGGCACAACGGTTTACGCTCCATTATGGAGCAATTAGGAAAAAACGATTTCGTCAGGCTGCGCATCGGAATTGGAAAGTCACCTCACGGAGACACAACCAGCCATGTTCTCGGAAATATCCCGCCTGACCAGATGGAGTTGCTTCCCAGAATTCTTGACGGCGGAATCAATATGCTCAAGATGATGCTGGATGAAGGAATATCCAAAGCAATGAGCCTCAATAACAACAAAAATTACCTGGAAGGATAGATCAATGGCTATCAATTGCGGAATCGTCGGACTTCCCAATGTCGGCAAATCCACCATATTCAATGCGCTTACATCAGCAGGAGCCGAGTCGGCTAATTACCCTTTCTGCACCATCGAGCCAAACGTAGGTATAGTCCAGGTGCCGGATCCGCGCATGGACCAGCTGTCTGCGATTGTAAATCCTCAGAAGATACAGCCAACCACGATTGAATTTGTGGATATTGCCGGTCTTGTCAAGGGAGCCAGCCAGGGCGAAGGTCTCGGCAACCAGTTTCTGGGCCACATACGCAGTGTTGATGCCGTAATACATGTCGTAAGATGCTTCGACGACGACAATGTTGTCCATGTCAATGGGCGAGTATCACCGGCAGACGACATCGAGATTATCAATACCGAGCTTGCTCTTGCCGATCTTGATACCATTGAGAAAAAGATCCAGCGAGCCGAAAAGATGTCGAGAAGCGGAGACAAGAAGGCCAAAGATGAAGTTGATTTTTATCTTCGCGTCAGAGCACTTCTTGAACAGGTCAAAAAGCTGCACGGCGTTACCCAGAATGAAGATGAATCTTTATGGATGCGTGATCTGCACCTTTTGACCGATAAGCCGGTACTGTATGTTGCCAACGTAACCGAAGACGATCTTGAAGGCAATCATCCCAATGTCGCAAAAGTACGTGAGATTGCCGCTGCAGAAAATTCCGGCGTAGTAGTTATCTGCGGTAAACTGGAAGCCGAAATTTCAGAACTTGACGGAGAAGAAAAGCAGTCTTTTCTGCTGGACATGGGATTGGCTGAAGCTGGTCTGGATCGACTGATTCGTAATGCGTACTCACTTCTGGGCCTGATCACCTATTTTACCGCCGGCGTCAAGGAAGTTCGCGCATGGACAATTGTCAAAGGTACCAAGGCGCCTCAGGCGGCCGGCGTTATCCACACCGACTTTGAAAAGGGATTTATCCGCGCTGAAGTGATCGGATTTGATGATTATATTGCCTGTAACGGGGAAAGCGGGGCAAAAGAAAAGGGTCTTATGCGTCTGGAAGGCAAGGAATATGTTGTAAAAGACGGCGACGTCATGCACTTCCGTTTCAATGTCTGATATTTGATATTCCATACAAATTCGAATAAATAAAAGCCCCGGTTTTGACCGGGGCTTTTTGAGTACTTATGAAGTTACTGATTAAATACGAGTTACATTGGCTGCCTGCAGCCCTTTAGGTCCTTTGACGATATCAAAACTGACCGCATCGCCTTCTGCCAAGGATTTAAAACCTTCGCCAGAAATGGCGGAGAAGTGTACGAAGATATCCTCGCCCTGCTCCTGCTCAAGAAAACCGAAACCTTTGCTGTCGTTAAACCATTTTACTCTTCCTGTTGTCATGCCACTACTCCTTCTGTTCTTCTTGTGTAATGCACTCATGATTGCATGAGTGTTTGAATAGCTGTAGTTATCACCGTAAGATTACATATGCTGTAAACTTTATATTTTCTAACCATTATCATAATTTCAATTGTTTGTATGCAAAAAAAACTGCACCCCGAATTTTATTTTGGAAGCTAAATGTTTTCGATAAATGATCAATATTACAATTCTGCAAAGTACGGCTATTGCGTCATTTTTATTGAGAATACACATAATGCGTGTTATATTATAAAGCTATTTTGTCACTATTCAACCACTGGGAGATAACCAAATGTTCAGTTCCCTCATCAAAAAAATTATCGGCAGCAAAAACGAGCGAGAGCTTAAAAGAATGTGGCCGATTGTAGAGAAAATCAATAGTTTGGAGCCTTCCGTTTCAAAACTTTCCGATGATCAGCTTAAAGCCAAAACAACAGAGTTCAAAGAAAGACACATCAAGGGGGAGTCTCTGGACGCCTTGCTTCCGGAGGCATTTGCCGTCTGTCGTGAAGCTGGCAAACGCGTTCTGGGAATGCGTCATTTCGACGTCCAGTTAATAGGTGGAATGGTTCTGCATTCCGGAAAAATCGCCGAAATGAAAACCGGAGAAGGTAAAACGCTTGTAGCCACCCTGCCCGCATACCTTAACGCAATTTCCGGCAAAGGTGTACATGTTGTTACCGTCAACGACTATCTTGCAAAACGCGATTCGGAGTGGATGGGCAGACTTTACGGATTTCTGGGATTGAGCGTGGGAATTATCGTCCATGGCATTGAAGATGAACAACGCCGCGTAAACTACGCCGCCGACATTACCTACGGAACAAACAACGAATTCGGCTTCGATTATCTCCGCGACAACATGAAGTTTGATCTGGATGATTATGTTCAGCGCGGATTCAACTACGCCATCGTTGACGAAGTCGACTCAATCCTGATCGACGAAGCCAGAACACCTTTGATCATTTCCGGACCCACCGAAGACTCAACCGACAAATACTATGTAATCAACGGCATTATTCCCAAACTTGAAAAAGGGGAAGTACTTGAAGTCGAGGCAAACACACTTTCAGGTAAGCGCAAGCAGTATACCGGCGATTTTACAATTGATGAAAAAGCCAAAAGTGCCTCCTTGACCGAGCAGGGCGTTCTTAAGGTTGAAAAGCTTCTCAAGGTTGACAACCTGTACGACCCTCGCAACATAGAAATACTTCATCATGTAAATCAGGCGTTGAGAGCCCATGTCATGTACAAGGTCGATGTTGACTACGTTGTAAAAGACGGCGAAGTCATGATTGTAGATGAGTTCACCGGTCGACTAATGCCGGGTCGCCGTTGGTCGGACGGCCTGCATCAGGCAATTGAAGCCAAGGAAGGGGTCAAGATTGAAAACGAGAATCAGACTCTGGCGACCATCACCTTCCAGAACTATTTCCGCATGTACAGCAAGCTGTCCGGCATGACCGGAACCGCCGACACCGAAGCGGAGGAGTTTCACAAAATCTACAAGCTGGATGTGACGGTTATCCCGACTAACCGCCCTCTCCTTCGCCCGGATTTTCCGGATGTAATCTACAAAACCGAAATGGAGAAGTTCAAAGCCGTAATTGAGGATATAAAAGAGCATTACGCCACCGGGCAACCCTGTCTGGTCGGTACAATATCAATCGAGAAATCTGAAGTACTGTCTGAACTTTTAAAGCGACAAGGTATTCCGCACAATGTGCTTAATGCCAAGCAGCACGAACGCGAAGCAGAAATAGTTTCCCAGGCCGGGCGCAAGGGCGCCATCATGATAGCTACCAACATGGCGGGACGCGGCACCGATATTGTCCTGGGAGGAAATCCTGAAGCCATGGCCAAACAATGGCTGAAAGCCAATCCTGAAGCCACTGATGAGCAGTATCAGGAGGTTATCCGGAAATTCAAGATCGAATGTGCTGCAGAACATGACGAAGTAACCAAACTTGGCGGTCTTCACATTCTCGGTACCGAACGCCATGAATCCAGACGAATTGACAACCAGCTGCGTGGCCGGTCGGGCCGCCAGGGTGATCCAGGCTCTTCAAAGTTTTATCTTTCACTGGAGGATGACCTGCTGCGTATCTTCGGGTCGGAGCGGGTTGCCAAGATAATGGATCTGCTGAAAATTGAAGAAGGCGAAGCGATTACACACGGCATGATCACAAGATCCATTGAAAATGCACAAAAGAAAGTTGAAGCACATAACTTTGATATCCGCAAACATCTGATTGAATACGATGACGTCATGAATAAACAGCGTGAGGTCATCTACACACAGCGGCGAGAAATCCTTGCGGGGCAGTCAATAAGGGAGAGCTTTATTGAGATGCTTGATGAAACCGTCGAGGATATCGTAGCAACCTACGCCATAGAGAAGATTCCGGCTAACGAATGGGATTGGCAGGGAATCAGCGAAATGGTATTCAGGTGTTTCAACCTGCATCTTGATCTTCCCAATGAAATGATGAACCGTTTAAACCCAATCAATTTCCGTGACATACTGAAAGAACAGACAAAATCCATTTTCGAAGCCAAAGTCCAGGAAATGGGAGATGAATTGATCGATCACCTGATCAAGGTCATGATGCTTCAGGCTATTGATACTCACTGGAAAGACCACCTCCTTAACATCGACCACCTCAAGGAAGGTATCGGCCTTCGAGGTTACGGCCAGAAAGACCCCAAGCAGGAATACAAGAAAGAAGCCTACAACCTTTTCATGGAATTGATGTATCGTATCCGGGAAGAAGTAGTAGAGCGCGTCTACTGGGTTCAGCTTGAGCATGGCGGTGAAGAAATCGAAGAGATGGCAGAAGAGCAGCGCAGCAAAAAACTGGTTTTTAATCTGGTTGGAGATGAGGACCGGGTTCAGGAACCTGCCAAGAGCCAGAAAACCGCCGGAAGAAATGACGCCTGCCCTTGCGGAAGCGGTAAGAAGTTCAAGAAATGCTGCGGTAAGTAAAACCACTCTAAAATCAGGGTCAATCTACAGCCTGATTGTTAGGAGGACACATGGACATCAAAGGATTTCAGTTTTCTGCCGTTGAGGCAGCTATCAAAAAACCAGGCCGGAAGGATCTGGCGCTTATATTTTCCGAACTGCCAGCCATTGCCTGCGCAGTTTACACTACCAGTAAAGTCAAGGCAGCCCCTGTACTGCTCTCGCAAGAGCACATACAGTCAGGCAAAGCCCGCGCCGTGATTGTCAACAGCGGCAACGCAAATGCCTGCACCGGTGAAAATGGTATGATTGCAGCGAAGGAGACGACACGACTTGTTGCTGCAGAATTAGGCGTTCCTGATATTGACATTCAGGTTTCCTCAACCGGCGTCATCGGTGTGCAGATGCCAACTGAAAGGCTTTACGGTGCAATACCCGCCCTGGTTGCAGGCCTCCCTTCCGGAACGCTGGATGATATTGCTCAGGCAATCATGACAACCGACACGTTTCCCAAGATGGAGGCTCGCAGCGGCGAGGCAGGCGGTGTCGGATATACTGTGGCAGGCATCGCCAAAGGTGCCGGTATGATTATGCCCAACATGGCCACCATGCTTTCATTTATCATTACCGATGCCAACGTTGAACCGGAATTTCTTCAGTTTATCTTTAGACAGGCCGTAGACGCCTCGTTTAATTCGATCACTGTCGACGGTGACATGTCAACTAACGATACCTGCCTGATACTGGCAAACGGAGCAGCACTAAACCCCTTAATTGCAAGCGGGACTCCGGAAGGTCAAACATTTGCGGCAATGCTGAACGATGTGCTGCTGTCTTTGGCCAAACAGATTGTTCGTGACGGCGAAGGAGCTACAAAGTTTGTGGAAATAAATGTCGTGGACGCAGCAAACGATTCAGATGCAAAACGGGCAGCCAATGCGATTGCCAACTCAAGCCTGGTCAAAACCGCTTTTTTTGGTCAGGACGCCAATTGGGGTCGAATTTTTGCTGCTGTAGGATATTCAGGCGCTGAGGTTGACCAGACTCGGCTTTCACTCTGCTTTGATGATGTAGTCATGGCACGGAACGGTATATTTGCTGGTGGTGATGCAGAAGCACGCGGCACCGAAGTTTTGAAGAAGCAGGAATTCATCGTCACTGTGAATCTTGGTCTGGGAGAAGGAAGGGCAAAAGTCTATACTTCTGACCTGACTCATGAGTATGTCAGCATCAATGCGGATTACCGGTCTTAAGCTCAAATTATAAATCTTAATCCTCTTCAAGCCTCCGTGACAGGGGGCTTTTTTAGCGTTTAACGGGTTATTCAGTGCGCCATTTCAAATTCGTTCTTACAGTTTTTTTGATACTGAATTCAACAGTTCCGCTTTTTGCATCGGATGATTTACTGAATGCGGGAAGAGCATCTTCTATTGATTTCATGCTTGATAACGCTATCCGGCGCGGTCTGATTTCCGGTGGAGTAGTCGCAGTCGGCAACCGAAACGGTCTTTTGTACGGAACGTCAAGCGGCAATCTGTTCCATGCGCCGGGTTCTCCTGCACTTTCAGAACGCACACTGTTTGACCAGGCGTCACTTACCAAAGTTATTGCCACGACTCCGGCCGTAATGAAACTGCTTGAAGACGGCCGTATTAATCTTCTTGACCCAATAACCCGCTGGTTTCCTGAACTGGAAGGATCCGACCGGGAGGAAATAACCATACTCAATCTGCTTACGCACACATCAGGAATTGATGACATGGATATTCCTGCTGTCGACTCACTGAATAAAGCCCTTATAAAAACTGCGGCACAGCAAACTTTACCGCCTGGCAATCGTTTTCGCTACGCTGATATAAATTTTATACTTCTGGGCGAGTTGGTTGCGAGAGTTTCCGGAATGTCCCTGGACAGGTATTGCGCTGAGCATATATACGCCCCGATTGGCATGGCCGACACACAGTTTCTGCCGCAACCGGAACTTACAGCATTGATAGCTCCCACCTCAGGTGCGGACAAAACTCTTTCCGCTGGAATAGTCCAGGACATGAATGCCAGAAGGCTTGGCGGTGTTGCCGGTCACGCCGGTCTTTTCAGCACGGCCGCAGATCTCACAAGATTCGCAGCCATGATCCTTAACCATGGAAACTATAACGGCAGAAGATTGTTCAATGAAAGAACCGTGGCACAAATGACGGCACCTTACTTTTACAGCAAAGGACGCATAGTCAGGGGACTGGGATGGGACATCAACTCGCCGTTTTCTTCACCCAAAGGCAATTATTTTTCAGAGATGTCATTCGGCCATACCGGCTACAGCGGATCTTCACTCTGGATCGACCCAGAGCAGGATCTGTTCGTGATTCTTCTGACAATTCGGCTTGACTATCAGGATGTTCGACAATTCAACAGACTCAGAAGCGATATATCCACCCTGGCCGTTTCGATCTTTTCTCATCCGCGCATGGAAGACGAGATCTCGAATACCACGCAACAGCCCTAAACCGCTAATAACTTGACACCTTACAACTCCTGTGCTAGTTATTTTCGGGTTACAAATTCTTCCGTATCCACTCAGCAAGGGAGGGATCGATGAGCATTAAACTGCTGGTCGCCGACGACAGTATCACCATTCAGAAGGTAATCGGCATAATATTCGGTGGAGATGATTACTCCCTGACAGTCGTCGATAACGGCAAGACAGCAATTGAAAAGGCAAGAGAAATCTGCCCCGATGTATTGCTTATTGATGCTCTCATGCCAGGCATGACCGGCTATGAGGTTTCTGAAGCTGTGCGGGCAACCCCTGCTTTGGCCAACAAGCCGATACTGATTCTGACCGGATCTTTCGAACCGTTTGATGAAGATAAAGCGAAGAAATGCGGCGCCGACGATTTTCTTGCCAAACCATTTGAATCGCAGCAGATTATCAGCAAAGTAAGAGAACTGGCAGAGCTCGGTCTTGCTCGGGAAAAAACCGCAATGGCAGCACAGCAGCCTGTCGCACCAAAGACAGAACCTGAGCCGTCTCCAGTTTTTGCACCTGCTTCTGCTTTTGACTTTACACAACCTGCTGAAACGCCTCAATCCATATCGCAGTCTGATATCTGGGAAGCATTTACTCCTGAAGTTGAATCCGAATCGGCTTCATTATCTGCCGTTCCCTCTGCAGTTAATCCCGCAACGGCCTCGACACCTTTTGAGTTCTCTACAGATCCGGATGTTTTTGCAATTGTAAACGAAGAATCAGATTCGCAACTTGTTCAACCGGCAGCTGCAGCCGCCGGCTCAACGATTCAGAGCACAGGTTCGCAGTGGATTCCGGTCGAAGAACACACTTTTGAGTTTGAAGAAGAAGCCATCGCAGAACATCCAAAGTCTGCGTTTACTGAACATGCAGAACCAAAGATGGAATCTTCGTTCGGTGACATATCGTTTGAGGATGAAGAGCCGGTCAAGCCTGGCACTTTTGCCGCGCCTGTTTCTGCTCCGGTCACAGAGACCGCAGCACCTGCACCCAGATTTGCAGAGACTGCATTCTCTTCTTTTGATGAACCAGCTGCATCTTTTACGCCGCAAACAGCTGCGTTTGAAGAACCGGTAGTTCCAGTTGTGCAGGCTGCCGCACCGCTGTTGTCTCCTGAGCCTCCTCCTGTTGCAGTGGCTCCGGTGACAGCCGCTGCTCCGGTCGAATTGACCGAGGACCAGCTTAAAGCCGCAATCTCAGTCGCTTCAAAAGAAGTTATCGAACGGATTGTTTGGGAAGTAGTTCCGGACCTGGCCGAAGCGCTGATCAAAGAGGCCATCCGCAAAATCAAGGAAGGCATTTAGAAAATTAACCAAGCCCACAAATAACATTTTCAGATGGGGATGCTCACACATCCCCATTTTTTTACCCGAATCCATGAAAGTGAGGGTTTTTTATGATTAGAAATGCAATTGCCCGGATAGTCGAACGTGAAGATCTTCCAGAAGGTGAAATGATCGAAGTCATGAACCAGATCATGTCTGGTGAATGTACTCCGGCCCAGATAGGTTCGTTCATCACCGCTCTGCGCATGAAGGGTGAAACTGTCGAGGAAATAACTGGAGCTGCGCGGGTCATGCGTGAACGGGCCACCCCTATCCGGGTCGGACGAGGCGTGCTGGACATCGACCGCGACGACATAAATATCGATCGGGAAACAATACTGGACGTGGTCGGCACCGGAGGCGACGGCACCAATACCTTCAATATTTCCACCACAGTTTCGTTTGTGGTTTCCGCCTGCGGCGTCAAGGTTGCCAAACACGGCAACCGCTCGGTTTCCTCGGCCTGCGGCAGCGCCGACGTTCTTGAAAAACTGGGCATTAACCTGGATATAACCCCGGAAACAGTAGAGAACTGCATCGCCGAAATCGGCATCGGCTTTCTGTTCGCCCCTGCCCTGCACGGAGCAATGAAGCACGCCATCGGACCGCGTCGCGAAATCGGCATCCGCACAATTTTCAACATTCTTGGCCCCCTCACAAACCCGGCCGGAGCCGACTGTCAGGTTATGGGGGTCTATCGAGCAGACTTGGTCGAGAAGTTGGCCGGAGTTCTGCATAAACTGGGCTGCAAGCACGGTTTCGTTGTGCATGGCTCTGACGGAATGGACGAGATGACATTGACCGGTGAAACGCTGGTGGCCGAAGTTACTCCTGCAGGAATCAAAATGACTTCCGTCACGCCTGAACAGCTGGGACTGACCCGCTGCACAATGACAGCACTAAAGGGAGGCGATGCGGCAGCTAATGCCGGGATTGTCAGAGGTGTGCTGCAAGGAGAAAAAGGGCCGCGGCGTGAGATCGTATTGCTGAACGCCGCCTATGCGCTGGTTGCTGCGGGCAAGACCGCCACACCGGCGGAAGGCATGATCCTGGCCGCCGAAGCAATTGACTCAGGACGGGCACTACAGCAGGTGGAGAAACTGGCGGCTTTGACAAATCTGGGATAGGAGTTTTATTTAAATTTGACCGCTGAAACTGAACTTAAATACAAGAATCAAGTGAGAATCACCCATGACAACTGACACACCTGACATACTAAAGAAAATAGTTGCCCACAAGCAGGTTGAAGTGGCAGCCGCCAAGGCAGCCGCTTCAGCAAAAGAACTCCAGACACGCATTGCGGACCTGGAAGATGTGCCGCGCGGATTTGAGCGCCACCTTCGTGAAGCTGTGACTTCAGGATGGACCGCCATCATTGCCGAGGTGAAGAAGGGTTCTCCCAGCAAAGGGGTTATCCGACCCGACTTTGATCCGATGGACATTGCCAGCACTTACCAGGACAATGGAGCAACCTGCCTGTCAGTTCTTACCGACGTGCACTTTTTCCTTGGGCACCTGCGCTATCTGGCTCTGATCCGCGAGGCTGTGTCCCTGCCGCTGCTGCGCAAGGACTTCATCTGCGATCCATACCAGATCTATGAAGCCCGGGCCGCCGGGGCCGATGCAATATTATTGATCGCCGCAATGCTCGACCTGAATCAACTTCAGGAATTCCATGCCATTGCCAGAGAGATTCATCTGGATGTGCTGCTGGAGGTCCATGACGAAGGCGAAATGGAAACGGCACTTCAAACGGATTGCAAGCTGATCGGTGTCAACAATCGTAACCTGCGCACCTTTGTTACCGACTTGAGCACTACCGGCCGACTGGCCCGCATGATGCCTGTAGATCGCTTGCTGGTGACCGAGAGTGGCATAAACAACCGTGCCGACATCATCCGTTTGCAGGCCGACGGGGCCGGGGCTTTCCTGATAGGCGAGGCAATGATGAGGGAGAATGATATCGGGGCAAAGCTTCAGGAATTACTTAACGATTAATTCCAACTCCAAATCAAAGCGCTATCATCGTTGATTTGGAATTGGTATAACATTTCATCAAGAGGTGACATATGGCTAAAAAACAGGGAATCGGCTTGGCGATTATCGCTTTTGCCGTGTACATCATAGGCGGGCTCGGCACTTTTGGCGGCCTTGGCCTGGCCTTTTTCATGAAGAACAAGGATCTGTGGGGATTGGGCGAAGGGCGCTCGATCGGATACCTTCTTCTCTGTGTAGGTCTCTGTCTTTCAATTTTGGGTGTCCTGTTGATGAGGGTGTTCAGAAACCGCGGGTTTGCCTGATCCTGCGCGTCCTGTTTTATTTCACTGAAATCCTTTTTCCTTCAGCATGCTGATAGACTGCAGTAATTCAACCGCCCGCCGGAGCTGATAATCCTTCTGCAAATCCGTTTCTTTGGAAGCAACGCCATGGGGCGACTCTTTGGTCTCTGGTTGTGGCGCATCCTGCCTGCCGTCTGAAGCGAGACTGTTTTCCAGGTCTTTTTCCTTGAATTCCTTTCCCTTTTCTTTTGCCGGCAACGGAGTGATATTAGGCACGTCCACATCCGGGACGATCCCCTTGGCCTGAATCGACCGGCCGCTGGGGGTATAATAGCGTGCAGTAGTGAGTTTCAGCGCGGCACCACCTTTCATCGGAAAGAGAGACTGTACCGAACCCTTGCCGAAACTCTGTTTTCCCATAACAATGGCACGTTTGTGATCCTGCAGTGCTCCGGCCACAATCTCTGAAGCACTGGCACTGCCGCCGTTAATCAATACCACAATCGGATAACGCGGCTCCTTTTCACCCAGTGTGGCATTAAAAACCCGGCTATGTTCGCGTCCTCGACCCTTGATGGAGACAATCACCGTGTTTTTAATATCATCTCCGATGAAACAGTTGGCAACTTCGACCGAAGTCTCCAGCAGTCCGCCAGGATTGAAGCGAAGATCGATAACCAGCCCCTTCAATCGACCGCCCGCCGCAGCATTCAGATCGCGCAGCGCCTGTTTGAATTCAGTCCCGGTTCGTTCCTGAAACTGGGATATTCTGATAAAGCCGTATCCCTCATTAAGCATACGTGATTTAAGACTCTTTATTTTGATTATGTCGCGAATCAGGTTAAAGACCAGCGGCTTGGGTGACCCATTACGCAAGATTAGAAGCGTAACCGGTTTTCCCTTTTCGCCCCGCATGCGCTTGACGGCAGCGGAGATATTCATGCCGCGAGTCAAACTGCCGTCTATTTTCCAGATATGGTCGTTAGGCTGTATGCCGGCTTTAAAAGCTGGAGTATCCTCGATCGGCGCGATAACTGTCAGCTTATCGTCCTTCATCCCCAATTCAATGCCAACTCCGCCAAAAGCGCCGGACATCTGCACTTCCATCTCGTGATACGGTTCAGGCGGCAGATAGGCGCTATGCGGATCAAGGGTGGCCAGCATTCCGTCTACCATGCTTTGGACCAGCTTTTTCGAATCAGGTTCTTCAACATGATATTTCTGGACTGCCGAGTATGCCTCATTCAGCAGTGACATGTATGCTGAGTCAGGACGCGTATCAAGCGGACGCCAGCGGCCATACATAATTACCGCAAGACAGGCGGCCAATGCGCTGACGAATAATACGATCGTAATTTTTCCTGATTTAATCATATGTTACCGATCTTTTGACTGATATTTCTGCTGCGGGAGACTATTTCCTGACATCGATTCCGTAGCTCTTGATCTTGCGATGCAGGTTACTTCTTTCAAGCTCGATAATTTCTGCCGTGCGGGAAATATTCCAATCATTGGCTTCCAGTTTGTGGATGATGAACTCTCTTTCAAACTCCTCGCGGGCGTCCCGTAAAACAGACATCGCAAAAGCGCCTTCAAGCTTCGGACAAGGTATTCTTCCGGAAGGCACCCCGCCCTTGAGATCCGGTATGTCTGACACAGTAATTGTCCGGCCGGGAGTCATGATCAGGATTCGTTCGATAATATTTTTGAGTTCACGCACATTTCCGGGCCAATCATAACCGCCCAGTACTTCAACGGCTTCAGGCAGAAATGCCTTTGCCTCCCGCCCTTCCCTTCGATAGAACTGGGCCACGAAATGGCGGACAAGCTGCGGGATATCTTCCAGCCTTTCACGCAATGCCGGAGCGCGGAAAGGGACCACGTTGATGCGGTAATACAAATCTTCCCTGAATCGTCCATGGAGAATTTCCTGATCAAGCAATTTGTTTGTTGCGGCTACGATTCTTACATCAACAGAAACCAGGCGGTTGCCGCCGACACGTTCGAAACAGCGCTCCTGGATGATTCTCAGAACCTTGGCCTGGGTTTTGAGCGACATGTCCCCGATCTCGTCCAGAAACAGCGTGCCGCCGTCCGCCAAATCGAATTTCCCCTTTTTTTGGGCAACTGCACCGGTAAAGGCACCCTTCTCATGTCCGAAAAGTTCGCTCTCTATCAACTCCTCCGGAATTGCTGCGCAATTGATGGCAATGAACGGCCGTTCCCGGCGCGGGCTGTAATAATGAATTGATCGGGCAACCAGCTCCTTGCCGGTACCGTTTTCTCCAGTGACCAGAACAGAAGCGGACGTAGGCGCGACGCGCATGATTTGTTCCCGCAGATGAGCCATAATCGGGGCATCGCCGATAAGTTCATACTCATTGGCCGCCGTCCGTTTGAGCTCAGCATTTTCGGCTTTTAATTCCTGCAGTTTCAGCGCATTGGCTACACTGATAAGCACCTTCTCCAAAGAGAGCGGTTTTTCTATAAAATCGAATGCCCCAAGCTTGGTTGCTCGTACGGCGGTCTCAATCGTGCCGTGACCGGATATCATGATAACCGTCACCTGCGGAAACATGCCCTTTAGTTTTTCCAGAGTTTCAAGGCCATCCATACCGGGCATCCAGATATCCAGCAGGACCAGATCAGGCAGCTCCTGCTGGGCACTCTCGATCCCCTCAACACCGCTGGCAGCAGTGATTACTTCATAGCCTTCATCCTCAAGAATACCTGAAAGCGATGTTCTGATATCCTTTTCATCATCTACGACCAGAATTGTGTGTACCATTATGGCTCCCCATAAGTATTTATTTGTAACTGGTTTCTGTCCGGAAACTCCGGACAGGAAACTGTTGGTTTCCGATTTGGAAAGCGGGGTTTTTTTCTCCTGGCAAGGAAATCGAGGGGTTGCGCGGAGGCGTACACATGTACGCCGCACAAGCAACCCCGAAGATTGACGCTGCCAGGGGGAAAAAGCACCCTTTCCGGACGGAAACTATCTAACCGGCCGGCAGTTCTATCAAGAATATCGCTCCATGCGGCTTATTGTCGCGAACCCTCACAAAACCCCCATGATCCGTGATGATGCTGCTTACGATAGCAAGGCCAAGCCCGGTACCGCTCTTTTTAGTGGAAAAATAAGGTTCAAAGAGACGCGACTTGTCTTCGGGCGGGATTCCCGGTCCATCGTCGGCAAAAGTCAGAACAGCCATTTTCAGAACCGCGTCGTAATAGCTCGACATTTTAATGATGCCCTTTTCCTCCATTGCTGAAATTGAGTTTTCCAGAACATTGATCATCGCCCGTTTTATCTGATCCCGATCGATCGTGAGCAGAGGCATGATATCATCCTGAACGAAACTGAATTCAACACCGCGATGGGCTTCCTGATAAAGCGTCAAAGTTTCGCGGATCAGCGCGTTAATGTCATTCGGTTCCGGCTGGATGGCGGGCATACGGGCAAAATTTGAAAATTCGTTGACCAGATTTTTCAGATCATCGACCGATTTGATAATCATTTCGGTGCATTCGTCAAAAACCTTTTCGTCATCACTGAATCGCGTAAGATATCGTTTACGGAGGCGCTGTGCCGAAAGCTGTATCGGCGTCAACGGATTCTTTATCTCATGCGCGATCCTGCGCGCCACCTCACGCCAGGCCGCCATGCGCTGGGCGCGCATCATCTGGGTCAGATCGTCCAGAACCACAACCATACCCAGATTTTCCCCACCCTCATCACGCAGCATGGTCAAATGCAGGTGCAACGCCAGTCTGGTGCCGCGAACATCCAGAAAAATCTGCCGACTGATGGTGTCGTTTTTAGATTTAGCCAGTTCTCGCAGTGACTCGTTCACAATCTCAAGATGTATATCCTTGATCACATTACGAAAGTGTTGCCCCAACACTACATCCGGACTGACATTAAGCAGCCTTTCGGCGGACTTGTTAATTGTCCGCACACATCCTTCCCGGTCCACTGAAATTACGCCGGCCGCAACATTGCGAAGTACGATCTCCATATATCGACGTCGTCTTTCAATTTCCTGATTAATGCGCGACAATTCAAGATTGGAAACATTCAGCGCCTGCTGCTTGGTGCGCAAATCTTCGGTCATCCGGTTGAATGACTGCACCAACATACCTATTTCATCATCCGAATGGGGTTCAATACTAACATCAAGATTTCCGTCAGCAACCTTGAGTGTCGCCTCTGCGAGTTCCTGGATCGGCTTGGTCATGCTGTTGGCCAGATACACGCCCATCCAGTAGGCGAAAAATACAATAACCGTAGTTATCAGAAACAGCGTAATTATGTAACCGGTACGGATCGGATTTTTCAGAATTTTCAGCTGCCGGAACTCATGGTAGGATTCGGTGATCTCTTTCATCTTGCTGACAAGAGAATACGGAACATAATAGTTTACCACCACCACACCCACAACATCGGCTTTGTTCCAGGTAGAGCGGATCGGCACAATTCCACGAATCAGGTCGGCCTTGCCGGCCTGGTTGATACTGCTCAGTTCATTGCCGGCCAGACCCCGTTTGATATCTTCCGAGGCCGGATTGGTAAACTCGCCCTTTGGAACAGACGGATTGGTAGCCCTGACCAATTCCTCGTGCTGGGCTGAATAAACTTCCACCACCCCCAGATTGTACTCTTTCTGTTTCTGGCGGATAAGCTCCTTTAATTGCGGAAGATTATCTTCATTCAGCAGTTTCTGATCCTTGATGAATCCGCTGATCTGCCTGCCGTAGTAAAGTGCGTTTGAAGCGGAGTTTTTGTAGTAGGTCTGGGCAACTTCCAGTGACTCACTCAGTGATGACTCGACCTGGGTATTGAACCAGTTATGAACTGTGTTGTTTATGAAACCGGCCGCCGCAAAAAACAGCAGCATGGTCGGAACCAGTGAAAGCCCGACAAAGGAGAGTACCAGTTTGGTGCGGAGACGCTTGGCGAAGGGATTTGAACGGCTTTCCACGAACAACTTGACTACATTGCGGCTGACCAGATAAACCAACAGAATAACCAGCAGGATCACAATATTGATCACCGCGAAGATTGCTATGTTGCTGCCCAGTTTGGCATCAGAACTCAACTGGGTGAGACTGATCTCGGCTTTGGTCAGAAAAATGATAAGAATGATCGAAAGTACGATGATAACAGCTTCGCGAATTCTTTTTTTGCGTTCTTCCGGCGACAGCCTTGTATTCATGCGGTAAAGTTCCCCTTATTCCAATTCCAAATCAAAGCGCTATCTTCGTTGGCTCGTCTTCGGTACCTCAACGTACTGACCAGTACGCCTCGGCGCCTCAATCCTCGCCGCCTTGATTTCATCTTTGATTTGAAATCGGGATTACATCCTTCCGGAACGGATTATTGCATACACCAGCCAGAGCCCAAGAAGACCGGCCACCACATACCCCATGAATGCCAGCACAGGAAAACCGAGCAACTGCGGACCTTTTTCAGTCTGCATGATTATCGAAGAACCAATGATCAGGGCAGAAAGAATCAGGCTGGAGGAGAGGCGATTCATGGAACGGTCGAAATCTGCGTTGAATTTGTCAAGACCCCGATGTTCCAGATCAATTTTGAATTTATTGCGGTTAATCCGGTTGATGATTTCTTTCAGATCACGGGGGAGATTGCGTGCCAGGCTTAAGTATGAAGATAAAACCGTGCCGGCATCCTTGGCCATATTTCCGGGAGACATTTTTTTGCGCAGCGCTTTTTCCATGAACGGGCGGACGTGTTCAACCATGTCAAAGGCAGGATTCAGAGATCGCCCCATACCTTCCACCATCACAAGCGCCTTGGCCAGAAGCATCAGGTCCGTCTGAATCCGGATATTGTACAGGGTAATGATCTCGATGAACTCAAGCAGCATGCGTCCGACTTCAATATCTTTCAACGGCACTTCGTAGTAGCCGTCGACAAAGTGGGACAGATCGCGCTTAAGTGAACGAATATCCAGACTGTCGGAGATGTCTCCGGCAAAAAGCAGCAGTGAAACCACCTGATCCATATCGCGATTAACAATTGCAATGATAATATCGCTCAAGAAGGAGGTCATGCTGTCATCGATACGCCCGACTATACCGTAATCCAGCAGGCAGATTCTGTTATCGGGCAGAATGAAAACATTGCCCGGATGCGGGTCTCCGTGGAAAAACCCGTGTTTCAGAACCATATCCAGAAAGGCATCAGCGCCCCTTTTTGCAATCAGCTCACGATTGAGGCCGGAGTTTTCAAGAGCTTCCAGATCCGAAACTTTGATGCCGTCAATGTACTCCATGGTGAGAACACCGCGTGAACTGTGATCCCAGTAAACATGCGGAAAGTGCATCCAGGAAGTGGATTTGAAATTATCCCGGAATTTTTCAATGGTGTGACCTTCGCGGGAAAAATCCATTTCCCGTCTGATCGTACGTGCAAACTCGCGCATCACACCGACCGGATCGTAAAGTTCACTGCCGGATACGTGACGCTCTGCAAGCTTGGCCAGCGCCATCATGGCGCTGATATCGGATTCGACAAGATTGACGACACCGGGACGGCGGACTTTCACCACCACCTCTTCACCGTTTTTCAATCGAGCCCTGTGAACCTGGGCGATTGATGCCGCTGCCAGACACTCGTGATCTATGAATTCGAACAGTTCATCGACTGACTCACCCAACTCCGATTCAAGCTGAGCACGCAATTCATCGAATGAAATACCCGGCACCTGATCCTGAAGTTTTTCAAATTCAACGATAAAGGCGGGAGGAATTATGTCCGGTCGGGTCGAAAGAATCTGGCCGAGCTTGACAAAAGTAGGACCCAATTCCTCAAGAGCCATGCGCATGCGCTCGGCGGAACTGAATCCGGATAAATCCACAGAACCACTTCGAAACAAGCGTCTGCCCCTGGCAGCCATATCGGCCAGACCCAGCATTTCCAGTGCATTGTCAAAACCGTACTTGCTCAGAACACGGACTATATTCCAGTAACGGCGTATACTGCGGATATTGCGGTTTATTTTCAGAAACGAAAACATCCTGGGCCTAGTTTGAGTCACGCGATTCCAGATCCTGAACTCTCTTTAACAGGCGATCATATTCCTCGCGTGAAACCAGTCCGAGACGATCAACAACCTTCTGAACTTCAATTTCAGCCATCTGCTGAATTTTTTCCCGGCTTTCCTTGGCAATGGCCTGAATACGATCAACAAAGTTTTTTCCCTCATCTTCACTTAACTTGCACTTGTCCTTCAATTCAGCCACCAGCTCTTCACCTTTTTTCTGGGTAATTGCAACAGTGCCGATGGCTGTCATAACAGCCTTTTCAAACAATTCAAGCATGATGAGACCTCCGTTTTTAAATAGTAATTTATCATCTGGAATCATATCATATACATACAATGTTGCAAACCGGATTGTTGCATTTTTGCATCAATTGCCTGAGGCTGATCCGTATGCTATTCTTCCGGCACAACAAATAGAATGAATACAGAGGTATGATAATGCGCATTCAGGATAATTCTAATCTCAGGGACGTTGAAAAAAAACCGAAGGGAGCATTGTCCACTAAAAGTGTTCTGAATTCATTTTTCTCCGATGGATTATCTAAGCAGGAACAGATTGTTGACGAATATGCAGAGGATATTGATACGCTGCGCAAAGAGATCGAGGAAACCGGCTACAAACTGACTCAGGAACCGACACTTCCCAACTTCAAACAGTTTCGTGATCTTCTCAGCAGCCTTGCAAAGCGGATCAGCAGCGAAGCGTACCGACTGGAAAAGTTTGGCGGAACTGCGCAAAACCCCCGTTACTTTGAAATTATCACGGTAATAAACAGCGAAGCGGATAAACTTTACAACCTTATCGTAAAGGAAAATAAAGACAGCATAGCCATTACAGCCAAAGTCATCGGGATTAAAGGTCTGGTAATAGATCTTGTGACATGAATATGAAAATAGACCCTGTCTTGGCACCGGACTCGTTTATACCCTTCAGCAGGAAAGCAAAGCGAGGGAAATTACAGCATATACTCCGTCGCACTTGACAATCTGACATTATAAAAGCTATAGTGCGCTACTTGTACAGCATAAAACTTACCGGAATGTACCAGGAACCGGCAGGTAAGATCAAGTTCAACATGCGCTCGTAGCTCAGCTGGATAGAGCAACGGCCTTCTAAGCCGTAGGTCATAGGTTCGAGTCCTATCGGGCGCGCCAATAAAGAAGAGGGGTTACGTATTGTTAAGCGTAACCCCTCTTTTTGCGGGTTGTCATACAGAAACATAATGTAATCATTCGAATCGAAACACAGCACATATTTATTAATAAGAACATCAATTGAAGGCATTTTGACTTGTAATTTTCAAGTCACCCCTTGAAAATCAATCGGCTGATGCTTATCTTGCCAGCGTTATAACTAATCACATCAAGGAGACACACCGTTTATGTCAAAAACCACCAAACAGTTCCAGACCGAGGTACAGCAGCTTCTAGATCTGGTGATCCACTCGCTTTACTCCAACAAAGACATATTTCTGCGCGAACTTATCTCCAACGCCTCCGATGCCATCGACAAGGTCAGCTTCGAATCGCACTCCAATGAGGCGCTTCTGGAAGGCGACAGCGACTGGAAGATCAAACTGATCCCCGACAAAGAGGCCGGCACGCTGATCATCCGTGACAACGGTATCGGTATGACCATGGCCGAAGTGGAAGAAAATATCGGCACCATCGCCCGTTCCGGCACCAAAGCCTTCATGCAGAACCTGAAAGACAAGGCAGCCAGTGACAGCCCCGAGCTGATCGGTCAATTCGGCGTAGGTTTCTACGCCTCTTTCATGGTGTCTGACCGTGTCACGCTGGAAACCCGCAAGGGTGGCACCTCTGCCGAATCAGGCTGCCGCTGGGAATCGACCGGTGACGGCAGCTACACCGTAGAGGACTGCAGCCGCGAAAAGCGCGGCACCGAAATCACGCTGCACCTGAAGGAAGAGTTCAAACAGTACCTGGACGAGTGGAAAATCCGCTCCATCGTCAAAAAATATTCTGATTATATCCAGTATCCGGTCGTGATGGACATCACCCGTACTGAAACGCCCAAAGGGGTGGACGGCGAAGAGATCGAAGGCGCCGGCACGATCGAAAAGACCGAAGAGCAGACCCTGAATTCGATGAAAGCGATCTGGGCACGCCCCAAGAGCGATGTAACCGAAGAGGAATATAATGAATTCTACAAGCACGTATCCCACGACTACGATGCGCCCTTCCGCACGATTCACTTCTCGGCCGAAGGAGCCAGCGAATTCAAGGCGCTGCTTTATCTTCCAGCCAAGAAACCGTTCGACATGTTCATGAATGACCGCAAGAAAGGTCTGCAGTTGTATGTTCGACGCGTATTCATCAGCGACAAGTGCGAAGAGCTCATCCCTGACTACCTGCGCTTCGTCAAAGGGGTCGTTGACTCTGCAGATCTGCCGCTGAACGTATCGCGCGAGATTCTGCAGGAAGATGTGCAGATCAAGCGTATCCAGAAGAGCCTGGTCGGCAAGATTCTTTCGACTCTGGCTGAAGTTAAGGACAAAACCTTCGATGAGTACGTGACGTTCTGGAAAGAGTTCGGTCAGGTTCTCAAGGAAGGAATGCATTTCGACTACGCCAACAAGGAAAAGCTACAGGAATTGATGCTGTTTGAGAGCACATCCACCGAGGCCGGCTCGTTTGTTTCTCTCAAGGAATATGTTGAACGTATGCCGGAAGGTCAGAAAGAAATTTACTACATTACCGGCAGCAGCCGCGAAACACTGGAGCAGTCACCCCACCTGGAGATGTTCCGCGCCAAGAATTACGAAGTACTGTTCCTAACCGATCCGGTCGACGAGTGGGTTGTGCAGTCGCTTACCGAGTACAGCGAGAAATCGCTCAAAGCGGTTGATCGCGGTGACATCAGCCTGGACAGCGAAGAAGAGCAGAAGGAAAAGGAAAAGAAACGCGAAGAGGCCCAGAAGGAATTCAGTGATCTGATTTCAATGATCAGCGACCGCCTGAAAGACAAGGTCAAGGAAGTGCGTTTCTCCAACCGACTGACCGACAGCGCCTGCTGTCTGGTGGCCGATCAATACGGCATGAACGCCAATATGGAGCGAATCATGAAGGCCATGAACCAGACCGTGCCCGATTCAAAGCGCATCCTGGAGCTGAACCCGGCTCATGCAATCCTGAAGGCCATGGCCGCCATTCACCAGAAAGACAAGTCAGCACCTGCTTTAACAGATTACGCAGATCTGCTTTATGATCAGGCACTATTGACCGAAGGCTCGACAATCAAGGATCCGCTACGCTTCACAAAGCTGGTCAGTGACCTGATGGTTAAAGCTGCCCAGTAGTTTTAATAAATAATAAACAAAAAAAACGGCCCGTGAGGTTTGATCTCACGGGCCGTGCTGCATCAGTATTTCAGACATGCGTTATTTAGGAGCACTCTCCTCCTCCATCGCCGCCTCGGCATTACAGCGTTCCACCGCATCCCTGAGCCAGGCAATTTCGTCCGGTAAAAACTGCTTCGAATATTCGGTACCCACATTCAATGCCCAGTGCAGCGGCGGCCGGGTTGTGGCAGCCAGTATATACCCCGGCACCTCCACACATTCCACCTCGGCCTGGGCCCAGGCATGCAGCCTATCCTTGCTGTCGAACAGCATCAGATAATCGTTCCCGTCAGACTCGATCACCAGCGGCAGCACTTCCGCCTCCGCAACTCCGCTTTCCAGGCCGGCCATCTCCTTCTCGTCCAGAGTCGGGACGAAAAAGTTAGAATTGAGAAAAATATCAAAGTACTTCGATTGGCTCTTGGGGTCTCTCATATCTTTTCGGAGAATCTCCAGGGCCTTGTCCAGTTCAGTCATCTAAATGCCTTTCATTGCGTAATTGTAAAACGGAAGAATACTTGGTAACAGGTGTTAAATACAAGCCGGAAAACCACCGGACAGAGAAGATTGCGGCACATCATGTCTAACCCGCTGTAATTTCGCTTCAAAACCGGGTATACCCTGTCCCCCGCCCTATTCCAACCCAGCGGCAAGTTCCCGCCAGTGAACTATGTCCAGCCGCCTGCAGGCACGGGTAACGCACACATACAGCAGATTCCGGTCCAGGGCGGACTTTCTGAAATCCTTCGAGTTCGGATCGTAGAGGATCACGTTGGCGAATTCCACACCTTTCACCTGATGGGCAATAGTGACCAGAGCTCCCGGCTCGAAGGTCAACTCACCCTGCTGATGCAGCCCGCTGATACCGGTTAACGCCTTGTGGAGCATTTTTTCGTCCGACTTTTTCTTGCAGATAACCGCAGTCAAACTGTTTGGATCCTCGTCAACCAGCTTTTCCACAAGCCGCCGTAACAGAACCAGTGCGCTCTCCTCATCCGCGGCCCTGTGGTATTCAAGGACACCGGAATGCCTGCCGACCTGCTCGTTCTCCCGGTTGCTGATCCTTGAAGCCAGCGCCATGATCTCTTTGGGGCAGCGGTAGGAAACGGACAGGGTCTCGTTACTCACCCCGACCTCCTTCAGATTTTTGTGGAATATATCGAAATCGGCCGCATCGACCCACGACAGTATCTTCTGCTTGCTGTCAGCACTGAGCGTAATACTGTTGCGCTTGTCCGTTGCAGCGAGAATCGCGTCAAGCTCCAGCAGCGAAAGATCCTGCCCCTCGTCTACAATGATATGGGCGTACCAGCCAAGAGCCTCGCGGATTGGACCCTCTTTTTCACGCAGCTGGCAAAGCCGCAGCAGAACGCTCAGGTCGGCAAACGATACCGCTTGGCTTTTGGCCGCATAACGCCGGCGCAAATCTGCCAGAAACGTTTCTTTCCCTTTTCCGTCAATAAACAGAGCATCCAGAACATACGGCTGTCCGTAAAAACGCCACAGATCCTGAATCGGGTCCGGCTCCAGCACTTCTTTGACATAGCGGGCCAGCAGGCCGGACAGCTGAGACGATTTCTTCCGCACAGTCAGTTCATCGCCTACAACCGGTTTGATGACTTTGCCGGTCAGGGCGGTGATGGCGCTCAAAGCCCAAGCGCTGAACGTATCCACCCTGGTGCTGCCGAGCAGATCGGAGGAGGTCTGCCGGACGTAGTTGCGCAGCACCTTGTTGAACATCAGAACCAGGCAGCGGTCAGGGGTGAATCTATCCGGATCGTTGAACTGAAGGCACGACAGCCGATGGAGGCTGACAACCGTCTTACCGCTGCCGGCGCCGCCGGTGATCAGGGTACAGCCGTCTGTGGTTTCCGATGTAATCATATGGAACTGGTCTGGAGAGATCAGCGAAACAATATCCACCATGCGATGGTCCTGGTTCGCCACCTTGGTATCGGTCGTAGTATGGAATTCCCGGGCGTTTTTCACCCAAGTGCCGCCGGCCAGTTCGTACAGATCCCCGCCGCAGTCCATGCGCCGGAGGGTGCGTTTCACGATCTCCGTCGTATCACGCCGGGTTATTACCCCTTCCCGCTCTCTGCCCTGAATGGTTTCGAAATATTCGTCGCCGGGGTCGAAGTCATAGAAAAAGCGGGAGATCGGGGCTTTTCGCCAATCCACGACCAATGCCCGGTTGTCATGGGAGACGAAGCCCTGCTTCCCGATCAGATACTCTTTTGCGCCGATCTTTTTGTCGCTGTCGTTGATCCCGACAATTCCGAAGTACGGGCTGTCAGTCATTTCAAATGCAGTCAGATATCTGGCCGGATCGAACTTATCGTGCTCGATCAGCTTTTCAGTTAACGAGTTCTTTTCATGCCAGCTGACCGAATCAAGGCGCGCCTTCTCCAGTTCGGTCGTGTAGGCATTGTGATGTGCAATCTTCGCCCTGTTCTGACGGACAGTCTCCTCGATGAATGAAAGCACTTCTGACAGACGCTGCTGCTCCTGTCGGACTATGTCAAATTCTGATGATTCACTCATATGCAGACCAAAACCAATCCTGTTTTTTTATCGATATACGGCATTATGCAAAGCCTTCCAGCACCTTGCCCCTGCGGACAAAACTAAAGGCTCCGGATTTACGGGGTTTTATCCCCTTTTCCAGAGCCTCAGGATGGAAAGACTTTTCAATTTACCGAACTATTTATACGCCATATCAGGCTATGCTGTCAATGTGTCAGCCCAAGACTGCACTAGAGGGGCATTACCCTCTTTTCTCATGTGCTTTTTTTCCGTGAACCCGCTTATAGGCTTTGCAGAACGGGCAGATGTCCTGCTCGATATTCTTCACGAAGTCAAAGACCATCCTTTTCTGGTGATGACGGGCGTGCAGGCAGACCGGGCATATTTCACAAATCTTTGCCAGTGATCTGTCCAGAGCTGAAGCTCCCGTACTCATAACAGTTTCTTCCCGACAGAGAAAGCCTTGTCCAAAAGCGGCCCGACCGCGTGATACCCCTTGTGCGCGACATCATAAACCAGCGGCTTTATCTTGAGGATGTCAGGAAGTCCGTCTTCACTCAACGTATTCGGATCTACCTTCACATCAACTATCTCACCGATGAACTGAGTGTGTATCCCTATCTCCAGAGTATGCAGAAGGCGGCACTCCAGAACTATCGGAAACTCTTCCGCATACGGGGCGTCAACAAGCTCGCTCCTGACCGGGGTCAACCCGGCAACAGCGAATTTGTCAGCGTCGCGCCCGGAGGAAATGCCGACGTAATCTGCTTCCGCCATGTACGCCTCGTTGGCAATGCCGACGGTAAAAGCCTTGCGCTCCACGATGTTGTCATAGGAGTGTCTGGCCTTGCGAAGTGATACGGTAACGCATGGCGGATCAGAGCAGCAGACCCCTCCCCAGGCAGCGTTCATAAGATTTGGTTTGCCAGCTTTATCGTATGTGCCGACCATCAGTACCGGTGCAGGGAAAAGCAGGGTTTTTGCTCCCAATGATTGTTTCATGTGATCTCCAATACAGGCCTATACGATTAAAATGCAGCCTACAAGATGTTAAGTTCAAGGAATTCAATCCCTATGACTTCTGAGTCATATCGGACTACTTTGCTGGTATATTTTACAGGGTATGAATCCAGATTGCTGCACAGCATCATGTGACATTTATCACCAGAGCTTAATTTGTGTGAAACCATGTTATCCAGCTTGATTAATGCGCCGCTTAGAGAGATGTTCTCGATCACTCCGTGATAATCAAAGCCATCAATATTCAAGACACATTTTGCTGAGCAAACTATTCTGGAATGCTTCACCATTTTGTCCATTGAATTTCACCTTTTCAAAACAAATTTACTTGTATTTTGATTTCAATCTTTCTACCACAACTGAACAGGACAGGTAAATAATGTTTACAAGTCAATTTTAATACCGCAGAATATTTCCGGCCTACAGTTGCTCATAAAGCCGACGGACCTCTTCCTGACCATGAAGCCGCTCCAGCCTGCGTACGGTGAAATGCCCACGCCCCATGTCCTGAAAATGGTCTATAAATAACGAATTTATTACTGCGCCCCCCAATGCCCCAACCACAGGCACTGCCTGAGCCATAGCTTTTTCCGAGACGACAATCGAAAAGCGTGAAGCAATCTGTGAAATCAACCTGACAATTGCGGGCGCGCCATGCTGCGACAGCCCTTTCTTTGTTAAATAAGCCGCCGCTTCCGAGATCGACTTGGCGAGGGCTGCCCTTGCAACAAAATAGCCTGATTCTGTCCCGTCGCCACTTTTTGCTTTGCTGCCAAGCGCAAGCACCTGAACACATTGCAGCCTTCCTTCAGCACAATTCAAATCCTCACCTTCGCTGCGGGCTATGTCCGCAATGGAACGAAGCATGATCGTTGTCGACACCGGAAGCTCTATTGCCAACGCAGGCAGTCCAAATGCGCCACCACCGGCTCCGGTTGCTGCCACAGCAAGCTTATGCCACCAGTTTGACGAAGGCCCCCGTTCATTATTGTCTATTGTCAGCAGCGCAATATCGAGTGCCTTCTCTATGGATTTTCGTGTGATGTCATTGACAGTAACACTCCATGATTCAGGAAGTTTTTTGAGCCCCTTTTCTATGGGGGTGCCAACGTAATTGCTGACTTTTGCAGCAAGTCCGGGATTTTCAAGAAGATCTTTTGCTGCCCTGAGTTCACTAATTTCCGATGCAGACAGTGCCATTTACAAATCTCCAGGTCATAATTTCAGATTGTGCCGCATAAATGACTTCTATCCTACCACGACTGTTTCCATAACTGTATCAATCATGTCACCTCCGGATCACACCCGCGCAATACACGACGGACTATCAAAACGAGGTTTGAAACCATATGTGCAGACAGCATCTCAGAAGCGCACGGACGCAGCAGGCTTGAAACTTCATCCTGTCTGGTGTCCGGTTCCAGCCAGGCTCTTATGGATTCCGCTGGCAAAATTAAAGGCATCCGATCATGAAGTCGGAGCCATCAACTGATTGGCTGTTGTCGCAATATGGTGCAGGTTTCTATCACACCGCCATCGGGCGACTGCCAGTGTTCCCACAGGCCGGCCAAGGACAAAGGTCGGTCTTCATAGCCCTTGATATACCAGGACTGTTTTGATTCCCCTGCCCGCACCCACTCGTAAAACCCGCTTGCGGGGATAATACAGCGTCGACGGCGAAAAGCGGTTCGAAAGGATGGCTTTTCAGCAACCGTTTCGGCACGGGCGTTGATCATACTATGTCCAATGTTTTGGTCTTTGGCCCAGGAGGGTATCAGCCCCAGTTGACCGACACCAGTTCGCGTTGCCCTGAAACATCCTGTCTGACTATCATTACAGGTTGGGACGGTGCGATATTGTAGCGAGGTGCCAAGACGGGTGGCGCCGGTACGTCGTAAATGGCGGCAAACAACTCCGGGGATAGCAGTGATGTGAAGCGGCCGCACATGGTTATGGCTCTCTTACAGAAAAACGATCAATGGCAGTGACCCGGCTGATCTCGGCCCTATCAGATTTACCATCGGAATAGACCTCACTGGCAAGCCAGGCCAGTTCATCATTTTCAAGAACAGTGGGAACGCTGATCCACCACGCTTTCCCCCCACCTTGTGATCCATCGCTCCAGCGATAACCACGCTGCTTCAAGATATCTTTTTTGTCGAATGGTGCACCAACCGCGCTGATCTTTGAGCATACTTCATCATAAGTGTCCAGCAAGGCCTTGAATACCGGAGTTTTACTTACCGGCAGTTTTCCCAGAAGGATTCCCAGCACACCTTCGGCATCATCCAGGGCGCGGTGCGCGTTTATGAACAAACCGAACTTGAAGAGCAGATACTCCAGAACCCGGGTGGAGATCCTCTCTGCCTGCCAGTCAATCTGATTAACAGTACAAGCCCACGGAAGCGATGCGAAAGCCGGGAAACGGGCTTCAACAAACTTGCGGTCAAAGCCTGCGTTGTGGGCAATCACCAGCGTGGCCTGACTGGCAAACCGGTTAATCTGCTCATTGTCCAAGGATTGTCCTCGAACCATGTCATCGGTGATGCCTGTGATTTCAATAATCTCTTTAGGGAGTGGATGCCCCGGATCTTCGAAACCATTATAGCGGTCCTTAATCCGTATGATCTCCGCCGTCACCGAGTTGTATTCAAAAGCGACTATTCCCAACTCGATGATCTTGTCTTCGGCATGGTTAAGGCCGGTCGTTTCGGTATCGAGGCAAAGAGCAATTTTTGATCCTTGCACCGACCTGTGGGTGAAGCCGGTCTCCTGGTCGAGGTTAAGCTTGCGGAGTACCGAGAACTCACCCGTGGCATGCAGCGCGGTTATGGCAATCTCCGCCTCCAGGGGGTTCATTGGCTCTTTGTGGAAGTTTCTAGCTTTTGATGTTTTCATCTGTTTTGGTGGTAACGCCATGTTTGTACCGGCCTTTTTTCAACGCAGCATTTTCGTAAGTATGCTGTCGAGTGATAATGCGAAGTTATGTAACACATTCACATTCACATGCCTGACATTATTTTTCCGGATGTTCGTCCATCGGATTGGGGGATAGTTCATTCTGCACCCGTGTTGAGGATATATTGAAAGGCCGGAATGAGCCTGATGATTTAGTTCACGTTGGAACAGCTCCGCCATCTGCTTTGAGACAACCAAACTGTCTCATGATCATGATGGACTTCAAGAGAAGCCGCTCCATCCGGTCATTGATACAGGACTATTGCGTTATCTGTTGTGGTGGTGGTAAAGGGGCTGAAACTGTGGTCGGTCGCCCGGCTGGTCTTCAAGGCGCGGGGCACCTACGTCACGCACAAGGATAATCAGCGGTTGAAGATCTCTATTTCGAACGGAGAAGGCCTTTCAAGGCAGGCAGCTCATTTATGATCAGGAGCCTCGGTCCCTCCTTAAGTCGGCGAAACCGTCCATCATCAGCACGTTGGCCTATCGCCCACTCGTAAAGTTTGCGGGCATCCTCCATTACCGGCCGGCGAGGTTCGCGATAGTAACGCTTCTGCATCCGCTCGTTGGAGAGGCCGACGCAGCCGTGGGACGCAGGATAGCCGGGCATGTCCCGCCCGTGGAGCCAGTAGGCAACATACTGCGAATCGACATGAAAGCGTAAGGCATAGAACATAGGGTAGGGGATATTTTTTTCTTCGATTTTATAGAGGTTTGAACTGTGGTTGCGATCATAGGCATCAATCCTGAATTCGCCGGAAGGTGTCGGGAATCCTTCTCTTCCCGTGGCGACAGGAAGGGAAAATACCAGGCTGCCGTATTCATACGCGCCGAGATATTGCTCGGCCAGGTCGAGCAGGATAAACTTCGACTCACCCTCTGCGTCCGGGTAGCTGGCAGGCAACGGGGTAAACTCGGCTAGTTCTTCAGGATTTACCGGCACCTTCAGGGACATGCCTGCGATAAAGTGGCGCTGATCCATCCGGTTGAAACGCAACCCTTCCTGCCACAAAGCGCCGAAGACACCCTTGGGAGTGTCTCCCCTCTTGATGGTGCGACATTCCCATTCGATCAGGTCATCGCTGGGATGATCGATTGCGCAGAGGTCTGGCAGGGATGCAGGCGCCGCAGCTAGAGGCGAGAGGACAAGACAAAGAAGAACGATCGGCGCGACAATGCCCCACTGCATAGGTGTGCCTTACCAGGTGCGCAAATCTCCAGAATCGATATGGACGAACCCGGTTTTAGGATAGTAGCCGACTCCCCCCTGGCGAAGTTCCAGGGCAGTTTTCCGCAATGTGGAAAGATTAACACATGGAATGGCAATATCAATCGCCTTTCCTTCAATGTGCAGGCTTTTTTTTGCCACCCGTCCACTCCCACGACTCAACAGATGATTGTATTCCGATGAGCGGTAACCGGAGATGATGTGGATCTCGTTGTTCCCACCCAGCCGTTTGTCAACCATGTACAGGAAATCCAGTACCCTGATGTCCATATCGGCGACCTCATTGGTATAGTGGCAGCGGAGAATCCAGTTGAGGGATTTGAGAGCCTCGACGTCATAGCCGCCTTCCGATGTCCGGTAGGTGGCGGTCAATCTTTCACCGGTATGGGTATTATAGAGAGACAGGGGAGCGGGAAGGGACTTTTGTTCCACCGTATGCATGGCGAATACGGTGCTGCTACTCCCAAGGGCAAGAGCCCCGAGAAGTGAAGTCTTGAGGAAAGTTCTTCTGCTGAGATAGCGACTAAACAATAACCTGCTCCTTGGAAATTTTTAAACCAGCATTATCCTGGAGTTTCAAAGGCAACAACAATGGAAACAGGAGGGCTCCAGCCGAAAATCAAACAGGAGATACTATATGGAGTCACCTATTGAAACCTGTGTGATAGCTGGAGACGCTGAGTGCCTGTGCTTCAAGTGCGTAACCGACAAAATTCCAATGTTGCCGGGATGGATGAAGTTGGTCAAGCAGGCGTTCACGATAAAACAAGTTAGCAATATCCTGGGTGATTACAATCACGAACCTGCATGATTCCCATATTTCCATTTTCCACATCTTAGAAGTCTGCCCTGACGTATTCCGAGAATTTCCTCGTTTAGTTGAATTGAGCCAACATGATAAAGATCTGCGCCAGGCAGAGGAGTTGAAGCCGGAGGGTCTTTCCGGAGACACTCGTCGCCATGGATATCCAGGGTTCACGGCACTTTCATGACAACAATGGTGATATCGTCATAATTATATTGATCCCACCCTACCCCACCAAAACCATCTGTCAGATGATCATATCAAACAACAAAAAGGCTCCACGGAAATAATCCGTGAAGCCATGATTTTGCTGGTGCCCGAAGCCGGAATCGAACCGGCACAGCTTTTCAGCCGAGGGATTTTAAGACCTATAATATCAACTAGTTACAACATTTCACAACACGTTGCAACAGTTATTTCAATGTGTTATACAGATTTTGGTGTTGCTGATTTTTGTCACTTTTTGTGAATTGTAAAGATCTAGTGTCCCATCAGTGTCCCAAAATATTTACCATAGAAGTTCTACAGCGAGTACCCAATGTGTCGTGACAATTCAGAAAGCCTTAACCAACAAATTACCAAGATCCACCCTACCCTATTTCCAGGCAGGCTCTTACGAATAAGTCAGATTATACCAAATATACTCCCGATCTCTCGCAGTCATTTTTGGAGTGGTGTAAAAAAAGGAATTTATCCACAACCAGTGAAACTGAGTGCCAGAATCACAACTTGGAGATCAGAAGATATCATAACTCTGGTTCAACAAGGAGTAAAATAGCTCGGATCTCTCGATGGCCATTTGCGGCCTTTATGCAAATGACCAGCGAGAGACCGAACAAGGCGCAGCCTTGATTGCTGCTATTGGCACGGACAGTGTAACCATTTCCTCGATACATGAAACCATAGTTGGCACCTCCACCAAACTATCCTGAAACAAGCACCCCACACCCCGGAATTTTCTTGGGGCGTGGGATACTGCACGCGTCATGATCCATCTTATGGACCATGTCCGTCTATTCTGATTTATTGGTTGCTACAACTCCTGCTACAACAGCCCCCTTTCCACAAAACTCAAGTATGTCTCGCCTATGACGCAATGATCCAAAACCCGAATACCAACCAGATCTCCAACCTCTTTCAGCCGTTTGGTTATCGCAATATCTTCATGACTGGGCGAAGGATCACCAGAGGGATGGTTATGCAGCAGGATTATTGCCGCTGCCGACGTGAGCAATGCTGTTTTGAATACTTCTCTCGGATGGACAATACTCTGGTTAAGGCTGCCTATACTGACAATCTCAATAGCAGCAATTTTGTTCTTGCCGTCCAGAAATAGCGAGATGAAATATTCCTTTGTCTCGCTCTGCAACCAGCGAAATGTGTTGAAGACCTGTTCCGGTGCCGTGTAACGCTCTCCTGGTTTCAGGTAGTCAGTCAGTTCCTCCCTGATGGTAAGCGTCTCGTAAACCGCCTTGATCGTCTTGATACGTACCGGCTTGTGTTTCTTGCTGCTGTTATCTATGGGGAACATGGTGTCGATAGTCATGGTTATCCTCCTGAAATGCAAAGAGGGACTGACCGGTATGGCCAATCCCTCTTCGTTATTTGTGGTATGTTGTAGAGAGTGGTAGGGAGTGAATTACCCCCTGAGTGATTTTGATGCTCTTCCGGAAGAAGCGATTCCCTTGTTTATCCCCACCTGATGACCGTCCTGCTGGCCTTTGGTGTAAGCGTGAGAATCGATATAACTTCTTCTGCTCCTGACAGTCCGAATCGGCCCTAACTCATTCATCGCTTTCTTGATCAACCCTTCCTTGACCGGCACCAGTGCACCGGGAGTGGTTGGAGTTACTGCCTTCTGTTCTTTCAGTCTGCCGGTAATGGTTGAAACTGCTCCCAGGTAATAGGACTGCCGTTTCAGCTCACGATGGCGGTTGAGGATGTTACTGCTGACATGGTTCTTCATGTAGCTGGAACAGAGCCGCCTGACCGTCTTGTCCAGGTAGGCAAAGGTGTAAGCGGCAATCTGGACATCAGCGCCGACACCGATGAAGGTCATCTTGCCATGTGCCGGATGATGGATGGCCTGACAGTCAAATGCGGTACAGATACCGGCAGAAAGATACCTTACCCATTTGGGGAGGGTCTTGGATACCTGCGCTTCCACCTTGTCTGCCGATTGCGGCTTTTGCTCTGATTCGATATCAGCCATGGCCAGATTATGCTCAGACAACAAACGCTGGGCATGGGCAGCTGCCAGAGCAGCTTCATGTTCGTTGGATGAATTGGCAAGGGCCAGCAGTTTTCTGATTTTCTCGATGATCGGATTATTGTTATTCATTGGGTAGTCTCCCTTGTGTTTGTAGTATGCCGCGATGGCGTTTGCAATCTTTGATTGCGCTTCACGCTTTGTCAGTGCGTAATCTATTCCCACCAGCAACCGCATTAAGTTTTGCTACCAGCGCCGGTTTCAGAAACTCCAGATGCAGATTGCCATTCAGGCAACACCTGAACTTGAAGTAATCAGTTTGGCCGGTGCCGTCCGGGCTATCGGTAATGGCATTATATAATGGGCCATGGTAGCTCTTGATCGGTCCCTTGCCGTCGATCATGTGAAACACATTGTCCAGAGCCGTTATGTATTTCTCCCGGTGGTAATTGACGCGGAACTTGCCACGGCTCCAGCCTTTCTCCACTTGCCACGTTAAGATGACCTTTTTCCCCAACTCAAACTCCGTATTGGTCTTGAGGTGGCTGCTTCTGGGCCGCAGATACTCAAACACCTCCTGCACCGCTTCCTCCAGATAGGTATTGACGTTGGCGGCAGAGGTCTCGAAAAGTGCCAGTACGTTTTCATCGGTAAGCTCCGGCAGTTCTCCCTTTTCAATCTGGTTATCCAGTTCAGTCCTTCGCTGAATAGAGAGCATGCGCCGCAACTCCATCCGCTCCACAATGATTGCCCAGGCATCTTTCTTCAGTTTGGCATTGATGGTTTTGCTGGCAGTGGCCCCGACATCGGTACTATTACGCTCGATGACGCTGAATCGATAACCGGGAGCATCCAGGAATACCGCCCGCAATGATTTCTCGGCCTGCTCCAGGATTGCATAGGCGTGCTCAACCTGCTTGGTGGCCTGCTGGTAAGTGCCGATCATAACTGCCAGGGTTTCCCGCTTTGCTATGTCAGTGGTGAAAGTGCTCATGGGGTATGCTCCTTTCAATAGAGATATTCGATTAGCTTGATGACGATGGACTCAGGCTTCAGGTTTTCCCACTTGGCTCCCAGGTACTCCCTGATTTCCTTGGTGCTGTGCAGAAACAGGCTGTTAATCGGGTCTGGCTCTGGAACCATGTAACTATTGAATCCTATGTAACCGTGTTCCTTGTTGATGGAGAGGGTGTAGATCACCACGCCTGCCGTGAAGACATGGATGGTGGCTCCTGTGGCTCCCTGGAGGTGGTAATTGTTGCCCCGGTATTCAAAGTACAGGTTACTGATATGGGTCCCTTGGTCGTGGTTGGTGGTATGCAGCTTGATTGGTACGGTAATAGAGTTCATGATTTTTCCTCCTGAAATGCAGAAAGGGCTGCCGGTGATGGCAACCCTTTCTGCTTGACGTGTGTGATTATTGTTCAGACTTCGTACATGCAATCCCAACAGTAGATGTGTTCATCTACCAGACACCAGGGATATGGTTCAGGTTCTACCCATTCCGGCAGTTCTCTGCCGCATTGATGACAGGTCATATTCTCCCCCTATTCGATGGCAATGGCGGATGTCAGGTCAACATCCTGTGGTTGCAGGACAAAGGTGTCACCGCTGGGAAACTGGAAATCGGCGCAATAGAGCCGTTGTAGTTCTCTCGGTGACAATGAACTCAACACTTCATCCCTTCCCTGCAGGCAGTGTTTTTCGGTGTCGGTCAGATTACGGCGCTTTACTTTGTAGGAGTAGATCATACCGGTTCCTCCTCTGCGCCGAAGGTACGTCCCAGTATGTAGTCAGCAGCGGCTTGCGCCCTGGCAGCGGCAATCACCAGCATCTTCTTGTCTTTCTTGAGTACTGATAGCCATCCGTCAATGTAGGATGCGGCTAACTCAATGGTCTGATTACTGATACCGGCCACCCCACACAGATACGAAGAGCAGAATTCCGCACACAATTCTTCTGCACTATAAGCATCTGACCCGAAAGCATGGTGGTCGATCACTTCCTTACGGGCCAGTCGGTGTGATGCGCCGGAACTATGCGCCAATTCGTGCATGAGAATTGCATAGAAGTCCTCTGGACGGGCGAAGGTAAATTCATGCGGCATCTGCACCCTGTCCTCTGCGGGGCGATAGAAAGCACGATTACCGCCATAATGGATATTTGGCCGGTCCTTGTAGCCGGAGATGATCTGTTCGGCCTTCTCTATGGGGGTAAACTGGCAGGTGGGTGTCTCAGATGGAGGTGAGGGTATGCCTTCACACTGCTCCAGATTGAAGACATTGTAATAACGCAAAAGTGGCACCTTGCCCGGCGTGGCTGAATCGGGTACTTCATCCTCTTCGGCCAAACCGTAGCTTCTGTCCATCAACTTCCAGAACACAACCATGGTGGACTTCTCCCCCTTGCGGATATGCCCGCCCCGATCCTCTGCCTGACGGTAGGTCATCCAATAGGGTGAACCATACTGCTGGCATCCCAGAAGGAAGGTATTAATCCCCCGGTACTCCTTCTTGCTGATAAAGTTCTTCGGTAATCCCTGTGCTGCGGCCCATGGTCTTCTCCAGGGAATGGTCCCCGCTTCCAACTGTGCCATGATCTTGTCGGTAATAATCTGATAAACGTTTGCTCCCATGATGCTTCTCCTTTCTTGTGCGTGTGATGTAAGCTCGTGGCCACGGCTCAAGAAAAAAAGGCTGAAACCGCGCGAGCGGAATCAGCCTTTTGGAATGCATCAATTATTCTGTCAGATTGAAAATGGAAGGTGGCGTTGTAATAGTCTACACGGGTCCTACTTTGCTATTACACTCTCCTTGATCTGGTTCCGAAAAACGGAAGCCGGGGGTCTCTAAAAAACGAAAAGGCCAATGAACAAATCACTGGCCTGAAATATATAAAAATTGGATTTCGACTTTCGCTGAAATTTTACCCGGTAACTTGTGTAGCACAGGTAATACGCTGTCATTACAGTCGGTTATTGTTGCGGAGGCGTTGTGACAGGTTACCGAATTTTATTGGTTGGTAATTTGCCTGACGACTCACTGGGAGAATTACAAACGATTTCAATAGGTAAGCCATAGTTACCAGATATACCAAAATTACCAATTAATTTCGTATAGTATGATTATTGAACCGCAACATTCCTGATCCCATCCGGTCGCCATGCCGGAGAAATGACGTGACTTCCTTTGCTTTCCTGATTGAGCAGACTCCCATACATCACAGTAAAATCGCCATGGCGATTGTTGACCGCATCCATGGCTTCGGTCAGTTTCAATCTGGTCTGTTCTTCGGGGAATAGTGGCAGTTGGCTGGTGGAATATTGCAGATTAGTGATCCTGACGCCAAGCAATCTGATCGGCTGGGTCAACTCCAGGCTGTCGAGGATTTTCACAGCGGCAAGGTAGATGTCATCGCTCATGTTGATGTACCCGGACTGGCTTTCCTGTTTGCCAAAGGTGGTGAAGTCGGCATACCTGATGGTCAAATGAACGGTCTTGCCCCACACTCCATAGCGCCTTGCCCTGCGGCCTACCATTTCCGAAAGCTGTAATAGGAATTTGAGAATATCGTCCCGTTCCCAGATATCCTTTCGCAAGGTCATGCTGTGGCCGACCGATTTCACTTCCTCTGCATCTTCAGCCGGTACAACTGGAGAATCGTCTAACCCTTGCCCCATCAGCTTCAATCTGGTGCCGATAATCCCAAACTTCCTGGTAAGGCGTTTCTCATCACAACGGCCAAGCTCCCCGCAGGTGTAAATGCTCATCATGTTCAGGTGGCGTTCCATTTTACGACCAATACCGCACAACTCCTTGATCGGCAGGGTTTCCAGGATACAGGGTGCCGTTTCACTGGTGATGTAGGTGAGCCCGTCTGGTTTTTTCATGTCGCTGCCCAGCTTGGCTAACAGCTTGTTGGGTGCCACACCAATGGAACAGGTAATGCCGAAACGGGCTTTGATGCGGGATTTTATCAGATAGCAGATACGTTCAATGCTGCCGAAGGCGCTGATTGATCCAGTAATGTCGAGGAAGGCTTCATCAATGGAGAAGGTTTCAACTATGGGAGTGTAATCGAGGAAGATCTTGGTTATCTGTGACGAAACGTGAGTGTAGAGACGGTTGTTGGCTGGAACAATAATTAACTGGGGGCATTTCTGTTTGGCCTCCCACATGGTAAAGCCGGTCTTTATGCCAAATGCCCTGGCTTCATAGCTGGCGGTGAGTATAACGGTGCGCTGTTCGCTGCCGGTAACGGCAATTGGTTTGCCTCGCAAGGCCGGATTTGATTGCTGCTCCACCGAAGCAAAAAAGGCATTCATGTCGATATGCAGGATAATTCGTTCCATCACAATGCCTCAATCTGTTCAAGCCTCCAGGTGAAATCAGTCATATTGCACACCAGTTCATACAAAGCACCTTCATCGGTGACATGGAAGTGAAGGAAAGCCGTCTCTCCCTTTCGGTCCTTCCAGCTGTTGGTAATCTGAGTGATGTTGTGCTGTCTGCGGTTGTAGTCAAACCATACCGGCTTGATCTTCATACCGGGGCCAAAGACCACGGCAACACGTATATCAGAACGAACCTGCATGACACTAATCCAGTGAACGATAGATGCCGACGACCTTACCGACAATGGAGATGTCAGAGCCACCCTCCCGAATGATGATCGGCTGATAGTTGGGGTTTTCCGGTTGCAGGCGAATATGGTCGCTTTCGTGGTAGAAACGTTTAAGTGTGGCTTCACCATCAACAAGAGCGACGACAATATCCTTATGCTGTGCCGTCTCCTGTGGGCGGATCAGTGCCAGATCACCCTCGCGGATAGAAGCATTGATCATGGAGTCGCCTTTTACCCGTAGAAAAAAGGTGCCGCCGGAACGGGCTACGTTGCGGTCGATGGAATAATACTCCTGAATGTCCTCAATAGGTGGTTGCGGCATACCGGCCCGTACCATTCCCACTACCGGCAGATGGACAGAGAACTCTTCGTCGCCGCCGATCATCCGTTCAGCAACATCAGGGTAGTTTGCTGATTTCAAGGTTACTCGTATGCCGCGAGAACTGCCGGTGCTACGGGTAATGAAACCTTTCTTCTCCAAAGCGTTCAGATGCTTGATGATACCCAGGTTGCCGTTTATCCCCAGATGCCCGGCAATCTCCTGCATAGCCGGGGGATAGCCGTGCTGTCTGCTGTAGCTGACAATGAAGTCATAGACTCTGCGTTGACGGTCGGTAAGCTCATACATGGCGTTTCTCCGCATTGGTTACTTAATAGTAACCTATCACGATAAAAATAATCCTGTCAAGAGACAGCGATGGAGATGGGTGTTAAACAGGCTTGATCAACTCGGGGGAATTATTGCGGGGGCTGTTGACGAGTTTTGAAACTTCGTGCATTGCCATCTTATCGGCACAATACGGTTGATAGAGATGAGCTAGTTCATGTGGATCGTGCATACTTTTACTGAGCCACAGAGCGTAGTCTGCTGGCTGCAATATTACAGGCATCCGGTCATGGAGGGGAGAGATTAGCGGGTTTGATGTAGTGGTAAGTATTGAAAAGGTTTCAAGCTCCTGTCCATCGAGTGTTTTCCAGTGCTCCCAGACACCAGCGAGGCTCATTGGTGAGCGATCTGCCAGATAGATATAGTGTGGCGTCTTTGAACCGTCCAGATGAGACCACTCATAGAAGCCTGAAATTGGGATGATACAGCGGTTGTATTTGATGGCATGACGAAAGGCAGGCTTTTCGGCAACTGTCTCACTGCGGGCGTTAATAGTATGGCTGGCGATGGAAGCATCTTTCGACCATGACGGTATAAGACCCCATTTCATAGGAACTAATGCGTTATGCTCACCTGTACTCCGGATAACATCTACCTGCTGGGTGGGGGCAATATTGAAACTGGTCTGTGGGCGGTTCGAATTCTCGACCAGATCAAAGATTGCTTTGAGTTCTTCATATGGGATGACTGTTACAAAACGTCCGCACATTGTATAACCTTATCAGGGTTTGATGTATGCGTTCAGTCCGATGGTAATAGGCTTGCCGTCCACTTCAGCGGTGGTGACGGTGTTTCCACGTGTGCTGGCAACAACCAGTGTTTTTCCTGATGCCGATGGAGTCGGTTTCTCCAAGTCAATCTCAATGCAGAGTTTGTTGCCTTTGATTTCAACGGTCATTGCCATAGTGGAATTCTCCTTTTGGTTATTTGTTTATCGCATTCCTGAGCAGATTACTCGGTTTGAATGTCAGTATCTTCCTGGCTTTAATGATGATGGATTCACCAGTCTGCGGATTACGTCCACGACGATCTGCCTTCTTCTTGACGATGAAACTGCCAAACCCGGAAATTTTCAGAGTCTCACCGGCTTCGAGGGTTGATTTCATTAGGGAGAAAACCGCCTCCATCATTTCGACGGATTCTTTTTTCGATAAACCGGTTTTTGCTTGGATTTTTTCTGCAATATCAGCTTTTGTCATCTACTCTTGCCTTTCTATGTATTCGTGATGGAGCCGATAACTCGCTATGGCAGTAAATTGCCTGCAACTGTCCAAACTACTGGCCAAATTCTTTTTTCTTTCTTGTAAAGTGAATTAATATCAAAAGACAGCCCTTCGGAATTCCAAGCTGCGCCGGTAGTTTCCAAGCATATGACCGGTTTCCCGTTCTTTTTAATAAACCAGAAACGATAGGCTGGGGTTTGAAATAAATCACTGGAAAGTGTTACTCTAATCCGTTCTTTTGCATGTGGAAACAAATTGAACGCAGGATTTACACCGGACTCCTCCATACCTGCCGTATCAAAATATCCGTTTCTGCATTCCCAAGATTCTTTGCCGAACGCTGAATGGCCTAGAAAAGCCGCGATAAGTCTGTAAACAATAACCTCCGGGGTGCTCGGTGGCAATTTTGTCGGGCTTTGAAGGTTAAGACTCCTGCACACCTGATCGAGGACATCCTGAATGTTTTCCTCCGCCAAAGAACGCCATATATCAATTGGAGGTTGCCCTCCCTTTGAATCAAAGACATGGAAGCTCCCAGCACGGTTAAAATCTGCGACATGACGAGAGTTACAGAAAATTGATAGGCAGTCGTACATACCGCCGCCTGGATGTGTTTCAATAACTTGGAACTTTCCTGGAAAACGGCGGAATAGTTCGCATACTATTCGCCATGACGCAATTTCGTTCAATTGAGTGTTCATGCTGCCCTTTTCTATTACAATTCAGTATGGTATTTTCAGTTTAACAGGAGCCTGATTAACCATTGACCAATCTCACGGCTGAACAATCCAGGCTTAAGCTCCCAGATCCCCTCATGATAGGTCTCAAGAAATTCATCAGTAAACCATTCTACCGAGTCATCTGATTTCGACGGTGACAATAATACGGAAGCCAGACACTGGCCGCCGTACCCGGTATATCGGAGTGCATCTCTATAGATGTGCGCCGAAGAAAAAGCATCCGATAGATTATTTCGTCCAACTCGGTACTTTGCATCCAGTGACACCCACTTTCCTTCTTGCTGTTCAGGTTTGAAGCTTACAATTATGTCTGGCCGTCGTTCTGCAGAAATCGACCAGCGCATTTGCTCCGAGCGGGAAAAATAACTGGCGAATGTTGCATTGAAAAGTACTTCAATTTTCTCGCCGTTCTGATTTGTCAGTCGATGAAGCGCACCTTCACCTGTTGCCGAGTGCCCAAGCAGGTTTTTCATGCCAGATGAGACGTAATTCCAATCAGGAAGAAGTTGTTTTAGCTGCTCGCCAATATCTAGAAAACACCAAAGCTCATAAATGGAAAAACTCGGTCGAACGGATGCTTGTGGCTTTGTCCCATCAGTATTGAACTGAAAAAGAGGATTGATGAACAGTCTGCCGATCTTATGGACTCGTGTATAGGTGGGATCGTCCAAGACAACCAGAAGGGCTGCTTCTGATAGCGGTTCTCTGGGGATATACGAAAGGAAAGAGGTTTTCCATATTCTGAAGATCCGGTCTGCCCCTTCCCGTAAGCGTTTTGCACGAGAATGGCACCAGAAGACATTGTCGTCTGTCGGGTTCGCAATGCTTGCTGATTCCAGTCCCTCGGCGGTTTTCCGCAGCATATATTCCACTCTACGGATTAGCCAAGAGATGTAACGATTAGCGGGATGGTCGAGAATATCGATTGTTTTTCTCTGGGGTAAAGTTGGCTGCTGTTCCGTAAGCTCTAAACTCTTCCAAGGATCGAGGTGAGCGTGAAATTCCGTGTGACGTGAAACCCAATTCAATGTTTCCCGGTCCACACGACGCACCATTCGCAAAGGTACATCATCCAAAACACTGACATCTAATCGTCGGGGAAATTCCAATATTGCACGAATAGCTCTTTCAAACGTGGCGATAACAGGAATCAAAGCTTCTGCAATCAGTGGGACAGACACCCCTGTTTCACCAACCTGACCGTCCCGCCCACCCTCAATCCCGGTGGTCACACCCGGCAACCACGCTTCAAGATCCTGCAGCATGGCAACCCAAAGACTATCCGGAAGTTTTTCTTCGCGTGGTTGAACACGGACAGGCACCGATAAGGGCTCCGCTGAGCCTTCGATCCGGAGTTCTGCATCCCCAACCCAGAAACCAGGGCGAATGGACAGCCTCCCCTTCGAATCGGGTTCAAGAAGAACGTTTCCCCAGAAAACCTGACAAGCTTCAATATCCCCGTCAAAAACCACCTCATATTCTCTGGTCTCTTCGAGGTTGAGTTGCTGTCCGGCGGCAACTGATATCAAGTCACCATTGTATGTTCGTAGTTTGAGGTTAGTCACGACCAGAACCGAGTTACCCCTGTTGCCTTAAGCCGTTCCTGCATCCCTTCGATTTTGTTGGCGCAATACTTCATTTCCTTTTGCTTACATAGAGCATGCATCTCTTTCAGAACTTCAATCAAAGTCGGCGACTCTTCTCCACGTATGCGCGGCAGGATTTTCGAGAAAAAGGCTTGATCGGCCAAGCTCCAAAGTCTTGGGTCATCCTGAGTTGAAATTCCATCGACCAAACTCAGAAAATCGAGAACCTCCCCAGCAGTGCGATAGCCGAAATGGCGGCGAACCTTGAATAATTGATTATTTACAAGTTGCAATAAGTCTTCAATCTGATGCAGACGCATTCCCCCGTTCGATGATGCCCGGTTATTAAAGAAATCCTCCAAACGGACGTCCCAGAACTCCAGCGTAAAAGCACGATCCAGAACTTTATCGCTAAACGGGTGTGTAGTTTCATCCATGTTGACTGTACCACCCACGAAAAGATTCTTAGGCCAAGGGATACTGGGAGGTACGTCATTGACCGTTTCATCATGGGCATGGAGTAAAAGTCGTTCACCGGTTTCCATGGATGACAAGAAGGGCGCGAAATATCGCTCAACTCTGGCCAGATTCATTTCATCGAGTATCAGAAAGTACGGAAGTCCTGGATTACGTGATGCAGCTATTACAGTTCGCAGGGCAGGCTCGGCCTGGAAGGTAGGGTCAGCATGTAATGCGTTGAAATAACCCAAAAGACCAGAAGGGTCGCGCCAATCAGGAGAAACAGCAATTATCGAACGATGAGCTTTTGTTTCAATGTTTTTGAGATTGCAGTAGATTCGAGCATAGTGAAATAAAAGTGCCGTTTTCCCAGTCCCAGAAAGTCCTGACAAAAGTACAAATCGCTTTTGAGGATTGCAGTGCCACGCAAGGTGCAGCGCTTCAACCTGCTCTCTACCGAATACAAATTTTTTCAGCTCATCATCTTCCTTAAACGCCTGCCAAACCTGATCAAAGGGGACGCTTTCTAAGTCCCCGACAACCCCGGTTTCAGGTTCTTCCACTGCAAGGACATCGATATCCACAAACGGCTGCAAAGACCTTGGGATATTTTCCTTTGCCGGGAGTTTTTTGTACCAGTAAGTGCCGTAATCGGTAAGGACACAGCGTCCGCTTTCATCAAAGCTCACAAGTCCCAACCACCGGAACCAAGCAATAAGTGAGCTTGGCATGAAGTCCGACGTCCAGTTAGGCCACAATTCCTTCAGAAAGCTGTAGACTACCTTCTTCTCGATGGGTTGAGTATCGCCAATCTCTTTTAGCAAATGAGCCATACCAAACACTTGGATCAAAAGTTTCTTTACCAGAACATCAGCAGGATCGTATTCGATGAGCTGTTCACCGTCGTCAGAGGGATACCACAAGCCATTTCGGTTCTCCAAAAAACCGAACGTGCGCACGAGATTGAAAATCGCTCGACACGAGTTAGCCTTGATCGAGGAAAACTCCGGATTACTCTGCATTGTTTCTACGATGTCGTCTGGTGATGCTCCACCTTTTGCAGCAGAAATGACCATGCGCAATGCTTCATGGTAATTGGCTATAGCTTGCAATCCTTTTCTTTGCTTGATTGCCGGCCAAATATCCAGCATTTCAATGGCATCATCGGTCCCTTCATCGCCAGGGGTGTCAGGAGATTTAGGTGCAGGGTCTTCCCCTCTTTTTATAGGGGCGTAATTTTCATACAACCACCAGCAGAACATCGCTCGCCAAATACTTTCTTCAACAGACTCTTCCTTGCCAAGAATTTCTCGTAACCGCGCCCTGACCAGTACATCACCTTCAGTGATTTCAAATTCAACAGATCCCAGAACGAACTCCTGCAAGCGCTTACGGGCGTCCCATGTATAACAGGTATGTAATTCATTGGTCATTATGGCGGTAAATAGGCGGCTTTGCTTGGCGAGAGGGCGTTGATTCGGGCAATACCTTTTCTGAACTAAACTCATAATAGAATCATAGGCCTCATTAATTGCCTTAGCCTGCTTTTGTGAATCTTCAGGCCACACTCTATTACGAAGCTGGAGGAGTTGATTCGCAATTTCGGTATCTGCGTAGGCTCCCTTGACATTAACCGATTCACCTGGGCCGATGCCGCTAATTCCTTTTGCCCGCCACAGTTTTTCCTGATTTTCAGGTTTGACAAAGTCCTCATCGGAAAGTCCCTTGAAGTAATTTACTTCAGTAAGAAAACTCTGGTGCCATTCTTTCCATGGCGAAATATCACGAAACTTTGCGTATAATTCCTTAAGTCTAGTTGCAGGTAATGCTTCCATTTGACCTCCTGAAACAAATTCATTGTCAAACAATATCTATAATCATCACAGCAAGCTCTGCTGTTCTTTCTCTGGTTCCCCAAACAATCCAGCTTGTACGGTTTTGTTTTTGGGGAGTATCCTGCCGTTCCACTTGGCCGCGAGACTTGCATTCAATAGCTCCCGATAAGCTGTCACAGAATCATCCGGTGATAGCCCGGAGCGTTCAAGGATATGATCAAGTACTGGAGGCGTATTAATAATATAGATTGGAACGCTGGCATCAATCTGATCGCGGCGAGATTTTCGGCAGTCATCACATAGCAGAGATGCTGTCTTTGTGTTGGCCAGTTCGGCGACATGTATATTTTCCATGGAGCCGCAGGAACAAAGTGGTACTAAATCGGATGAAGTCGGTTCATTCTCTTGTATATTGAATATCAATCCCAATTGAGTCCATCCTGACAAGTCTTCGTCATCGGGACTAGCATTGTTAGTGTATGCCTCACCCTGGCGGATCAGTTCCAGCAAAACTTGCCATGAGAATTTGTTATTGTCACTGATACCGTTATCATCCAGGCGTTTTGCACCATCAACACTCAAACGGTAGGTGACGATGCGGCCATTGACACCAGCCAGTACATAACTGCCCTCTTTATTGCGATATGAGTGGAGAACTGGCATTGGTTATTAGCCTTTCCCCAAATCAACCATTAGTCCTGAACTCCAGCCTTTATACGTTCCGTTTCGCAGCCTATCAAAGAATCCAGTGTAATCGTCAGGAGATAGGAAATAGAAGTAATACCGCCACGGCTCATTAGCTGCTTCCAGTGCTGCATTTAGCTTGTTGAAATGCACCATTGCATCACGGAACTTGGCCTTATTCCGGTTGGTGTCATCTCCGTCCTGTTTTATCTCCACCACAAGCACATCATGTCCATCCTTGTGGCGAATGAAAAAATCCGGGTTGAAGAACTCATTCACCACATGAGTTTTGCCAGTTTTAGCAGGCTTATATGAATACGGAAATGAATAACATCCGCGATCCGGTGGTTTTACGAAGGACGTTATCAGGCCACTATTCTCAAATAACAGGTCGCTGAACTTACGTTCCGGATTGTGGCTGGCGTACAGCACATTTACTGGTGACTTGAATTTTGAAGTATCAACTTTGTGCAGGCGCTTGATGATCGTCTGGGCATCTTCATGAAGCGAGCTTGCATCTATCTCCGCAATCTTGAGCCATTTACAATACTGATCCCAGAGGTGGGATTCATCATTATTGAACGGCTTAGTATCCCCATCAACATGGTAGACCGCACCACTTTCCTTGACTCTACTTTCTGAAAAGGATTGTCGCATGGCCTTGCGGTAATCAACAGTAACGAGATCCTTTGCCTTCTGAGTTTTACGGGGATGTTCACGGTTCACGTCACGGAACAATGGACCAAAAGCTTGCTGAACAAGAGTAGCATTCTCTCTGCTGAGAAAGGAGTCATCCCATTTGCCAGCCTGAAGCGCTTCCTTGATCATTTTCCGGATACGGCTTTTGGGCCACTTTTCACCAAGCTTGCTGTCTTTTTCAGAAATTGCGTTGTGCAGCGATGAAACAACAACATCAATTTCCTGAATATTCTCATGCAAAATTTCAATTGCCAGCTTACCACTTTCGGAAAATGTCGAATATTCTGTGCTGGTATGACTTTGGGGTCTCAGCTCAAGCTTGATGTCAGTGGCTTTCTGCTTTTTAGTTTCAACCGTCTGATCGACTAATTCATAACTGAGATTATAAAGAGGAAACACAAACTCATCGCGGCGACTGTCATAACCCCATGACAGGGTGTTTTCGATTTCAAGAACATCCTTTAGCAAGTTGGCTATCTCATCCGACCAGGCTTCATGGTTCGTCACCTTTACCAATGGGTGTATATCAAGACCTGATGGCACCCGTAAACCACGCCCCAAAACCTGGGCGATAAGCAGCTTGGAGCCAAATGCCCGTGAATCGTGCGGCACGATCTGAAATACATTTTTTACATCCCATCCTTCGGTAAGCATGCTGACAGATACAATCCATTCCACTGGGCTGTCAGGAGAATCAACACTCTTCAGAGTAGTCAAGTTTTCCTTGCGGCGCTTGTCAGGGGAATCCTTGCCATCTCGCGGGCAATAAGCTGCTACAACTCGATCTTTTGCCGCTTTTGCCGTTGGTATGCCGGAAGTAACCCAAATTGCCTTTTTCTCTGCATCCGCACGGCTGATCTTCTCTTTCTTGACGAGAAAGCTAACCAGCAGATTCCACTGTTCAACACACTCGGCAATATCTTTCGTCACAACAATGGTAAGCGGTCTGACCTTGGAACCGTAGTCTTTCCAGTTTTGCTGGTGAACTCCGTAGATTTTATCCCAACTTTGTTTAGAATAAGTCTCCTCCAGGATGTAATCAGGCTTTTTTACAACTTTGGCTTCTACCGCCTGTTTCAATCCGAATCGATAGATCACATCAGGGAAATAATCATTGCCCGTGTAGGCTGTGCCGGTAACATGAATCAGATAACGGAAACCATAGTCAGGGCTGACAAGGAACTGTAGCCACTTTTTCATGGATGCTTCGTCGCTATCATCCGGACTAAACAGGTGATGGGCTTCATCATTCAGCACCAATGTCCGTGCGCCATTTCCTTTGAAGCTGTCGGCGATCGAAGAACCTGCATTCCCATAAACCGCATGAATATTCTCAATGCAGATATCACCCGGTTGAATAGTCTCGTTACCACGCTTGATCCCTGGGATCGCCACAGCAGCGCCAAGATCTTTCATAATCTCGGCAAGCCGGGGATTACCGGCCAGAGAACTAAACTTCTCCAGTAGACCATCTTCGATAGTCAATGACGGGCAGAGCACCAGAACACGGTCAACCAACCCTTCTGCCAGTGCAATAGCGGCAATGCCGTACATGAGATAGCTTTTCCCGCCACCGGTAGCAATATCAAGCGTGGCCGCTTTGCGATCTTTCAGCGGCATCCTGGAAAGCAATTCATCAATTGAATTATGACGCTGGGCAAGCACCGGCCTATTGATCCAGTTCTCACGTGCAACACGCTCAAGATCAGGATATTTGGGTGAGATTAGAAAACGAAGGACCGTGCGAGCAGCATCACGTTGATACGCATAATCACCAGAGGAAAGTAGATTCAGAAACGCGTCGTACTTGCGAACTATCGCTTCAGTAGCATCACTGGCATCATCAAGCTGGAGGACTTGATCGTTGATTCGGAATTGAACACTCATTGAAAATCCCCTTTGCCGAAGACCAGCGTCTTTTCATTTCCATAGCGATCACAGAGAATAACCATCATCTTATCTCCCTTGAAATCCTGTTCAGGGATACAAATATCAAGCGACTTGGCATTCTCAAGGCCACCAGCAGCTTTCAGCAGGTCCTCACTCCAGAACACACGATCCAGCCGGAATACATCGCCATCGTAGTTAAGATCAACCATTGCCATGGAAAATGTCTCAAAGTTCGCAAAATCTTCCGGGTCGGTGGTAAGGGTCTTTGAACGAAATTCACTGACGGAGACTGCCAATTCCTGGAAAAGTCCGTTTCTCTTGGTGCCTGATTTGTATTTCACTATCGGCTGCGAAATGAAGTCGAACCCAATGGCGTCTATGACTTCGTTTACATCCGCCTCACGCATGGGCTGCTTGAGCGCTCCCGGTTCATGTTGTTGAATCAGACGCAAAATGACTGATATTGGCACTTTGAGAAAAACATACACAGCTCCGCCGTGTTCAATCTCATCCTCAGCAAAATCCATCGCTACCGTTGGGGCGATAACATAGAATCGCTCACCCTTTTTACCTCTCAGATTTTGATGCAGGTTATCAACGAATCCGTAATCAAGCGTTAGGGATGGGTGGTCAGGATAATTCCAGACAAGAGTGGAATTGGTTCCGATGTAGCCATCCAGCTCCATACCGTAGCGATTATGCGCTTCTTCGCGCACGCCGAAAAGCTTGAGCACAAAGGGGCGATACTCTTGCCACCGCATTTCCCGAAGTGCCGCCATGTCGTAAAGCCCGGCTCGATAAAGGGCAAACTCTTTAGGCGGGAGCGCCTTCTCCTTCTCCGACCTCTCTTTGGGTGCGATCAGGGAGATGCGGAATTCCTGGCCGTCAATGGTAACTGTTTTTTCACCTGGGCCGTCGTCCGGGTCGGCATCGTCCAACCGGTCAGGTGGAATGTGGAGTTTGTTTTCCGGGCAGGCGATAGAAAGGGAAGAGCCTTTCTTGAGCAGGTCGTGTTTTGAGATCAGCGCGGTAAGGTCGGCTAATAGGTCAAGCGTAACCTCGCATTCTCCTTTTTTTGCTTTTTCGGTGATGAGGAGGAGGCCGGGGTTTTTCTTGAGGTGGTCATCCCAATCAGCCACTCTTTCATAAGGGAGCCGTTCGTCTTTCCTTCCTGCGCCAATCGAATCAGTGAGTGCGTAGAGTCGCTTCTGAATTGTATAGATTGCCAGTTTGCCACAATCCATGGTTATCCACCTGCGACCAAGTTTCTCTGCTACAGCAGATGTGGTGCCACTTCCTCCAAAACAGTCAAGTACAATATCTCCCTCTTTTGAAGAGGCCCGTATTATTCTCTCAAGAAGAGCTTCCGATTTCTGAGTAGGATAGTCAATTCGTTCCGATGACGTGTTACCTACCCTGCCCACATCAGTCCAGATTGATTGAGGAGTTTGTCCCAGCATCTCATCCAAGTAGACAATAAGCCCGTCCATGCGAGGGCTGCCATCTTTGCGCTTTGCAATTCTGCCTTCTGCCCACCATTTTTCTAATTGCTCAAGGGTATAACCCCAACCTCTAGTTGAAGATGGCATTGTTCCCCGCCATTCAAACTTTCCGGACTTTGAATTTCTTCGTTCACCCGTTAAATCTTGGCAGGTATACAACCGTCCGTCTTTGTCTTTTTTGTATCTTCTAAGTTGAGCATTTGTGAACGCAATTCGCGGAGGCTCCCATGTATAGGATTCATTTTTGGTGTAGAAGAAAAGTGAATCATGAACCCGCCCAAAAACACCTGCCTCGTTATGGGAGTTAGTGCGCTGCCAGATTATTTCATTGCGAAAATTCTGCTCTCCGAAAACTTCATCCATTACTCCCTTAATGTAATGGCCTTTTTTCCAATCAAGATGCACATATATCGAACCGTCATCTGCCAACAACTCTCGGAGAAGAATTAGGCGACGACGAACGAACTCAATAAATTGCGCCCCAACAACCTTATCTCGATACGCCTTCTCCTTATCCTTCATGAAGTCAGACTTGGTGGCAAAGGGAGGATCGATGTAGATTAGCTTGATCTTGCCTTTGGTGCCGTAGCGGTTCGGCCCCTGCTGATCAACCAACAATTCACGCAACGCCAGGAGGTTATCGCCCCACACCAACAGATTGCGCCAGCCATCGCCATGAGGCTGCTCCTCGGCAAAATGTCGCACCAGCTGCCACGGCGCTGCCGGTGTCTCTGCTAGCACCTGCTCACGCTTCATCTTTCCGGCATACTCCAGTCGGTACTCCTTGCCAATTTCTACACTTTGCATACCACCGGGGAATAGCTTGCCCCGCCAGTGCGCCGGTATCTGTTCGCCCGCCTGGAGCAGGCGGATCAGTTCAGTTCGATCATGTTCTGTAAGTTGGGACATTGTATTTTCCATTTTTGTTTTGAAGTTATTTTACAGCCTTAACAATTTCCGTAATGAATGCCCGTAACTCCTTAGACTCCTTTGACTGTAACAACAAATCAGCCAAAGTCGCCGGGCTTCGCGAATCGCCAATACCCATTGCGCTTTCGCCATGCCCAAAGGATCGATCCCCAATTGTCATACGGAATTCTTCTTGCTTGGCTGTCGGGAGGGGTGCAATGAAAGGGCCGATCGCTTCTAGTTCCAGAGCAAGCTTTCTACTATGCCGCTCGATTTTCTGATACTTGTCTGCCTGGCTGGCCGCATATGCAGCCAACACTCCGAAAGTTAAGGATACAAAAACTCGTCCTGCGAAGGGTCCCCATGAAAAGCCATTACCGATAGCTGGCAGAAAAGCCACGATGGCAAATACAATCAAACCGACGATTGCAGAAACAGTGATACCTTGCCAAACCCAGGTGGTGATCTTCGCACCATTCGCCGTTTTGAGATATCCCGACGTTACTCCAAGATTGCCAATTACTCCGACAAGCTCTTCAACCTCTTCTTTCCGCTGTGTGATTTCGTTGCAAAGCTTGGTTGCTTCATCAACAAAATTATCTTTGAGCTCATCTAGTTCGCTTTTATGGGCGAGTGCAATGTCAGATCCTTGTTTGGTGAAATCAGTATTTTGTGCGATGAGTTTTTCTTTGAATTCTGTGATCAGGGCAGTGAACTGATCCTGCTGGGCTTTTTGTGCAGCCGTAAATTCTTTGCTTCTCGACTCATGATCGGTAACAAACTTTGTCTGAAAATCCGTTGAAACCGTATTGAGTCGGGCTTTTTCATTGTTGATGTCGGTTGTAGCCTCGGAGATTCTGTTTTTCAGGGCATCCAATTCATTCTGTAATTGAGCGGCTGTCCCCCGGAGTTCAGACAAGATATTGTCCAAACCTTTACGGTATGTATCAGATGCTTCCTTCGCAGCAGTGAAATCGTCAGTCGTTAAAAGTACATTTATTTGTGCAAGAGTGTTAAGTGCAGCGTCGGCATTAGTGTTCGCATTTGTAATATGTCCAACGTTGCCATTCGCAGTGAAGTGCTGGGTTTCTTGTGTGATGGTTTGAAATTGGCTGGAAAGGCTATCGAGATGAGCAAAATTGATAAGGTAAGGGTCAGCACCGCCAAGGCGCTTCCCGGTAAAGGTAAGGACGGACTTTAATCTTGCAAGTCCTTCTGTGGATGGAGGATCATTACCTTCCCGCTTGAGTGCATCATCAATTGCAGGACCAAGATTTTGTAATTGGTTCCAAATCTGATGATTCTTAAATCTTTCGATCCAGTCTGACACGACGCTCCCCCCCAATCTTGCTTCAATCAATTCGTTATTACATGGTCAGTCATGGAAAAACGGAGACAACTCCAATCGTTGCAAATAGCGACCTGCTTATACAGGCACGATAATCTCCCAATATCCGCCCTTATCCGGACCCACTCGTCTGATAAGACCTTGTGCCTTCAACTTTTCGAGATGCTTTTCAACACCACGCGGTGACAAACCAATTGCTTCGGCAATCTGTCGGGCACTAATATCAGGAGTTGAGACGATAGCGGCAAGAATTTTCTTCGAACTTTTCTCCGAACTTTTCTCCGAACTTTTCTCCGAACTTTTCTCCGAACTTTTCTCCGAACTTTTCCGGGTAGTCACACCGACTCCATTCGGCTTCGTCAACTCGTAACTGCTTCTTTTGAATGTGGTCACAAACTGCACTGTACTGATTTCCTCAAATTCAGTAGCAGGCTCCCGCTCCAGGATCATCTTTATGCCACGGCCCCATTTTTCAATACGATGACTGCGCTGGAACAGTTCCGCCAACAACTCATTCCTCCGGGCAGAAACCATCTTTTTTTTGATGCTTTCGATAGTCAGTCCACCGTACAGAAGACCTGGACTCCTGATCTCGACACGATCCTTGAAGATGGCAATATTGACAGAATCATACTCCCGGTAATCCCGGTGACAAAATGCGTTGATAATCGCTTCACGAAACGCTTCACGGTCGATTTCTGGAACATCTATTCGCAACAGACCATCGAGACGCATACCAATATTGATGTGCTCCAGGATGTACTCTTCTGCCTTGCTAATTAGTGTGAATACATCCCCGAAGAAATCTTTCATGTCCAAGGTAACAGTAGTATCAAGCGTACCGAATGAAGCACAGCGCAACCTGGCATTGGGGAAAAACTTCTCCGGCTTACGGGCAAAGCAGAGCACAGCTGAATTCAGCAACTTGCCACCTTTGACCAGATTCAGTTTTTCAAGTGAATTGGGAATGGTGTCATAGGCGAGGCCGCAGAGCTTCAGGAATGACTTAAGCTTGCTGGCACCGATATCATCAAAGGTCGCTTTTTCGCAAACCTCTGTGTCCCAGCGGAGGCGGTCACGGTTTTTATCCAAGATTAGTCTTTCAAGTTCCTTGGCGCTTAACTGACGATCTTCATCACCGACTCGGATATATGCCCGGCCATAGGCGTAATAAGGGTGCTCTCCACCTTCTACCTGAACCCTGATGCAATTTTTCCCGTCTATTACTATCTGTTCGATAATCGGATATATTCTTGGCTCTATATGATCAGCAATGGCCTTGGATACATCGCGAATCGTTTTGTCGGAAACCTGCTGACCTACAACGGCACCATCGTTTCTGATGCCTAACATGACCTCGCCTCGCTGATGCTTGTTCAGCATCGCCACGACAGAAATTACAGCTTCTTTCAATTCGGAGGTGGATTTCTTTAATTCGAGGGTTTCGGTTTCCTGATATTTCATTACTATTTCTCGCGGGTTATCTGGATGGATTCGCTGGACTTTCATAGCAGAAAACAGCTCAAATAGCCACCGTAAAGCCTCTTCATTAAGGCCCTTTCTACCAGATGTTTTTTCCACCCAGCCAAGTTTGCCGCAACAGTACCATCGTCTCAAATTTGAGGCCACAAGATTGCCCAATTCCGGCTGCTGATTTGTGCATGCAATTTTGTCAATCTGAATGTGAGGCTGTTGCATCAATGATTTTATCAAACCAACATTCGCATCCTGTGACCACTGACTTTGACTCTTCCCGGAATCTCGTTATCACTGATGAAGTCGCCGCTGCCCCGAACATAGTTTCTGGTACTCCATGAAGATGTCTGTATATGAGTGTTATAGACTGTGCTAATTAAATCTGGAATAATATCTGGGATTATGGGGTGTCGAATGTTTTCATTCTTTACCGGAAATCCATTAATTTACTTCATAATTTTGCATTAGATTCCAATTTAATTAATTCTACCCTTTCAAGTGGGCAATGCTCCGCCTCATATAAATCAAAATAAAATAAAAGAGCCCCAGTCGATATGACTGAAGCTCCATTTCTAACTATTCTGCGCAAAGCACGGTGAGTGCGTTACTAACCTCAACCAATGTTGTGTCGGCAAGCTCTAGCAGATTTACAATATTGTACGCTTCACAGGAGTCAATAGTTGACAAGTCCAGAGCACTAAGGTTGTCAGGATCAAGAATTCTGTGTGAAATATTTTCTGAAATGATGTTTAGAAGTGCACTAATCCTAGAAATGCCATCTCTGGCAATCGCCATTTGCGTTAAGTCCGTTTTCTTTGAAACAGTGACGCCAGTGCCAGTGGCAAATCCGATGATTACACGTATATGACGTTCAGCCATTTCTTTGTTTATACGGCCTTCTGTTTCACTGGCCCTAATCTTTGCTATTTTAGCTAGTGTAGCAGGAGAAAGGTTTTCAGCAGTTTCAAGATTCTTGTTTCTGTTGATTTGTTTTGACATTTTAAATGCCTCCTTCGAATGTAGGCCACGGAATGGTCTTTAGATGATCTGGTGTCTGTTTGGCACGGCTTTGAACTTCATGCGCCCAATCGGTACGACCCAGCATGATAAGCTTGAGCATTCCGGCATCGTTGACGAGCAAAACCTGCCTGTTCGAGCGACCGGTATAGATAGTGTGCAGATGCCATTCGTGCGCTGCAAGATGGTTATGTATGGCCTGGCTGTGGTTTGCTATACGTAGCAGACGACAGAGGTCAGCAGCCATGTACCAGCTGCTTCCATCGATTGTGCGGGTAGAGACCGTTTTGGCCTCGTCAACCCCTAGTAGATAACGTGCTAATTTTGTCATGATGGTTCTCCTAATTTAATTGAATTTGAGCCGCAGGCTGCGGACTCCATAGCGAGCTGGTTTATTTGTTGAACATTGGAAAAAATATGCGCCGTGCTCCTTAAATTGCTTTCTGGCGGACAACGGCGGAATACAGATGGTATTATCCCCCATCCAGGGAAGAGTCACATATTGCCGCCGCTGCCCATGCCAGAAAATGAAAACCCCTCAAAGTGAGCCTTCGAAATGAGCTCACATTTATTGTCAGGTCACATCTACAATCACGACCGAAATTTTTTTTCTTATGAAACGATGAAGGCCGGTTCCATAGCAGAAACCGGCCTTTCAATGTTTCCAGACATTACTGGTGGTTAAGTTCTTTTCTCGGGTAACAAGGGTAACCGTGTTACAAGCATTTCAAGTTGCTGTAGTTGCGATAGTTTTATGTTACCCCACCTGTATTGCAACCGAGTAATGTTACCCATTGTGTTATTGTTACCTGGCTTTGATGGCGAGCGGGTAACATACTTACTACTGCAAACCCTTTATTGATGGGCCTTTGCAAATATGTCACCCTGTTACCCTGCATACCCATGTCAGGCATCAGCTTCGAAATCCGCGATCACCTTCGACGATAAAACGTACATTCGCTTGTTCTTAAGCTCTCCTGGGATGCGGCAGCTGATCTGGGCCTTTCCGTCATTGCCGCGTAGCAGAAGTCCGTGGGCTGTGAGTATCTGTATTGCTGTTTTGGGGTCGTAGCCTTTGCATATCTCGTTCTTGAACTGCTCCGGATAGACAAGATACGAAATATCGCCGTCACGCATAGAAATATACCCTGCCCGATTGAAAGTAGTTCTTGCATCTGTGCCCCCTTTTGAAAATCTTGATTCGGCATGAGCCTCAAAAAATGCCCTGACCTGTTTGATCAGGTTGGTTTCTTCACTTCGAGCAGTGCCTCCACGCAACTCAAGCCAGCGATTAAAGCAGACTACGGCAGCCTTTTCGGCCTCGTCGCTTGGCCATCCAGTAATACCAAGCTCTGTAGCAAGAGTACCAGCTGCAGCTGCAAGCCCGAACTGCTGGGCAACCCGCTTGACTTGGCCACTCGCATCAGCTTTGACATGCTCCGCAACAAAGCGGTCTATCGATGTCTTAATACGTTCCGCAACCTTTTCACGTCTTGGGACTATCTTTTTGAGATAATCTGAGAATGCCGTGCCATAGTAAATTGCCGCATTTTCCTTGAGCATTTCGTTGAATACATGGCTGTTATCGTGCCCGTGAATATCACAGTAGCTGCCATATTCTCCAAAATCGGCAGGAATGTTCACCATCCTTACCTCTTGGCCAGCCATCGCATTACGGCCAGACTCATTCATATGCCCTTCGAGTGTGCGTTCTCCGTTCGACAGAAAAATGAGACGAAACTGTGTACGCTGCCTAGCCTCGCCATGGACATTGCCGCGCCCTTTTCCCATGCCATTGCCGAGCATATAAACCATTTCCCCGATATGAGAGCTGATTGACTGACCGATCTCGTCCACCGCCATAAGAAGATCGTTGTAAGCTTTGGCTGTACCCTCCATTGATGTCATGGTGGCATTCCAAAATTGTATGGCAACATTCGGATTGCCGAAAACACTGGTTGCAACCTTAAGCATCGTGCTCTTTCCAATACTGCTGTTGCCGACAAGATGGAATCCGATGTTGGCCAATCCGACAATGGCAAGGAGCGGGGCTGCAAAGACCAGGCACACGCAGAAGATAAGAATGGGATTGTTCTGGCAGAACTTGGCAACATTATCTTTCCACTCAAGTCGCGAACCCCGCTCCTCGATAGTGACGACCTCACTATTCGGGTTGCTGTAAATGATCTCTTCGGTCATCTCGCCCACAGTGCCGGTCTGGGTCACGTAACAATTGTCATGCCAGCCGGTCCTATGTGTATAACGGATACGACGATCTTCTGGGATCGGGGCATTACAGAGATAGTCGATCAGTTTTTTTGCATTGCCGCTATTGGTACTGATGAACAGTCCGGCATCACGCAACTCCCTCAAGATCGCGTCACAGTCCCTGCTTATGTTGACGAATCGGAGTTGGTATTCACGATGGTTACCGTCCATATCCTGGAATTCTACCAACAATCCATATCCGTTCTGCTGGGTGTCACGTACCAGGGCAAGCACTTGAACCGGGCTGCATATAAACTCGTCCGTGATTTGTTCGTTATCGCCATCCTTTCGTGCCTTACGGATGAAAACACCAGGCAATTCACCGCCATTTTTGATGACAAATGTTTCGAAGCCCGTTTTGGACTTAATGAGCGTTTCGCTTTGAGGCGTGATGTCATTCTGACCAGAGGAATGTGTTGCCTCAGATTGCGGTGATTCTTGATTATCCATACTGATAACTCCCTATTTTATTTTTCACAGTGGCTATTTGACTTGTTTCCAAGTACATCCGTAGCCAGTGCTGGCTTTTCTGGCCAGCACCGGCAGCCGAGATATAAATGGATCTACTTTTTGTTGCCCCCGACCTTGAGTTGCTCAATACAGACAACTGCAAGTCGATCGATCTCTTCGATGACAGCGTTGATGCTCACGTCATCCATTGATGTTGCGATTGTGCAAGCTTCGCGGATCTCGGCAAGCAGCTTTATCAATTCATGTCCTTTTCTCATGTCAATTACTCCTTTTGTTTCGGGTACCCCTCATGGTGAGCCTCAAAGTGAGCCCGAAGGTGAGCCCCCGCCATCCGGATGACAGGGGAGTCCTCCTGGTGAACACTAGTTCGGTTATCTTCCGTTGGATTCAACCCATTGAAAGAATGCCTCTTCGTCGATGAGAACCCGACGACCGACACGGCGGATGACGCGGTCAAAACCATTTGTATTGGCGTAGAAGATCAGGTGGCGAAGACCGCCTTGGGGTGGCCATTCATGGTGCTGGTTCCACTTGGGAACAGGTATGAGACGTTTGGTAGGCGTTTCACCCGGACTTGGAATATTGAGGGTGGTTGTTGATAGCTTCATAATCCTCTCCTTTTACACTTTGATTCAGAAACATTCTCTCCCGGCCGGAAAAAAGCTTGTTTCTTTATGTATATAAGGGGGGACTTTTGATGTCTTTTTGGGGGACAAATCATGTCCCGCCGATGTTTTTCAGAAAAAATGTATAAAAAAATGGCCAACCACGAGGTTGACCATTATTTTTTTAGAACCGAACATCCCAGGTGATGTCATCAGGTGGGCGGTAACAGAATATCGAGGTCTTTCGAATACACTTCAAGTGTAACGCAAGCGGTGGGTGTACATTTTTCAATTCGTCAATACTGCGTTGGATCAATTTCTTTAAACTTTCTTGCGAACGGATGTTTTGATCACGCAGCGGCTTTTCCCTGCCAGTTTTGGTAAATGTCTCTTTTATGTATCGTGTTAAATGATCGATTTTGTTTTTGCAATCAATCACGGTTTCCGGTAATCCGCTTTCCTCTGCGTCAGTTTTCTGATTTTCCAAAATCTCAATCATTTCATCTAATTTCGACTTTGTTAGCCCCTTGTTGACCATCTGGTTTTTATATTCTTGGTATTCTTTGTCCGCGTGGAACGAGGTATCCTCCTTGCTAACATCTGCGGTGGAAGAATCGTATTTGGTAAGATCCGAAGCAGAGTAATTATTATTTGGGCTGTTCAGAAGATAGGCAATTATCCCCATGGCTTTATCGTCCTTTAGGCAGACACGCTTGCCCTGATACCCGACAATCCAATAGTGGCCATTTCGCTTGAAAAATGGCTCCTTCCACACACGAAATGGATCTTTGGGAATATTAAGGCGGTATTTCATATTTAATAAGTCAATTACATTATCAGAAACGAAGAAATTTTCAGTGAGTCCTCTAAATTTTGCGCCTGACATCAGGTATTCAAATTTGTCCCTTGGTGATTTACAGGATCTCTTTTTGATAAATCGGTATATAAGTAAAGCTATCCAAATCAAAATGATAAATCCCATGACGCCGAAAACAAAGTTCAGCATAATAATTTGGCCAAAGTAACGCGGATCATATTCAGATTTTGCAAAATATGTGTTGGGCAATAGATCGAATGTCTTCTGCATTGCATAGGCTAAGAGGTACAAAAATAAAATTCCGAAAACAACATTCATACCCTCCAAATAGGGAGTGAATCGATCTTTCCATCTACTATTCTTCGTCAAATCTATCGGAATAATTGTCCTTTCATAGATGCCTTCTATGACATCCTCTAAAAGCTCGGATCTGAACTTTTCCACTTCACTTGTAAATTCAGCAGCTGTTGAAACCGAGAATTTATGGTGAGTCGCGATAGTCGTAATTTCATTCAAGGACCAGTATGGTTCTTGAAGCAGTTTTTGCACTTCATCTTCCGTCTTAAAACTCATACATTTTCACCAAATATTTTCTCATTCATAGCGGCAACTACTCGTGTTGTATGCTGTTCAGATAAATGACTGTATCGTTTTACCATTGCCAACGTTTTATGACCAAGAACTTCAGCTAATTCGGCCAACGTAGCACCATTCATAGCAAGATAGGAAGCGGCACTGTGACGTAGATCGTGGAAACGAAAATCGCATACCTTTGCCTTATCAAGTGCTTCTTCCCATTCTCTCCTTATATCCACTGGGTTTTCCCCATGACCAGGAAATACCAAATTTGTCGATTCAGATTTCTTGTCATGGAGTCCTTTCAAAAGCTGATGTGCTAATCCTGTCAACGGTGCTGCTCTTCTCTCACCATTTTTGGTTTCGAGAAGTATCAGAACATTTCGCTGGAGATCAACCACATCCCAAGTTAGTCCAACTATCTCTCCATGACGCATCCCGGTTGAAATGGCTAAAACAACAATTGGATATAAATAAGGATTTTTACTTTCCTTACATTTTTCAAGTAACCTTACTCGTTCATCATCGTTAAGATATCGGACACGGCCCTTGGGTTCAGTCGGTTTTCTGACTTTACGCATCGGGCTGACTTCTATCCAGCCCCATTCATTTGCAGCAGTTGAATATACATGTGATAAGGCAGCCAAGTAACGCACGACAGTAGCATTTGAACGTTTTGTGCCTCTGTAGGTAATTCCTTGAAGTAAAGTATCACGACGTTCACCTATCATAGCAGGAGTGACGTCAGCTAAAGTGTATGCCCCGAGTTCTTCCTTCCACCAATTTAACTGATGTTCAAGCTTATCCTTACTTTTTGGCTTATTTGGTAGCACAGTTTTAACGTACTGCTCAATCATTTCAGCAAAAGTGCGTTTTTTCGCTTCAGTAGTTTTAAAATGCCGACCTTCTCGTATTGCAGATTCTGTATTAGACGCCCATTTTCTAGCATCGGTAATTCTCTTAAATGTAGCGGTCTGAACAGGGAAGCCTTTCATGCGTACTTTAACCTGAAACGATTTTTCACCTGATTTTGAAACTCGCTCAGTTATAGCAGCCATTCATTTATCCTCCTGACACACATGATAACTAACCCAAAATCACCTCAAGAGATACGCAATCCCTCGTCAAATAAGCAAATAACTAATAGTTTATGATAGTTAAAAGCACATTCATTTAATATGGGACAATTACGGGACAAAAAAATTTATCTGAGTCTATTTTTGCGTGATTTTAAAGCTTACATTTTGTTGTGAATTATAGCCGTTTGTTGCCTACATTTGTCCCACCAATGTCCCACAAGAACAATACAACAAAAAAAGGACCTAGTCAATAATGACTAAGTCCTTGTTTTTTCTGGTGCCCGAAGCCGGGGTCGAACCGGCACGGCCTTTCGGCCGAGGGATTTTAAGTCCCTTGCGTCTACCAGTTCCGCCATTCGGGCATTAATGATTACTGATCATGCTCTCAGCAGTTGACCCGTTCCTTCAGGTCTTTGCCGGTCTTGAAAAACGGAGTTTTCTTGGACGGAATCCGCACAACTTCACCGCTCTTCGGATTGCGAGCTTCACGACCAAGCCGCTCACGGATTGTAAAGCTTCCGAATCCGCGAATTTCAACTTTGTCGCCTGACTTGAGAGCTTCTTCGATTGAGTCAAATACAGTATTAACTACAATCTCGGAAACCTTCATATTCAGCATTCCGTGAGTCTGTACAACTTTTTCAATTAGTTCACTCTTTGTCATACGCCCCTCCTGCAAGTTTTCAGTTATTATTGCGATTGTTCAGTCCCTGTTTCAACAGATCACCGAAAGTGGAAGTTGCCTCTCCCTGTGATCCCATATATTGCTCAAAATCAGCTTTTTCAGTTGCTGCGTGAACCGATTTGATCGAGAGGGATATTCTGCGTTCTTTGGAATCACAGCTCAGAACAACCGCTTCAAGATTGTCGCCTATCGCCGCAAATTCCTTTGCAGAAGCAACTTTTTCACGGGACAGTTCGGAAACATGGATAAGGCCTTCAATGCCTTCTTCAAGCTCAACAAAAACACCGAAATCGGTCAAGGATGTTACTTTGCCGGTTACCAGAGTGCCGGGGCGATACTTGCCCGGTGCAAGGCTCCATGGATCGGGCTCGAGCTGTTTGATGCCAAGGGAAAGACGCTCATTCTCAACATCAACCTTGAGAACTACAGCCGTTACCAGACTCCCTTTTTCATAAACATCGCCGGGGTGCTTGATGCGTTTTGTCCAGGACATGTCGGAAACGTGAACTAGACCGTCAATGCCGTCTTCAATGCCGATGAACATGCCGAAATCGGTCATGTTTTTGATCTGTCCTTCAATCTTGGTGCCGGCAGGATATTTATCGGCGATTGTGGCCCAGGGATTATCGGAGATCTGCTTGAGTCCCAGAGAAATTTTGCGGTTGGCCATATCTATGCCGAGAATCACGGTTTCAACCTCGTCACCCACATTCAACATATCTGCGGCCCTGCGGACGCGCTTGGTCCAGGACATTTCTGATACGTGGATCAGACCTTCTATACCGGACTCCAGCTCGACAAAAGCGCCGTACTCCATCAGGCTTACAACGCGGCCTTTGACGCGATTCCCGATCGGGAATTTGTCCGGAACGCCAAGCCATGGGTCTGTCAGGGTCTGTTTGACACCCAGCGAGATCTTGCCCTTGGCACGATCGAACTTGAGGATTTTTGCTGTTATCTGCTGACCGGGCTTGAGAACGTCAGCCGGCTTGCCTACTCTGCCCCAGGAAAGATCGGATACATGCAGAAGTCCGTCAACGCCGCCCAGATCCACAAATGCGCCGTAATCGGTAACATTTTTGATAGTACCTTCGACGATCTGGCCTTCTTCGAGTTTTTCAAGCGTAACGTCACGCACTGAAGCACGTTCTTCCTCAAGAACAGAACGGCGTGAAAGCACGATGTTGTCACGACGCTGGTTGATCTTGATGACCTTGAAGCGACCCTTGAGGCCGATGTAGCTGTCGCTGTCCGATGAAGGACGGATATCGACCTGTGAGGATGGAAGAAATGCCTGAACACCGATATCAACTGTAAATCCGCCATTCACTTTGCCGGTGATGGTTCCTTCAATAATTCCGCCTTCCTGACCGGCATCGCCGATTTTGTCCCAGGCAGCCAGATAATCTGCTTTCTTTTTGGAAAGCACGTAACCTTTTTTACCATCTTCGCGGGTCATGAGAACCCGGATCTTGTCGCCGATCTGTACAGAAACCTCACCATTGGCATCACGGAATTCAGATGTTGGAACATGACCTTCCGACTTCAACCCGATGTCAACAAGAACAGTATCCTGATCGACACGCACGACAGTTCCTTCTATGATTTTATCCCGTTCGGGACGTTCTTTGAGACTTTCTGTGAAGAGCGCTGCAAACTCACTGCTCTGATCGCCGTCGAGATCTTCATGTTCCCCTTCGACAGCATCAAGCCTTTTAAAATCAACCATTACACCATACCCCCTGGACGTTTATCGTTCTTCTCCGATTATGAAGCTTTGTAATGTAGCAATATGATCGGTAAAATTCAATTGCTTTTATTCAATTCTTCAATTTTGTTCATTACTTCATCAATTATCCACTTTGGCGTGGATGCTCCGGCGGTCACTCCCACCGTCTCAACTCCATTAAACCAGTCGGCATTTATTTCAGCGGCGGTTTCGATATGATGTGTGCGCGGCTGCAGTTCGGCGCACACTTCCGCCAGACGTCGCGTGTTGGCGCTGTTGAATCCACCAACGACCAGCATGCAGTCCACCTGATCTGCCAGCTCCTTGGCCTCCTCCTGCCTGACTGCAGTTGCATCACAGATCGTGTTGAAAACGCGGATTTCCCCTCCGCGCAACAGACACTCCGATACCACGTTTTTCAGGTTTTCAAAGGATTGGGTCGTCTGGGCGACAACACCGATCTTGTTCATCTTGGGCAGTTTTTTGACCTCTTCGCCCGAACCGACAACAAATACCTTGTCGCCGCCATAGGATACAATGCCCTGCACCTCGGGATGATCAGCGTCACCGACAACCACAACACCGTAACCGGCTTCGGAAAGGCTCTTGACGTGCTCCTGAGCTTTTTTGACAAATGGACAGGTTGCGTCAACTATTTCCAGTTTTTTCTGAACAGCTTCGCTGATCTCTCCTGATGCTACGCCATGCGAACGGATAATGATGGTGCCGTTTTCCATGCTATCGAGGTTTTTCAGTACCTTGACACCCATTTCTTCAAGTTTGTTGACAACCTGTGGAGAGTGAATGATCGGCCCCAGCGTGTATGTCTTCTGGTCCTTGCCGGCGGCCTCAAAAGCCATCTGTGTGGCACGCTTGACTCCGAAGCAGAAACCGGCGCGTTTTGCAAGAATCACTTTCATTATGGCATTCCTATCGATTTGATTTTGTCATTGTAATAGCGTTCCATCAGGTCGAGCACATCATCAGCCGACAAAGCGGAAGAATCTATTGCTATCGCATCTTCCGCCTGACGGAGCGGTGCGATATCACGTTCCGAGTCCTGCAGGTCTCTTTTGACAACATCGGCAATGGTTTCCGCAAGGGAAACCTGCTCCCCTTTTGCAGAAAGTTCTTCACAGCGACGTCGACCGCGCTCTTCGGCTGAAGCGGAAAGAAAGAATTTGAGTTCGGCATCCGGAAAAACAACCGTTCCGATATCCCTCCCTTCCAGTACGACGCCACCGCCATTCCCCATCAGCCGCTGCGATTTAAGCAGCGCATCACGTACAGGCTTCAGCGTCGAGGTGCGCGATGTCAGCAGCGACATTTCCGGAGTGCGAATTTGATCTGTGACATCAATTCCATTGGCGATGACTTTTTGACGGCCTTCATTATATTCCAGCCTGATATCAAGTTCCTGACAGAAACCATCCAACCGGGATAGATCGGTCGGATCAAGGCCGGCCCGGGCTATCAGAAATGCAGCCGCACGGTACATTGCGCCAGTATCGATCTGCAGATATCCCAGTCGATCGGCCAGAAGCCTTGCCACTGTGCTTTTTCCGGCGCCCGACGGGCCGTCAATTGCTATGATTATTCCGTTAGTCCGTTTCTTCATTGGCCTATTTCCCCGCCGCTTTTTCCAGCAGCTGGAAAAAGTTCGGGAATGATGTTGCGACACAATCCACGTCTTTTATAGTTATTTCGTCCGCAGCAACCAGAGCGGCAACCGAAAGGGACATGGCAATCCGGTGGTCTCCGCAGCTATCAACCGTGCCACCTGCAAGACGTTCAACTCCGGTAATATCCATTCCATCGTCCGTTTCCGTAACGATTACACCAAGTGTCCGGAGATTTCCTGCCATGGCGGAAATACGATCCGTCTCCTTAACCCGCAGTTCCTTGGCATCCCGCACAGAGGTAACCCCTTCAGCACAAGCAGCCGCAACACAGATCGCCGGGAATTCGTCAATTGCCCGCGGCACAACACTGCCGGAAATAGCAATGCCTTTCAGGCGTGAAGAACGCACAAGAATGTCGGCAACCGGTTCACCGGAGAGATCACGTTGGTCAAGCAGTTCAATGCTGCCTCCCATCGCCTTGAGTATGTCAATCACGCCGGTGCGGGTCGGGTTTACTCCCACATTGCGGATCAGAATTTCGGAATCGGGAGTTATCAGAGCCGCAACTATGAAAAAAGCGGCTGAGGAAATATCACCCGGCACCGAGACTTCCTGGGCGTTAAGCTCGAATCCGCCACGCACCCTGACACCGCTGTCCAAACGCTCAACCGAGGCGCCGAACTGTTTGAACATGCGTTCGGAATGATCACGCGACAGGCTCGGCTCATGTACGATGGTCTCACCATCGGCGTATAATCCGGCCAGCATGATCGAAGATTTGATCTGGGCGCTGGAAACAGGCGATTGATATTCAATAGCATGCAGAGCCCCCCCGCTGATGGCCAGCGGTGCCAGACTGCCCTTGTTGCGCCCCTGTATCATTGCACCCATGCGGGTAAGCGGCTCAACTACGCGCTTCATGGGACGCTTGCGAAGATACTGATCACCGGTCACGACCGAAAAAAACGACTGTCCGGACAACAGGCCGGTTATAAGCCTGATCGTAGTCCCGGAATTGCCGCAATCCAGCACGTCCTCAGGTTCCTTAAGCCCGTGCAGCCCCAGTCCGTGAATAGCAAGGGTTACCCCGTCATCATCAATCCTGACTCCCATGGCACGGAAAGCATGCATGGTCGACATGTTGTCCTCTCCACGCAGAAAGCCGCGTACTGTAGTTACACCGTTGGCTATGGCTCCCAGCATGATCGATCGATGGGATATGGACTTGTCACCGGTGACAGTCAGTTCGCCCTTGAGGAAGGCGGCAGGTTTTACGGTAATTGTTTTCACATATTCTCCGTTTGCTTCAAATGGTTATAGTATTCCATCACGGAACTTCTTGGCCGTAGTGAAAAATTCGGTCAGGCCGGCACTGTCACCACAGTCTATGCGCTTTCGCAATTCGCACAGACTGGCGGTAAAACCGTCGATACTTGCCAGAAGGGCATCCCTGTTCATCAATGATATATCACGCCACATGGACGGATCGGATGACGCTATGCGCGTAAAATCCCGGAAACCGCCAGCAGTGTAGGAGAGCACATTTTCACCTTCAACATCCGCTGTGCCGACAGCATGCACCAGCGTGTAGGCAATTGCATGAGGCAGGTGGGATATTTCGGCAAATATTCTGTCATGGTGACCAGCTTCCATTTTGCAGACCACGGCGCCTGCTGCGGCCCACAGCCTTGCCACCGTATCAAGCGCCTTGGCATCGCTGGTTGCGCCCGGGGTCAGAACACAGCGTTTTCCCCTGTACAATCCGGCAAAAGCGGCCGAGGCTCCGGAATGTTCAGTTCCGGCGATCGGATGCCCGCCTACGAAACTGCATTCGGCGGGTATAGCAGCGTCGCATTCCCTGACAATGGCGGCCTTGACGCTGCCGCCATCAGTGACAATACAGCCGGAAGGAAGTGCCGGAGCGATTGAACGCAGAACCGACGAAATCGAGCAGACCGGCACGGAGATAAATACGACGTCAGCACCTGAAACTCCATGGCAGGCGTCTTCGCATATTTCGTCTACAAGTCCAAGCGATAGAGCCAGATCAAGATTGGAGCGATCGGAATCGATGCCCACAATCTTTTCGACAGCGCCCGCCTCGCGCAAAGCCAGGGCAAACGATCCGCCGATCAATCCTGCGCCGATAACGGCCAAACGTTTTATAATCAACGACATGTCACCCTACATCGACCGGGGATACGATCCGAGAATTTTGATAAACTGACAGCACTGTTTGAGCTCATCGAGAGCAGCGGCCACATCCGAGTCCGACACATGGCCTGAAAGATCAAGAAAGAAGATATACTCCCACGCCTTTTTCTTGAACGGGCGCGATTCAATTTTTGAAAGATTGATGCCCCGCTTGGCAAAGGGATCAAGCATGCGGCAAAGTATTCCCGGCTCATCCTTGACCGAAAAGAGCACCGAGGTTTTGTCGTTGCCGGAACGCTCGCATCCTTTGCGGGAAACAACCAGAAAGCGGGTAAAGTTGTTGACCTGATCCTCGATACGGCTGCGGACAACCTTGAGGTCATACAAAGAACCGGCCAGTTCGCTGGCAATCGCCGCCGCAGTATAATCATCGCTGACAATCTGGGCCGCCACGGCGGTGGAGGCCACATCGACCATCGGCACTCCCGGAAGATTCTCTTCCAGCCATTGACGGCACTGGGCTAACGGCTGGGGGTGTGAGTAGACTTTTTTGATGTCCTCCAGCCTTCCTGTGCGTGAAAGCAGGTCATGGTGAACTTCAAGCATGATCTCCGATGTGATCTGCAGGCTGCTTTCCACAAACATGTCAAGAGTATGGGAAACGACACCCTCGGTGGAGTTTTCGACTGGCACTACGCCGTACAGGGCCTTGCCCTTCTCCACCTCTTCAAACACAGCCGGGATCGACTTCTGCGGGACAAGCTCGGCGGACAGGCCGAACTGCTGCATGGTTGCCAGATGGCTGAAGGTGGCCTTCGGTCCGAGAAAGGCAACCTTCATCGGAGATTCCAGCGCCAGGCAGGCCGAAATGATCTCGCGATATATACTTTTCAGCGCATCGTTCGGAAACGGCCCGGGATTCTTTCCCAGCAGTCGCTCATATATCTGACGTTCACGCCCCGGCACATGAAAATCGAGATTTTTACCGGATTTGAGGCGTCCGACTTCGAGTACGACTTTAGAACGCTCGTTAAGCATATCGAGAATACTGTCATCAATATTATCGATGCGGGAACGGAGATCCTGAATTTTATCTGGTGTATCCTGCATTGGAAACCGCCTGAATGCGAATATGAAAGCTATAGCTTAAAATTTGAGCAATGTAAGATAAGGGACCGAAAAAAGCAACAACTTTACGACTGGAAGCCGGCTAAACGCCCCCAAACTGCTTCATCCATGAATCAAAGACAACGACCTTGTCATCCCCGAATAATGCAAGTTTTTTTCTGATTTTCTCGGGGGACTTTCGCAGTGACAGCTTGCCCTGTGTCTTTGAATAAAAAAGGTCGGCAAAACAGATTATCTGCTCGCAAATCGATACCGGGCACATGTCACGACGGGGAAGCGGCATTTGCTGCCGCTCAATATCGGCAACAGTCAGGCCGACACCGATATGTCTTTCGCACACCAATCCATGGAGCGGATAGCCTTCCTTTTCAAGAATCGCACGCCCCAGAACTCCGTGCATGATGTATGGATGGGCTCCATGCAGCCCGATGTCCGGAGCATAAACCTGACTGACACCTATGTCATGCAGCAGCGCCGCCTCTTCAATAAATGCCCTGTTATCGGCTCCAAGAGCAAGATGATCGCAAACGTCAAGCGCCAAAGCAGCCACATACCGGCTATGTTCAAGCACTATATCCAAGGATTCACCGGCTAGGTAACCGGCCAGAAGTTTTTCAGCCAACATAACAGGACTCTCCGGAGTCATTTTTTTGAATAATACCACATTAAACAACCAAGCAAGTGTCATTTACATGACTCAAACACACAAGTGTCTGTTTTTTTGTATTATTTTTATTGGCATCGATTGTGCTAGTAGTAGAATCAGAAGATAGAACGGGAATTTCACCTATAAAACATGTTTTAACGGAGTCTGTCATGTACGCAAAGTTTCCATATTATTCTGTTGCACAGCTGTACGCTATGTCACTTGATACACCTGTTGCAATCATGCTTGGGGGGGATCTGCTCTATTGGGTGGTGGATCAGCAGAAAGAGGTTGAATACTCAAATATAGGATGTTCACTGCTTTGCCATACCTAGCCAAAACTGTATCCACTGGAAACTGTCAATCTTCTGAATATACGATTGAGCTTCTCCAGTTAAAAGCGTCCAACTGGGCAGTCAACAACTGATCCAGAGATATATCGCATTCCTTCAGCAGAACCGTAACAGCATCAAAGTCGGTTAATTCGAGCTTTTCAGCCATATTAAGCAGACTTCCCAGCAGCCCTTTCCTTTCCAGCAAAGCACAGGTGACATCGTCATTCAGGTTGAGATTGGAAATAATCTCCTCCATCGGGGTTTCAAACAAAACATCCAGAAGAGACAGAATTCCTACCATGAACGCAGCCTCCGCCCGCTCGTCAACTACTGCAGCCCGTGACAACTTCCTGACAAGAATTTCCAGCAACCTTCCCCGCACAGCAGCCAGCTCCAGCAAAGGGTGATTTAAAGCACGTGAATCATGTCCGGCAAACAAGGACAACTGTATCCAACGACGCAGGTGGTTTACCCCTAACATTATAATCGCGTGACGGAGAGTTTTTATCTTCTCGCGCATCCCCAACCCCACAGAATTGACAAGTCGCAGAAGATTATAGGAAAGAGCCGGATTCTCCTTGAAAGTCTGCTCAATCACGTTGACCGGGGCATCCATGGTCAGCTGCTGCAGCAGTTTGAGCATGGCAAGACTCGATACATCGATTTTTTTACGCTTAAGTACAACCGGTCGTGCAAAGAAGTATCCCTGGAAAAACTCGAATCCCAGATCATAACAGATCTGAAACTGTTCAACCGTCTCAACCTTTTCTGCCAATAGTTTGACAGGAAATTTCCGCAGCTTACTTGCCACTTCCGGCAGTGCATCCATACCGGTCAAAAGGATATCAATCTTGATGATATCAACAACACCATAGATATCTGTATTGGAAGCATCGAATTCATGGTCATCAAGAGCAAGAAGAAAACCCATTTCCTTAAGTTCCCGACAACGCTCAACAACCTGCTCATCCAGCTGGATCATTTCAAGCAGTTCCAGGACTGTCTGACCTACCGGCAGCAGTTCCAGCATCTCGGAGAGCAATACCTTGAGGTGAACATTGACAAAACCGAACTTCCCCCCCAACACTTCATTAATGCCAAAAGAAGACAGGGCATGGGCGATAACGCTTGCGCTGGCATGGGAATGACTCTCGATAACTGCATGATCAACATCCGCCGCCCGAAACAGCAACTCATAACCGACTATTTCCTGATTACGGTCAAGAATCGGCTGGCGTCCAAGAAAAAATTTTTCTACAGGCTCCTGCATATAAAACCTTTTAACGCGAATCGATTAGATTATAATAGCTTAACACGTTGGACAACCTTCTATAGATTAACAGAAGACAGCCAGAATTCAAGCAGAACTATTCACGTTTACATACTTTACATAAAGCATCCCCCTGTGCTAGCCTCATGAAAAATTCGGTCCCGTGATGTGACGCCTGCCAATCCCGATAGGTTACGTCATGGAGCCCCAGGAGCTCTTTTAAATGAAACGCAAAGCAATCGCCCTCCTTTCCGGAGGACTCGACTCAACTCTGGCCGTCAAGATGATGCTGGATATGAACATCGACGTCGAGGCCCTCAATTTCACCTCTCCTTTTTGTACCTGCACCGGCAAAAATTCCGGCTGTAAATCCGAAGCGGTTCGCGTCGCACAGGAATTCAATATCCCGATCAAGGTCGTTCATAAAGGCCTCGACTATCTGGAGATCGTCCGTAATCCAAGCTTCGGCTATGGCAAGGGCATCAACCCATGCATAGACTGCCGCATCTACCTACTGCGTAAAGCCAGGGAATACATGTTGGAGAGCGGCGCAGACTTTGTTATCACCGGCGAAGTATTGGGCCAGCGTCCCATGAGCCAGCGACGTGATACACTTAGAGTGATCGAACGGGAAAGCGGCCTGGAAGGGTTACTGTTGCGCCCACTTTCGGCACAGCATTTTGATCCGACCATACCCGAACGGGAAGGATGGGTCGACCGTGAAAAGCTGCTGGCCATCAAGGGGCGTTCACGCAAGGAGCTGTTTGAACTTGCTGATGAGCTGGATGTCAAGAACTACCCCTGCCCGGCCGGAGGCTGCCTGCTGACTGAACTGTCTTTCGTCCCAAAGATCAAGGACACTTTCGATCATTGTGATGAACTGAACCTGCGGGATTTCCGTCTGCTCAAGGTCGGTCGCCACCTGCGAATCGGCGAGCGCAGTAAAGTCATCATCGGCCGCAACGAAGCCGACAACAACCTGCTGGAAGCCGCCAGACTGTCGGAAGAGGCAGCTCTGACCTGGCTGGACGGCAATACTCCGGTAGGCATTATAACAGGGGCACAGAGTGACGAACTGAGCAGCCTGGCCGCCCGACTGCTTCTGCGCTATACCAGGGCCGAGGCGAATGCACAGTGCAGGCTGGAAGTTCGTGTTAACGGAGAGACAAGAGAGCTATCCGTGACAAATGACCTTGATGAGGTCGCTGTGGAGAGCTATCTGGTGGCTTGAAAATCAACTGATCCGACTATCGCAATACCTTGAATACCAAATCAAACTAACATACAGCAACGGCCGGGAGAAAAATTCTCCCGGCCGTTGCTGCATCAATTACACCTTCCTATCCTACCATGCCTCTCCGGTCGTGTTATCATGCGAACCGTGGCAATCCACCTGACAGGACGGCGTGTCATAGAGGCTTGTAGAAGTTGCCTTGGTGAAACGCAACAACTGGTTTTGCAAACTGGGGGTCCCACCACCATTCCCGTTTGGATAGTAGCGACTCGGTAATCCCGAAGTAAAGGTCGTTATCAGCCGGCTGACCTTGCCTCCATGGGGCACCCGGGTGTGACAGTACACACAGGGATACTGGGAGTGGTTGTTTTTTGAATGCGTATTATTCGTATTGGTGAGCGGGTGGCAGTTCTTGCAGAACAGCCTGGTATTACCAGCGTCGCTCAGCTTCCAGAGTTGGCCTGTAGCAGAGCTATAGGGCCACTCCTTGCCCGTGCCGACCAACTTTCCATCCGGCCCGTGACAATCGGAACACTTCATCGTCTGGGTTCCTACATTTACATTCCATGGAGCCGTTAGCTGAGTTTTGGCAAGAGCTTTAGGTGCTGGAGAGTTGGGGTAATTATTTAAACCAGTTACGACCGGATGGCCGGAACGGTTATTTGGGTTAAATTCCATGGCCTGGTCAGTAAGCAGGAAGCCCGACGGCCCGGTGATGCTGCTGACGCCGTTAGTAGTTGCACCCAAACCATTGGATGAATGGCACTTGACACAGACCTGGTACTGCTTGGCTGCCGGAGTCACCTTGGTATAGGATGCCGGCACCGTCCAGTTGCCACCATTCACCGGTTCCACACCGTTATATGCGGCAAAATTGGCGGCGTAATCGCCATGCTTGCTCAAATGCGAATCCGTCACATGACAATTGGAACAGGTGTAGGTTTGCCCCGAAACTCCCAGTGCTATAGTATCCTTCACAGCCGCCGTTGTACTGCTGTGGCAGATCTGGCAGACGGTTGCGGTGAAACCGCCATGCTGCGTAATAAGGTTGGTCTTGTGGCAGGAGGCGCAGTTTCCCTGCCCTACCGCGGCGTAATGCCCGGCCATGACTGGAGCAGACGTGGCAAGCAGTGCGGCGATTGTTGCTACAATAATGCGATTCATTTGTTTCCCCCGTTCGGTTCGTTGCGCTCTGTTCACGTCACCCCCCTACTGGACCTGGAATGCACCTTCGGCAACATAGAGGCTGCTCGAGGTGGTTGTAACGCGGAACTTCATCCAGCCGTAGCCGTTCATCCGTGTTGCGATGGAGGTGACGTCGATATCCTTCCAACCCGTGGAACTGACCGAGTAGTTCACGTAATAGCTGGAGTTGACCGAGGTTCCTCCGGACTGGTACGGATAGATCCTCAAAGTTCGCGACGAGCTGATCGAAGAAACGTAAAGCCGCAGAACTACCTTGCCGGCGGTCAAGGCATCGCGGTTTATCTTTATGGCGATAACGTTGTTGTTGCCGCTGGCATATTGAATCAAGTAGCGGTCGGTCAGGTTTGCATCCCGGAATTTGGCGGTCAGATCCGTGCTGCTGGCATCGGATGAGGTTGTTGACGACAGCCGCTGCATGAAGAGCACCTGATCGGCAAAGACCGAGCTGGAGGCGGGCTGAACGGTAACTACGGCCGTGTCGCTGGCTGTGGCACCGGCATTGTCGGTGACGGTCAGAGTAACCGTGTAGCTGCCGGCGGCAGCATAGGTTTTACTGACAGAAGCGCCGCTGGCGCTGCTGCCGTCACCGAAGTTCCAGACGTAGGAAATGATCGAACCATCTGCATCACTGGATCCGGTACTCGAGAAACTGACGGCCTGATTGACCATGACGGTCCAGTCGGCACCGGCATTGGCCACCGGCGGCTGGTTGCCGTAGGAAACGTGGCAGCCGGTGCAGGATTGCTGGATGCCGGCCATGCCGTCGTTAATCACTTTCTGGTCGCTGGTGTTGTTATGGCAGGCAAAGCAGTAGATCTGCTTCTCTTCATGGGCCGTGATGAAACCGGTCTGGTCTGCCAGTGTGATCTTGTCGTGTTGACCGGCATGGTTGCCGAAACCTCTGATGCTGTTGTGACAGTCGGCGCAGACCACCATTTGCCCCGCCAGACCCTTTTGAACCGCTGCGGTTATCGCCGTATTGGTGATGGTGCTGTCGTGGCAGGCGGCGCACTGGAAGCCCTTCTGGGCATGCAGATCGGTCAGGTTGGTGCTATGGCAGCTGTTGCAATCCGCGTATGGAGCATTGACCTTGCCGGTGTGGGCCGTGGGATGGCTGTACTGGCCATGGCAGGTTACGCATGTGACCACTGTCCCGGCCCGGCCGGCGGTAATGGCATCCAGAACTTCGATCCTGCTGCTTGAGTGACAGGTGGCACAGGTGGATGTGCGGGTCAGGTGTTCGTCAAGCACGCTTTTGGTGTGGCACTGGCTACAGGAGGCGGTATTCTGGGCCTTGTCATGCTGGGCGATATGGTTGACTGTGCCGTGGCAGTTTGAACATGAAACCTGGGTTCCGGCCCGACCAGCAATGATAGTGTTCAGTACAGTCTGATTGGTGCTGTTGTGACAGGTTCCGCAGGTGGAACTACGGTCGATATGCTCGTTGACCACGTTCTTGGCATGGCAGGTATTGCAGTCGGCAGGCGTAATAACCTTGTCGTGCTGGGCAATGTGATTAACACTGGCGTGGCAGTTAATGCAGAAGACCGGAGTTCCGGCCTTGCCGGAAGCAATGGTCTGCTGAACAGTTACGTTGCTGCTGGAGTGGCAGGTTGCGCATGTGGATGTCCGACTCAAGTGTTCGTTTACAGTACCGCGGGTGTGGCACTGGGCACACTCGACAGTGGTGGAAACCATATCATGTTGGGCAACGTGATAGGCTGAAGCATGGCAATTAGTACAGTAGACTGTTGTTCCGGCTTTCCCCTCCATGATCGTCTGCTGTACCGTAGTACTGCTGCTCGTGTGACAGGTATAGCAGGTGGAAGCCCGGCTTGTGTGTTCTTCGACCACTCCGCGGCTGTGGCACTGGGCGCAATCCAGGTTCACCACCGCATTGACATGATTTGTCTTGGGATTCATTGCCGTATGGCAGACACTGCAGTCCCTTATAACAATCGGAGCGAGACTGCCCGTTGCATTAGGAAGCAACTGGTGACAGTCCATACACTGCTTGCCGATCAACTCATGGTGCCTCCCCTGGTGGGTCAACTGGCCATGACAGGTCAAACAATCACGGACAACCACCGGGACAAAATTGCCGGATACATCCCTGACCATCTGATGGCAATCTATGCACTGCCTGCTCAGATTATTTAAGAGCGCATGATGACGTGTCACTGTCGACACTGACGCATCGTTGTGGCATCCCCTGCAGTTGGCTTCGACAAGTGCGTATGCCTTAATGCCAGAAAACAACAATGTGGCAGACATGAGCAACACAGTAAACAGAGCTATTGCAGCCCTTTCGCCGGTTAGTCCGAGTATCCTTTTCATTCATTCCCCCTGCCCTTTTTATAACTATCACACAGCAACCGGTCGAAATGTTTGCTGTCTCATACCTTGAACAACCGCCGCCTTCTTATATCACCATACAATTACATAATTCAAATTAATTCACATAAACTGGCAATTTCAATAAGCTGATCAAAATAACATTCCGTATCAAATAGAGGCTTTAAATACAAAAGACGCTTCACGTTTACAAGTTCTGTACCACATATTAACTTTTTGAAATCACGACAATTATAATTTGCAAAATAAAAATGTAATCCTTTTCGACAAGCCCGCAAAACAACATAAACTAAATATAAACAAAAATATCAGCAACTTGACTACACAGGACAAAACAAGCACACTCTAATAGCAAAATATTGTAAAGAATACCTACAACTCATCCCAGCTTGAGTTCATCCAGTGAAAGTCGATAGCCCGGCAGGAACTTTTCAAGGAAGTAGCACACCTCCGGCAAAGGACTGGCTGACAGATGTTCAAAATGTTCCGCCTCGGCCCTTCTGAATTCAAGATTACCGCTCTTGCCTTCCTCAATGCATTTGGCCAGCGCCGCGATCTTGTCTGCCGCCTTAACCAGCGCTGCATATTCCTTCTGCTCGTCGAAAAAGAAAAGCGGTTCATATTCTTTGGCAAGTTCAGGCGGCAGCATATCCAGAAGTTTATGGCGGGCACGGTCTTCCAGCTGATGGAATGAGCGTTTGAAGTTGGGATTGAAATGTTTGACCGGGGTCGGCATGTCGCCGGTGAATATTTCGCTGGCATCGTGGAAAATGCCGTACAGAGCGGCCCGGGAGGGGTCGAGTGTACCTTCGAAGTAGGTATTGCGGATCATCACCAGAGCATGTGCAATCACCGCCACATCCAGCGAATGTTCCTGGATGTTCTCCGGCACGGTGTTGCGCATCAGCCCCCAGCGGCTGATATAGCGCATGCGGGAGAGGAAGGCGAAGAAATCGTACTGTTCGGGTTCGGTCTTGGTTTTTACTGTCATTTTATGATCTCCATTGGCTATAACCCTTCCGCCCTGCTCGTCTGATTGGGATTTCGCCGGCGGCGCCTCTTTCTCTTCCTCTGCGGCGCCCCTTTTTCCTCGCTAAGTCCGGACGACAGCGGTACCAACGACACCTGGCATGCCTGAGCCGCCCACCAGTCAAGCTGTTTGGCGACCTCCATTTTGTCGCCGCGGGTGATCCGGTTGTATTCGATGATGTCATTAAAATCATGACGGGCGACAAACGACTCCGGTCGGCGCCCGGGGATTTTTTTCAGGCGGATCTGCTGGCTGATGATGTCGCGCAGCGCGAGCCCGACGCGGTTAGCGATCATAACTATAGGGCAGGTTTCACCCATAAACTCCGCAACTGCGGCGTTCACGCTCTGCTGCCATGGCGCACCCTGATGGCGGAAGCGCGCTGCCTTATCATCGATGTACTCGCCGAAAAGAAGTGCAAGGAGTAGCGGCGAAGAAACCTTGTCCCCCTGCTGGATGCGGGAATCGACGTAGCTTAGCATTTCACCGAAGCGGGTGCGTGGAAAACCTTCGCTTTCGACGTCGAGCCAGTTCGAGAAATGCGGTAAAAGCGCAGCAAACAGCCCGGTCTGACGGAGGAGATCGCAGCATTTGGCCCCCTCTCCCGAGAGGAGAAGCTTGAGCATTTCCTCGTAGAGCCGCGCCGGCGCCGCCCTGACGATAGTATCAGCTGTGGAGACCAGCGCCTTGCGGGTCTTTTCCTCGATGGTGAAACCGAGCAGAGAAACAAAGCGAACCGCACGCAGCATCCGTACCGGGTCTTCCAGGAAGCGGACATCGGGGGCGCCGATGGTGCGGATGATTCCGGCGTTGAGGTCGGTCAGGCCACCGGTATAGTCAACAATCGAGAAGTCGGCGATGTTGTAGGAAAGCGCGTTGACGGTGAAATCGCGGCGCTGGGCGTCCTCTTCGGGAGTGCCGTAGACGTTGTCCCGCAGGATCATGCCATCATCATCCTTCAGCATGCGCGGGTGACGCTGACGCTGCTCGGGCACGGGTGCCTCTTTCAGTTCGGACTCCGGCTCACTGTAAACCTGGGACCGAAAGGTGGCCACCTCGATGATCTCATCCTGGAAGTGGATGTGCGCAAGACGGAAGCGCCGCCCGACCAGACGGCAGTTGCGGAACAATCGCTTGACCTCGCCAGGTGTGGCATTGGTTACCACATCAAAATCCTTCGGTTCCCGTCCCAGCAGGAGATCGCGCACACAACCGCCCACCAGATAGCCGACAAAACCATTGTCTTTCAGGCGATAGAGGATACGCAGGGCATTCGGGTTCATCTGCTTGCGGGATATCCCATGCTCCTGCCGGGTGATTATCACCGGGCTGTTTTTTTCCATTTTCATCCTGTTACCGCCACCACTTTTTCAAATATTATCTTACCTTTGTAGATGCTTTTTAATTGCAGTTTTCTGTAGATCAAACAGGTCGGTAGCACACTTTCAGCTTAATCGGAATCGCACATGACCTAGTTTCGGCCTTATATGGCAATCTGTCGCGTTGCGTATCTCAACGTACCGGTTGTTCACACCCGCTCATAAGGTTCGAACAACCGCTTATACTCATCCAGAGCAAAACGATCAGTCATACCGGCGATATAATCGCAGACCACCCGCTGCAAACCGAAACGCTCCATACGTCCTTGATATTTAGGAGGAAGCAGATTCGGATATTTCAGGTAGGTCTCGAACAGGCGGGTGATAAAGATTTCGGCTTTGACCCTCATCTTGTCGACCTTGTGATGGCGGTACAGGTTCTGAAACAGGAAACGCTTCAGCTCCAGGTTGCGGGCGGTGACCAAATCGCTGAAATGGACCACGGCACGGTTGATGTGGCGCAGATCACTGACTGAATTGATATCATGCTGTTTCAGATTGTTGCAGATTGTTTCACAGAGATCGTTGATCAGCAAGCCGATCAGAGCGCTGATGGTCTGGTAAATCAGGCGCTTGTCATCGATGGCGGGGTATTTCTGGCGCACTCCGGCACTGACTTCCCGCCACAGTGCAACCTGTTCCAGCATGGCGATCGTGATATAGCCCGACTTGAGACCATCGTCGATATCGTGGTTGTTATACGCAATTTCGTCGGCATAGTTGATGATCTGCCCTTCAATCGAAGAGACCACACCCGGCATGAATTCGGCCATGGTTTCGACCGGGGTATCGTAGGGAGACGAATGCTTGATGATCCCTTCCCGCACCTCCCAGGTCAGGTTCAGGCCGTTGAAGCCGGGATAGCGTTCCTCCAGCTCGTCCACGACCCGGAAGGACTGCAGGTTGTGCTCGAAGCCGCCGCTGCCCTGCATCAGGCGGTTCAGCACCTCCTCGCCGGTATGCCCGAAGGGGGTATGCCCCAGGTCGTGCGAGAGGGCCAACGCCTCGGTCAACTCCTCATTCAGGCGCAGTCGTCGGGCGATGGCCCGGCCGATCTGGGCTACTTCCAGCGAGTGGGTCAGGCGGGTCCGGTAATAATCCCCCTCATGGTTGACGAAAACCTGGGTTTTGTACTCCAGACGACGGAAGGCGGCGCAGTGGATGATGCGGTCGCGGTCGCGCTCGAAGGCGGGGCGGTTGTCGCGGAACTCTTCGGCGTGCTTGCGGCCGAGTGAAGATGCGCTGGTACAGGCATAGCCGGCCAGGTCGCTGCGTTCGGTGGATTCGGTCATAACTACTCCTTGAAAGAGTAAGGGGCGAAGCAGGTCAGACCCGCTTCGCCCCTTTTACAAGCAGACATTCACTTATCCAATACAGCAGACGTTCTGTTCCCTGGCCGCCTTGGTTTCATCCAGCCTGCCGACAGGCGTCGTAACCGGTGCATCTTGCAGGATTTGCGGATTGGTTTCAGCAGTAACTGCAGCCTCGATCATGACATCGATGAAGGCATCCATGGTGGCCTTGCTCTCGGTTTCAGTCGGTTCGATCATGATCGCTTCCTTGACGATCAGCGGGAAGTAGACCGTGGGCGGGTGATAGCCTTTGTCGATCAGAAACTTGGCTATATCAATAGCGTGAACACCATGTTCCAACTGTTTGCTGGCAGAAAATACGCACTCGTGCATGCAGGTCATATCGTAAGGAAGGTCATAGTAGGCCTTGAGACGTTCCTTGATATAGTTGGCATTCAGAACCGCCTGTTCCGAAACCTGAATCAGCCCTTCACGCCCCAGCATGATGATGTAGGCGTAGGCCCTGGCCATGATCGAGAAGTTGCCGAAGAAATTGGCGGTGCGGCCGATCGAAGCTGTTTGCTGATCATCCAGCAGAAATTTGCCGTCATCATCCATGACGATGCGCGGCTGCGGCAGAAAGGGGATCAGCGCCTTTTTGACACCCACCGGACCGGCGCCGGGTCCGCCGCCGCCGTGGGGCGTACCGAAGGTTTTGTGCAGATTGACATGGATTACGTCAAAACCGACATCGCCCGGCTTGACCTTGCCCATGATGGCATTCAGGTTGGCGCCGTCGTAGTACATCAGCGCATCATGGCTGTGGGCGATATCACTGATTTCCTTGATGTGCGGATTGAAAAGTCCCAGGGTGTTGGGACAGGTCATCATAACTGCCGCCACTTCGTCAGTCATGGCCTTTTTGAACAGTTCGATATCCATGTCGCCGTAGGACGCGGTCGGCACGGTGATGATTTCATAGCCGGCAATGGCAGCCGAGGCAGGGTTGGTGCCGTGCGACGAATCCGGAACCACCACGTATTTCTTTTTGGCTTTGTTGCCCTTGGCGGCGTGATAAGCGGCAATCAGCAGAATGCCGGTCATCTCGCCATGGGCACCGGCCAGCGGCTGGGTGGTAACCTCATCCATGCCGGTAATGTCGGCCAGCATCTGACCCAGATCATACAGCATACCGAGGCTGCCCTGGCAGAATTCCACTCCGCCCGGCAGCAGTGCCGTCATGGGGTGGAAAGGCGCAAACAGGCCGGCGGCGTTTTCCAGCACCTTGGCGTTATATTTCATCGTGCAGGAACCGAGCGGATAGAAATTGGTATCCAGCGAATAATTGCGCCGCGACAGATTGGTAAAATGCCGTACCAGATCAAGCTCCGAAACCTCGGCCAAAGCGGCCGATTCCCTGCGCAGCAGATTTTCCGGCAGAGCGGCGGCTGAAGGCACATCGGAAAGCGGCAGTTTGACACCCCGGCGACCGGCTACGGACTGTTCATAAATCAATTGCATACTGCCACCCCCAGTTCTTTGACCAAGCGGTCGATCTCTTTCTTTGAACGCTTCTCGGTCACCGTTACCACCAGACAGTTCTCCGAACCCTCGTAATACTGACCCAACGGCACTCCGGCCACGATATCCTTCTTGAGAAGCTCCGCCACGACTGCATCGGCCGATTTCGGAAGAAACACGGTAAACTCGTTGAAGGTGACAGCACTCTGCAGCACCGTAACACCAGGTATTCCCACCAGCTGTGCCTTGGCATATTCGGCCTTGTCACGGTTCAGGCGGGCCAGATCAACCAGTCCCTGCCTTCCGACCGACGAAAGGAAGATCAGACCGCGCAGGGCGCACAGCCCCTGGTTGCTGCAGATATTGGAAGTGGCCTTGTGGCGCTTGATGTGCTGTTCACGGGCCTGCAGGGTCAAAACAAAACCGCGCCGCCCCTGCTTGTCAACCGTTTCACCGATGATGCGGCCGGGCATGTTGCGGATAAAGGTTTTTTTGGCGGCGATGAAACCGAAAGAGGGGCCTCCGAAGGAAAGCGGGTTGCCCAGACTTTGGCCATCTCCAACGGTGATGTCGACACCCATTTCACCGGGTGTTGCAAGAAGTCCCAGAGAGATCGGATAAACCGAAGCGATCAGCAGCGCGTCCACGGCATGAATCTGCTGCGCCAGCGCACTGAAATTATCTATACTTCCGAAGAAGTTGGGGTTCTGCACCAGCACGGCCGCCACGCTTTCATCCAGCATTCCAGCCAGTTCTTCACGATTGAGCATTCCATCCAGTGGAGCAATTTCAATCACCTCCACATTCAGATTGAACAGGTAAGTTTTCAGAACTTGACGTGAGAAAGGATTTACGCAGCCGTCGATGAGGATCTTGTTGCGACCGGTCACACGCAGCGCCATCATGGCCGCTTCAGCACAGGCCGTGCCGCCATCGTAAAGCGAAGCATTGGAGACGTCCATACCGGTCAGCCTGCAGATGGCTGTCTGGTATTCGAACAGAGCCTGCAGCGTTCCCTGGGAACACTCCGGCTGATAGGGAGTATAAGCGGTGTAGAACTCGGACCGGCCGGACAGATGATCGACCGCTGCCGGGATGATATGGTCATAGAAACCGCCGCCGACAAAAGCCAGCATTCCGCCGGTGTTCTCAGCTGCGATGGATTTCATCCTGTCCAAAGTCTCAAATTCGGACATCCCTGGAGGAATGTTGAATGTCTTGGCCCGCAGCTCGGCCGGGATCGGCGAAAACAGCTCCTCGACAGAGGCAACCCCGATGGCGGAGAGCATTTCCTGAATTTCCTCAGGTGTGTGGGGACAGTAATGGCTGTCGTTCATAATGGTCTCCTACAGGGTTTTGAGATAGTCGTTGTACTGTTCCTGAGTCATAAGGTTTTTAAGTTCAGCGGCGTCGGCGATTTCGATCTCGGCCATCCAGGCTTTTTCTTCGGCACTTTCGTTGACGATTTCGGGAGTTGCATCAAGTTCGTCATTTACGGCAATGACTTTGCCGGAAAGCGGAGCAAAAATGTCGCTGGCTGCCTTGACCGACTCGATGGCTGCCAATACTTCAAACTGCTTGACACTCTTGCCGATTTTTGGAAGTTCTACAAAAGTTATGTCTCCCAGTTCGTGGGCGGCGTGCTCGCTGATGCCTATCTTGCCGGTTGCGCCTGCAACCTTGATCCACTCGTGCTCTTTAGTGAAATACATCTCTGCCATGTCCGTATACCTCCGTGGGTGTAATATTCAAATTTAACGGCGACACTCTACTGGATTTGTGCCCTAATGTAAACAGCCCGTACTGAGACGGGCTGTTTATCATCATTATACTGCAGGCGCTGCAAAGTAATTCAGGAGTCGGTCGGCTGATTCTCGTGATTTGGGATGGTAAAACAGAACAGGGTCCCGACGCCCAATTCAGATTCGCACCAGATGCGCCCACCCAGACGACGAACCAGTGTCTTAACATAGGCCAGTCCCATCCCCTCCCCCGGCATATCCTGCTTGCCGGCCCGGCGGAAAATCTCGAACACCTTGCCCATATCTTCAGCGGCAATTCCGCGGCCGTTATCCTGAAACTTGAATGTGGTTTCATTAGCACCGCATTCGGCACTTATATCAAGCTGTCCGGCCCTGCTCCGGTCGAGGTATTTCAGAGCATTATCGAGCAGGTTGCCCACAATCTGCTCGATAGCGGTCTTATCCGAAGTCACCTGCGGCAAATCCGCCACTGACAACGTCACCTTACCGCTTTCCAGTTGATGCCCTAATGTTTTCAGTATGCTATGTACAATACCGGCGACATCGACCTGTTCCATCTTCAGGTCTCTTCTGCCCAGGCGAGAAAGCTTAAGAATTGCATTGATCAGAGAATCCATCCTGTTCACCGAAGATTCGATGAATTCCAGGGCCTCGGGAACATCCTGATCCAGCGCTTCCCCCAGACTTTTCAATTCCCTTTCGTTGAGAGAGGATTTGCCTTTTTCAATCAACGGAGTGATTTCTTTAAGTGCGCCGCGAAGTTCAACTGAAAAACCCTTTATATTAACCAGCGGCGCCCTCAGATCGTGGGACACGATATAAGCGAAATTCTTGACTTCTTCATTCATCAGTTGCAGATCTTCCGCATAACGTTCAGATATTTCCTTGGCCGCAGCCAACTCCTCCATGGTTTTTTCCAGCTCAACAATCGCGTTGAACTGGCGGTCTTTGGTTTCCAGCAGTTCGGCGTTGCGGATACTGACTCCGATGACCGGTGCAATGCCCATCAGCAGGTTCAGGTCGGTCTGCAGAAGTGGTTTTCGCGATTTAAGATTGTCTACGGCGAGAATGCCGATCGATTGGCCGTCGCAGATGATCGGACAGCAGAGGAAAGATTCCGCATTGAGTTTTTCAAGCAGTTCCAGGTTGCTTCCCGGAAAGAGTTCTTTGTATTCGGCAAAAGAATTAATCAGAAAAGGTTTGTGTTGTTTGAACGAAGTTACAAAAGCCCCGGCCTCACTTACTGCACCTTCCAGGGTAAAGTCAGCCCTGCGAAGCAACTCACTCTGTTCTTCACCCTGACCGAATCCAGCCCTGAAAACAAGTCTGGTTCGTTCGGGATTTTCCAGCAGAACAACTCCGCGATCATAACCAATACGATCCTTCAGAATCTGCAGGACGCTCGCGATGATGCCTTCGATCTCCGTTTGCCGGCTGATGGCATGCCCGACTTCATTGGTTATCTGGGCATTGCTGTAGTTGGAGTTGATCTGGTCCAGCAGTTTGTCGGTTGGTTCTCCCAGACGATGAATAATGGACTGGAGACCTTTCTTTTCACGGTGTTCTGCAAAGAATGCCAGCAAAACAAATAAGGCAGAGGCAGGCAGGATTGCACTAATGGCGGTCGTGGGCGTCAACAATAAAGACGCCACACAAACAAGCACAAGCAGCAGCGCCGCATAATTACGGATCGTCACAAGCGTTTCAGCCGGATTGTTTTCCCATTTAACGATGTAACGACAACTTTTTCCGCCTTTGAATATGCACTCCGGATGTTCAATTTCAGGTAAGCCGTAATTAAACATCATCACAATTGACTCAATGGTGCCGATTCTATTTTCGCACTGATAAGGCTTTTCCTGTACGCCTTCCCGGAAAGTTGCGGTCAGCTCTACCTTGTTGGATCCGATACTGCGCGATGTAAGCAAAGAGGAACGACTGAAGTTGGAAGCGGCCTTGTTTGCAAGTTCAAAGGCTTTGGCAGGACCTACAAAGGTCAGAATATTTTGTTTAAGAGATCCAAGAGCGTCGGGAGAAGCAGAATAACGACCGGCTTCACGAGCAATGGTATCATTGCCGGACATCTGCACTAGTTTGTCATGGAAGAGATCCACCTGCTCCTGGTTAAACCAGTGTCCCTGATCGGCAACTTCATGAGCCTTCATGCCGGCATAGGAAAGCAGTTCCCCCACATTTACGTGGGGGTAGCGCTTCCTGAGCAGTTTGATAAAGGTATCAATTACCCTGCTGTTATAAAGTGGTTCGCTGCTGTCCATACCGGCCTTTACTGCCTAGAATTTGTAGACGAGACTTAAACCCAGCAGATGAATGTCGGCGTTGTAGGTGCCGTTGGCGATTGGAGCCCCACCGACTGAATTATTTTTGATGCGCTCTTCCTGCATCTGATAAGCATAGCTTACGGCCAGCTTGAACTGGTTGAACTTCATGTCCGTACCGATGCAGAAAAGATGGGTGTTAGAGTCGGGAACGCCTGGTTCTAAAGTATCGTCAGGAACCGGGTTCCATCCGTACAGATAGCCGCCCAAAAGGGTAAAGGTGTCGTTCAGGTGATATTTGCCGCCAACGTTGACAGCAAAAGTGTCATGCCAGTTTTTGGGAATTTCGGTATTGGGTAGACCTGCAACTTCAAGCTTCAGTTGCTTGTATGAACGCCAATCTTCCCAACGAAAGCCGGATTCCAGCGTCAAACGATCACTGGCCTGGTATGCAAGACCGGCCAGCAATTGACGTGGAAGAGTGATCTCTGTTTTTGCGCTCATCGCCGGTAGGCCTTGAATTGTAAAATGGCCCTTAATATCTACATCTACTTCACTCCGGTATGACACCCCGGCAGATACTCCATGACCGGCATCATATGCCAGACCAAAGTTGTAACCGAAACCGGTTCCGTCTCCCTCAAACTTCAGGTTGGCATTTGAAGGAAAATCTTTTCTTTCCAACGACGCATCCAGATAAATCACATCCAGACCAGCCGCGAAAGAAAGGGCCGGTGTGATTCGATATGAAACCACCGGGTTGAAGTTATAGGTTTCAATCTTTGATTTGGTGGCAAGGTACTTCCCTTCCCAATTTCCGTTCCACTCCGTGCCCAGGCCGAAGGGGTTGAAAATGCCCAGGCCAGCGCTGAGCTTGTCATTGAAGGCATGGGTGACATAAAACGTGCTGGGATAGTAGAGGGAGTCTTCTGTTGATGCTGTGGCGCCGGTAGCCGCACTTTTGAAATCTCTGGACGGAAACAGCAGAGTGGTGCCGACCTCGATCTGTGTGCCGGGCAGTTTGTTTATCAGCGCGGGATTGAAGAAGATTGCCGATGGCTCATCGGTGTGGGCTACAACCGCATCCGCCTGACCCAAAGCCGAAGCGCCCTGGGTAAAGATACCGAATCCGGACGCGTGGGCGGTCGTACCGGCACTCAAAGATGTCAGCAGCACTGCTGAAGTGAGTAATAATGTTGTTTTCTGATTGCGTCGCATAAAACCTCCTGTTTTTTTAATGCATCAATTTAAGCAAGCTATATGACTACACATCTGCTGCGCTGAAATGACGATAACAGTTCCGGCCGTCTCCCTTTGCGCGATACATGGCGCTGTCGGCTATTTTCAGCAAGGATTCGGCATTATCTGCATGATCAGGGAAAACGCCGATGCCGATACTGACTCCAATACTGCACTCCTTACCCTGGATAATAAATGGGCTGGCAAGGGAAGCAATTATCTTATCGGAGACAATGCCGGTGTCTGGCGGCTCAACAATTCTGGAGAGAAGCACGGCAAACTCGTCGCCCCCCATGCGGGCCACCGTATCTGCGTGACGCAGACATTCCCTCAGCCTTATTGAAACCTCACGCAGCAGTTCGTCTCCGGCGTCATGCCCCATGGTGTCATTGACGGCCTTGAAACGGTCCAGATCCAGAAACAGTACTGAAAACTGTTCGTTATATCTTTTACAGTGGGAAAGGAGACATGTAAGCCGGTCAAAAAAGAGCCTGCGATTGGGAAGTCCCGTAAGCGCGTCAAAGTTGGCCAGATATTCAAGCCGTTCATGGGCAATTCTGCGCTCGCTGATATCACGGAATATGAACTGCAGGGCCGGTTTGCCCTGATATATGAAGGGAACTCCGGAGACTTCCACATCGACCACGCTTTTGTCCAGGCAGATGAATCTGCCTTCTCTCCAGGGCACAGAGGAAGCATCATTCTCAATCATCTCCACCAGAGTCTGGAATTGCTCCATAAATTCGGGACAAACAAAGTCATATATCTTGCGGCCCAGCAACTGATCCGGGTTCTGCGACTTCAATAGTAATGCACCCGCCGGATTTACAAAAACCAGCCCCTCGGTTGAGTGGATGACAATGCCGTCCGGCGACAGGTCCACTAATCGCCGGTAACGTTCCTCGCTTTCACGTATGGCGGTAAACATCTGCTCCCGTTCCTGGATCATCTGCCGTTTTTGCAGCGCCTTCTCGATGACCATGGGGAGCAGTTCCAGATAACCCATGTCAACATCTTTGACGATATAATCTATGGCTCCAAGTTTTAACGCTTCCACTGCTGTAGTTTCATTGCCGTTTCCGGTAACCATGATAACAGGAGGAGCTTCCGGCTGTTCCGCCATGATTCTGATCACTTCCAGCCCCTCGCAAACAGGCATATTATTATCGGTAAGAACAAGATCATACTGCCCGTCCGCCAGCATCGAAAGCCCTACCTCGCCGTTTTCAGCCAGGTCTACCTGGCAGCCAAGCCTTCGCAGACTCTTCTGAAGCAGCCTGGCAAGCCCGGCATCATCCTCCATGTACAATATGCGACATGATATTTCTTCAGCCACCTGATATCTCCTTAGCTGTTAAACAGGTAATGACAGATTCTTATATTCGATGATCGTCCGGGATTTTGACAAGTGAGAGCATTAAGCCCAGATTGCGGATCACTTCGCAAAACTTTTCATATTCAATAGGCTTGGTGACATAAACATTACATCCAAGCTCGTAGCAGCGGGATATTTCATGTGGGGTATCTGTTGTAGTCAGCATTACGACCGGAATGCGCTTGGTTCTCTGATCGGCTTTAATATGCTGCAGCACCTGATTTCCGTCGAGAATAGGGAGATTCAAATCAAGCAGGACGAGGAAAGGAGCCATGTGAGGATCGTCTGCGTAGGCACCGTTGTTAAAAAGAAAATCAATCGCTTTCTGGCCGTCGTCCAGATGGACAATCTTGTTTGAAACACCGGCTCTACGCAGGTTTTTTTCTATCAAACGGGCATGACCCGGGTCATCCTCCACCATCAGGATCGTAACGGACTGGTTTACTGCCATTAAGCCTCCAGTTGACCTGCGAAACGACCATGATCCAGTGATATGGCGGAGTTACATTTATATCAGTTCCTTAAAGAACCACCACTGTAAAACGGCAATTCACAGACTACAGCTTCCATGCTGACTCGCTCATGACTGATTATGAGCGGCGTTCCCGTTGGATAGTCACCACAATCTGCAAAACCGATGCCTATGCCACAACCTAGCATTGGTGAAAAGACACCACTCGTAACAGTACCGATCTGTTTATCTCCGGAGAATATCTCGTAATGATGGCGTGGAGAACGTCGGCTCGAAACCTTGAAGACGATTTTTTGCTTTGCAATGCCGGATTCCTTCTGGCTTAGCAAAGCATCCTTCCCGACAAAGTTCTTATCAAAGTTGACAAAAGCTCCCAGACCGGCTTCCAACGGCGTAGTAACCTCGTCTATATCGCTGCCGTACAATGAATAACCTACCTCAAGACGCAGTACATCGCGCGCTCCCAGACCGGCCGGTTTGACACGTTCGTCATGAAGCAGCAGATCCCACAGCTGGCAGACCTTGTCTGCCGGAATAAATATCTCGTAACCAAGTTCGCCGGTATAGCCTGTGCGGCTGACAATCGCCTCCACGCCGAGTATATTCATCGTAATGAACTTGAAATAAGGGATTGATGCGATCTGATCGCCAAAGGCATCCACCATGACATCGCGGGCCAGCGGTCCCTGAATATCCAGTTTGCCGGTCTGATCGGTGATATTGGTGAATGATCCGCCACGCAAGCGGCTGCTGATAACGACAAAGTCATTGACGGCTGTTGCGGCGTTAACGACAACCATGACCTTGTCTTCAGCCAGTCGGAATACGATCAGATCGTCAATAATGCATCCCTGATCATTCAGCAGAAAGCCGTAACGCGATCTACCCACCGGAATTGTTTTGACAGAAAAGGTAAAGACATCCTCCAGGCCGCCAGCTTCGAAGTCGCCCTGAAATATGAATTCTCCCATGTGGCAGATATCAAATAGTGCCGCTTTCTGCCTGCACCAGGCATGTTCGGCAATAATTCCTTCATACTGAATCGGCATATCCCAACCACCGAAAGGCGCCATCAATGCTTTCAGATCACGATGCCTGCTGTTAAGCGGTGTTGCAGCTGTCAGTTCTTCCATATTGGACTCTCCATGACTGATTTAGTTTTAGTAAGATGTTGAATCTTATATTGGTTATTTTGAGCTGTGTCTTGCTTTTTTTCTGGTAACTTCCGCAATCGAAAACACATCCGCAAGCTGCATCTTCCAGATGCCTTCCTGATGAGTCAGCTTGAATTCCCGGGTACTTGAATCCGCAGGTGTCGCCGTTCCTTCCAGGCCGACCTTCACATACACGGTGGCTTCAGTGCGTTTTTCATTCAATATTTTAAAGTTTTCCATCTTTTGCCAGCAACATGCCGGTCGAATTGTTGTTTCACGCATCTTTTTGACAAAAACTTCGCGGGAGGTTTTGCCACGGTGGGCCAAGCGTTCGAAGAGCTGTTCATATCGACCTTCCCGCCACAGATCGAGAGTTTCCGACATTGATTGTTCCAGGACAGAAACAGGTTCGGAAGCAATAGACGGAACAGCAGTTATGAACAGTAATAACAGGGTTAAAGCGGCAACAAAGCGGCAACTTAATTTCATTAAACCCAACCTCCGTTTTTTTTTGCATCCTAGTTCATATGAAACCAGCGTGCAACTTCAAAAACCAGAATTCAATTCGACTGAATTCTGCTGCTTGATAAATGAGTCAAATGAAGTAGAATGGGGCAGTTTTATTAGATCTACGGGGGTGTGCATGCAATACCGGGATGATAAACTAAGGAAAATCTTAGATCTGGGGCTTGAGATATCCCAGATCAGAGATATCGACCTTCTATTGGAGAAGATCCTGAGTGAGGCGCGGGCATTCACCAACTGCGACGCCGGTTCTATTTATATACTGGAAGGGGCTGACCTGAAATTCAGTCATGCCCAGAACGACACGCTGCAAAGGAAGATGCCTTCCGGCCTGAAACTGCCTTACTCAACACTTGCGATACCTGTCAGCAGCGAGTCAATTGCAGGCTACGTAGCGACCGAAGATTCCATTTTAAACATTGCCGACGTATATCAAATTCCTGATAATTCCCCCTTCACTTTCAACCGTTCGTACGACGCGCTCACAGGCTACCACACATGTTCCATGCTTACGATTCCGCTCAAGAATTTTCGAGGAGAGATAGTCGGGGTACTGCAGCTGATAAATGCCCTGGACAAGCAGGGCGACATTATTCCATTCGGAAATGACGATGAAGAGCTTATCAGATACTTTTCCAATAACGCCGCAATTGCCATCGAAAGGGCCAGGATGACACGCGAAATGATTCTGCGCATGAACAAGATGGCAGAACTGCGCGACCCAAATGAAACCGGACCGCACGTAAACCGCGTGGCAGCCTACTCGGTCGCCCTCTACGAGGCCTGGGCAATACAAAAGGGGCTTACACAGGAAGAGATTGATAAAAATCGTGACGTTCTGCGAATGTCAGCCATGATGCACGATGTCGGCAAAGTTGCGATATCCGATTCAATCCTAAAAAAACCTGGGAGTTTTACTCCGGAAGAATATCAGATTATGAAACTGCATACACTTTATGGCGCCAATCTTTTTTCAGACGTATATTCAGATTTTGACGAATCCGCCGCCATTGTGGCAATGAACCATCATGAACGCTGGGATGGCAGAGGTTATCCGGGGCACATCGACCCGCTGACCCAAAGACCGTTGAGCGGTTATGAGAATGAAGACGGCAGCGCCAGGGGGAAGCGCGGCGAAGAGATACCCCTCTTCGGCCGGATTGTGGCACTTACAGATGTTTACGACGCCCTATCCTGCCGACGCTGCTACAAGGAGGCTTGGAACGAAATTGATGTACTGGAAAACATTCGTTCTGAATCCGGCAAGCAGTTTGACCCGGAACTTATAGCAGTATTCATGGATTGTTTAGAAACCTTTCGACAGATAGAAAAGCTCTACCCTGACCATCCGGATCTGGATTAATCATGCTATTGCCTCACCAGTTCTTATGCCGGAATAAAAAACGGGCTCCAGGGATTTAAAAATCCAAGGGGCCCGTGTTTTTTGATCAAAACTTGCTGAAGCTAAGTTACAGTGTCCTGTCTCCCGCCTCTGCAAAAAGTTTCAATTTTGCCATCATGATATCAAATTTTGCCGGTTTCAGAGATTGGGGGCCATCCGATGAAGCATGTTCAGGATCCGGGTGCACTTCGACAATCAGACCGTCAGCACCTGCAGCCACAGCAGCATAACACATCGACGCAACATAATGATGGTTGCCGGTACCGTGTGATGGATCAATGACTACAGGGAGGTGGGTTTTTGCCTTCAGCACCGGAATGGCAGAAAGGTCAAGGGTATTGCGGGTGGCTGTTTCAAAAGTGCGTATACCGCGCTCACAAAGGATAACTGACTGATTCCCCTCGCTCATAATATATTCGGCACTCATCAGAAACTCCTGAATAGTCATCGCCATGCCGCGCTTCAGCAAGACCGGCTTACCCAGTTGACCTACTTTTTTGAGAAGTGCAAAGTTTTGTGAATTGCGTGCCCCGATCTGGAGAATATCGGCATATTCGGCAACCAGATCTGCGGTTTCCGGATTGATGACTTCTGTCACAAACGGCAGTCCGGTCAGATCACGAGCTTTGGCCAGCAGTTTCAACCCTTCCTCCTCCAGTCCCTGGAAAGAGTATGGAGATGTGCGAGGTTTGAATGCCCCGCCTCGCAGTATGTGGGCACCTGACTTTTTTACAGCAACAGCTGATTCAATAATCTGCTGTTCACTCTCAACCGAACAGGGGCCGGCCATTATAATGACCTGAGTTCCGCCGATAACAACGTCATCACTGATCTTTATCAGACTGGACTCCTTTTTGACCTCTTTGGAAGCCAGTTTGTAAGGCTGCAGAATCGGCACAACATTCTCTACGCCGTGAAGTGATTCCAGTGCCTGAAGAACTGCCTTGCCTCGTTCGTCTCCGATAGCGCCGATAACATCCCTCGTTTCTCCATGGATCACATGTGGCTTGTAGCCCAACTCTTTTATCCGCTTCAACACTTCATCCCGGTCCTTCTTTGCTGCACCTGTCTTCATTACAATAATCATCTTTCCTGCTCCTCTCCCACAAACAACTCGGGCCGGAAGATTCCCCCCGGCCCTGGCTGCATCAATGAATCAAACAGCAAAAAACCGGGGAGACTTGCGTCTGCCCCGGTTCGTGGTTTTGTGTGATAGCTTCCTCGCTTACACCTGTACCCGGGCAGACGGCCTGAAATAAAAGCCGAACCAAAAGTAAAAGTTATAAGCTGTAAAGAAGCGGTTAGTGTTCATGGGAAGATACTTAAACACATCTATATGTCAGTTGTCAAGGGCTCTATAAAACATTTATGCGGTCAGTTCATCAACCACTTTGACAAGATTCGGAAGGTCCGGCTTTGTCAGAATGCAGTTGGCACCCAAATTGATCCATTTCCGTTTATTGTCTTCGGAGGCCAGAGATGAAAAGATGGCAACTGGCAGATTTTTGAGGCTTTCTTCCTTGCGCACCAGCGAAGTCAGGTGAAGTCCGTCCATCTGCGGCATTTCAACGTCAGTTATCAGCATTTGGATATAGTTTTTGAAAGTACAGGCTTCCTCTACAGCCTTCTGCATGGTTTGCTGAATTATGCTCCAGGCTTCGGACCCGTTCTCAGCCTCTACGACAGTATAACCGGCCGACCTGAGACTCCCGCACAGTGTTTTTCGAATAAAGACCGAATCATCTGCAACCAGAATTGTTCTTTGAGCTCTTTCCGGATTGGATTCGGCGCGCAGCATTAATAGCTCGTCAAGCGGTTTCAAAGCACTTTCCGAGCAGAGTTCGGCAACTATTTTCTCGAAATCGAGTACCAATATGATCCTGTCATCCATTTTGACCAGTCCGGTCACCTGATCACTGTGAACCGATTTGGCCGGAGGTTCGACGTTTTTCCATGAAATCCTGTAGATTCGTGAAACTGAATGTACCAGTACCCCCACCATGATGTTGTTGAATTCCAGAACGACCACCCGGTCGGCCACCATGCTGCCGGTATCCTTGTTAAGGACTTTGGCAAGATTTATGATCGTGATGACTTTATCACGCAGCTTGATCATACCTTCGACGCCGGGCTTGGCATTGACCACCCTCGACATCTGCGGCAGACGGATAATCTCGCGAACTTTGGCCACATTTACACCATAATAGCAAGGCACCACATTACCATTCGTATCCACTTCATCAATCCTGAACTCAACAATTTCCAGTTCGTTTGTGTCGCTCTCCAGGAGTATTTTGCTTTGTTCCATGGTACCTGCCTTTCATTTCAAAATGTTCGTCATTATAACATAGATTTATTAAAAACAAAGGGACAGAGATTAAAAAACAAGCTTGTTTCTCAATTTATAGCTAAACTTGACTCTCATATGAGCCTGTGCTAGCTTTTCGAACTCAATTTGCATCACGGAGCGACCATGTTTTTTCCAAGTCTCGAGAAATTTTGCAATCTGGCAGGCACAGGCAACCTTATACCGGTCTACCGGGAAATCATGGCTGATCTGGACACACCGGTATCGGCTTTCAAAAAGCTTGATGACGGGCATTTTTCCTACCTGCTGGAAAGTATCGAAGGTGGCGAAAAATGGGGGCGTTACAGCTTCCTGGGGTCCAGTCCATCCGTTATTATCCGCTCCAAAGGAAATCTGGTTGAAATCATTAATAATGGTGTAACTACAAGTCAGGAATCTTCGGATCCTTTGGGTTGCATACGAAAATTACTAGCTCAGTATACTCCTGTTGAGGTAGAAGGCCTGCCCCGTTTTTTTGGAGGAGCCGTTGGTTATCTGGGCTATGATATGGTTCGGCATTTCGAAAACCTGAAGACAGACAAACCAGCACTACTTGATGCTTATGACTCTTATTTTATGATAACCGACACGATCGTAATATTTGATACGATGCGCCAGAAGATCAAGGTTGTTTCAAATGCATATATTGAAAACGGGTCTACTCCGGAGAACGCTTACCAATTCGCGACAGACAAGATAAATTCTATAATAGATCATTTGCGTGCACCGCTTCCACAGCCTGCAGCAGATAATTCAAACAAAACCGTTGAATTCAAATCAAACATATCCCGTGAAGATTTTGAGTTATCGGTGGAAAAAGCCAAGGAGTACGTGCGTTCCGGGGACATAATCCAGGTTGTATTATCCCAGCGCTTCAGCGGAGAACTTTCGGCGGATCCGCTGGATATATACAGGGTATTGCGAACCCTCAATCCTTCGCCATACATGTTTTTTCTCCGCCTGGAAGACACTGTAATTGCCGGTGCATCACCGGAAGTCATGGTTCGTAAGGAAGGTTCACACGTCGAGCTGCGACCGATTGCCGGAACCCGCCCCCGCGGGATTACTCCGGAAGCTGACGCCCTGCTGGCGGAAGAACTGCTGGCTGATCCCAAAGAATGTGCCGAGCATGTCATGCTCGTTGATCTGGGCAGAAATGATCTGGGACGGGTCTGCACCACCGGCTCTGTCTCAGTATCGGAACTGATGCTGATTGAACGATATTCCCATGTCATGCATATCGTTTCGAATGTCCAGGGAGAGTTGTCAGGCGACTGTGATGCCTTCGACCTTGTCAGGGCTACATTCCCGGCCGGAACGCTCTCGGGGGCCCCGAAAATCAGAGCCATGCAGATCATAGACGAACTTGAGCCGATTCGCCGAGAGATTTACGGCGGCGCGGTGGGCTACTTCTCTTTTTCCGGCAACATGGACCTGTGCATTACGATACGTACCCTGGTCATCAAAGATGGAAAAGTCCATCTACAGGCCGGAGCCGGCATTGTGGCAGACTCAGATCCCGCCGCCGAATGGCAGGAGACCGTCAACAAGGGAATGGCTGTCATGCGTGCAGTTGAAACCGCAGAGAGAGGGATTGTTTAATGCTGCTGATGATTGATAACTATGACTCTTTCACTTTTAATATTGTTCAGTATTTCGGCCAACTTGGAGAAGATGTCCAGGTCCACCGAAACGACCGGATCACGCTTGCTGATATCGAGGCGCTGAATCCTGAACGCATTGTTGTTTCTCCAGGCCCTTGCTCCCCCGAAGAGGCCGGAATTTCGGTCTCAGCCATCAGGTATTTTGCCGGCAAGATCCCAATTTTGGGTGTTTGCCTGGGCCACCAGTCCATCGGGGCGGCCTTTGGCGGCAACGTTGTAAGAAGCGCTTCCCTGATGCACGGTAAAACATCGCCCATTCTCCACGATGGCAAAGAACTTTTTGCCGGATTACCCAATCCGTTTCAGGCCACCCGCTACCACTCGCTAATTGTGGATCGCCCTACTCTGCCTGATTGCCTAGAGGTAACCGCCTGGGTGGAAAATGGCGAAATCATGGGATTGCGTCATAGGGAATTGCCCATTTGGGGGGTTCAGTTCCACCCGGAATCGATCCTGACCGAAAGCGGCATGAACCTGTTGGATAATTTTTTGAAGATCAGTCAGCGATAAACATCTCTATGGATTCAGAGAACTTTCCTGAAACAGAATGGATCCTTTTCAGTAAACGGGTCGAGTCCAAGACTGGCAGTCACAGCTGGACAGCCGCGACAGACTGCGTTCAGGCGGCATCCAGCACAGGCGCTGCAGCCTGAACGATAGCGACCTGCAACATTAGATTCGTATATATCCTCAAGACTGTCGGTCAGTATATTTCCTATCAATGATGGGAACTTGCGGCAGGCATGCACTTCCCCATCGGAAAGAATTGATATAAAGTTGAAGGCCGCCCCGCAGCCGTAACCGGCACAGCCGCCAAAAAGCCTGCTGTGATCCCGCTCGAAAATCGTATTCAATAGACTGTCCTTGAGACTCAACACAGAGTAATCATCAAGAGCCCTGACATATTTGTCCAGAAACGTGCGGTAATCCTCCGGAGTCGGCAGTTCCAGAGCAGCACCTTCGCCGAACAAAGCCAGGCGGTTGAATGTAAGTCCTCCCGTAATTCCTTCCAGCTCTTCTGCCAGCGGGATAACCTGATCCATATTCTGCCGGGTCAGTGTCAACATTACCATGTTAGGCACCCCTAACCCGGTCAGCATCCTCAGAAACTCGATCGTCCGCCTGTAATTGCCGGCCCCGCGAATTGTGTCATTGTGTGATTCCATCCCTTCCAGGCTGACCTGATAGTAAACCGGCATTTGGATTGCCACGATTTTCTCGATAATATCCTTATCCGCAGCATTTCCGAGTATGGCAATCATCAGATCCCGCTCGGCAGCAGCTTGATAGAGTTGAATAAAATGTGGATACAGTAGTGGGTTACCTCCTGAGAGTGAAACCTGGCCCCTGATGAATCGACTGCGGCAAAAAACACGTAATTCATCTAGTAGTGCAATGGCGCGCATGACAGGAAACGAGTTGCGGCTGGAACGGTCATAACAGTGTCTGCAGTGCAGATCACATTCCTGAGTCAGGTGCCATTGCAAAGTAAAAACCTCAGCTGCGACATATCCTGTATCCGGCGCCAGCTTAGCAATGGGTGTCTCTCTCCGAAGCTTTGACGGCGACGAGAGCAAAAGCCCCTTCCATACAGCTTCCCGCATTAAAGCGTCGATAAACCCAACTGTAATGTTGGCCTGACTGGCAGCTTCACCTGATTCGATACCCTCCACATTAATCTTAATTGCAAGCAGATCGCCCGGTTCGGCCGCTTGTACATGAACAGTTCCGGATGTTGGATCTTTCCAGACCAGAACATATTCATCACCGTGCTTTACTCGCGCAAGATCACGGCGATTGGAGCTGATCAGCAGAGAAGCGAGGTTCGTCCAGGCAACCGGTATAATTTGCAGAGTGGGATTAAGTACGATTTTATCTGTTGCAAAGGTAGGTGGATCTGATGTGCTAGCCTGAAAACGGGCAAGTTCAATGCGGGCAAGCCCGGAGAGCTGTGGAAGAACTCCGGGCCCGCCCAGTTCTTTAATAATAACCGGAAATTCGGCCGGTTCAACGCCATCTCCCATCTTTTCCATTAATCTCATCAAGGTTGTTGAGCCTAAAAGAGAGCAACAGACAGGGAAAATTTTTGACAGATTAATCATGGAATGATGATACCGGAGATCTTCTATATCGTCAATCCGCCTTCCGGAAAGATGCGTAGCACGACCGTGCTACTTGGATGAACCGCCTCAACCGCTCTTACCTGATTTTTCCTTGACCTTCTGATCTCCATTGTCAACGGCACCCTTTACTTTTTTCTTGCTTTTGCCGGACTTTTTAGCTGACGACATTTTCTCATGCGCAGACGATTTGCCACTTGAGGCGCTCCCGGCGCCCGTCTTTCCTCCTCAACCACTTTCTGCTGCCAATGAGGGTGCTGAAAGAGTAGTACCTACGACCAGACTGGCAATGCCCATACCTGCAACTAGACTTTTGATCATGTCCTTTTCCATGCTGTCACCACCTTTCAAAAAATAATTCACCACATGTCCGATCTATTCTACCGATATATTTTCATTTTTCAATCTAAAATAAAGATAATAATCCATAGGTCCGGGCTAGATATTATTAAATTATTGCTAATCATCCGGCATTCAAATGGTACGTATTTCAGACAATTTTTCCGTTGACATTTCCGAGCTAGAATTGATAAGGTTATTTTTCATTCAAGAACAAATTCAGGAGGAAGAAGCATGCAGTGTCAGACCGTACTTCCAGGTACCGAGTGTACCTTTTGGGGAAAACAGGGATGTATATTTCCGGATGGATCCTGCCAGACAATAGCAGAGAATTGTGAAGGGTGTGACCGGATTGTAACCGGAAGCATAGGCCAGGTATGCAGTGCATATCCGGCTCCAGCCAAAAAATGGGTTGGCGGAATCTGCAATTTTGCGTCGCATGTTAAAGTAGAGATCAAGGTTGATGATGCCAAGGTCAACCCACTCAAAGCATCCAAAAAAGCATCCGGTGGTTCTGCAAAGAAAAAGAAATAATCACCATAAAGAATTGTTTCAATCGAAGGGGGAATTTATTTCCCCCTTTTTTTATTGGAGGCAGCATGCCGTTTAACACACTATCATGTCCATCCTGTGGCTCTGACGTAAAACAATACAGAAATCCGTTTCCAACAGTGGATATTATTATTGAAATGGATGGCGGCATAATTCTGATAGAACGGAAAAACATTCCATACGGGTGGGCACTGCCGGGTGGTTTTGTCGACTACGGGGAGAGCCTTGAAGAGGCAGCAATCAGGGAGGCTTTAGAGGAAACATCTCTAGAAATTTCTGAGCTCAAGTTATTGGGTTGCTATTCAGATCCAACCCGCGACAGCCGGATGCACACGATCTCTACGGTATTTACAGCGATCGGCCACGGGACTCCGCGCGCTGCCGATGATGCAATAAACCTTGCCGTTTTCAGTCTTGATGAGCTCCCCGATCAGCTGTGCTTTGATCATGCAAAAATACTTGCTGATTACGCCAGATGGAAATCATCCTGTCAGCATTGATTTTTGACTTCCATAGCATTCTGCTTCAAAACCTTGACAATATCATCAGAAGGTAACGGACGGCTAAACAGAAAGCCTTGTACCTGGCCGCAATTATTTTTTTTCAGGAAATCATACTGGGCCTGTGTTTCCACCCCTTCTGCAATTACGTTGAGGTTGAGACTGTTACCCATGGCTATAATTGCGGTTGCAATTGCAGCATCGGTTCCATTTAAACTTACGTCGTTGACAAATGATTTGTCGATTTTCAGTGTGTTGACTGAAAAACGTTTCAAGTGCGCCAGTGAGGAATAGCCTGTTCCAAAATCGTCCACTGATATGTGAATCCCAAGTGCAGTAATCTGCGTAAGTATTGAAACAGCAAAATCAGGGTTTTGCATAATAACACTTTCAGTTATTTCAAACTCAAGATGGTCAGGAGACATCCCGGTGTCCTGGAGCACCTGGTTTACCACATCCATAAGACTCTGGTGCTGAAGCTGATAGCCGGAAAGATTTACCGCTACACGCATACTGGCAAGACCCTCCGCCTGCCATCTCATATTCTGGATGCACGCTTCTCTTAACACCCATTCCCCCAACTGCATTATCAGTCCGCTCTCTTCAGCCAATTGAATGAATTCAAGTGGGGAGAGCAATCCCAGTTCCGGATGTTCCCAGCGCACCAGGGCCTCCATGGCCACTATCCGCCCTGACAATACATCGATTTTGGGTTGATAATACAGCCTGAATTCATTCCGCTCCAATCCACGTCTCAAACTGTTTGAGATTACAAATCGCCTTGACGCGTTCTGGTCCATCTGTTCGTCATAAAACTGGAAATTATTACGTCCCAGCGCTTTTGCATGATACATGGCAATATCCGCTTTTTTCATCATGACTTCCGTATCCAGATCATTTTCAGGATACATACAGATGCCTATGCTTGTAGTCACAAACAACTCATGATCTCGCAAATGAAAGGGGAGCACCAGTGACTTAAGAATTTTATCAGCAAGGAGGCCGGCAGCCTGCTGATCGGCATTTAGCAGAAGTACAATAAACTCGTCGCCGCCGATTCTGGCAACAGTATCCGACTCGCGCAAAGTCTTTTTTAAACGTCCTGCCACCAGTCTCAACAACTCATCGCCAACTGAATGTCCCAATGTGTCGTTGATTATTTTGAAGCGATCGAGATCCAGAAAAAGTAATGCAAAACTTTCATGCATCCGATTGGCAAAAGCCTTTGCCTGATTTAGTCTGTCCAGCAGCAGAATTCTGTTTGGCAGTCCGGTGAGAATGTCATGATGCGCCATGACATACAGCTCATCCTGAGCCTTCTTTCGCTCTGTTATATCTCGACAAACACCCCACACGACGATTGAATTACCGTCCCGCTGACTTGTGGAAAGACTCATTTCCACAACAACCGGCATTTCTCCGGCCGGATAAAACGTAACTTCAAGCTGTTCCGACTGTCCACTCAGAACAATGTTCTCAAACAACTTAGTCAGCATATCTCTTTGATCAGCGCTTACCAGATCGTACAGTGTATGCTCATTCTGGTTGCCAAACTCAATGTGAAGCAAATCACTAAAAACCTGATTGGCGTAGAGTATCCGCCCCCCCCTATTGCAGCTAAAAATCAGGTCATTGGCTGATGTGATGAAACCGAGGAGGGCCTCCTCCCCTTCTTTGACTCTGCGTTTATCTCTTCGAATAGTATCCATCATAAATGCTGAAATAAAAGCAACCGTCGCGTTCATTCCTGCAACCCAGCACCACATAAGTAACTGGAACAGAAAAACCTCGTATTGAGACCGGTCTATGAAAGGCATTACCACATTAGGCAAAATGTGAACGCTCTCAGCAGCCAGAAGAGCTCCATAAATAGCAGCACCAAGCGTTCCGATCAGCCATACATCGCGTTTGTCTTCAAACAGAAAAGCCGATTCAATAGTAACCAGCAGATATACAGGCCAAAACCAGCTGACAACACCACCAGTGAAATGGATCAGGGACGTAACAAAAACAAGATCCATGGCAATCTGAACATGGATCAGATATGGATATCGGGACAGAGTCGGACAGTGCGAACTCAGGATAGAGTTGTAAATAACAACTGAAGTTATTGTAAGTATGAGAAATACAGTCTGGCTGACACTAAAGCAGTAACCTACCGAACTGATCTTAAAACTGAGAGCCGCAAAAAGGGCGTAAAGCATAATCGCCAGAAGCATAATCCAGCGCGTGCGGGCAACAATGGCTACCCTTACGCAGCAATCATCTATTCGTTGAAACTCCTCTTTTTTCAACGAATCGCTGGCTGGACGAACTATGCCGGATAATGTATGGAACCATCTTCCGATGTCTTTTTGTTTTGTATACATATTGTCGTCACATCTCGGATTCATTGTGAAATAAAGTTCAGAGCAGGCACTGATTTTACAAGTTTCATTTCAAAACACTTCTCATAAAATGTCATCAATCCGGAGACATGTCGTTCTTCAAGATCATAAGATATGTTGTTACGCCAATATGAAAGCAGATGTTCAGGATTCATCCAACTTATATCAGATGCCTGTTTGACAATCCTTTCAAAATGAAAAGGAGTCAGGATCTTTGCCTGAATCAACCGACTAGACAATTCGAGCAATATCGGTGTTTGAGCGACCTCACGCCTGCATAACCAGAGGGCGAACACAAAGGGCAGGCCGGTCCAGTTGTGCCATATTTCACCAAGATCATAGACCATTACATCTGATTCAAACATTGAAGCCCGCAGGGCAGCATCTCCGATAAGCAATAGCGACTGAGATTCCATAAGAGCGTCAGCTATAGGGCTGCTGTTGACCTTGTACTCACATGAGCAGTGATAAAGCTGTTTCATCAATATTTTAAGAAGGTTGACAGAAGTAGCAGATTCAGAACTGAGTTGAATGGTCTTGCCGTGAAGTTCTTCTATCGGAATGCGGGAAAACAACAGGACGCTGGCAACCGGCCCTTCGCTAGAGATTGAAAGTTCCGGAAGCACACAATATTGTTCAGAATGCAAAGCGTATTCTATTGACGATGAGGGGCATACATCAATTGCCCCGGAAGACAGCAAGGCATTAAGTTTTGCCGGCACACCTGAAAAAAACTCATACTCAGTGCACGAATATTGCTCTCGCAGCAGATGATACAATGGCGTGCAGTTTGCGTATTCTATCTGGCCTATTCTCAACATCAGCGCGTTGACGAATAAAGTTTGTCGGCATCACCTTCTACAACGCGAATACCTTCACGCTCCAGCAGTTCACCGGTTGCCTGCCAGTAACGGGTCAGAGCGTTTGCATAGCCAACTACCGCCTTAATCTGGTTACTTTTTGATACAGCCAGATCATTCTCCACGTCCAGTACATCCCTGGTAGTGGCCAGCCCAACCTCGTTTTTGCGTAAAAAGGCACGCAATCTTTCTTCAGCAAATGCGCGTCCGCGGTCAGAAACTTCAATCTGTTTGAAACCGGCTGCAATCCCGCGTATAGCAGCCTTGACTTCATTGGCGGCATTTTCCTCGAGACTACGAATCTGAAGTGCAGTTTGCTCAGTTTTAAGCCTGCTTTTACGGTAATCATTCTCGGCTGCTTTATTACCTAATGGATAGGTGAAGTTCAGCCCAATGCTCCAGACCGGATAGTCAAAAGTTACAACTTTATCAAGATTCCCCTGATAGGTACTATCTTTACCGGTCAGCCAGGCAGACGCAGCCAGGGAGAGATCGGGTCGGGTCTTGCTGACGAATACGCGTGTCTGCAGCTCGGATATTTCAAGATTTCGTTTCTGTTCACGAATATCCGGACGCTCCATGGCTTTTTGAATGGCATCCTCTTCGACCGTATTTAAGAGTTCACGGGGCGGAAGGTCAACGACAATCAGCTCAGCATTTTTGTGTTCAACCTGCAGCAACTGCTTAAGAATATCAATCTGATTTTTAACTGCAAGATCTGCATCAATAAGATCTTTTTCACGTGTGACACTTCCAAATTCTGCGTTCATAATTTCCATGGCAGGCAGAACACCAGCCTTGACCCTGGCTTCTGTTTCAGAAAGTATTTTACGTGCCAGATCCAACGACACCTTTTTAACGTCCCGATCCTCAAGCAGACTGTGGAGCTTGAAATATTCGGTACGAACTTTAGCAACGGTTGTCAGCAGACTGGCGTTGAAGCGATCCAGAGATGCAAATTTCGACAACCGTGAAACATTGATGGCAACTTCGGTAGCATCACGTCCAGCATTTTTCAGAAGCGGCTGAGTGATTGTTGCTCCCAAACCGGTTTGCCAGTAGTGCGGTGTATTAAGAACTGAATTGCTGTCCGAATAGCTGTTGTTAAAATTTATCGATGCGTTGGCACCGGTCCACAATAGCTTGCTGATCGAAGAGTTCAGCAGAAACGACTGGGAACTGATGGCATTGCCGGAAGCAATAGAACCGACGGGTGAGTTTGTAGAATCGGTATATTCAGTCTGTAGTGCCAGCAGCGGGTCATATATTGAACGATTCCGATTGATATCCGCCTCAAACTGCGCTGGGTTATAGAGTTCTGCCCTCACATCCAGATTCTTTTCAACTGCCATGCGAATCGACTCCTTCAGAGTCAGTGGAAGCTGTTCTGAAGATGAGTTTGTCGCTGTAGACAGAATCATCAGCATCCATGAATATAGCATTATCGACAGGCGCACGTCGTTGTCCTTTCAATAAAACAGGGCGAGATAAAAAATTATCTCGCCCTTATAACACACTTTACGTGAGAATTTAATCACTGTTTTCGATATAGTCAGCATAATCATCTGCCGACATAAGTCCTTTAAGTTCATCCGGATCATCCAGCGATATTTCAATCAGCCAGCCACCGTCATATGGATCATCATTAACCAGTTCCGGATTATCCATCACTTCATGATTAATACTCCGGACAGTTCCACTGAAAGGGGCATAAATATCGGCAACAGTTTTACGGGCTTCTATTGAACCCACCGAATCATCCTGTTCAACTTCATCGCCTTCATCCGGAAGTTCAACACCACTGACCGAACCCAGTTCCTCCTGTGCATAATCAGTGATGCCGATAACGGCAACGCCGCTCTCTATCCTGACCCAGATATGTTCCTTCGAGTATTTCAGTTCTTCTGGAAAGTCCATGATAGCTACTCCAGTACTATACGCTCAAGGAAAGATGTGTCGATATTTCCTTCTATAAAATCCTTGTTAGCCATGATACGCTTGTGGAAGAAAATAGTGGTTTTGATGCCTTCGATCCAATATTCATCAAGCGCCCGCGCCATGCGCTTAATGGCCTCTTCACGGGTATCGGCATGTACAATCAATTTTCCGATTAGCGAATCATAGTGCGGCACGACTGAATATTGGTCATATACAAACGAATCTACTCTGACTCCAAGGCCTCCCGGAGGATGATAAGCGGTAATCTTGCCGGGAGAGGGAGTAAACTTGAAAGAATCTTCAGCATTGATGCGGCACTCGATTGCGTGCCCCCTGATCTGGATGTCTTCCTGCTTGTAGCGCAAAGGGATTCCGGCAGCCGACCGAATCTGCTCACGAACAATATCAATTCCGGTTACCATCTCGGTTACAGGATGCTCCACCTGAACGCGGGTATTCATTTCCATGAAATAGAATTTATTGTTCTTGTCAACGAGGAACTCGATAGTTCCTACACTGTTATAACCGACCGCTGCAGCAGCCCTGACAGCAGCTTCGCCCATTTCCTTGCGTATTTCTGGGGTAACTACAGTTGAAGGTGCCTCTTCTATCAGTTTTTGATGACGGCGCTGAATTGAACAATCACGCTCACCCAGGTGAATAACGTTGCCATGTTTGTCGGCCAGAATCTGGATTTCAACATGACGGGGTTGTTCGCAGTATTTTTCAATATACACCTCAGGATTACCGAAGCCTGACTGGGCCTCTGCCCGAGCAGTAGCAAAAGCATTCGGCAATGCGGCCTGCGAATGAACAATTTTCATTCCGCGCCCGCCTCCGCCTGCAGTTGCCTTGATAATCACAGGAAAGCCGATTTCCTTGGCAATCTTGATCGCCTCATCAACCGAGTGCACACCGTCCTTGGTGCCGGGCAGAATAGGAACTCCCTGCTTGATAACAGCCTGCCGGGCACTGATCTTGTCACCCATAATTCGCATGCTCTCGGCAGTCGGTCCTATAAAGGTGATACCGCACTTTTCACAAACTTCTGCAAAGTTGGCATTCTCGGACAGAAAACCGTAACCGGGATGAATTGCCTCAGCATCGGTCAACTCGGCAGCACTGATAATGGCATTAATGTTAAGGTAACTCCTGGCGCTTGGAGCAGGACCGATACAGACACTTTCATCTGCCAGCTTGACGTGCAGCGAATGGATGTCAGGCTGTGAATAAACGGCAACAGTCTTGATGCCCAGTTCTTTACATGCGCGGATAACCCTTACGGCTATTTCTCCACGATTGGCAATAAGTACTTTATGGAACATGAAGGTAAACCCCTCTTTGGTGTGGAATTAAAGTTTCTGGATCACGAACAGCGGATCGCCGAACTCGACAGCCTGAGCATTTTCCTTGCAGATTTTAAGAATCTTGCATTTGCACTCTGCTTCAATCTCGTTCATCAATTTCATAGCTTCTACAATACACAGAACCTGTCCTTTTTCAACAACCTGACCGACCTCAACGTATGGGGCCGCATCCGGAGCAGGCGCACGGTAGAATGAACCGACAATCGGAGAGTTAAGTGTATCTCCGGTTTCTACAGCATCGGCAGCAGGTGCAGCGGCAGCAGAAACAGCTGCAGGTGCGGGGGCTGCAGGAGCTGCATACTGGGGAGCTGCGTAGGACTGAATCATCGGGGCACCCATTTGAATGTACTCCGGCTTATGTCCACGCTTGATAACAATCTTCTCGTCGGAGTTGTCCATCTCAAACTCGGTGATATCCGATTCGGTCACCGTTTTTATCAACAGCTTCAGATCCTTGATGTCCATCTCTGTTTCTCCTTTGAATACGTTCTGATGTAATAGTTCTTTTTGATGATGCTACTGATAACACCTAAAGAATAAGTAATTGCTTATCGGCACTTGTCAAAATTTTATATCCATCGGCAGTCACAACCAGTGTATCCTCAATTCGGACTCCACCGAAACCGGGAATATAAATACCAGGTTCTATCGTAACAACCATACCCTCTTCCAGAATTGATTCACTGCGAGGCGACAACGTAGGACTTTCATGAATTTCCAGCCCGACTCCGTGCCCCAGTCCATGACCGAAATACTCACCGTAGCCGCAATCACTAATATACGTACGTGCCAGCGCGTCCAGCTCTTTACAACTAAGCCCGGGTCTAACTCTATCTATTGCCAGATCGTGAGCCGCCTTGACTATTGCATGTATCTCTCTCTCACGAGTGCCGGGTTCGCCACAAGCGACAGTAACTGTTTCGTCAGAATGATAAGCGTCCTTAAGGGCACCAAAATCGATTGTTACAAGCTCGCCGGATTGGATGATCTTGTCGCTGGCCCTTCCATGAGGCATTGCACCACGCACGCCTGATGCAACAATGAAATCAAATGCACGTCCATCAGCGCCGCGGCGTCTCATCTCGAATTCAAGTTCCAGAGCAATGTCCGACTCACGAACACCCGGTTTTACGTGATGCAGTATAGATTCAAGAGATTGGGAAGCAATCGTGGCAACAGCCGAAAGCAGTGCTATCTCCGAAGAATCCTTTCGGGTTCGAACATTATCAAGAACCGAGCCAAGCTCTACCAGTTCGATGTCTTTTAGTACTCCAGCAATCTTTCTATATGCACTGACTGATGTGTGAGTTGCCTCAAAACCGATACGCTTCAAACCGTTTTCAGCAGCCAGAGTGTAAAGTGTTTCCAGGCGCAACGCACATTCTTTGACAACAGCCCCCTGCACCTCGGCCTCAGCTTGTGCAGTATAACGGGAGTCGCATAGAAACCAGGTAGTTGCAGGAGAAACAAGCAATGCACCTTCAGAACCGCTGAAACCGCACAGGTAACGGATGTTTCTGAGATCTGAAATCAATATTGCATCCAGATCATATTCTTCAAAGAACGGCTCCAGACTGGAGCGCCTGCTTTTTAGCATAAATGAAACCCTGACTACAAACTGTTTTTACATAAAATGCAAAATGTGGCTACTTATGCCGCAAAAGCAATTACATATTGTTTTTAATGTGATTAAATAACGCGCGCAGACCAAGCAGATAACTGTCGCTGCCGAAACCGCATATCTGACCTATTGCAATCGGGGCGGTCAGACTGGAGTGTCTAAACGATTCCCGGCGATGAATATTGGAAAGGTGGACTTCCACGCAAGGAAGTCCGACAGCAGAAAGCGCATCCCTTATTGCAACGCTGGTATGGGTATATGCTGCAGGATTAATCAGAATGCCATCACAGCCTGCGACTGACTCCTGTATGGCATCAATCAGCTCACCTTCGGAGTTGGACTGGTAAATGGACAACATGCATCCAAGTTCATCTGCCAGTTTTTCCAGAGATGAATTGATATCATCAAGGGTCCGGGTACCGTAAACCTGAGGTTCCCGTTTGCCAAGCATATTCAAATTAGGACCGTGCAAAACAAGAAACTTCATTTCAGGACAACTCCCGAGCCATTTCATATGATTTAAGCTTCAGCAGATAACGTCCCTTACCGAAATTGCCATCATGCCGCATGATCAGCGCTGCAAAAAGATCCTCGTTCAGCACCCTTACTACAACCCGAGTCTGAGTTGTTGCAATTGACACCTCTTCAAGATCTCCTGCCTTGATAACATCAACGGCTCGTTTGATTTCCTTGAGCACGGATGCATACTCGACCGAAAGTAGCTGAATATCGAACTCCGACTGTTCCACGGATATTTCATCAATCGGAATTCCGTCATACGCCATGATGACAGCTGCCAATGTACCATCAACGGAGTTCAAAATGGTATCAAGCGAACTTCTCAGCGACATGATCTGATCCTCCTGATGTTTTCCAGCCACCCTTCCAGTGTTCTAAGAGCATTATCCGCAATTCCACTAGCCGGCAGCACAGTGCTGACAGAATTTATCGGAGTGACAAAGCTGTCTTCTTTGTTACTTATTGACCCTGTGGATGAATAAGGTGAAAGTGTCTGCTCTGAATAAGCATCTACAAACGGTGCATTGGCAGGAATGACTGACGACTCGGTAAGCTGAGAAGGAACAACTTCAGATTCATCATCGCAGTACTCTTCATCATCAAAAACCGTAGTTTCCGCCGACGAATCCAACCGCTCAAGCTCAGAAATCCGGGCATTTACAGAGCTGTTGGCAGGATCATCAGCCAGGATGGTACGATAAATATCTAGTGCCTTGTGAATAAAACCCTGTGAAACATAAAGCTCGGCAAGTGTTCCGGTTGAAAGCGGATCATGTTTCAGTTCCGCTGGTGCGGACGATTCAACGGTCGATTTCTGGAATTCAGATTCGAATTCCGGCGAATCCTCTTCATAAATATCCAGCTCTTCCAGAATTTCCAGATCTTCAATAATTTCTTCTTCATCATCTTCAGCGGACGAAACATATGAAGCAGCTACACCAGACGGCCGTTCCAGCAATTCCAGTTCCAACTGACATTCAACATCGTCCGGAGCAAACTCCATCACCGTACGGAAAGCCAGGCGTGCGGCATCCCGGTCACCGATATCGTTAGAAAGCCGCCCAAGAAGTTTCTGGGACAATTGATCTTCAGGGATTGCCTCGGTCACACGTTTGAGGGCAGACAAACATTCATTTGTCAAACCTTTGGCGTGGCAGGCCATCGCCAATGCCCGCTGTCCCGAAATAAAGCCCGGATGTTTTGCCACTCCCTGCCGTGCGGTATGCAGAGCATCGTCTATAAGGCCCACTTTTAGATATACTTCGGAAAGTCTCGCAAAACAGAACGAATCCGGTGATTTTGCAAGTTTTTCCTCAAAAGTTTTAATATCAGTCCAGAACGACGAATTATCCTGCTGCATGGTCACGCCTCCAGCCCGCTCAAACTGAGCAATTCTTCGGGGGTATGCTGCGACATGGCGTACATGCCGATGCCTCTGTTGCAAATAAATGTGATAGTTCCACTCTTTGCCTTTTTATCTGTCGCTATTGAATCTAATAGTTTCCGGCGTTCAAATGACGGAATAATCACTGATAGTCCGCAGCATTCAATCAAAGCAACTATCCTGGCCGACTCTTCAAGGCTGCAGAGTCCACGCGCTGTAGAGACTCGAGCCGCCAGAACCATTCCAATCGCAACAGCCTCTCCATGCACCAGACCGCAATAGCCGGATATCGATTCGAATGCATGCCCCAAAGTGTGACCATAATTAAGAACAGCCCGCAAACCGGATTCTTTTTCATCCAGTTCCACGACTTGTGCCTTCAGTTCACAAGAACGGCGGATAATATTTTCTAGGACATCCGGCTCCAAAGCCAATATCGAATCAATGTTAGTTTCCAGATATTCAAAAAAAGGCAAATCAATGATCGCACCGTACTTCACAACCTCAGCCAGCCCAGCCCGGAACTGTCGAACATCAAGTGTATCAAGAGTCGCAACGTCTATTAGAACCAGACGCGGCTGATAAAAAGCGCCTATCAGGTTTTTGCCGAGAGGATGATCAATGCCGGTCTTGCCGCCGACACTGCTGTCAACCTGTGACAACAGAGTTGTCGGCACCTGAACAAAGGGAATTCCACGCAGCCAGGTCGCCGCGGAATAACCGGCCAGATCCCCTACTACACCGCCGCCGAGGGCAACAATGAATGAGCTTCGATCAACACCTGCTGCCAGAAGAGCGTCATACACCTGGTTCAAGGTTTTGGAGTTTTTGTATTCTTCGCCATCCGGAATTTCGATCTGAACGGTCTTGAAGCCTGCTTTGTCCAGAGAGTCCAGAACCGTCCGGCCATACAATGCGGAAACAGTAGGGTTGGTTATGACCGCTGCCACGCCGGAAAGCCCGAGAGCGGCACAACGTGCTCCGAGCGAAGGAAGCAAGCCCTTCCCGATTATTATGTCATAGCTGTTTTCAGGCAGGTTAACGGTCAGCACGCTCACGCGGAAAACCCCTCCAAATGGGTTAAAATAACTGCCGCAACATCTTCCACGGATTTCCCGTCCGTGTCAATTCTAATATCAGCGTCTGCATAATATTGCTCCCGCCCCTCCATCAGCGCACTGACGCGCTCCGGAGCCTTTTCACCGGCCAGCAGAGGACGGTCGCTGCAGCCATGCAGACGACTCAGAACCTGTTCCAGAGTCACCTTCAGGTTCACTACCAGACCATGATTCCTCATCATTTCGCGGTTTTTAAAACTGATAACCGCACCGCCTCCTGTCGCTATGACACAACAACCTTCTGCAGTGAGAACCCGCTCCAGATTTTCACTCTCCAGTATGCGGAAAAAATCTTCTCCTTCACGGGCAAATATATCGTTGATCGAAAGCCCTGCAGCCTCGACAATCTCGGCATCCAGATCCACAAACCGGCAGGAGAGCTTTTCTGCCAGCAGTTTGCCGACACTGCTCTTGCCGCTCCCCATAAACCCGGTAAGGATTACTGGACGATCAGGCATTGCGTATCTGCTCCCGATAGCCTTCTATGTTCCTACGGATTTCAACAACAGAATCACCACCGAACTTTTCCAGAAGAGCATTGGCAACTTCGATCGCTACGACCGCCTCTGCAACCACCAGCGCAGCCGGAACGGCACAGGTATCGGAACGCTCCACTGTGGCTTCAAAAGCTTCGTGTGTCCGCATATCGACCGACCTGAGCGGCTTATAAAGGGTTGGAATCGGCTTCATTGCAGCCCGCAGAACAATCGCCTCACCGTTGGACATGCCGCCTTCAATTCCGCCTGCGTTATTGGTATTTCGGCAATAACCATCTAAATAGAAGATTTCGTCATGCACCTGAGATCCCGGACGTCGGGCAGCCTCAAAGCCGATACCGACTTCGACCCCCTTGATGGCCTGAATACTCATCAATGCCATAGCCAAGCGTGCGTCCAGCTTGCGGTCCCAGTGGACATAACTTCCCAGTCCGGCCGGAACGCCCAGCACCTGAACCTCAACCACACCACCGAGAGTATCACCGCTAACCTTTGCAGAATCAATTGCCCGCTTCATTTCCTCTTCGGCGGTTCTATCACAGCAAAACATTTCAGATGAAGCGGAACGTTTCCACAACACATCCAACGGCTCATTCGGAGGAGTAGCGCATACATTTCCCACTTCTGTAACAAAACCGCCCACCTGGATTCCGAACTCGGCCAGCAGAGCTCGCGCCACCCCTCCCACAGCCACTCTAACCGCTGTTTCCCGTGCGCTGGAGCGCTCCAGAACATTGCGGACATCGTCATGATGATACTTCAATACACCCGACAGGTCGGCATGTCCCGGACGGGGACGGGTCACGGCGCTGGAATCATCACGATGTTCCGGCAACGGCGACATCCTTCCCAGCCAGTTTTCCCAGTCACGGTTCTTTACCACCAGCGTCACAGGAGATCCAAGCGTTTCTCCCCAGCGCACACCTGAAAGCAGCTCGACGGTGTCCTTCTCTATCTTCATCCTGCCACCACGGCCATAACCCTGCTGCCGACGGGCCAGATCCCTGTTAACGGTTTCGACCGCCAAATGGATACCGGCCGGAAGACCCTCGATAATTGCACTCAACTGCGGACCGTGGGATTCACCGGCCGTCAGATAACGGAACTGACTCACAGAATAACCTCCAAAGATGATTCAAAAATCAATGCAAATTAGCATTTATGCTGATGCAACGGCAAGGCAAAAGAGGGACTTTCTTCTGTAACACAGCTAAAATTGCTGTTTTTATTAAATATCAAAACAATTTGCGTTTTAATTGAGAGTCCTGTTGTACTTTTTTGTTTTATTAGATATACATCCATAAATCTTAACCTATACGATATGACAAAGATAAAATCCTCACATAACCTTCACGTAAGGTTCATTGCTAATTCTATTGCAATTATCACATCCATACTTACGTGGATGCCTATGTGTGCTTCTGCCGATTCTGTTTATGATGACGAACTGACTGCCGCCCTGTACGACGACATCGTCACTCCGCCAAAAACCACCTTCGGCCGTTCTCCACGACTGCTTTCAGAAGTTGCAGAAAATGTTACCGTAATAACCAAAGAAGATATTGCCCGTCTTCAAGCGCAAACCATAGATGATGTGTTCCAGTTTTACCCAGGCATCCTGCCCTACCCGAGCAGAATGTCATCAGACCTTTCGGTCCCGATGCTCCAGGGCCTGCCAAACCGCCAGACACTGGTCACACTTGACGGCATTCCGCTTAACAATCTAAGTGACGGTGCCGTTGATATAGGAATCATACCGGTCGGCTTCCTTGAACGGATCGAAATAGTAAAGGGTCCGGCCTCTTCCGTCTGGGGTCGATCGGTTGGTGCCGTAATCAATCTTGTTACACAGGAACCTGAAAAGAATCGACCGGTTTCCGGGCGGATAACCGCTTCTCTTGGTACTAAACAGACAGGTTATGGTGATTTAAACCTAAGCGGCAGCAACGAACGATCCGGTACAGGTTATTTCCTTGCGGCCACCGGTCGTCAGACCAGAGGTTTCCAAAAGGGTATTGACGGCAACGGACGTTCCGTTTATGCAAAACTGACACAAGAACTTGGGGCAAAGACCGACCTGTCAGCACTTTTTGCACGTACCGCCTCTGACCGGAATTTTTTGTATCTTCCGCAGCAGAATGTACGCGGGACCAATGAAGGGGCGGCCTATTTCGGTATTGCCAGACTTCGGCACAGACTCTCATCCAGCTCGGAACTTGACGCCTCTCTCTATTTCTACAACCTTTCGGTTGACAACAACTTTTACAATCTTGGACCGATACCCCCGTTTATCCCAGTATCAGGAGTAAAAGTTCAATCCCAGGGCATTCGCGAAGAGATTGAGGGACTACAGCTTGCCTACAAGAAAAACAGTTCCCACTACTGGCTGACCACCGGAATTGACGCCTCCACAAGCAGTCTGCGAAACTCCGAATTTTCACTTGCTCCGCCACCTAAGAACGACCGCAAAGTATCTCATCCGGATAACATTGCCGAATACATGTCCTTTGGCTTAATGCCAACCAACAACTTCACCTTTACCCTTTCATTTCGCCACGACTGGTACTCCAATCTTGACAGCACATATTCAACAAATGCTGGCGTAATTTTCAAGTTAGATGACAAAACCATTCTTCGTGCCACATATGGTAACGGCTACAGCCTGCCCACGATAAGCTCCGGCAGTAATAGTTTTGAAAAACTGTGGCGAGTTCAAACCGGGGTTGAAACAAATCATATTCCTGGAGTATGGCTAAAAACCAATGCGTTCTATGACCAAACCAGCAACATAAAGCTTCAGTTGAAGTTTTTTGATCAATCACCTGAAACAACCAAGGATTTGACCCGCAGAGGATTTGAGGTTGAGGCCAAAACCATTCCTGTTCTCAATACATCATTCGGTCTCGGCTACACCTACACCCACATTTTCAATACCGATAACGACTCAGACATACCAGGCCTTCCGCGCCACCATCTGCTCCTGAACACACACTACAAGGCACACGGCACCGATGCTCTGCTTGTTGCCCGCTACATCAACTGGAACAATAAATCTGCCAAAGACAGCCTGATCTGGGATCTTCTGATCACGCAGAAAATCCAATCGTGGGATACCGGCAACATATCCCTGCAGTTCGGTGTACGCAATATATTCGGAGGAGAGCAAAGCTCCACTCCCACTTTCCCAAATCCGCCTCTACGGGTCAATGGTGGAATCCAGGTGACGTTTTGATGAGATTTTTTGTCATCTGCATAATTGCCATGACATTTCTTTCAGGTAGTATTGCCGCAAATGCTGAGGAAACGCTGGTTCTTCTCTCTCTGCGATCAAAAGGATATAAGGAAGTTGTGGATTCAGCCCGCAAGGCGTGTGACTCATCTTTCCGCGAGGTATACGTCAATGAAACACCCGACATCGACATTGTTCGCCTTGTTCAGGAGTCACGTGCCAAGGTTGTATTTGCGGTCGGAGACAAGGCATTCCGAATCGCCACAGCCTCACTGTCCAGAACGCCTGTGATCGGTGCCCTGACTCTGGCTGCCGGGACCGGATCAAGAAATGTTAAGACAATTCCTTATCAGGCACAACCGGAGCAGTACCTATCATTAATGAACCAGATGGGTAGGCACAAGGTCGGTGTATTATATGGCGAGCATATGTCGTCGTACATCAAGAAGGCCGACCAGTTGGCAAAGAGCTATGGTATCACTCTTGAAAAACGAAAAGTGGAGGGTCCACACAACGTTGTCAGCGCCCTTTCGTCGCTGGTTGGAATAGTGGATGCATTATGGGTACTGCCGGACAGCTCCGTCGTATCTCAGGAAACCGTCGAGGTTCTGTTCTCGTTCACCAGCGCTTCAAATATCCCGGCAATCATATTCTCTAAAAACTATCTCAAGATAGGTGCTGCTGTTGCTCTTGAACCAGAGAGAGCATCAATCGGGCTTCAGGCAGGAAACAATATATGCGAGATTTTGGATGGCAATAGAAAACCATCAAATGGCAGGTTTTCATATAACATTTTCACAATTCAGAGCAACCCTGTCATGCTGAAAAAACTGGGCATCTCCCCGCCGTAAAGATCCTACCAGACATCAACAATCATACTTTTGGTCTACCGTCAGCATTCTAATATATAGCCACCTAAAGCTTATCTCAGAATTGAACCTTCCAGCTACGACTCTCCCTGCAACGCTCCAACAGATCGGCATCATACAGTTTTTATATTTGATGTCGGATAACTGAATACTTTAATCTCCTTAATTGCAGGAAATCTTCAAAAAAAAATTAATATGTGACTTGATTTTTTTTATATGTGAGCAATACTTATAAATCTTAATATTACTATCGATCAACAACCATACGGAGGACAATCATGGCTGCTTATGAAAAGCTTATTCAGCATATTGTAGCGCTGAAAGAGGGTGAAAGAGTCTTTGAAAACGCATTTCAATCCGTGGCCAGGATGATTCTGGGGTCAGGCTTTGAAAAGGTGGTTGTCAACGGCAGAACTACTTATGACTTCAAGGTGTTCCGAAGCAGCAGGAAACATACCATCGGCATGTTTGATGAGATCAACAGCTTCGTCTCCTATGTCAAGGATGCCGCCGAAGGCGGTTCCAGCAAGGAAATGGCCTTTGTTTTGGTTGGCGAACCAGGAAACGGCAAGACTTTTTTTGTCGAGTTCCTCTGCACGCAATATAGAGCCTTTCTTTCACAGCCGAAAAACCGCCGTTACACCTTCAGGTTTAACGGTCTTGAACAGCTTGGTCATTACGGCAAGATAAATATTGTTGATTCCCAGACATTCGAAGACCCGATGATACTTGCCATGAATCTGGACGATTCGCTCTCGGACAACCGCCGGTTCCTTGCAGATCAGGGCGGCCTTGATGAAAAAACCATAGAAACTCTCTACGAAAACTACCGTCCGCTGGGCGCCTGCAGCGGCTACATCTGGAACGACATACGCGATTTTTGCAATGGCGACCTGAATCGGATGCTGGAATTTGTACAGGTGATACCGGTGCCGATGACTGAAAGTCTGGGTACTGTAACAGGTAAATATCCAGCCAAGGACAAGATCACATCATCGTCTGTGGACCTGCTAGGTGAAGAGTCAATCCAGCGCCTGCTGCATATTTCCGACACAAACAACCCCTACCGTTTCGATCTGCGTCGCGGAGCCCTGGCAAGGGTTGCGGGCGGCGGCATCCATTTTTCCGACGAAATATTCAAGAACAAAAAGGATCTTGTCCAGGTTTATCTTGGTGTTATCCAGAACCGTGCCATCGAAATCGACGGTTACAAGTGGCCGATTGATTCATTGATCATCGCCACCAGTAACAACTCCGAATTCAACCGTTTCCTGGCAGAGAAAGAGGAAGCACCGATCGTTGACCGATGCCGGATCTGCTACGTATCGCACAACACCAATTATCGCCTGCAGGAAGGTCTTACCGCCTATGCCATCGGCAGTGACACCAAGACGACCCTGACCAAGGAGGCGCTGCATCAGGATCCCAATCTGAACTATGCAGCTTCGGTCGGAGTTGTCCTGACACGCTTTCCCCGTTCCGAAAAACTGACCTCAATTGAAACTATGAAGCTGGCAGCAGGAGAAGTGGCAGGAGAGAAAAGCATTAAAGCTCTGGCAGAAGTGATCGACACACTCGGTCAGGATCCGGACATCACCAAACGCTTCGGCCAGAAGGGACTGGGACACCGCAGCCTGGGTCGATCCATTCAGCTCCTGGTCGAAAACTCGGAAACCAATGAAGGCCGCTGCATGTTCGCTTACGACGTCTTCAAAACTCTAGAGCGTGTCGTACTTGACTATGTTGTCGAAACCAATGACCGTGCCAAGTACCTTGAGGATCTGAAGATCGCTAAAGGTCTTTACCGTGAACGGATCATGACCGAGATGTTCAATGCCTACATGGACGAGCCGTATGCAATACGCAAAGATGTTATGAACTACGTCAACATGATTATAGGTATCGATGCCGAAAATCTTGGCCCGGATCGCATGTGGAAGTACAAGGATCCGCAGTCCGGAGAGCTTAGGGCACTGAAAATCGACGAGCGTTATGTAAAGAGCGTAGAGGAGAGAATTGGACTGAAGACAGATGAACAGCGCGATTCATTCCGCACTTCCATCCGCAAGATTTACGGACAGAAAATATCGATGAACCCCAATTATGATTTTATGGACAATCTTGAACTGGTTAAAGCGGTTACTGATGTACGTCTTAAATCGGACATAGCCGGAGCAGGCAGCCTGATCGGGGCGCTGGCCAACCGCACCAACGAAGAAAACCAGAAACTCTACGACCGCATGATCACTACCATGCTGGATAAACTGGGCTACTGCCGGACCTGTGCACAGAAGACCATCGAATACTTCTGCACACAGGAAGATGAAAACTAAAACCTATTTAGCCACAGAGTTCACAGAGAACACAGAGGAAACCATATAACTTTAATTGAAGAATTATTTTCACGCTTATTACAATTAAATTAGATTTTATTTTCTCTGTGACCTCTGTGTCCTCTGTGGCAAAGGCTTTTAAGAAATTATGCGAAACGACTTGTTTACATACCTGGAAAAGCTGAAAGCCTCCGGGCTGGACCCCGAAAAGGAATCCCGTCTGCGGGAGGAACTGGCTACGGCATCCGACAGCCATTCGATTTCATCCGGCGACGCACCGCAGAACCCGGATCTGGCGGGATTCAGCCGCGGTCTCTACAGCAGTGGCGACCTGCTCGTACTGCGGCAGGCTGTTACTCCTTACCTCAGCACAAGCGGACTTGCAAAATCACTGGATGAACTGCTGGAACGCGACCGGCAGCGGGAACAGGACGGATTCCCCCGCAAGATCCAGATCGGCAAACTTGTAAAACCGGGTCGTGGACGCAAAGGAAAAGTAGTGGTTGTTCCAACCACTGTCGAAGAAAAGTTTTATCACGACCCCACCGTTCGCCCGCCAGGCGAAGGAGGAACCTCTGGCGGAACCGGCGACGAACAAGAGGGCGAGGTTATCGGCGAGCAGCCAGTCCGGGAAGAGGCAGATCAGGACGGCAGTGGACCGGGAGAAGGTGGCGGTACGAATCACGAGATGGAGTCATCCGCCTACGATCTCGGCAAAACCCTATCTGAAAAGTTCCAGCTGCCTAATCTTAAGGACAAAGGCAAAAAGCGCTCCTTCACACGCTACACCTACGATTTGACGGACAAAAATCGTGGTTTCGGCCAAGTGCTGGATAAGAAGGCAACACTACGCAAGATCGTTGAGACGAACATTTCCCTCGGCAACCTGCCGGATGCCTCCGACATTGATCCCACACAGTTTCTGATCGCCCCGCGCGATAAAGTTTATCGAATCCTGTCACGCGAAAAGGATTATGAACCGCAAGCCATGCTCTTTTTCCTGCGCGACTATTCCGGTTCCATGGTGGGCAAGGTCACGGACCTGATCGTAAGCCAGCATGTGCTGATCTACAGCTGGCTGCTTTACCAGTATGGAGGACAGGCGGAATCCCGGTTTATACTTCACGACACCGAAGCCAAGGAAGTACCGGATTTCTACACCTACTACAACTCAAGGGTTGCCGGCGGCACACAGGTCTCAAGTGCATATCAGCTTGTGAACGAAATTGTGGCCCGGGAAAACCTGGCCAAGGATTACAATATCTATGTATTTCAGGGCACCGACGGTGATGATTGGGATGAGGCCGGATCCAAAGCGATCCCTGAACTTGAAAAAATGCTGACTTATGCCAGCCGGGTTGGCGTGACAATAGCCGAGCACGGACAGGGTCCAAGCACCACCGTCGCCCGTTACTTGAACAGTTCCGGACTTCTTAACAAGAAGCCCGAGCTGCTGAGGCTGGATGTTATTCAAAAAGATGCGGACGAATCCAGGCTGATTGAGGGAATAAAACGTTTGATTTCCTAGGAGCATCACTACTCCGCATCGGGTTCAACAACTCGCACTTACCAAATGGGTATTCCATGGAACTTATTAATCAACATACCAAGAAGATAATGGAAGGGTGCAAGGAGCGCGCCCGAGCTGCCGGACTCTCCTTTACAGACGAGAGTCTCGAATATATTGTCACCAACCGGGATTTGCTGGAACTGTCACCCAAGGTAATGATTCCGACGCTGTACGACTATTGGGTCCACGATGTTGAGGTTTTGCGGGAACAGGGTAAGTACGAACTCTATCCCAGCAACCCCTATGAAACTGTCATCAACACCCGCCCGCCGATATCCTTTTACAACGACAATAACCCGGACTGGCTGAATGTAATGATTTTCTACCACGTCCTGGCCCACATCGATTTTTTCCAGAACAATCTATACTTCCGCCACACCTGGGATTACGACTTCACTGGCCAGGCCCTGTCTGACAAACGGGTAATAGCCAAACTCAGGGCCGAAAAAGGACGCTGGGTCGATTATGTGATCGAATTTGCCAGGAGTATCGACAACCTGGTGGATTTTCACGGTGAACTGGCCGATCTGTTTACCCCTCCTGAGGCGGCCTGCTCCTCACGCCTCAATTATTATTTCGACCTGTTCCTGCAATCCGAGAAGAAAATACCGGTCAGCGAATACATAAAAGAGGTTAATCGATATAATGACTGCATTAAAACCTACGGCGAACTGGGTGAAAAAACTTTTTTTGCCGAAGCTGAGCGGCGCTATCCGGAACTGGAGGCGCATTTTGCGAGAAGCTTGAACACCCGCCCTGCCAAAAAACGGGACTTGCTGCATTACCTGCTGGACCAGTCGGATTTTCTTGCCAGAGACGAAAACATCTGGATGCGCTCGATTTTGGAGATTGTCCGCAAGACGTCGGTCTTCTTCCAGCCGCAGATCCGGACTAAAATCCTGAACGAAGGCTGGGCCAGCTATTGGCACGAGACCCTCTTTCTGCAGGATGACCGCATCAAGGGGCATGAAGTGGACTTTGCAAGGGTTCATGCCGGCGTCACCTCCATGCCACGTGTGGGAATGAACCCGTATGCGCTGGGAATGCGGCTTTTTTCGCATATAGAGGAACAGGCCGACAAAGGGCGCATATCGTTTGATTTTCAGCGGCTTACCAACTCAGACAGCAGGAAAAACTATGACTCTGGAGTGGCAACCGGTAAAGATTTCATTTTCAAGGTCCGCGAGAATTTGAGCGACTATCTTTTTCTGAAAAATTATGTGGATCAGGATTTTGTGGACAGGCACAAACTTTTTGTCGCCGGCAAGAAACTTGATCAGCAGCGCATGGTATGGCAGTACTACGTAAAGAGCCGCAAGGCTGCAGATTATCAAAAAATGATGCAGGATTCGCTCTACCACCCGCCGGTAATAAGTGTTGATCAGACAAAAGGGATCGAAGGCAGCCTCTACCTGACACATAAGTTCGAAGGAAAGCAACTGGTACAGGAATATATCGCCAATACGATGGTCGGAATCGAATATCTGTGGGGCGGCCCGGTCCACCTGGAAACCAGTGAGGCTCAGGTTCTTTCGACGCCGGCAACAACGTCCAAAACTGATCAAGCTTCGGAGGGAGAAATCGCATGGCAGAGGGTCGTATATTCTATGAATAGCAAGGTGCTGTCCAAAAAGAAAATCTAATTCCAATTCAATTGGTGAAATATGTCGAATGTGGATAGAGCAATTAAACACCTCAATCGAAAGATCAGCGAACAGGAACATAATCATACCATACCCTTCGATGAGTTCCTGACAATCCTGGCAATGAATCCGGCGAAAGTCGTTCGCAATGTGTTTCAAAGCTTTCATGATATGATCAGGTCCTACGTCGGCGAGGGTCGGGATGAATATCCCGATGATCCGGAATCGATCAATTACGTTTCCTACGACTGTCGTAACCTGTTTGTTAAAAACACGGATCGCCCCTTCTTTGCCGACCGCCTTTTTGCCAATCGCCTTATCAACCATGTAGATGCGATGAAAGGAAGTGCCCGCCAAAACAAGATCTATATCTTTGAAGGCCCTCCCGGATCAGGCAAGAGCACCTTTCTGAACAACCTGCTGATGAAGTTCGAGGAATACGCCAACAGTGACGCGGGCAGACGCTATGAAGTAGTATGGCGCCTTGACCGTCGGATACTGGCACAGATCAATGAAACCCAGCTGTCGTCCTTTGTAGACCGTCTTTCCAATCTGCTGGATGAATATGAACTGGGGCAGGCAGAGCTGGCCGAGATGAAAAACTCCCTGTCCCGTACAGGCGATTACGTGGAAATTGCCTGCCCTTCCCACGACAATCCGCTGCTCCTGATTCCCAAAAAGGACCGGCGCCTGTTTTTTGATGATCTCTTCCAAAATGATGAGTTCAAGTGGAAACTTTTTACCGATAAAGAATACGAGTGGGTTTTCAGTGAAAGTCCCTGCACGATCTGCAGCTCGATATATGAAGCCCTGATCCAGCGGCTGCCGAGCTCAATGGATATCTACAAGATGGTCCATGCACGACCCTATCGTTTCAATCGCCGCCTGGGAGAAGGAATCACAGTTTTCAATCCTGGCGATAAGCCGATGAAACAGAACATCAAGACCAACGACCAGCTGCAACGCAAAATTGATACCTTACTGGGCGACAGCAACGCGGTCAAATATCTATATTCCAACTTTGCCAAAACCAATAACGGCATTTATGCTCTGATGGATGTAAAGTCCCATAACGCCGAACGCCTTCTTGAACTGCATAACATCATCAGCGAGGGAATTCACAAGGTCGAGGACGTGGAGGAGAACGTAAGATCGCTCTTTATCGCCCTGATGAATCCTGAGGATGAGAAAATAATCGAAGAGTTTCAATCCTTCAGTGACCGGATCGAATACATCAACATCCCTTATGTAATGGATCTGAACACCGAGGTCGAAATTTACCGCAACATTTTCGGCAAACACATTGACGAAAGTTTTATCCCCAGAGTACTTCATAACTTCGCCCGAGCCATCATCTCAACCCGTATGAAAACCAAATCCGAGGCATTACTGGAGTGGATCGGTGATCCGATGAGATACGGGCAGTACTGTGATGAGAATCTGCAGATCCTAAAGATGGAAATTTACACGGGCTATATTCCCAACTGGATTTCGGATGAGGATCGCAAGCGCCTGACAGCCAAACGCAGGCGACTTATTATCGATGAATCTGAAGAGGAAGGGATAACCGGTTTTTCAGGCAGGGATTCGATAAAGATCTTCAGTGAATTCTACTCGGCCTATGCCCGCAAGGACGAACTGATTTCAATGTCCGCCCTGACCTCCTTCTTTACCAAGTGGCGTAAGGATCTGTACGAGATGCTTCCAGATGGATTTCTTAATTCGCTGCTCCGAAACTACAACTACACCGTACTTCAGGAGGTCAAGGAAGCGCTTTACAACTACAACGAGGAGCAGATTGCAAGGGATATACTCAATTACATGTTTGCGGTCAGTTTTGAGATAGGGGCGGTTGCAGTATGCCGCTTCACCAACGACCGGCTGGAGATCAGCGAAGAATTTCTGCGCAACATTGAGAAACAGCTGATTGGGTCTGCAGTTGAGGATAATGCAAGACTTCAGTTCAGACGCGAAACCCAGAAGGAATACGCCGGCCGAACTCTTACACAGGAAATTCTGGCTGAAGGAAGAGACCCAAAGGACACCACCCTTTACCAGAACCTGCACGAGCGCTATGTCCACAACCTGAAGGAGAAAGTGCTGGATCCGTTCCTGGACAATCCCAACTTCCGTCGCGCAATCAAGGATTATGACACCGATGCCTTCAAAACCTACGACAAGCGCATCCGGGACGACGTTTCGTTCCTGATCAACAACCTTTGCGGAGCCAAATTTCACTATACCAATCAGGGGGCCAAGGAAGTCTGCGTGTATGTGATAGACAATGACCTGGCACGCAAATTCCCGTCGTAGAGATAATACCTACCCTGAAAAAAATCCGGGCGGCTGAATCAGCCGCCTTTTTTTTACAAGATGCTCTTCCCGAACAGCGAAGCGGCCAGCTCAACCGCAATCTGGGCTGTCTGGTTGCGCTGGTCCAGAATTGGATTTATCTCCACAATATCCAAAGACGCCAATCTCCCCGTATCGGCAATGATTTCCATCAGCAGCTGGGCCTCGCGATAGGTCAGCCCGCCCGGCGCCGTAGTCCCCACTCCCGGCACCACCATCGGATCGAGTCCATCCATGTCAAGGCTGACATGCAGACGCTGACGATGTGCCAGTTTATCCAGCGCCTCACGGATGACAATACCGATACCTCGCTCGTCAACATCACGCATGGTATAGACGGCAATATCACTCTCCCGCAAACGATCACGCTCCTTCGGGTCCAGATCCCGGATACCGATCATTACGACATCCTTTGCCTGCAGTTTGGAGCCCATCCTTCCCACATTTATCAGTTCGGGATAGCCCATGCCGAGCAGCACCGCCAGCGACATACCGTGAATGTTGCCTGAAATGGTGGTTTCAGGAGTATTGAAGTCACCATGGGCATCGATCCAGATCAATCCGACCGGTTCGTGATGGGTAACCCCGCCGATGGTACCGATGCTCATGGAGTGGTCGCCGCCGATAAAAACCGGGAGGTCGCCCCCATCCACCGCCTCCCGTGCCGCATGATAGGCAGCGTCACAGACCTTTCGTATCGAAGGAAGATAATTCAGCGCCCGCTCACTGATCAGGGTATCACGCACCGGCACGCTGACATTGCCGATGTCGTTGATATCGTAACCGAGTTTAGCCAGTCGAGCCGATAATCCGGCATAGCGGATCGCTCCCGGCCCCATGTCCACTCCGCGCTGTGACTGCCCCAGGTCGATCGGAACACCGATAATCCGAATAGTTTTTGGCATCTGAGCTCACCCGTTAATTTGCTATTTTTTCAGATTATTCCAGAGATTCACGATAAAATCCTGCACATTGGTAAGTATGCCCACGGCCTGGGCCGAACCACGGTTGGCGAGCTTATCGACACTGAACTCGGTCATATCTACGATATACAGGAAGACCGGACGCACAGAGCCGTCATCCATCACCCGGTAGCTGGGAACCATGTTGCCGAAAGCGATCGAATGCAGCTGGGTGGCCAGGGCAATCACCGTCGTAGCCGTACGGGCATGAGACCGCATGGCATCCTGTGAGGCGTAGACATCCGCAATGACCTCCGGAAGCGGCCCATCGTCGCGGATGGAACCCGCCAGCACATAGGGGACCTTCATTTTTTCGCAGGCATAGATGATGCCGTCCTTCAGCTGCAGCTCTTCAATAGCCTGGGTGATGGAACCGCGCAAACGGACTTCGTTGATAATATCGAGATGGTTGTAATGCCCCAACGGCCGCAGGGTCTGGGTGTAGATATCCTGCCCCAGACCTGTGCGGAAAAAAGCGGCCTCCAAATCATGGGTTGCCAGGGCATTGCCGGCCAGCAGGCCATGGCAGAAACCGTTTTCAATCAGCCCCTGCATGGCATCGCGGCTGTCCTTGTCGAACGCAACGGCCGGTCCCAGCACCCAGACAATGGAGCCATGGTCGCGATCATGGCGCAGAACCTGGTACAGTTCATCATAAGAACGCGAAAATGGCGTTTCCCGCGTACCCCTGGTGCGGAAAGCAAATTTATCCGACGATTCTTCAGCCGGGGGATTAAAGCCGGTGACATGAACCAGAATCCCTTCCTCACCGTTTTCAGTCCGGCCAATCACCACCGGATCGCCCTTTTTGACCCTCCGGGCCTCCACCACATCCAGCGTTTCACCCTTGAGAACCATAACCGAATCCATCCGGCTCTCCCGGGCCAGCAACCATTTTCCGCCCCCCAGATGAACATACTCGGGATGATTGGATGTGCCGTGAAAATTACGCGGCACCACCCCGTCTTTCGGGGCAGGCTCAACCCTCACTGTGGGTGCGTTGATTAAATCTGGAATTGTAAAATCAGGTGGTGAGTAAACGGGAATTATGGACATGACCGGCATCTCCTCCGTACTGATTGTTTCAAATATTCAACATTGTTTTCCTTTTCGGTTATCATTTCCGGGTGAAAGCCGGCCAGATCCAGCGCATTGCTGGAAATATTTTCCATAAACATCTGATTCGAAGTGGTTATTTTGATAATTGGCAGGTAATTACGAAGAATGTTGAAAATAGCTCTTAACTGCCTCGACAAAACGCGATGCCTTGTCGATTTCTTCTTTTACCTGCTCTTCGGACAGGGCTGGCCGCACCTTATAGTCTGATGACTGCCGTAGTTCAAATGCCTTATGAAGATCTTTAGACAACGCTCGTGGAAAGATTCCTTTTATAACATACTCGGTGTCGAACAGACTGATAATGCCCGAGTGTTTGGTGGGAGCCTTGCCTATGTCCTGCAACAGGGCAAGCGCGGCATAGAACATGGCGTAGTAACATCGGTTTACAATGCCTTGCGGGCTTCTCCCCCCGGTATTGAGATAGATTGCATCATCCAAAGCAATCTGCGCCTGTTCTAGCCGATAGCCGATAATATCGTTTTTGTCTTCCTGCTTCACAGGAATACTCCTTCGGCTCTGATGTTTGCCGCAAGCAGGGATTGGCTTTCAATGCCTTCCCATTCTGACTTCGAATAAGATACCGGCACTACGACAATTCCACTCCCAAAACCAGATTCCCAGGCACAATCGCTAATATAATTTGCTGTAGGCGTATCCAATTGATCAACCACCACCAAAACATCCATATCGGAATAACGTCCCGCATCTCCCCTGGCTCGCGAACCGAAAAGAGCAAAGGTATTTAGATGTAACCTTTGCTCAAGGAGATGTTTGAATGTTTCCAGTATGTGTTTCTCTTTAGGTTTCATGGAGTCACTATAGCATAATTTATTGCATGAACAAGCAGCATTAAAAGGTTCCTCACACGAATCTGTACAACGACTGTGAAGCTGTCTATGAAGTGGTCTCTGGGGTCTCACAGGCTTGACATTCGGATGTTACAGGATATTAATATTCGAAAATCGAGACACCATTGGTTCCTGCATAATGTTATTTGCTGCATTCGTCAAGGTGCGCATGAATCAAACGACTGCATCCATTTCGTTCCGTCACCACCATCGCAGCCTTCGTACTTGTATGTAAAAACAAGTTTAGCTCCATGGGGTACGACAATCGGAAATTCAACTTTGAAAGCAGATGTCTCATCCCTGTTCAGCTGCCTTGGCATAACAAGATCAACCGCCCTGCAAACTGTTTTCCCGTTTGCATCAAGCAAAGCAACCCATACTTCGATATTCTCCATGATTGAATAGCGGATATTCTGAATAGTTCCACCAACCACAGTTTTCCTGTCGATGGTTTTTATGTCCCAAGTCATTCTCACGTCGAAATTTGAGTACATCCGCGATTTGGTGTCAGATTGCATAAATATTGAACCCTTAAACTTCCGGTAAGTAGGGATTGAAATCAGAAACATTCTCCCAGCGGAGAGAACTGCACTGGTGAGATTGCTTCTCGTTGCAACGGCTGAGAGTACACCGGGTTCACCGGTGTTGAGCTTGGTTGAACAATTTGTTATATGTCATCAGATTCCCAACCGTCAGGGTATTCAGTAGTACATTTGGCAATCATATGATCATTAAAATCTTCTCCAAATTCAAAAAACATTACTTGCCTAGCTAAACCGACATGCGTAAAGAAGACTTTTCGTTTTAATATTCGATCTGGGTTCTCATCATATAATTCATCGTCTCCAGAACGCTCTTTAACTTCCTTTTTATCTACTGCTATTACCTTCTTAATATGTTTAGATATTGTATTCTTAAGCTCACTGACCTTATTGACATTAAATGCATTCAAATCTTGTAATAAGTCAGCATAATCTTCATCATTATCTTCTTTGTTTTTCATCGGCAGACATTCGTCAAGCACTCTTTCAAGTAAATCAACATTTAATTCTTCATCACTCTCAAATGTATTTATTTTTCCTCTATATTGCTCACGCTGTTCAAGCATCCGCTCAAATTCCAAGTCAACAGTTTCCAGCAAAGCAGAAGCACGATGAATTGCCCTGCGCACAGGGACAGGAACGCTGCTCTCTTTTTTGTATTGTAATATGTGAGAAGTCGCTGCCCAAATATGTTGTGCAACGGTGCGGACTTGTATTTCAGCTTTCAGCCCACCAAATTCTGAAAGTGATGGCAGTGAAAGCCACTCGTCAGGCAATTGTAAAATGTAATGCATAGAAGAATAACCGAACTGATCTGCTTTAAGACGATCACCGGTATTTTCAAGATTTATCACTCGAAATTTTTGTGAAATTAATTCACAGGCTTTTTCTACGTCTCTTTGAAATAGAAATATTAGTCTTACTCCGATAATATCTTGAAGCTCCTGGACAGATTTTATGTGAATTGCAAGTCGCTCAACTTTCGATTGAATGGAATCCATTTTCTTGACCCTGCATTCAATTGGAAAGCCAAGGTAAAGATTCTCTCTAGAAACCAGAGCGTTAAGTTGATTTGATATCTCAACACAAAACCGTTCAGCAATTGGCCTTAGATCTTGATATTCCTTTGTAATCGCGCTCCAATCAGTTTTAGCTACTCTCTTTTTCATATTCGTCCTTTTAATTTTCACTCAGCGTCGTGGGAATTGACCGGCTTGACCGGTCTTATTTTCTGGTTGGGATTCGCATTGCTACTTGCTTTATCAGAACCTATTATCCTTGAGTACAGCTTAACTACTCTGCAATTTTAGATATTCCCTAACCTGCACATCCTCGTTGCCTAGGGTTCTAACCCAATTTTTATTGATTAAATTAAATTTATATATATCCAACACAGGAAAATTTATGCTTTTATCTGCGTTTGTATAAGTACCCCTAACGCAAATGTAGATATTATCGATTGCATCATAACTAAATGGCTGCAAGATATATGAAATTGATTTTCCAGTTTCATAGGTGAGAGTAATATTGTCGGGGAATCTATCGCCAAAAGGAAGTAGAGTTTGTAATCCATCTTCAGATTTCTGAATTATGGCTGTTTCTAGGTTGACATTGTAGGCATTAGCATCCTTTCCTGAACAATATGGAATGTCAAACAAAACTTTTGAATCGTTAACTTTAGTTACGGATATACCTCTACGGCATAAATCAATTACTGAACTGGCATTTATCGAATGATTATAAGGTGTTGCATTAATAGTAACAGGACCTTGGTTCACTCCAATTTGAATACCACCCGGAGAATCTTTCATGTTTTGAACTGCCGGCGCCTTTTGGGGAGAAGCTGTTTCGTTCGCTTTCCTTTTATGTGGTTCGTTATGTGCGAGATCAGCTCCTTTATCTTCGGGATTGGTCGTAGTGTTGTTTTGGGTTGGTGGATTAGGAGGATAGTGATAGGTCCGAACAGCGTAGTATGCGCTGATAATACCGGCAATGCCCACGAGAGCTGTGCCGATGGTCGCCAGCATCCACCATAAAGGCCACTTCCTAATCATCTAATTTCACCTCATTTTATTCAGACAACTCGTAGATCACCGGTTAGATCCGGCATCTAATATTATATTCCGGCATCTAATATCATATACAAGCATCTAATATTACATGCCGCATCGGGCATATAGCATTAGATGCTTTCATGCTTTAAGCGCCTATTGCAGGCATCCAAAGTTATATGCTTTCCCTGAAAGTCCTCAATCCGCATTCCTACACATCAATCCAATGCCGCCAGCGCAACGCAAATACAGATTCATCGACAGAAATACTATGCCAAATCATATACTGCAACGATTCTAATGTTCTATATTTGAAACCTGCCCACCCCATCTGCCCAAGCAACGCAAAAGGTTTATCGATCTCCAAAATCATGCTAATGTCACATACTGACCACTACACAAATCCCGGAAGATTGGACTAATATGACCGAATCAGCCCACATCACCACATATCGCAAAGACTACACCCCATTTGATTACCTGATAAACAGCACCGATCTCCGTTTTGAACTTGGCGAGGAAACAACGATTGTCACGTCACAACTGGTAATCCAGGCCAATCATGACACCACACAGGGTCCCCGCCCGCTGGTGCTGAGCGGTCATCGTTTCAGGCTGCTGGAGCTGTCACTGGACGGAACCGTGCTGGATCAGGATCACTATACGGCAACTGCGGAACAGCTGACGATTCACGCCGTACCGGGCGCCTTCACTCTTGAGATCAAAACCGAACTGAGACCCCAGGACAACACCTTTCTGGAAGGACTTTACCGCTCAAACGGCATGTTCTGCACCCAGTGCGAGGCAGAAGGCTTCCGCTCGATCACCTATTACCCGGACCGTCCCGATGTGCTGACGGTCTTCACTACCACCATCATCGGCGACAAGGCTCTTTATCCGGTACTGCTCTCCAACGGAAACCTGGTTAAGCAGGGGGAAATGCCGGACGGACGCCACTTTGCTACCTGGCACGATCCCTTCCACAAACCGAGCTACCTGTTCGCACTGGTGGCCGGCGATCTGGTCAATATCCGGGACAGTTTCACCACCTGCTCGGGACGACAGGTGGATCTGCGGATCTACGTGCATCAGCACAACCGCGACAAGTGCGATCACGCCATGCTTTCACTAAAAAAGGCGATGCGCTGGGACGAAGAGGCTTTCGGCAGGGAGTATGATCTGGACTGCTACATGGTCGTGGCCGTGGATGACTTCAATATGGGGGCTATGGAGAACAAGGGGCTAAATATCTTCAATTCGCGCTATGTGCTGGCCAGTCCGGCCACCGCCACCGATGACGATTACAACGCCATCGAGGCGGTGATCGGCCATGAATATTTCCACAACTGGAGCGGCAACCGGGTGACCTGCCGCGACTGGTTCCAACTCTCGCTGAAAGAGGGCTTCACCGTCTTCCGCGATCAAGAGTTTTCCTCCGACATGCAGTCCCGCGGAGTCAAGAGAATCAGCGATGTACGCAATCTTCGAACCGCACAGTTCGCCGAAGATGCCGGTCCGATGGCTCACCCGGTACGTCCCGATTCCTACATGGAGATCAATAACTTCTACACTATGACCGTCTACGAAAAAGGAGCCGAGATCGTCCGCATGCTGCATACTCTGCTGGGTCCTGAGAAGTTCCGCCAAGGGACGGATCTTTATTTTTCAAGACATGACGGGCAGGCCGTCTCGGTTGATGATTTCGTTCAGGCCATGGCCGATGCCGGGAATATCGACCTGAAGCAATTCGGCCTGTGGTACAGCCAGGCCGGAACACCAAGACTAAGTGCCGGGGGAACCTACGATCCGTCCAATGGCACGTTCACACTGACACTGCGCCAGTCGTGCCCCCCGACACCGGGACAGCCGGACAAGCAGCCGCTGCATATCCCGCTGGAACTGGGCCTGCTCGGACAAGACGGCCGGCAGCTGCCGCTGGTTCTGGAAGGCGAATCAGGACCGGGCACAACATCAAAGGTTCTGGAACTCCGCTCGGCAGAAGAAAGCTACCGTTTCTGCGGTCTGACCGAAGAGCCGGTTCCGGCACTGCTGCGCGGCTTCTCGGCACCGGTCAAACTGGATTACCCTTACCGCCACGCTGATCTGCTGGTGCTGATGGCCCACGAACCGGATCCGTTCTGCCGCTGGGAAGCGGGACAACGAATGGCGTCACAGATCATGCTTGATCTGATCACCAAACAGCAGCAAGGGCAAGAGCTTTCACTGGATCCGGCTTTTGCAGAAGCCTTTGGAATCACGCTTGCCAGCGGACACCGTGACAGCGCCTTTCTGGCAGAGACTCTGACCCTCCCCTCCGAGAAATACATCGCCGAACTGCTGCCGGTTATTGATCCGGGAGCGATTCATGCCGTCCGCCAGTTCCTGATCCGCAGCCTGGCTGCACGCTTTAAGAGCCAGTTCCTGTCGCTCCGTGAAAGCTGCCGCAGCAATCTCCCCTACTCTCCCGGCGACGGCCGTTCCGGCCAGCGGCGTCTGGCCAACCTGTGCCTGTCATACCTGACCAGCAACAGCGGACAGGAGATAATCGACCTCTGTCTTCAGCAATATCACGCCGCCGACAACATGACCGAACAGATCGGCGCTCTGCTGCCGCTGGCCTCCTGCGACTGCCCGGAACGCCGCACCGTCCTGACCGATTTCTATCAGCGCTGGCAGCATGACCGCCAGGTGGTGGATAAATGGTTTGCGCTGCAGGCCACATCCACCCTGCCTGGCACACTGGACGAGGTTCTGGCACTGCTGGAACATCCGGCTTTCGAACTGACCAACCCGAACCGTTTCCGTGCCCTGGTCGCAAACTTCAGCCAGGGTAATCAAGCCCGCTTCCATGATCCAAGTGGTTCCGGCTACCGTTTCCTGACTGACCAGCTTATTCGGCTGATTCCGGTCAACCCGCAGGTTTCGGCCAGACTACTGTCTCCGCTGACCGGCTGGAAACGTTTTGATGAGGGAAGAAGCATGCTGATGCAAGACGAGTTGCTGAGGATCAGAAATGTTGCTGACCTGCCGAGAGATGTGTATGAGGTTGTGACGAAGAGTCTGGATAATTGAACAGAACTGCGTTTTGTCAGTAGAATCAGATCCACCTTAAGAGTGATAATTCATACTCCAGCAAAAAATCAAAATGAGCTTTGTTTTGCTGGCTCTCAGACAAAGGCATCACCAAGTTTTATTTTTGTCTTTTTTCTTGTTTCGTCTCTCAGAATCTGTAGTATTATCCGTTTCGTATAAATTAAACCACGATCCGTCACAGGTCATTTACTGTGTGACGTTTTCAGCTGACTGCACGGGAGAATTACCGCGTGAGAAAACTGCGTACCGGAACCAACCTGATCCGAATGTTTCTTGTCCTGGGAATAATCCTTTCTCTGGCCGGCCTGACAACAGCTCTTGCATTCACCACACCCAGCATAACGGTACTTGCAATTTTATACGGATTAAACATTCTGTCCCTGATCGCGGTCATCTGGATACTTGTCTCCAGAAGACTTGTCGAACGCGTCAAGCAGATAACCAAAGCAATGAACAGGGCCGCCGAAGGTGAATTGCGAGAACGTGTTGAATTTGATGGAGAAACAGAGATATCTCTCCTGGCCGAAAATTTCAACTCCATGATGGAACGCCTTTCCGGAGCGATTGCCAAAGTCCACATTTCGCTTTCAGAACTCAGGAACATTTCTTCTACAATTGCCGGGCTTTCCGAAAAAGGGGTTTCTTCGGCGGCAGTGCAGTCTGAAGTTCTCAAGCGCACCTCCATGTCCATTCGCGACATAAATCAATCAATAAATGATGTCTCAGCTTCTGTTGTAACGCTTTCCTCCCTGTCGTCAAGGAACTCCAACTCCATGACAGATATGTCACTAAGCCTGGGGTCAACCACACTCCACCTGGAGTCACTGGTTCTTTCAGTTGAGGAGGTAAGTTCCTCCATCATGGAAATGGCGGCCGCCATCTGCCAGATCGAGGAAAATGCTGCTATTCTGTCGACAGACACCTCGCGAGCGTCCACACTGGTTTTTGATATGGATAATGCCATCAAGCAGATCGGTCTGCAGGCAACCGAAACAACACGAATAGCGGAGACTGTTCGAAAGGATGCCGAGGATGGCTGGAATTCTGTTGATGCCACGATCACCGGCATAAATGAAATAAAAGCATCATCATCAATCACTTTCGATGCAATTGAGAATTTATCCAAAAGAGTCGCAAACATAGGAAAGATTCTTTCAGTAATAGATGAAGTTGCCGAACAGACAAATCTCTTGGCTCTTAATGCATCCATTATCGCAGCACAGGCCGGTGAACGCGGTAAAAGTTTTTCGGTCGTGGCCGGAGAAATCAAGGAACTGGCAAAACGCACCGGAAACCACACCAGAGAAATTTCCGATATCATACTTGGCGTGAGGGAGGAAACGGATCGGGCAGTAAGAGCGATTACGCTTTCCGAAAAACGGATTTCCGAAGGCGGAGAACTTTCAAGAAGATCCGGAGATGCCCTTCGAAAAATAGTTAACGGGATTCAGCTTGCGAGCAATCAGATGATTGAGATAAACAGGACCGCCCTCAACCAGGCAGAGACCAGTACAGCGGTTCAGCAGGCTATGGGCCGGGTTGCCGATATGGTTGAGCAGATCGCCAGATCAACCCGGGAGCAGAGCCACGGCAGTGCTTTGATCACCGCTGCAGTTGATCGCATGAGAAGTCTTACCCGTGAAGTCATGGAGTCCATCAGCAGCCATCAAGGTTCTGCTTCTCAGGTCATTAACGCCAGTGAAGAAATCAATGCAATGGTCAAAGACATCTGCGAACAGTCCATGCTCCAGTCCGCCAGTGCCGAACGGATTGGCGAGTCGCTCAAGGATTTCGAGGAATCTAACGAAGTACATGTCACCTCTACTCTGGTGATGGATGAAATCCTGGTCAAGCTCGCCAGGCAGATCGAAGTACTTCAGAATGAAATGGGTCGTTTCAAGGCTTAAGATCACCCCCAAAACATCTCTTCTATATTTTCAGGAGAATCACCATGACCCCTTCAGAACTGCTTCAACTATCAGGAGGATACTGGGCTACCTGTGCGCTTCATGCCTCTGTCAAATTGGATATTTTCACCCACATGGCGGAGAATCCGGCAACCGCCGCAGACATTTCCAGACAAAGCGGCAGCGATCAACGAGGCGTAACCATGCTGCTGAACGCACTTTCAGCGATGGAGCTATTGAACAAATCCGACGACACATATAGTTTGACGCCTTTCTCCGCAGAATTCCTTTCTAGAAAATCCGATAAATATCTTGGGCATATCATCATGCACCACCATCATCTGATGTCCGGTTGGTCCAGGCTGGACGAGGCGGTTAAAAGCGGTGCACCGGTCAGGACCAACTCCTCTCGCACCGATGATGAGAGTGCACGTGAAAGTTTCCTGATGGGAATGTTCAATTTGGCTTCTCTGGCTGCTCCGATGATTGTACCGACCATAGACCTTTCCGGACGGCAAAGTCTGCTTGACCTGGGTGGCGGCCCCGGCACCTACGCAATTCATTTCTGTCGCAATAATCCTGAACTGAAGGCGGTCATCTATGATCTGCCGACAACTCAGAAATTTGCGGAAAGTACAATCCAACGTTTCAACCTTTCAGAGCGGATCAGCTTTTCCGCCGGCGATATCATTGCTGATGACATCGGCAGCGGCTACGACGTCGTCTGGATATCCCAACTGCTTCACAGCGAAGGTCCGGATGGCGCTGCCATCATGTTGAAAAAGGCGGTCCAGTCACTTCAGCCGGGCGGCCTCGTGATTGTTCAGGAATTCATTCTTGACGACAGCCATGCCGCACCGCCCTTCCCTGCCCTGTTTTCTCTGAATATGCTGCTGGGCACACCGACAGGACAATCATATTCGCAGGGAGAACTGACAAGTATGATGGCGCAGGCCGGTGTACGGAATATATCAAGGCATCCGCTCGAGCTCCCCAATGGAGCCGGGATCATGATCGGCCACATCGACTGATCTAGTCAGCGTCGTTAATAAATGGCATCCTTTGTGCTGTGATGCTGTTCTGATTCATAAATATTTTTTCTGTAAAAGGAGTGCCACGTGAATAAAACCATCATTGCCGCATTACTTGTAACCATGTCTGTACCGACGCTGGCAATATCAGAAACAAACGTCAACATCAGCGTCGGAGTGCCTGCAATCGCCATTCCTGCACCTCCGCGGGTCGTCTTTGAAGCTCCTCCGCTATTCCTTGCCCCTCCAAATCTTGGATTCTACATCGGGGTTGACATGCCCCATGACATTGTCTTCATTTCAGGCAGCTACTACCTTTTTCAGGGTAACGGCTGGTACCGGGCCAGACACTACAACGGACCATGGGTATCGGTTAGACATGATCGCCTGCCACGGTCGATCAGAAATCACAGGATAGATAAAATAAGAGATTACCGTGAACGTGAGTACCGCTCCTACCAGCATGAACATGAGCACTACCGTGGACGCCACTACCGTCCGGACAAAGAGGAAAAGGAATATCGCAAGGAACAACACCGGCGGGACAAGGAAGAAAAACGGTATGAAAAAGAAGAGCGCAAGCGCGACAAGCATGAACATCACGACCGCGGCAGACATGGCGGGCATGACGACTGAGTTAAACCTGCTCTAAAGCAGGACAAGTTCGGATTTACAGCAAGTTCTGTTTCGTATGCGAGGCTCCTGAATTCCAGCAGGAGCCTCGTTTTTTCAGTCATATTTCCACATTTATCCGGAGAGTCTGATGATCATACACAAAAGCGGTTGGGTCCATAATCTGCTGTTATCGCTTTCCCGAAGGGCAGAACAGGCGGAAAAAGATCGGCTAATGCTTGAAGATGCTTTGGGGCACGCTTACGAGGGGCTTCTGATTACCGACGCTAAAGGAGTCATTCTCAAGGTGAATGAAGCCTATGCCCGCTTTCTTGAGACGACCATGGACAAGCTGGTCGGCAGGCACGTTACCGAGGTAATTGAAAACACCCGTATGCATCTGGTTGCTAAAAGCGGTGTAGCCGAGATTGCCCAGCTCCAGAAAATCAAGGGGCATGAGATGATCTGCAGCCGGATTCCGATCATCGAAAACGGCGAAGTGGTGGCGGTGGTCGGCAAGATTATGTTCCAGAATATTGAAGATCTTTTTACCTTCACCGAGAACTTCAAAAAACTGAAAACAGAATTGGAGTTTTACAAAAACGAGCTTAGCAAGCACCTGAGCGCCAAATACTCCTTTAACCATATTGTCGGCATCAGCAAGGAGCTGGAATGGGTAAAGGATTTGGGCAGAAAAGTGGCCATGAGTACCACCACCGTTTTGTTAAAGGGTGAGAGCGGGACCGGAAAGGAACTTTTTGCCCACGCCATTCATAATGCCAGTCACCGGGCACTTGGACCGTTTATCAAGGTCAACTGCGCGGCAATTCCGGAAACTCTTTTTGAGTCTGAATTATTTGGATATCGGGATGGCGCCTTTACCGGAGCTCAGAAAAAAGGAAAAAAGGGGAAATTCGCCCTGGCCGATAAGGGAACTATCTTTCTGGACGAGATCAGTGAACTTCCGCTGACCATGCAGGTCAAACTGCTGCGGGTGCTTCAGGAAAAAGAGATCGAACCGGTCGGAGCAGAGGCGTCCGAGGCTGTGGATGTCCGGATTATAGCAGCCTCCAACCGGGATCTGGAAACTCTGGTCAAGAGCGGCATGTTCCGCCACGACCTGTATTATCGTCTCAATGTGGTTATGCTTGAAATTCCGCCGCTTCGCAGCCGCAGGGATGACATCCCGCTGCTAATCCAATTCCATCTCCGACAGCTTGAGAAGGAGACCGGAATTCCGGTGGAAGGGGTCGAACCGGATGTCGCCGAAATACTAAAAGCCCATGACTGGCCAGGTAACGTGCGGGAGCTGCGTAATATCCTCGAACAGGCGATGTATGTAAAGGTCGGCCCAACGATTTCGCGCAATGACATCCCCGGTGCCCTGGTCAAAGGAGTCAGCACGTCAACTTCCCATGAAACCAGTCGAAGCCTTAAATTCATAACCCAACTGGCCGAAGAGGACGCGATCCGGACAGCAATACGCGAGGAGAAAGGAGACAAGCAGGCTGCTGCCGCCCGCCTCGGCATCAGTAAATCATCGCTGTATTCCAAGGTAGTTCAGTACGATATCGGTATATGAATAATCCTATTATTCATAACGTCTTCAACGTAATCCAGTATTTTGGAATCATTCCATTATTTCGGAACCAGCACATCCATCTATCAATAACCATATAGATACCAATAAGATAAGTACTTGAGTTTTCTTCAACCTCCCTCAAAACCCCTCGCCACCTCCTCCACCCATTCCAGTTTTTTGGAATTACAGCCTTTCCCACAACACACTGATTACTGCGTTTTACAAAGTCTTATATGGCTTTTGTGTTTATTTACAGTTATTTGCATACTCACACACTAATACACCAACACACTGGCACAGCACTTGCTTTGATTGGTATAATTTCGTTTGATTCGGAGGCGTCATGAGTATCAAAGACATTCTCCTGCATATTGACGATTCTCCCGCCTGCGAAAAAAGGATCGATGCAGCCTTGAATCTGGCACTGACAAATGGAGCCAGAGTAACAGGTCTTTACATCGTGACTTTCGGCTATTACCAGCCGCACTACCTGCATGCCGAAGAAAATATGGCAGCTGCAGCAGCCCTTCTGGTGTCGAAAGCCAGAGCTGCCGGTGTTACAGTTAACTGTCGCAGCATCGTGTCAAGCGTGTCAGGTGTGGAGGCACGTGAGTTACTGATCCGTAATTCGCACTGCAGCGACCTGGTGGTTGTCGGCCAGGAATCCCGCCGGACAGTTCGCTCTGCAGCGGTCGTTGAGCACCTGATAATGGGTGGCGGTCGTCCGGTGCTGGTTGTTCCAGCGGCAGGCTCATTTCCCTTCATCGGCAGACACGTCTTGGTGGCCTGGAAAAACGGTCGTGAGGCGACCCGTGCACTGCATGACGCCCTTCCGATACTGCAGCGGGCTGAACAGGTGACGTTGCTGGCTGTTTCTTCCGGAGACGAATCAGGTCCCTCCCCATGGGAAGGGATAGAAGAACATCTTCAATGCCACGGAATTCAGGCACGCACCGCACTGCAGCCGGCTACCTCTGCCACATTGGCTGACAACCTGTTGAACCATGTCTGCGAAGGAGGTCACGATCTGCTTGTGATGGGTGCCTTTCAGCCCGGTTCCCGCAGAGGTTTGCAGCTGGGAGCAGCAGCGGCCCAGATTCTCCGGGAGATGACAATTCCCGTTTTAATGTCCCATTAATGACTTCTTTAACGCATTTATGGTCTTGGAGCTAAATGATGACGGACCACATACTCGTTACAAAAAACCTGTCCAAGGACTTCAAGGGGTTTACCGCTGTAGCCAGCGTAAACCTGCAGATTCAGCGCGGCCATATCCATGCCGTGATCGGCCCGAACGGAGCCGGTAAGACCACTGTTTTCAATCTCCTTACCAAGTTCCTTATCCCGACCTCCGGCAGCATTCATTTCAATGGTTCCGACATCACAAAAGAGAAACCGGCCGATATCGCCTTGCGCGGGATTGTACGTTCCTTCCAGATATCAGCGGTCTTTCCGAACCTGACACCCTTGGAGAATGTTCGCTTGGCGCTGCAGCGCAAACTGGGCGTCTCCTATCACTTTTGGAAATCAGCAAAAATCCTGAATCAGCTGGACGGACGGGCCATGGAGCTGCTGGATGCGGTCGGATTGGCCGAATATTCCGGCGAGATAACAGGGGAACTGGCCTATGGTCGCAAAAGAGCGCTGGAGATTGCCACCACGCTGGCACTGGATCCGGAGTTGATGCTGCTGGATGAACCGACACAAGGGATGGGTGTCGAGGATGTGGACAAAATAACAGCGCTTGTAAAGAAGGTTTCCGTTAACCGCACTATTTTGATGGTTGAGCACAACCTCAAGGTCGTGGCAACTCTGGCGGACAGGATAACCGTTCTGCAGCGGGGCGCGATTCTCGCAGAAGGTCCATACGGAGAGGTTTCTCAGGATCCGCTGGTGCTGGAAGCGTATATGGGGAGCTCTCATGATTGAATCTGTACACAAAGAGATGCTGCGGATTACCGACCTGCACGCTTTTTATGGTGAATCCCATATCCTCCATGGCATCAACCTGACCGTTGGAGAAGGCGAAGTCGTCACTCTTCTGGGGCGTAACGGCGCCGGCCGCACGACGATCCTCAAATCCATAATCGGACTGGTCGGGCGGAGAAGCGGTTCTATCACGATAAGCGGAGTTGAGACCATCAATATGGCGACTCACAAGATTGCTCACCTTGGTATCGGCTACTGCCCTGAGGAGCGCGGGATATTCTCCAGCCTGACGGTGGAAGAGAACCTGCTGCTGCCTCCAGTGGTGCAAGGTGGAGGCATGTCTCTACAAGAACTGTACGAGATGTTTCCTAACCTATTTGAACGGCGAAGCAGTATGGGTACCCGTCTTTCAGGCGGTGAGCAGCAGATGCTGGCCATGGCGAGGATCCTGCGAACCGGAGCCAAACTCCTGCTGCTGGATGAAATTACCGAAGGACTGGCGCCGGTAATCGTTCAGACTCTGAAGCGGCTGATAGGTCAGTTGAAAGAAAAAGGATTCACCATCATTCTTGTAGAGCAGAATTTCCATTTTGCGGCTGAACTGGCCGACCGCCATTATGTGATTGATCACGGCGCTATAGCAGAGATGATAACCAGGGACGATCTTGGATCCAGCATGGAGAAACTTAACCGATACCTGGGAGTGTGATCAGGTATACAAACCGAAGGGGGAACGGTATGAAAAAATTGTTTTCATCAGCAGCACTATCCGTCGCAGTACTGGCAATGTCGAGTGGAATGGCTGGTGCGGCAGGCAAAGGGATTTCCGACGACGTAGTCAAAATCGGAGTACTGACCGATATGTCCGGGGTTTACTCCACGCTTGGCGGGAAAGGCACTCAGGTGGGTGTGGAGATGGCAATCAAGGATTTCGGCGGCAAAGTCCTTGGAAAACCGATACAGGTCATTGGCGCCGATCACCAGAACAAGGCCGACATTGCCTCTGCCAAGGCCCGCGAGTGGATTGACAATGAAAAGGTAGACATGATTACCGGTTTGCTTAACTCGGGCTGCGCCCTGGCAGTACAGAAACTGGCCGGAGACAAGAAAAAGATCACTATGAACACCGGCGCGGCCAGCACTGATCTGACCAACAAGGCCTGCACCCCGTACAGCATCCACTACGTTTATGACACTTACGCCCTGGGTAAGGTTACCGCAGAGGCCGTCGTACCGAGTGGAGGCAAGAGTTGGTACTTTATCACCGCCGATTACGCCTTTGGCCACTCCCTGGAAGCGAATACCACCAAGTTCGTAACAAAACTGGGCGGCAAGGTGCTCGGCTCAGTGCGTCACCCGCTTTCCACTGCTGATTTTTCCTCCTACCTGCTCCAGGCCCAGTCATCCGGATCCCAGATCATCGGCCTGGCCAATGCAGGCGGAGACACCACTAACGCGATTAAACAGGCTCGGGAGTTCGGTATCGACAAGAAGGGGCAGAGGTTAGTAGGGTTACTGATCTTTGATACCGACATAAAAAGCCTCGGCTTGAATGTAGCGCAGGGGATGCAGTTCACCTCGGGATTCTATTGGGACCGGGATGATGCCACCCGCGCCTTTGCAAAACGCTACTACGCAATCCACAAAGCAATGCCGACCATGGATCAGGCCGGAGCATATTCAGCCACCATGAACTATCTCAAAGCCATCAAAGCAGCCGGCACCGATGATTCGGATGCGGTCATGGCAAAACTCAAATCCATGAACATCAGCGATTTCTTCGCCGTGAACGGAAAGATAAGGGCTGACGGACGAATGATACACGACATGTATCTGATGGAAGTAAAGAAGCCTTCCGAATCAAAGGGCGAATGGGATCTGCTCAAGATAGCTAAAACGGTTCCCGCCGCAGGGGCATTCATGCCGCTCTCCGAGAGCACCTGTTCACTGGTCAGCAAATAGTCTCAGCGTACTCAGGTAAAGTTTTGACACGAGGGAGTCGGTCATGGAGATATCATTTCAGATGGTCATGTCCCAGGTTATGCTGGGCCTCAACAACGGTGTTTTCTACGCCATTTTGAGCCTCGGTCTGGCGGTGATTTTCGGCCTCCTGAATATTGTCAATTTCGCCCACGGAGCGCTCTATATGCTGGGTGCCTACGTGGCACTCCTTGGCTACACCTCACTAGGTCCACTGATCGGGATGCCGGACTTCCATCTCAATTACTGGGCGGCGCTGATCGTTGCTCCACTGGTGGTAGGCGCATTTGGAATCGTAATAGAACGAACCATGCTGCGCAGGCTGTACAAGTTTGACCACTTGTACGGCCTGCTGCTCACCTTCGGACTGGCCCTCATTATACAAGGGGTCTTTACGAATTTCTTCAATGTTTCCGGAGACCCTTACGAGGCAAAGCCGGAAATTCTGAATGGTGCCGTCAATCTCGGTTTTATGATGTTCCCGAAATACCGTCTCTGGGTAATTGCCATCTCGCTGCTGGTCTGTTTCGGTACCTGGTATTTTATTGAGCGGACAAAACTGGGTTCCTATCTTCGCGCCGGCACGGAAAACCCGGAACTGGTAAAGGCTTTCGGCGTCAATGTTCCGCTCATGATCACACTGACCTATGGTTATGGCGTAGCGCTGGCAGCCTTTGCCGGAGTACTTGCCGCACCGATCTATTCAGTCAGTCCGGTGATGGGGTCGGAGATGATTATCACAGTGTTTGCCGTGGTGGTCATCGGCGGGATGGGTTCGATCATGGGCTCCATTGTGACCGGACTTTTGCTTGGAATGGTGGAGGGCTTTACCAAGGTTGTCTACGCCCCGGCCTCCAGCACTGTCATCTTCCTGATAATGGTAATTGTTCTGCTGGTCAAGCCGGCCGGCCTGTTCGGGAAGGAGTAGTACATGAACAAGTACGTCTGGATCGCCCTGATACTCCTTGGCCTGTTGGCGCCGTTTGTCGTTTATCCGGTTTTCATGATGAAGCTGCTCTGTTTCGCTCTGTTTGCCTGCGCCTTCAATCTGCTGCTCGGCTATACCGGGCTGCTCTCCTTCGGTCATGCCGCATTTTTCGGCGGAGCATCCTACGTTACCGGGTATCTGGTCAAAAACAGCGGTCTGACACCTGAATTGGGTGTTCTGGGAGGCACGTTGTTCGCCGGAGTGCTGGGATACGTAGTCGGCAGCCTGGCGATCCGGCGACAGGGAATCTACTTCGCCATGGTCACTCTGGCCCTGGCCCAGATTGTCTATTTCGTTGCATTGAAGGCGCCCTTCACCGGGGGAGAGGATGGCTTGCAGGGCATCCCCCGCGGCAAACTCCTCGGCCTGATTGATTTGGGGCAGGTCAATACAGTTGGCGGCAGTCCTCTCGGACTCAACCTCTATTACTTTGTCTTTGTTTTGTTTTGCCTTGGCTTCTGGATAATTTACCGGACTATCAATTCACCTTTCGGCCAGGTGTTGAAGGCGATACGGGAGAATGAACCCCGGGCTGTTTCACTAGGATACAAAGTAGAGCGATTCAAACTGCTGGCTTTTGTTATCTCGGCGGCACTGGCCGGCATGGCCGGTTCAATGAAAGCGCTGGTATTTCAGCTGGCTTCATTAACCGATGTCAGCTGGCACACATCCGGAGAAGTGGTTCTTATGACTCTTCTGGGAGGGGTCGGCACGGTACTGGGTCCACTGGTCGGCGCATTCACCGTAATAACACTCCAGTCGGAACTGAGCTCGGTCGGATCCTGGATCACGGTGATCATCGGGGTAATTTTTGTCGTCTGTGTACTGCTCTTTCGGCGTGGTTTTGTCGGTGAACTGGAGAGACTGCTGAAACGGTCCCTGTAGCTGCTGCTAATGAAAGGAACCTTCCCATGCGCAATGTTGTTATTGCCTCTGCAGCCCGGACCCCGATCGGCTCTTTTAGCGGTTCACTCGCTTCCGTTTCTGCTGCAGAGCTCGGCCGATTGGTCATCAGTGAAGTAATCCGCAGGGCCGGAGTAAGCAGAGAATCTATCGAAGAGGTCATCATGGGCCAGATACTCCAGGCCGGCTGCGGCCAGAACCCGGCCCGGCAGGCGGCAATCGGTGCCGGCATCCCGGAGAAGACTCCTTCCTACACAGTCAACAAGCTTTGCGGCTCCGGCCTGAAGAGTATCACCCTGGGCGCCTTGGCGATTGCCGCCGGAGAATCGGACACCATCGTGGCCGGTGGAATGGAGAGTATGAGTCGGGCACCCTATCTGCTGGACAAGGCCCGCAACGGATACCGGATGGGAAACGGTACCCTGGAAGACACACTGCTCAAGGATGCCCTGACCGATTCCTTCCACAATATCCACATGGGAATAACGGCTGAAAACATCGCTGATCAGTATCGCATATCTCGCGAAGAAGCCGATGCCTTTGCCCTACAATCACAGCAGAAGGCCGCCAAGGCTTTTACCGAAGCGCTCTTCAACCGGGAGATAGTTCCGGTGCCGATCAATGACAGGCGTGGACAACAAGTTGTTGTTATATCGGAGGACGAATATCCACGACGCGACACAACCATGGAAAGCCTTGCGAAGCTGCGGCCGGCCTTCAGGGATGGTGGAGTTGTCACTGCCGGTAATTCTTCGGGTATCAATGATGGCGCGGCGGCTGTTCTGTTGATGGAACAGAGAGCGGCTGAGAAAGCCGGCATTCGCCCTCTGGCCCGGGTGCTGGGGTGGGGAGCGGTTGGCGTCGATCCGAGAATCATGGGTATGGGGCCGGTTAACGCCATCCGCAAGGCGCTCGGAAAATCCGGGCTTAAGCTTGATGATATAGATCTGATAGAACTCAATGAGGCTTTTGCAGTGCAGTCTCTGGCGGTAATCCGCGAATTGCGCATGGACAGCCGCAAGATCAACGTTAATGGTGGTGCCATTTCGCTGGGGCACCCGGTAGGCGCCAGCGGTACTCGCGTTCTTGTAACTCTGCTGCACGAAATGGAACGAAGCAGTCTGCGGCGCGGATTGGCAGCGCTTTGCATCGGCGGCGGACAGGGCATCGCGATGATAGTACAACGTGATTAAGGAGGGACACATAATGCTAAAGGGTAAAAGTGCCGTTATAACCGGTTCGACCAGCGGAATCGGATTGGGCATTGCACGCGCCCTGGCCGGTCAGGGGTGCAATATCATGCTGAATGGACTGGGTGATCAACTGCTGATAGAAAGTCTTCGCAGCAACCTGGAAAGGGAGTTCGGGGTGATTGTGCATTATCACGGTGCCGACATGCTACGCCCCGATGAGATTACCGAACTAGTTGAGGCAGCATCAAAAGCCTTCGGAGGAGTTGACGTACTGGTAAATAATGCGGGAATACAACATACTGCAAGGATTGAAGATTTCCCGCCGCAGAAATGGTCTGACATCATAGCCATCAACCTCTCTGCCGGTTTTCACGCGATCCACCATGCGATTCCGCATATGCGTCGCAATGGCTGGGGGCGGATCATAAATATTGCCTCAGTACACGGACTGGTGGCATCGGCTAACAAAGCGGCCTACGTTGCGGCAAAGCATGGACTGGTCGGCCTCACCAAGGTTGTGGCACTGGAGACGGCCGGTTCCGGCATCACCAGCAATGCCATCTGCCCCGGCTGGACCAGAACAGAATTGATCGAACCGCAGATCGCAGCCAGGGCCCGGGAACTGGGAGTTGATAACGAAGCCGGCGGTCGCAGCATGCTGGCTGAAAAGCAGCCGTCTCTGCAGTTCGTCTCAATCGAACAACTTGGGCAAATAGCGCTGTTCCTCTGTTCTCCGGCAGCTGATCAGATTACCGGCACAGCTATTCCGATCGATGGCGGTTGGACTGCTCAATGACCTGTCATGGCTTACTTCAAAAAAAGGCCCGGTGCGAAAGCACCGGGCCTTTTTCTTACTGCGATTTCAAACAGAGACTAGGCACTGGCAGCCAGAGCCTTTTCAAACCCCATGCTGAAGGCTTTTCTGTTCAGTTCGATGAAAGCCTCAGGCACGCTGGAGAGAACAGCCTTCTCGGCATTTTCTCTGGTAACCTGACCAGTCAGTGCCACCATTGCTCCAAGAGCAACGATGTTGGCGACGATCTCGCGACCGACATCATTTTTGGCGGTGTTGATGATCGGGAATGATACCGTCTTGAAATTACCGGCCGGAATATTGATAACCAGGTCGGAATCAATCAGCAGCACGCCGCCTTCCTTCAAGTCGTGTGAATACTTGTTTGCAGCTTCCTGAGTCATGGCCAGCAGTGCATCGCACTGGGTAACTTTTGGATAGTCGATTGGTCCGTCGGATATGATAACTTCCGACTTTGATGCGCCACCACGGGCTTCAGGACCGTAGCTTTGCGACTGAACGGCCTGTTTCCCTTCGTAGATCGAAGCGGCCTTGGCCATAATGATCCCGGCGGTGATCAGACCCTGTCCACCCGCACCGGAAAACCTGAGTTCATATCTTGACATGAATATATCGCTCCTTTTCCTGTAATTATTACTTGGAAGCCTTGGCACGCTCAATTACCTTGGCGTACTCTTCGGTGTACTCGGGTTTCTCTTCTTTATAAAGAACACCTGTAAGGACCTTGCCCTTCAACTGCTCGGCGGTCATTTTTTCAGCAGCCTTCACCGGGACAGCAACTTCTTTAAGGCGGTTCATCATTTCGATGACCGATTTGAATTTGTTACGACGTCCATAGGTTGTAGGGCAGTCGTCGAGAATCTCAACTACCGAGAAACCCTTGTGCTGAATCGCTTCCACGATCAGCTTGTCGATCTGGTTGGCATGGAAAGCGGTTCCGCGGGCAACAAAAGTTGCACCGGCGCCGATTGCCAGCTTGGCAATATCAAAACCCGGGTCAGGATTGCCGTAAGGTGTTGTGGAAGCCTTATGGCCGGTCGGAGTACATGGAGAGAACTGACCGCCGGTCATACCGTAGATGTAATTGTTCATGATGATGTACGTCATGTCAATATTACGACGGCAGGCATGAATGAAATGGTTGCCGCCGATGGCTGTACCGTCTCCGTCTCCACCGCACAAGATAACATTCATCTCTGGCTTGGCCATCTTTACACCGGTAGCGAAAGCGGCTGCACGGCCATGTGCGGTATGCAGGGTACAACAGTCCAGATAACCGGGAAGACGTGATGCGCAGCCGATGCCTGATACTATTGCTGTATTTTCCTTCTGGAGTTTCAGGGTGTCCATTGCACGGATCAGCCCTTTCATGACGATGCCGTGGCCGCAGCCTGGGCACCAGATGTGGGGCAGTTTTCCTGGACGGATATACTTATCGTAATCAAATGCCATGGTTATTTAACCTCCTTGATCTTCTCAACAATCTGGTCCGGATTAATCGGCTCACCGTCAACACGGAAGATGCCGAGTACCGGAACCTTGCCCTGTGCACAGCGCTCAAGCTCGACAGAACACATGCCCAGGTTCATTTCCGGAATGACGATCCCTTTTACTTTGTTAGCCAGTGCCTTGATCTGCTTGTCAGGGAACGGCCAGAAAGTTTTGATCCGGAACATGCCTGCCTTGATACCCTGTTCACGGGCAACATTAACTGCATAGCGTGCCGAACGTGAAGTTGAGCCATAGGCAACAACAACGACTTCTGCATCATCCAGCATGTACTCTTCAAAACTGGCGATATCGTCAACATTTGCTTCAACCTTGCGGACCTGACGCTCTTCCTCTGCCTGTACAATTTCTGCCTTGGTAGTCGGGAAGCCGTCCTGCATCTTGTTGAGGCCGGTTACATGAAACTTGTAGCCAGAACCAAATGCAGCCAGAGGCGGCACATCGCCGTAGCTTGTGTCATACGGCTTGTACTGATCGGGCGCTACCGTCGGAGTCTTGCGGGGAATGACTTCAATCTCGCCCGGCTCCGGGAAAACGATGCGCTCACGCATGTGGGCAACGATCTCGTCAGGCATAACCATAACCGGAGTACGGTATTTTTCTGAGAGATTAAAAGCGCGTATAACTTCTTCGTAGGTTTCCTGCACTGAAGCAGGTGTCAGACAAATAGCCGGATGGTCACCATGGGTACCCCATTTGGCACACATGACATCTGACTGTGAAGGACCGGTCGGCATACCGGTTGATGGACCGCCGCGCATGACATTAAATACTACGCAGGGAATCTCGGCGATGCAGCCGTAGCCGATCAGTTCCTGTTTAAGGGACAGACCGGGGCCTGATGTTGAAGTAAGAACCTTGGCACCGGCTAGTGATGCCCCCAGAATTGAAGCCATGGCACCGATCTCGTCTTCCATCTGGATGAATTTTCCACCAACTTTAGGAAGTTCAACTGACATTACCTCGGCAACCTCGGTCGATGGTGTGATCGGGTATCCGCCGAAAAAAGTGCAGCCGGCGTATAAGGCACCATGAGCTGCGGCTTCGTTACCCTGCATAAACGCTACTTTTTTAGCCACTTTTGATTTCCTCCTGTAAAATTATTCGGCGCTAACTTTGATTGCAAAATCAGGGCAACGCAGTTCGCACTGCATGCACTTGATACAAGCTTCCAGGTTCTTGACTCCAACTACAAAACCCTGCATCTCAAGAACCTTGGTGGGACAAAATTCAACACAGATATGACACCCTTTGCAGTACTTCTCGATAATCTCAATTTTAGGCAATGTTTTCTCCATCTGGAAATACTCCTTTATTCCGTAATAAAAGGTGTGAAATATGCTCTCATAACATGGCAAAAGAAGGGCGGAGAGCTCCGCCCTTCTTTTGCTGTTACATCATGGCTTGATAAGCCGACAATCTATATTTATTTCATGCTCCCGACAAGCTCTTTTACTGCTGCAACAGACTTGTCCATCATGGCCTGCTCTTCAGCGTCAAGCTTGAACTGGATGATATTTTCAACACCCTTCTCTCCGAGTACTGCCGGCACGCCTACGTAGAAACCGTTGACGCCGAACTCACCCTGCAGATAACAGCATGTCGGAAGAACGCGCTTCTGATCCTTAAGGATCGACTCAGCCATGGCGATGGCCGAGGATGCAGGTGAGTAGAATGCTGAACCGGTTTTCAGCAGGGCAACAACTTCACCGCCTGCACCGCGGGTACGCTTGACCATGGCTTCCATGACTTCTTTAGCCTTGGCAGCATCCTTGTACTTCTGCTCCAGCAGTTCCATAACAGGAATGCCGTTGACGCTGGCATAACGAACCAGGGGAACCATGTCGTCGCCATGGCCGCCGAGAGTCATGGCGGTAACGTCCTTTACGGACACGCCCAGCTCCCATGCGATGAAAGTTGCAAAACGGGCAGAGTCAAGAACTCCGGCCTGGCCGATAACGCGGTTGTAAGGGAATCCGGTGATTTTCTGGCAAAGAGTAACCATAGCATCAAGCGGGTTGGAAATAACTATAACAATGGAGTCCGGTGCGAACTGCTTGATGCCCTCTGCGACGGATGTCATGATCTTGGAGTTAACCTCGATCAGGTCATCGCGGCTCATGCCTGGCTTGCGCGGAAGACCGGCTGTAACGATGACGATATCGGAACCTTTGATATCTTCATAGCTGTTAGTACCCTTCAGATTCACATCGTAGCGGTCAACCGGACCGACTTCTGCGATGTCAAGCATCTTACCCTGGGGAAGTCCTTCGACGATGTCAAAAAGGACAACATCACCTAGTTCGCGCAATGCACAAAGCTGAGCAAGAACGCCACCGATCTGTCCGCCACCGATTAGTGAAATCTTTTTACGTGCCAT
>CAYQTC010000004.1:0-160680 GCA_964420435.1 uncultured Geobacter sp.
GCAAGTCACCGAGCAAGTCACCGAGCAAGTCACCGAGCAAGTCACCGAGCAAGTTAAGCGGGAACGGATTGTCCTTGAATATTGCAGCATTCCGAGAAGCAGAAACGAGATTCAGCTTCTTGTCGGGATGAAACACCGCGAACATTTTCGATCAGAAGTGCTGCAGCCGCTTCTTGAAAAAGGGCTGCTGCTGATGACTATCCCGGACAAACCCAATAGTTCAAAACAGCGATACATCACTAAGATGGGCGGGGCACAAACCACGCCACTACGGAGGATTTAATGGTTTCAAGAAAACTGGCCGGCACAAACCAGCAATTCACAATCGGCAAGATCGTCTGCCTGGCCCGCAACTATGCCGAACATGCCAAGGAGCTGGGCAACGAAACCCCGGCCGCGCCGGTGCTGTTCATGAAGCCGGCTACCTCTGTCATCGGCGATGGTGATACAGTGCGGATTCCCGGCTACTCGCAGGAGTGTCATTATGAGGTCGAACTGGCGCTGTTGATCGGAAAGACGGCGCGTGCCGTGCCGGTGGAACAGTCCATGGAGTGCGTCGCCGGCTACGGCGTGGCGATCGACATGACCCTGCGGGATGTGCAGAATCAGCTGAAATCAAAGGGCCTGCCCTGGGATATAGCCAAAGGCTTCGACGCATCCTGCCCGCTTTCGGATTTTGTACCGGCTGACCAGGTGCCCGATCCGCACAATCTGAACCTGAAATTGTCGGTCAACGGGGAAACGCGGCAGAACGGCTGCTCGTCGGATATGATTCATCGCGTGCCGGAGATCATCGCCTATATCTCCGGCATCTTCACCCTGGAACCGGGCGATGTGATCCTGACCGGAACTCCGGCCGGAGTCGGCCCGGTGCGGGCCGGGGAAGTAATGGAGGCCGTCATAGAAAACGTTGGCAGAATGACTGTCTATATTCAATAATGCGGAAAATCATATATTGACACAAGGGATCGTTCATGGGTATATTATTCAAAAAACCAATGGAGGATTCCAGCATGGAAACCGAAAAACCCTGCCCTGATTGCCAGGGTAAAATGATCCTGATGCCCGGTTGAGGCGGCCTCTTCTGGCGGTGCCAGAAGTGCGGAGCAAGATTCTCCTACAACAGCGGAAAGGCCGGCGGCGGCTGCAGCTGTTAGCGGGCGGATGTACATCGGGGCGGGCCATGAGGTTCGCCCCTTTTTTTTGTTGATCTCTGTGGAAGAGGTGTTTTGTGCAAAAGAATCCTTTTAAACAGAAAAAACGGCTCACCAGAATCCTGAGACTGCTGCGGAGACTTCGACCTTCCGAACTGCCGGTCACCCATCGCCATAACCACGTTCAGCTTTTTCCTGAAGGGTCACATTTTTTCAAAGCGCTTCTGGATTCAATTCGTTCCGCACAGCATACGATACTGCTGGAATATTACACGATCCACGATGATGAAACCGGTCGCGAGCTGGCTGCTGCACTGGCTGCCGCGGTACGGCGGGGCGTCAAAGTACAGCTGATCTATGACTATATCGGCTGTGTTGACACAGCCTCCTCCTATTTCAACAACCTTGCCATTCAGGGCATAGATCTGTTCCCTTTCAACAAACCCTCCTTCAAGCGCGGCATATACTGGTTCGACAAGCGCGATCACCGCAAGATGACGATCATCGACGATCAGCTGGCATTTCTGGGAGGCTTCAATATCGGCGATGAATATTCGGGACGTGTGGACGGCCATTTGCGCTTCCGCGACCTGGGACTGAGCATCAGGGGGGATGCGGTCAGCGAATTGGTTATTGTATTCAACGAAACAAAAAGTCTGGAGAATGATGATCCGGTCAGGCCGCTAAGAATTCGCAAGCCCCGCCGTTTCGACAAAGCCGCCGGTCGTGCCAGCGTTGTCATTGTCAGCGGCGGCCCGCTTCAACGGCGTTCCTATATCCGTGAGGCGTTTCAGGTCAATATTGCCTCCGCCGCAGAAGAAATCCTGATCGCCACTCCCTATTTTGTTCCCGGCCCACGTATCATCCGTTCGCTGCTGCGTGCCGCCCGGCGCGGTGTGCGGGTGCGTCTGCTGCTGCCGGCCCGCAGTGATGTGCAACTGGTGCTGCTGCTGGGGCGCAGTTCCTACAGCACCCTCTTGAAGGGGGGGGTGGAAATATTTGAACTGAAACGTGAAATTCTGCATGCCAAGGTTATGCTGATTGATGGCGAACGTACCGTGATCGGTTCGGCGAACCTTGATCAGCGCAGTTTTCATCGCAATTACGAGATCAACTGTGTTGTGGATAATGTGGAATTCGGCGGCCAGATCCGGGAACTTCTGCGGCAGGAAATCAGCATTGCGCATCGTGTCAGGCTGGATGTACACGAACGGCGAGGTTTACTGACCCGTGCGATGGAACGGGTGGTCAGGCTGTTTGCCTGGTTCCTCTGAACAGCATCCAGTGCAGCCAGACACGAACAGCCACCTGTGCCACAGACGCCGCATAACGGCTTTGAAAGAATCGTTCCAGCCGGCGCTGATAGGACTCGAGCCAGTACGGCTGAACGTCTCCAGGCATTTTGCCGGCCCGGAAAGCGTTCCGGACGTCCAGCCAATAAAACAGCTGCCAGGCGTTGGAGGCAACATGCCGACCGGTGCCATGCCAGAATAAGCGCTGCCACTCGGCCGATTCCTGCGCAAGCAGCCTGCTGATACCTTTCAGTATCGGATAAAGCAGCAGTTTCCCGCCGGGAGTGTGGCTGTGATTGCTGTAAAGACCGGGAAGTGAATCGAAAAAATAGTTCCAGCCGGACAGAAAATTGTTGGCGATGATGGCGTTCAGAATCTGGCGCTCCAGAAGCCCTTCACACTCAAATCTCCTGGCGGAAGTGCTGATTGTTGCCGGCAGCAGCTGCCAAATTAGCTGCGGCGGTGTGGCGGCCACCAGGCGGATATCCTCCAGAAAAGGGAGCGACTCATCGAATCCGCCAGCCTCTCTAAAGGTGCTGCGGGTCAGCAGAAAACCCTGGTCTCCGCGAATGCAGTCCCGGCGCGGCAGCCGTGCCTTGGCCTCGTAGAAAAAGTAGGCCAGTGACCGTACCGGTTGGCTGCGCCGGAACCGCAGGCCGAAGCGGCCGGCAAAGCTCTCCGGGCCGGATTTTGATGATCGGCAGCAGTTGACGGCTTTCAGCAGGGCGTCGTTTTCTTCAAAGCGCGAATCGGCGTGCAGGAACAGCAGCCGATCTGAAGCGGCTGCGGCTGCGCCGACATTCATCTGTATTCCCCGGCCGCGTTCCGTCCGGATCAGTTTGACAGAAAAACCGTAATCAGCAGCCAGAGCTGTAGCGATTTTCTGTGAACCATCGCTTGAACCGCCATCGCAGAGGATCAATTCGAAAGTGACACCAATCTGGCGGGACAGGGAATCCAGCAGCTCCGGCAGTTCGCAGGATTCGTTCAGGATCGGCACAATCACCGATATATCGGGTGCAGTAAAGTTCATGGGCGGGTGACAGTGTATCCAAAACAGCCGTATTTGCAAACTGAAGATGACAACGGTATGATCGACAGCCACTGTCATCTGGATCTGGAACCGCTGGTTTCCAATTTACCGCAGATTCTGCATGAAGCTTATGCGGCGGGCGTCAAACGCTTTGTCGTGCCGGGCGTGCACCCGGACGGCTGGCCGCGCATGGCGGAGCTGGCCGCGCAATATACGACTATTCTGCCCGCCTTCGGCATCCATCCCATGCATGCGGCAGCGGCGGATCAATCGACACTGGAAAGGCTGGCGAAGTTGGCGCCGTCCGGCGTTGCGATCGGTGAAATCGGTCTTGATCCGGCCTACAGTGTGTCGCTGCAAGTACAGGAAGAGGCCTTCCGGGCGCAGATCAGAATAGCCCTCGGGTTGGGGCTGCCGCTGCTGATTCACTGTCGCGGGCTGTTCCAGAAAACTCTGTCCGTTCTGAAAGAGGAACATGCCGAACGGGTCGGCGGCATCATGCATGCTTTTTCAGGATCGCCGGAAATGGCGCAGGAATTCATCCTGCTCGGATTTGAGATATCGATTTCCGGCACCGTCACCTGGACAAACGCCGTAAAGCCGTTGCGGATAGCCCGTGAGCTGCCGCTGGAACATCTGCTGCTGGAGACCGACGCTCCCGACATGACTCCTCAGCGCTATCGGGGTCGCTTCAACCGCCCAGCCTGGATGACGGAAACGGTGGAACGGGTGGCTCAGCTACGGGGTATTCCGGTTGAAACCGTGAAGGCGGTGACGGCCTGCAATACCAGGCGTGTGTTGCGATTGCTGGATTACAAAGCATGAAGCCACTCGAATGACGTATAGTGTCACTTTCCGGAGTATCCTTCATCTATCTTATTTGCTACCGAAATCATCTTAATTAAAATTTATAATAATGGCAAAAGAGGGTAAAATCTGCTATGCCCAACAGGCCGAAATGGAATTGGTGGGGTGTGCTGGTGGGGCAAAGATGTGGATGAGTGTTTTGTGTAGTTGTGCTTGGATAACTGATTTACTAAATGCAAAATGAGGAAATTCATGGATCAATCGCAACTTAATTCGATTACCAATTTTATCTGGAATATTGCTGACGATATCCTCCGTGATGTCTATGTCCGGGGAAAATACCGAGACGTGATCCTGCCGATGACGGTTCTGCGCCGCCTTGACGCTGTTCTGGAACCGACCAAACAGGCGGTGCTCGATATGCAGGCGGCGCTTGAGCGGGAAAAGGTCGTTAATCAGGATGACGCCCTTCGCGCCGCCTCCGGTCAGGCCTTCTATAACAAATCGCCATTCCTGCTGCGTGATCTCAAATCCCGTGCCACCCAGCAAAAACTTCGTGACGACTTCGAGGAATACTTGGATGGTTTTTCCCCCAACGTCCAGGACATCCTTAATAACTTCGAGTTTCGCAACCAGATTCCACGGCTCTCCAAGGCCGACATTCTCGGGCAATTGATAGAAAAATTTCTCGACAAGGGCATCAACCTCAGTCCGGATCCTACGCCAACACAGCCCGGTCTTGACAACCATTCCATGGGGACGATTTTCGAGGAACTGGTACTCCGCTTTAACGAGGAAAACAACCAGGAAGCCGGTGAACACTGGACCCCTCGGGATGCCGTCAAGCTCATGTCGAGCCTTATGTTTCTGCCGGTTGCCGACAAGATTGAGTCCGGAACCTATCTCCTCTACGACTGCGCCTGCGGCACAGGAGGCATGCTTACTGTCGCAGAAGAGACACTACAAAAGATCGCCGCCGAGCATGGAAAACAGGTTGCCACCCACCTCTATGGTCAGGAGATCAACGGCGAAACCTACGCCATCTGCAAGGCCGACCTGCTTCTCAAGGGGGATGGTGATGCCGCTGACAACATCGTGGGCGGCCCGGCCCATTCAACTCTGTCTGCTGATGCCTTCCGCTCCCACGAATTCGATTTCATGCTGGCCAACCCCCCTTACGGCAAGAGTTGGAAGAGCGACCTGGAGCGGATGGGAGGTAAAAAGGAACTGAAAGACCCACGTTTTGTCATCGAGCACGCAGGTGACCCGGAATATTCCCTCATCACCCGAACCAGCGACGGCCAGATGCTCTTTTTGGCCAATATGCTGAGCAAGATGAAGCACGATACCCCGCTCGGCAGCCGCATCGCCGAGGTCCACAACGGTTCGTCCCTCTTCACCGGCGACGCCGGACAGGGGGAGAGTAATATTCGCCGCTGGATCATCGAAAATGACTGGCTGGAGGCCATCGTTGCCCTGCCGCTCAACATGTTTTACAACACCGGCATTGCCACCTATGTTTGGGTACTCAGCAACCGCAAACCCGAGGCTCGCGAAGGCAAAGTGCAGCTTATCGACGCCACCCAGTGGTTTAAGCCGCTGCGCAAAAACATGGGTAAAAAGAACTGCGAGCTTTCCGTCGAAGATATTCAGCGCATCTGCGATATCTTTCTGTCTTTTGAGGAAACCGAACAGTCAAAAATTTTTCCTAATGCCGCCTTTGGCTACTGGAAAGTCAAGGTGGAGCGTCCGCTCCGTCTCCATAGCCGCTTGACACGCAAGGCAATCGAAAGCTTGCGCTTTGCCTCAGGTGATGAAGAGATTCGCAACGCACTGTATGACGCCCTTGCTGAACCGCTTTTTGAAAACCCGGTTGCCGTTCGCAAAGAGCTGGAAAAGCTGGTCAACGACTGGGGCAAGAGTGATGACGAGGAGGATGGCGAAGAGAGCGGAAGCAGCCGTAAAGGCATACCGGACAAAAAGAAGAAAAAACTGCTGAATGAGGCTACCTGGCTGCGGGACGCCATGCTCGTTGATGTCGCCACCAAGCTGCGCCATGAAGTGGGTGACGAACTTTTCGAGGATCACAACGTATTCCGGGAGCAGGTGGAAGCCGCCCTCAAAAAACTCGCCATCAAGATAAGCGCCGCCGAATTGAAAATTATCTACAGCGCCGTAAGCTGGCGCGTGGAGGACGCCCCTCGCGTCATCGCCAAGACGCACAAGCCGGGCAAGGTGAAGCCCGATCCTCTGCGCGGTCTTTATGAGGCTGAAATAGACAGTAAGAAGTGCGTCGTGGAATACGAGGCTGATAGCGAACTGCGCGACCATGAGCAGGTACCGCTGCTGGAAGAGGGAGGCATCGAGGCCTTCATCCGTCGCGAAGTGCTCCCCTACACACCGGATGCCTGGATCGATGAACCAGCCACCAAGATCGGCTACGAGATCTCTTTTACCCGCCACTTTTACCAGCCGCCGGTGTTGCGAACCCTGGACGAAATCAGTGCCGACATTCTGGCGCTGGAGGATGAAACGGAAGGGTTGCTGGATGAAATCGTTGGTGGTGGCGCATGAGTGCAAAAGCAAAGAAACCGGTGATCTTTGTCTCCTCAACCGTATATGGTGTCGAAGAACTTCTGGATCGAATTTACACTCTGTTGACAGCATTCGGCTACGAAGTCTGGATGTCTCACAAAGGGACAGTGCCGGTACAGTCTAACCGGACTGCCTTTGAAAACTGCCTGGCCGGGGTTGATGACTGCGACCTCTTTCTCGGTATCATCACGCCATCCTACGGCAGTGGCAAGGTCGACGCCGGACTTTCTATAACTCATCAAGAATTGCAACGGGCAATAGTTCTCAACAAACCGCGCTGGCTGCTCGCCCATAACGATGTGGTTTTTGCTAGGCGCTTACTGCGCGATCTCGGTAAAGACACTCCTGAAAAACGTCACAAACTGAAACTGAAAAAAGGCGCAATATCCATTACCGACCTGCGCGTTATCGACATGTACGAAGAAGCGATTCGCCATTATGAACCGCTATCGGAGCGCAACGGCAACTGGGTGCAGCCATTTAGCGCCGATGAAGACGCCCTGCGCTTTGCCACAACACAGTTCTCCCGCTTTCAGGAAGTGGAAAAATTCATCATGGAAAATCTGGCTGACCCTGCCAGCGTTCAGGCAAGCATCAACCAGAAGCGCGGAGGGAAACCATGAACCGCGAGACTTTGCAACGTCTGCTCTCGCTTGGCGAGAATCAGAGCCTGGAGTTCAAAACCGGGGTCAATCCACCGGTAATCGGTAAGGTGGTCTGCTCCTTTCTCAATTCCGGCGGCGGGTATCTCGTTATCGGGGTTGCGGACAGGGGTGATATTGTTGGAGTCCCTGCCGGTCAGAATATCAGGAAGCTGGAACAGGCCATCATGGATGGGCTGGCCCCTAAGGCGCTGGTCTCTTTTGAAGAACAAGAACTGGAAGGTAAGCCGGTTTGGGTTATAGAAGTCCCCTCCGGTCACGATTTTCCTTATAGTTTCAGGAATGAAATCTTTATCCGCGATGGCGAGCGAACCAGCAAAGCAGATGTGGAAACCATCAAAGATATGGTCATGCGCCGTCAGGTGGAGCCGGAACGTTGGGAACGCCGCTTTTCCGACGCCAACCCGGAGCGTGATCTCGACCGCGAGGAGATTTCTGCCACTGTCCGGCAAGCTGCCGCTGCTCATCGCGGGGGATTGTTGGCCGAAAGCCCGATGAATGCCTTGGAGCGCCTGGGATTGGTGAAGTACGGTCGTCTCACCAATGGTGGCGACGTGCTCTTTGCTGCTCAACCGGCCCTGCGCCACCCACAGGTGCGGGTGCGGGCTGTCTGCTACACCAGCGACAAGAGCGACGAAACCTACCGTGACCACAAAAACTTTGAAGGGCCGCTTGTTCAGGTGTTGGAACAAACCTTTGCCTTTATCCAGCGCAACACACCCAGCCGCAGCCACTTTAGCCCCTCCAAGCTGGCACGGGAGGAGCAGAGCCTCTATCCGCCCGAGGCCATTCGTGAAGGGCTGGTCAATGCCTTTGCCCATCGCGACTATGCCGATTATCGGGGTGGCATTGCCGTACACATCTACCCGAGCCGTCTGGAAATCTGGAACTCCGGCAATCTGCCGGAAGGCATTTCTACGGACGATCTGGCCAAGGGACACATCTCGGTGCTGCGTAACCCGGATATTGCCCATGTCCTCTACCTGCGCGGCATGATGGAGAAGCTGGGGCGGGGCTGCGTCATGATCCGCAAAACGTGCCAGGAATACGGTATCCGCCCCCCCGTGTGGCGTTCCGATGCCAACGCCGGTGTCAGCCTGACCTTCTTCACCCCGGAAGTCACCACGGAAGTCACCACGGAAGTCACCACGGAAGTCACCACGGAAGTCAGGGCCGTGCTGGATGTCCTGACCGGGATGATGACGCGAGTGGAGTTGCAGGAAAAACTAGGCTTCAGGAATGCGGAACATTTCCGCAAGCATTACCTGATACCGGCTCTGCAGGGCGGTTTTGTGGAGATGACCATTCCAGACAAACCGCAGAGTCGTTTGCAGCGTTATCGTTTAACGGCGATTGGGCGGCAGGTGCTTGCCGGTGGGGGAAAAGACGCATGATTGACGGGCTCAAGCCGTATGGGGAGTATAAGAAATCGGGGCAGGATTGGATTGGTAAGATACCTGCCAATTGGACAATTCGACGAATAAAATACTTGCTCAGGGAACTTGATTCCCGTTCTACCGCAGGGCGCGAACAGCTCTTGCGAGTTTCCCAATATTCCGGCGTAACTCCCCGGCACTCAAAAGACGACTCGGAGGCACCAGACACCAGAGCTTCGTCACTGGTCGGTTACAAAATGGTTAAAGAAAACGACCTCGTGATAAATATCATGCTTGCATGGAATGGAAGTCTTGGAATAGCTCGCAACTCAGGAATAGTGAGCCCCGCATATTGTGTCTATCGTTTATATGATGAAGTACGACCCTGGTATTTCCATCACCTTCTCAAAACTCCACTCTATAAGGGGCGTATCAAAGCAGTTTCAACAGGTGTTGTGGAAAGTCGATTGCGGCTTTATTCAGATGACCTTGGGCGTCTGGAAGCAATTTTGCCTCCCCCCGATGAACAAGCCGCCATCGTGCGCTTTCTCGATCATGCAAACCGGAAGATCGACCGCTTTATCCGCGCCAAGCGCAAGCTGATCGCACTGCTTAACGAGCAGAAGCAGGCTATCATCTACCGCGCCGTCACTCGTGGGCTCAATCATGAGGTCAAACTTAAGCCCTCTGGAATTCCATCCATCGGTGATATTCCGGCGCATTGGGCTGTTCAAAGACTGCGAACAATTGTCCACAAGATAGAACAAGGAGTCAGCCCACAAGCAACCGGTTTCCTCGCCGAAGGTGATTCTTGGGGTGTGTTAAAATCAGGATGCGTCAACCACGGAGTTTTCCGGCAGACCGAACACAAGCAACTCGCCAAAGCTTTTTCAATTGATGCTGGAATTGTCGTAAAGATTGGGGATGTGTTGATTTCGCGGGCGTGCGGTTCACCAAAGTTAGTTGGATCAGTTGGGAAGGTCACAGAGCTTGATTATAAACTCATATTGTCGGATAAGACTTTCCGAGCCGTCTTTCGGGAAACGGTTGACACTGATTTTATGGTCTATTCAATGAACAGCACATACTACCGACAACAAGTTGAACAGTCTATTAGCGGCGCAGAAGGAATGGCGAACAATCTTCCTTTATCCAAATTGAAGAGTTTCACCTTTGCCATTCCACCGTTACCAGAGGCCAGCAAAATAGCCGTTCAACTTGATCACGAGCTTTGCCAGTTCAATACGGCAATTGCCCGCACTGAGCGTGAAATTGCCCTGATGCAGGAATACCGCATCCGTTTGACCGCTGATGTTGTGACCGGCAAGTTGGATGTGCGGGAGGCGGCGGCAAAGCTGCCGGAGTTCGAGGAAAGCATTGAGCCGGACGCCGACGTCCTCGACGAAGAGCTTTTTGAAGATGCCGAATCGGAGGAAGTCGATGAGTGATCGCCCCGCCATTCCCCTGCCGACAAAGAGAACGATTCTCCACGAATCCTGCCATCGTTGCGCGGTGTGTGGCTTCGGACTTTCTATCGAACTGGCTCACATTATCCCGTGGAAGAAAACCCAGGATCATAGCCCGGAAAACCTCATTGCTCTCTGTGCCACTTGCCACGAAATGGCCGACCAGCAAAAGTGGGGCAGCAAGGACTTTGAAACCTACAAAAAGGAGCCGTGGGCACTGCGGACTAATGTGGGTAAGCCGATGAGTGTGGAACAAAAGGCACTGGTTGATTTTGTGCTGGCTCGGGATGCCGAGGATATGAACGACTATCAGAGACGGCAACTTGTCTGCATGGTCGCAGCATATGCAGGTGTCATGATTGGCGATGTATCGATAGTTGCGGTTTCTCCAAGCAACAGTTCGCTGATACGCATCGAACTCCCCAGAGATGCCGCCGAGCGGGTTATCCTCGGCTTTGAAGCACAAGACCCGCGTCTTGTTTCATTCCTTGACGATTTTGCCGTTTCTTCTGCCGATGGGTGCGAACGGAAAGCAATGTGCGAAGCCGAGTGGACATCCTTTGGCCCGAATGGCGGCATCAAGCTTATCGAAACAGCCCGTCCAACATCCACGGATCGCCCTCCGGTCACCAATGTCAAGGAAGAGGGGCTGGAAAGCCTGATCGTCAACGCCATGACCAATTTCGGCTGGCTTGCGGGGCAGAGCAGTGACTACGACCGGGAGTATGCCGTTGATCTAGCACAACTGACTGCCTTCATTGAAGCGACCCAGGAAGAGACCGCAGCTGCCTTGCACCTTGGAAGCGACGGCCCGGCCCGACGCAAGTTCCTGGCCCGTCTTCAGGGTGAAATCACCCGGCGCGGCACTATTGACGTGCTGCGCAAGGGTATCGAGCATGAGAAATTCCACGTCGATCTCTTCTACGGCACGCCATCGTCCGAAAATCTGAAGGCCGTTGCCCGCCACAGGGCCAACCGCTTCAGCATCAGCCGCCAACTGCACTACAGCCGGGAGGAAACCAGACGATCCCTTGATCTGGCGCTCTTCATCAACGGCCTCCCCGTGGCAACCTTTGAGCTGAAAAATAGCCTGACCAAGCAGACGGTGGAGGATGCGGTGGAGCAGTACCGCCGTGACCGCGACCCGCGCGAAACGCTCTTTCAGCCGGGGCGGTGTGTCGTTCATTTTGCGCTCGATGACCATGAAGCCCGCATGTGCACTGAACTCAAGGGGAAGAAGGGGATGGCCAAGGACTCGTGGTTTCTTCCCTTCAATCTGGGGTGGAACCATGGAGCGGGCAATCCGCCCAATCCCTACGGCATCAAGACCGACTACCTCTGGCGGCGTGTCTTCACCCCCGGCGGCCTTACGGACATCCTGGAGAACTATGCCCAGATCGTGGAGGTAAGGAACGAAAAGACCAACAAGAAGACGCGAGTGCAGGTCTTTCCCCGCTACCACCAGCTCGACGTAGTGCGCAAGCTCCTGGCCGATGCGGCCTGGTTCGGCGTGGGGAAACGCTACCTGATCCAGCATTCAGCAGGCAGCGGCAAGTCGAACTCCATCGCCTGGCTGGCTCATCAACTGATCGGCCTGCGCAAGGATGGCAGGGAGCTTTTTGACTCGATCATCGTCATTACCGACCGCCGTGTACTGGACAAGCAGCTGCGGGAGACGATCAAGGGTTTCGCTCAGGTTGGATCAATCATCGGCGCGGTGAAGGAAGGGGCCAATCTTTCCAAGACCCAGCAGCTCTCAAGTTTTCTCAAACAAGGGAAGAAGATCATCATCTCCACGGTGCAGACCTTCCCGTTCGTTCTGGACAGTATCGGTGAAGAACATCGCGGAATGCGCTTCGCCATTATTATCGACGAAGCCCACTCCAGCCAGGGGGGGCGCACCGCCAGCAAGATGAATATGACCCTGGCGGAGAAACCGGAAGAGTTCGGGGAAGACGGGATCGATCTTGAAGACCGGATCAACAAGATTATTACTTCGCGGAAGATGCTGACCAACGCCAGTTACTTCGCCTTTACCGCAACACCGAAGAACAAAACACTGGAAATCTTCGGCATCCCGTATCGTGACGGCGATGAGGTCAAACACCGTCCTTTCCATAGTTACACCATGAAGCAGGCTATTCAGGAAGGTTTTATCCTCGATGTGCTGAAAAATTACACCCCGGTGGAGAGCTATTACCGCCTGGCAAAGACCATTGAGGGGGACCCGGAGTTTGATGTAAAGAAGGCTCGGAAAAAGTTGCGCCGCTACGTGGAATCCCATGAAAAGGCCATCCGCGACAAGGCGGAGATCATGGTTGATCACTTTCTTGAACAGGTAATCGGCCAGAACAAGATCGGTGGCCAGGCCCGCGCCATGGTCGTGACCGGCAGCATTCAGCGAGCCATTCAGTACTTTTTTACTTTTCGCAGCTACCTTGGCGAAATCAAGAGCCCTTACAAGCCAATTGTAGCCTTCTCCGGCGAACCGGAATACGAGGGTGAAAAGGTCAGCGAGGCGAAACTCAACGGTTTCCACAGCCACGAGATCGAGGACCGGATCCAGGAAGACCCATACCGGTTCCTTATTTGCGCGGAAAAGTTCCAGACCGGCTACGACGAGCCGCTTTTGCACACCATGTATGTGGACAAGCAGCTCTCGGGCATCAAGGCAGTGCAGACACTTTCCCGCCTAAACCGTGCCCATCCGAAGAAGCACGACGTCTTTGTCCTCGATTTCCAGAATAATACAGAGACCATCGAGCATGCGTTTTCGGATTACTACCGGACCACGATCCTCAGCAAGGAGACCGATGCCAACAAACTGCACACACTCAAGGCTGAACTCGATGGCTACCAAGTTTATGGGCCGGAGCAGATAGACACACTTGTTGCCCTGTACTTGGACGGTTCCGACCGCGACAGGCTTGATCCGATTCTCGACGCCTGTGTGGCGGTTTACGTTGAAGATCTCGATGAAGATGGACAGGTGGATTTCAAGAGCAAGGCAAAGATTTTCACTCGCACCTACGACTTTCTTGCGACCATCCTACCCTATGGCATTCCTGCTTGGGAAAAGCTGTCCATTTTCCTGAATTTTTTAATTCCAAAACTACCAGCTCCCAAGGAAGAGGACCTTGCCAAGGGGATTCTGGAAGCCATCGACATGGATAGTTATCGCGCCGAGAAGAAAGCGACTATGGCTATTGTCATGCCGGACGCTGACGCGGAAATTGAGCCGGTGCCTACATCCGGTGGAGGCAGGAAGCCTGAGCCGGAGATGGATAAACTGTCGAATATTGTCAAGGCATTTAACGAGCAGTTTGGAGTGTTGTTTGCCGATAAGGGGCGCATGGAAAAACGGATCACCGAAGAAATACCGAATAAGGTCTCGGCTGACCAGGCTTACCAGAACGCAAAGAAAAATTCCGATAAACAGAACGCACGCATCGAACACGATAAAGCACTGAAACGGGTTATCACTGCACTCTTCAACGATGATGCCCAGCTATTTAAACAGTTCCAGGATAATGATTCCTTCCGGAAGTGGTTGACGGATACGGTGTTTGGGATGACTTACTCTGAATGAGCTGAATCCGTTTGAAAACTGTATTTTCAAGTCCTGCTGTGCTAGTATCTGTTCCATTATGATTTTCTGCTAAGGAGAAGCACATGAAATATACCCTTTTAGCCTTGATGGTTCTGGTTTTCTCGATCAGCGGCTGCGCCATGTTCACCGCCTGGAAAAGCATTCCGCCGCCGGGGGGCTGCGACCAGTGCCACACGCTGCCGATCAGCGCCAATTGGCAGATAACCTACCAGGTTGCCAATATTGCCGATGAACGGGGCCGGCTCAACTTCCAGACTCCCGAGTACAATCAGCCGGACCTGGGTGGAAAAGAGTCGCCGCTGGAGACCAAGAAGGTTGAGGAAAAGGCCTGTTTTGATTGTCACAAGTCCCCTACTCCGGCTCACAAGGAACGCAAGGGGCGCTTTCACCACTGAATCTGATACAGGTAAGGTTTCTTTTTCCGCCGTGCAGGCATCAGCCGCACGGCGGTTTTTTTAAATCATTATGTTGATTCCGGAGGAATTTGTGTCGACACAGCAGGATAAATTTGTTGTCGGGTCGGAAACCGTCAGGATGCTGGAGCTGGGGCATCCCTGGGTTGTGGCGGATGCCTATACAAAAAAATGGCCGGCCGGCAAGGCCGGACAGACGGTTGAATTGTGCGACGGACAGGGACGGTTTCTGGCGACGGCCCTGCTGGATCCTCAGGAGCGGATTGCGGCGCGCGTGCTGTCACAACAGAAAGTGCGGCTGGAGAAACCCTGGCTTGTCAAACGCCTGCAGGCCGCCATCGAACTGCGCAGCAAACATGCCGACCTGACCGATAGCGATGCCTACCGGCTTGTGAATGCCGAGGGGGATGGCCTGCCCGGCCTGACGGTGGACCGCTATGCCGATTATCTGATGATCCAGCTGTACAGCGCCGCCTGGCGGCCGCACCTGAAACTGGTCACTCAGATTCTTCAGGAACTGCTGTCGCCGCTGGGAATCTACGAGAAGCAGCGTCCCCAGAAGACCCGCGAACTGGAGGCGTCCGGTGACACCAAAAACTACGGCCGTCTGCTGGCCGGCAGTCCGGCCCCGCAGCGGCTGGAAGTGCGTGAAAACGGCCTGACTTTTCTGGTGAGCCTGGAGCAGGGGCTCAATACGGGCCTGTTTCTGGATCAGCGCAGGAATAGACATGATCTTATGAAGCGGGTGGCAGGAAAACGTGTGCTGAATCTGTTCGCCTATACCGGCGCCTTCTCGGTGGCGGCGGCAGCCGGCGGCGCTTCGCTGGTGACCAGTGTGGACGCCTCGCCCGGCTATACCGATTGGGCCAGAACCAATTTCGGCGCCAACCGGCTCAACCACAAAAAGCACGAATTCATCGTCGGTGATTGTCTGGCGGTGCTGGGCGAGATGACGAAAGCGAAAAAGCTTTATGATCTGATTCTGATGGATCCCCCTTCTTTTTCCACAACCGCCAAGAGCCGCTTTACGACCCGCGGAGGGACTTCCGACCTGGTGGCGGCTGCCCTGCCGCTGCTGAGCGACGCCGGACTTTTGATCACCTCCTCCAATCATCAGAAGGTCGATCTGGCCGATTATCTCAAGGAGCTGCGCCGGGGTGCACTGCAGGCCGGCAGTGATCTGCGGGTGATATCGCTTTTCGGGCAGCCGGAGGATTTTCCCTATCCGGTCACTTTCCCCGAGGGCCGATATCTCAAATATGCTGTCTGCGTGAAGTCGCGAGGTTAAAATGGCAATCGAGATCAGTGACGCTGATATCAAAATTGAATTCTACCGCGCTTCCGGGCCGGGCGGGCAGCATCGCAATACGACCGATTCGGCGGTGCGGATCCGCCACCTGCCGACCGGCATCGTTGCCCAGGCGTCCGAGTTTCGCTCCCAGTTCCAGAACCGTGAGGTTGCCATGCAGCGACTGCGGCTGGCGCTGGAAAAGCGCCAGCGCAAGGTCAAGAAACGGGTCGCGACCCGCGTACCGAAGCGGGCCAAAGAGCAGCGTCTGAGCGGTAAAAGGATCACATCCGAGAAGAAACGTCTGCGTACCACCCTGGAATAGTTCCGGTCCCCAGTTTTAGTTTGACTCACCCCGGATAACGCTGTAATTTAGCAAGGTTTATATCCGGAGTATTACAATGATACGCGCATATCTTTATCTGGCACTTTTCATCCCGCTGACATTCCTGTTTTCAGTCAGCGCCTTCATCTCTACGCTTTTTGACTCCAGCGGCAGAGCCTATGCCTGGCATGCCCGACTCTGGGCGCATCTGGCCCTGGCGCTGAACCTGGTCAAGGTTACGGTCTTCGGCACGGAACATCTGCCGGCCGGTCCGGTCATATTCATGAGCAATCATCAAAGCAATTTCGATATTCTGGCTCTGTTGTCGTCCATGCCGCGTCAGCTCCACTGGATCGCCAAAAAAGAGCTGTTCGAAATCCCTGTTTTCGGGCCATCCATGCGGCGCGGCGGCTATATTCCGCTGGACCGGGGCGACGGCCGCAAGGCGCTTCAGAGCATGGATGAAGCGGCTGCCACGATTCGTCAGGGGAAGAGCGTGGTCATGTTCCCTGAAGGAACCCGATCGACGGATCTGAAACTTCTCCCTTTCAAACGGGGCGGTTTCATCCTGGCGCGCAAAGCCGGCGTTCCGGTGATACCGGTGACGATCAACGGCAGCGGCCGGGTCAATCCCCCCAACCGGATCCGCCTGTACAGCGGCGATATCCTGATGGTGCTGCATCCGGCGGTGATCGTGCCGGCCGACCTGCGCCGGAACGAGGCCGAGGCCTGGATGATGGAACATGTGCGAAATGCGATCGAATCCTCCCTGGAGCATTGAATGAACATCGGTTATCAATACATACTTCTGATTGTTGCCGGATTGGCAGGGATCATCTGGGGGCTGCCGGCAGCCCACCGTTTGAAGAGTCCTTATGACATCGGCGCCGCCCTGGCGGTTCTGGCAGGCGTGATCTCCACTGCCATGGGAGTCCTGCTGACATTTATCCCCAATTTTTTCAAGTGAGCTTATGAACGAACAGACAAAAAGCATACTGTTGAATGGAACGGTTATCGTAATCATCTGCCTGCTGATGTTTCTGGCGGGAACCTGGTGGCGAATGGGCACACAGTTCAAACTTGGAGAGGAAGCACTCCGTCGGGGCGATTTTCCCGGTGCGGTGGCCGGATTCGAATCGGCCATCCGTATGTATATTCCTTTTCACCCTACGATAGAAAAGGCGGCCGAGCAGCTCTGGCGAATCGGTGAGGCAAACGAGAGTCTGGGGGATGTCAATCGGGCCCTGATCACCTACCGTTCCCTGCGCAGCTCGTTTTATGCGGACCATTGGCTGGTAACGCCGGGCAAAGAGTGGATTGTGCGCTGCGACAAAAAGATAGCGGCCCTGGTGCCGCTGCAGCGGGAAAGATAACTTATGGAAAACACTGAATCAAACTCTGCACTGCAGATCGTGGCCCTGGGCGGACTTGGCGAAATCGGCATGAACATGATGGCCTACCAGCATGGCGATGACATCATAATTGTCGATTGCGGCCTGATGTTTCCCAGCCCGGACATGCTGGGCATTGACTACGTTATCCCCGATATTTCCTGGCTGCGCGAACGAAGCGAAAATATCCGCGCCATCTGCCTGACCCATGGACACGAGGACCACATCGGCGCCTTGCCCTTCGTGCTTCAGGAGCTGGATGTGCCGGTCTACGGCACGGCCCTGACGCTGGGCTTTGTTAACGAAAAACTGAAGGAATACAAGCTGGACAGCCTGGTTGAGCTGGTGACGGTCAAGCCGCGTGACACGGTCCAGCTGGGCTGTTTCCGGGTCGAATTCCTGCGGGTGGCCCATTCGGTCGTTGACGGCTGCGCACTGGCCATTACGTCTCCGGAGGGGGTCGTTATCCATACCGGAGACTTCAAAATCGACCATACCCCGGTGGATGGCCAGCTGACCGACCTGGCCAGTCTGTCGCGCTACGGCGAAGCCGGTGTGCTGGCGCTGTTGTCCGATTCAACCAACGTGGAGCGTGAGGGTTACACTCTTTCCGAAAAATACGTCGGCGAAGCTTTCGCCGAAATATTTCCCCGCTGCAGCGGCCGTATCATTGTGGCGGCCTTTTCCAGCAGTATCCACCGCGTGCAGCAGGTGGCCGATGTCGCCGCCGGTTGCGGCCGCAAAATCCTGCTGAACGGTCGCTCCATGATCAAAAATGTGCAGATCGCCCGGGATCTGGGCTACCTGACCATTGCGGACGAACTGCTGATGGATCTCAGGGAGCTGCCGCACCTTCCGCCGGAGCAGGTCTGCATCATCTCCACCGGCAGCCAGGGGGAGCCCATGAGTGCCCTGACCCGCATCGCCATGGACGACCACAAGCAGATCAAGCTGGAAAAAGGCGATACAGTCATCCTCTCCTCGCGCGTCATTCCAGGCAATGAACGCACTATTTCCGAACTGATCAATCACCTCTACCGCCGCGGCGCCGAGGTTTTCCACGAGAAGGTGTCCGAGGTGCATGTCTCCGGTCACGCCAGCCAGGAAGAGCTCAAGCTGATGCTGAACACCGTGCAGCCGCGTTTTTTCATACCGATTCATGGCGAATACCGCCATCTGGTCAAGCACATCCAGCTGGCCCGCAAGGTCGGCATTCCCGAAGAGCGCTGCATCCTGGCCACCAACGGCGAGGTTGTCTCGTTTTATGCCGATACGGCGGCGATTGTGGAGAAGATTGAATCGGGACGGGTCTTCGTGGACGGCAAGGGGGTCGGCGATGTGGGGAGGGTCGTGCTGAAAGACCGCAAGCACCTGTCCGAAGACGGCATGATCGTAGTGATCATCGGCATGAACCACACCACCGGCGAAGTCATCTATGGTCCGGATATCGTTTCACGCGGTTTTGTATTCGAAGACGAAAGCCAGGAGTACCTGGAGGATGCCCGCAAGGCGGTAATTTTTGCGCTGGATGAGTTGAACATCGAGATGCGCTGCGATGGAGAAGAGGTCAAGACCGCCGTACATCAGACTTTGCGGCGTTTCTGCAAAAAGACCATTGAGCGCAGGCCGGTGATTCTGCCGGTGATCATGGAGATGTAACGGAGCTATTTCAATAACACGTGATTTGAGTCAGCAGAAAACCGGGAGGAGTGAATCAGATGAGGCATTCAATTGGCCGTAAATTGTCCGTGTTAACTACATTAATGTTATGTTCCCTATCTCTTGGACCCTGGCGGGCGGTAGCTGCCGAAACGATTAGGATCAATGGTTCCGGCAGCGCATTGTATGTTATGAAGCCTCTGGCCAAGGCATACACTAAGGCACACCCGGAAATCCGCATTGAAATCGAGAAGCCGGTCGGGAGTTCCGGAGCAATAAAAGCCATTCTTGCGGGTGCTCTGGATATCGCCGTCAGTAGCAAGATTCTCAAGCCGGAAGAGAGGGCGAAAGGCGCATTCTCCAGAGAGTACGGCAAAATGCCGCTGATGATTGTCACCGGGAAGAAATCGACAAAAATGGATTTAACAACAAAGGAACTGGAGGAAATCTATTACGGAAAGCTGAGAGCCTGGCCCGATGGTGAGCCTATCAGGCTGATTCTGCGTCCGGATGCAGATATCGATTCTAAGATCCTGGAGGGATTGTCACCAGGCATGAACATGGCGGTTAAAGCTGCCCATAAACATCAAGGAATGATTGTAGCGATAACTGATCCTGAATCTGATGAGACAATAGCAAAAATCCCAGGTTCTCTTGGTGCCTCTTCTCTTTCCGCTATTTTGGTGGAGAAGGCACCGCTCAATGTTCTGACCCTTAACGGAATCAAGCCCGCCGTCAATACCTTGGCTGATGGAAGCTATCCACTTGCTAAGGCTATCCGCTTCATAACTACAAAGAAAACGTCGTCAGCAGCCCTGAAATTCATCGATTTCGCCTACTCTCACCAAGGCCGGGTCATCGCAGAAAAATCGGGAGTACTTGTTGCGCCAAGTGAGAAGGACGACCGGTGAGCTCTCGCACCGGCTACATAGTTCGCGTTACCACTACGCTTGCCGTTGTCATAGCCGTTGCCATATCGGTTATTGTTCCCACCGCTTATTTTCTTGTCTCCTACCAATACATGCTGGGCAGTCTGGACACTGAGGCTGAAATCAGCGCGAAGACCATTGGCGCCTTGGTGATGGCAAATCCAGGTATGTGGCAATATGAGGAAGTCAGGTTGATGGGGCTGCTGGAGCGCCGTTCCCGGGGAGGATTCCCCGAAACACGGCGTATTCTGGATTCCAATCACAAGATGATTGTTGAGAGTGCCGACTCTTTGAAGCAGCCTGTCATATCCCGGCGGCATGATATATATGACGCCGGTTCCGCTGTAGCACAGATAGAAATATCCCGGTCTCTTGTAGGTCTTCTGTTCGAAACGGCCCTGGTGGCAGCTGGTGCATTATTGGTCGGTGCCGGTATTTTTATTGTGCTCCGCACACTCCCTTTGCGGGCTGTTCAACGGGCTCACCGGTCTCTGGAAGAAAGTGAATCGAAATATCGCTCCCTCTATGAATCAATGAAAGAGGGGATGGCGCTGCACAGGATCATCTGTGACACGGACGGTATCCCGGTCTCGTTCGAAGTCATGAATATCAATTCTTCGTGTGAAGCAATGTTGGGAATAGAAAAAAAAGAAGTTATCGGCAGGAAAGGGGACGAGTTTCTCGACGGTGCTGTCATGAACAGTTTTTCAGAGATAATGCATGCGATAGAAAAAGGTGAGTCGTATGCATTTGAACTGCCGATGCCGGATAAAAACCTGTTCTTTGATGTATCAGTATTCTCGCCGGACAAAGTGTTGTTTGTCACCCTTTTTGAAGATGTTACGGAACGCAAAAAAACAGACGAACAAATCCGTAAACTTGCATACTACGACAATCTGACCGGCTTGCCGAACCGCGCCCTCTTTCTCGACCGGCTCGAGCATGCCCTGGCCGCCGCCGCCCGCAATAACGACAAGGCGGCGCTTCTTTATATTGATCTCGATGGTTTCAAAGACATCAACGACACCATGGGGCATGCCCAGGGTGATCTGTTCCTGAAGATGGTATCTCAGCGCCTAAGTGATTGTATCCGCCGCAGCGATACACTTTCCCGACTGGGCGGCGACGAATTCGTAGTACTTATTTCCTATGCCGGCGAAGAACGCAATGTGGCGCACCTTGCCCGGCACCTGCTGGATACCATATCTCCCGCTTATGAGATGAACGGTCGTGAAGTCTATGCGACCGCAAGTGTCGGCATTTCGATCTTCCCCGACAACGGACAGGACGCGGTTACGCTGCTGAAATGTGCCGACATGGCCATGTACGCCGCCAAAGAATCGGGCCGCAACGGTTATAACTTTTACCTGCAGGAAATGAATCTGAAAGCCCATCAGCGTCTGGAGCTGGAAACGAGTCTGCGCCATGCATTGGAGCGCGATGAGTTTGTTCTGGAGTTCCAGCCCATCGTCAATGCAAGCCTGAACTGTCTGGTCGGTGCTGAAGCCCTTGTCCGCTGGCAGCATCCCGATCTTGGAAGAATCATGCCGGGCACATTCATCCCGGTTGCGGAAAACTGCGGACTTATCATCCCTCTGGGGGAGTGGGTGCTGAGGAAAACCTGCGAAAAAATGAAAGAATGGCGTAATGCCGGCCTCCCGGCCATCAAGTTGTCCGTCAATATCTCCGGCAGGCAGTTTGAGCAAAGGAATTTTACAACTCTGGTGCAGGGTATCCTGACGGAGACAGGCGTTGATGCCCGCAGCCTGCAATTGGAGTTGACCGAAACGAGCCTGATGAAGAACTCCGACGCCACTGTGAATGCGCTTCACAAGCTCAAGGAGCTGGACCTCAGGATTGTTGTGGACGACTTCGGGACCGGTTATTCTTCACTGGGCTACCTGAAAACCTTTCCGATTGACCGCATCAAGATCGACATCTCGTTTGTCAGGGACATCTGTATAAATCCCAATGACCGGTCGATTGTGGAAGCCATTATCGCCATGGCAAACAAGCTTAATCTCAATCTTGTCGCCGAAGGTGTTGAAACGCCGCAACAGCGCGATCTTCTGCTGCAGCTTGGCTGCCAGGAGATGCAGGGGTTCCTCTTCCATCGCCCGCTGTCGGAAGACAGGTTTGTCCGGTTGATGAAGGACGTCAGATTGTGTGAACTATCTCAGTGAAATCGAGGATGGTAACGTCTTGCATTTGAATACCATAAACAAGAGCGGGACCGGCATTTTGCCGGTCCCGCTCTTGTTTATCAGCGATTATATCCAGGTTTATGCAACCATAACCCGCGCAAAGCGGCGCTTGCCGATTTGGACAATGTATTCTCCTGCCGTCGTAAGCTCCAGGTTAGTGTCACTGACTTTTTCACCGTTCAGCTTTACTCCGTCGCCGTCAATGGCACGACGCCCTTCGCCGTTGGACTTGGTCAGGCCGGCCTCGGTCATTGCTCTGGCCAGCAGTATCGGACCATCTGCGATTGAGAAACTGACCTGCGGCATCTCATCGGGAATTTCGTTTTCCTTGAAGCGCTTGACGAAATTCTCTTCGGCGATCTCGCCGGCGCCGGTTCCGTGGAAACGGGATACGATCTCGCGCCCCAGTGCTTTCTTGACCGCCATTGGATGCAGCGACCTGTCCTTCAATCCGCTTTTAAGTTTTTCAAGCTCGGATAGTGGCATGTCGGAAAGAAGTTCGTAGTAGCGTATCATCAGGTCGTCTGAAATCGACATGACTTTGCCGAAGATTTCGTCGCCCGGTTCATTGACGCCGATGTAATTGCCCAGCGACTTGGACATCTTGTTGACGCCGTCCAGCCCCTCCAGCAGCGGCATGGTCAGGACGCACTGCGGAGTCTGGCCCCATTCGCGCTGCAGTTCGCGCCCCATCAGCAGGTTGAACTTCTGGTCGGTACCCCCCAGCTCTACATCTGCTTTCATGGCAACAGAATCATACCCCTGAACCAGCGGATAGAGGAACTCGTGTATGGCGATCGGCTGCTGGCTGGTAAAACGCTTGTGAAAGTCGTCCCGTTCCAGCATACGGGCCATGGTGCACTTTGAGGCCAGGGCAATCATGCCGCCCGCCCCCAGTTCGTTCAGCCAGGTGGAGTTGAAGACGACCTTGGTCTTCTCAGGATCGAGGATCTTGAAGACCTGTTCCTTGTAGGTTTCCGCGTTTTTCAGGACGTCTTCTCGGGTCAGAACCTTACGGGTTTCGGATTTGCCGCTGGGGTCGCCGATCATGCCGGTAAAATCGCCGATCAGAAAGTTGACATCGTGTCCCAGTTGCTGGAACTGACGCAGCTTCTGGATCAGGACGGTATGCCCAAGATGCAGGTCGGGAGCGGTCGGGTCAAAACCGGCTTTGATCTTGAGCGGAATGCCGCTTTTCAGGGACTTCTCCAGCTTCTCTTCAAGTTCCTTTTCAACCAGGACTTCAACGGCACCGCGTTTGATGACGGCCATCTGTTCAGCTACGGACATAACAAAACTCCTCAATCCCTGTGCTGATAAAATCAGCAGCAGGCAATATTTATTCGTTCAATACTAAGCGCTTTGCCGCTCTGTTCATCCACACCGATCACGACACCATTCAGGCGGATGTCTTTTTTGGCAACCTCGAACTTGGACGGCAGCTGGGTCAGGAATCGGTGGATGGTTTCTTCCTTGCCCATGCCGATGACCGAGTCAAAGGCGCCTGTCATGCCGGCGTCGGTCAGGAAGGCAGTTCCCTGTGTCAGGATTCGCTCGTCGGCTGTTTGTACATGGGTATGGGTGCCGATCAAAGCACTTACCCTGCCATCCAGATACCATCCCAGGGCCGATTTCTCGGAAGTTGCCTCGGCGTGAAAGTCGACCAGAATGACAGGTGTTTCCTGTTTCAGTCGCTCGATCTCGCGATCGGCAACCTTGAAGGGGCACTCCAGGGTTTTCATATAAACCCTCCCCTCCAGATTCAGCACGCCGACCTTGACCCCGCCCGGAGTGGTCAGCACAGCGCTGCCGTTGCCAAGGGCTCCGGCAGGGTAGTTGGCCGGCCGCAGGATGCGCGGGTCCGCCAGTATCAGCGGAACCTGCTCCTTTTTGTCCCAGATGTGGTTGCCGCCCGTCAGCAGGTGAACTCCCTGTTTGAACAGTTCCCTGGCAGTTTCTTCGGTCAGGCCGAAACCGCCTGCGGCATTTTCTCCGTTGGCAATCACGATATCCACATTATGCCGGTCCACCAGGCGGTGAAGTTCACGTGAGAGTGCCTGACGGCCCGGTTTGCCAATGATGTCGCCTATAAAAAGAATACTAACGGGCATATTCGACCGAGCGGGTTTCGCGGATCACGTTAACCTTGATCTGTCCCGGATAAGTCATCTCGGCCTCGATCTTTTTGGCGATGTCGCGGGCCATGACGACCGACTGGTCGTCGGAAACCTGATCGCTGGAAACCATGACACGGATCTCGCGACCGGCCTGAATCGCGAAGGACGACTGAACTCCGTTGAAAGATGTTGCGATGCGTTCCAGATCACCCAGGCGCTTGACATAGGTTTCCATCATCTCGCGACGTGCGCCGGGGCGTGCTCCGGAAAGTGCATCGGCGGCCTGCACAAGGATCGCCAGTACAGAATTCGGCTTCTCGTCTTCATGGTGAGCCATGATGGCATGCACAATTTTAGGAGTTTCGCCGTATTTGCGGGCCAGTTCGGCGCCGATAACGGCGTGCGAACCTTCCACCTCGTGGTCAACCGCCTTGCCCAGATCGTGCAGCAGTCCGGCGCGTTTGGCCTGTTTGACGTTGATACCCAGTTCGGCGGCCATGATGCCGCACAAAAAGGCGACTTCCAGCGAGTGCAGGTATACGTTCTGGGTGTAGGATGTGCGGTATTTCAGGCGACCGATCAGCTTGAGAATCTCGGGGTGAATGCCGTGGACTCCCAGGTCGAAGGCGGCCTGTTCTCCGGCTTCCTTGATCGAGAGTTCAACCTCTTCGGTTGACTTGGCGACAACTTCCTCGATGCGGCCGGGGTGAATACGACCGTCGGCCAGAAGTTTTTCGAGTGACAGACGGGCGATTTCCCGTCGAACCGGATTGAATCCGGACAGAATGACAGCTTCGGGTGTGTCATCGATGATAAGATCGATGCCGGTTGCGGCTTCCAGAGCGCGGATGTTGCGACCTTCACGGCCGATGATGCGCCCTTTCATTTCATCAGACGGCAGAGGAACTACCGATACGGTCCGTTCGGCCACGTATTCGCCGGCATAGCGCTGAATCGCCAGCGCCATGATTTCCTTGGCCTTCTTGTCGGCGGTTTCGCGGGCCTCGTCTTCGATGGTGCGGATCAGTTTGGCCGCATCGTGCTTGGCCTCTTCCTCCATCGAATTCATCAGCTCTTTTTTTGCTTCACCGGCGGACATACCTGAAATCTGCTCAAGTTTTGCATTCTGTATGTCAGCAGATTTCTTAAGCTCCTCGTCGCGCGCGTTAAGTCCCTGTTCCTTTTGAGAAAGTGTTTGTTCCTTCTTGAGAAAATCCATCTCCTTCTGGTCGATCAGAGCCATCTTCTTGTCGAGGTTTTCTTCCTTTTGCGTCAACCTTTTCTCAAAAATCTGCAGGTCTTTGTTCTTCTCGCGTGTCGTACGCTCATGCTCTTCCTTGGACTGAATAGCTTCATCTTTGGCCTTGAGTTCGGCCTCTTTTGTAATGGTCTCTGCTTCCCGGCGTGCATCTTCGATAACCTTACTGGCCAGTTCTTCTGCCTGCTTGACGATTGTGCCGGAATCCTTCTTGTTAAGCCTGCTTCCCGCAAAATACGCTCCAGCGGCTACGGCCAGTGTGACTACAACGGCAATGATTACTTCCATATCGATAACCTCCTCTATATTAATCCGAACTGCTAACGCAGCCTCGGTTACTTCCTGCTGATCCGGAATTTGAATCTGGAACTATGTGAATGATCCTCCTGTCGCTTACTATGATCTCCATCGGTATGTCATGCTGTTCGCCCGGTATTGGTGCGTCCAGCAGTTGAAAGTCGTGGCAAAGACCGATCAGATGAGCCTTCAGGCCGGGATGCTGCAGAAACCGGTCGTAAAAACCTTTGCCGTATCCGATTCTGTGACCTGCATGATCAAAGGCCACACCTGGAACAACAATCAGGTCAGCTTCATCAGCCTGGTGGTCCGGTCCGACTGCGCACGGCTCAAGGATGCCGAATGTTCCCTGCTGCAGGGAATGCAGTCCCTCAACCAGACGGAACACCATGTGTTGGCCGCAGACCGCCGGATACAGAACCCGTTTACCGGTTTCGAAGGCGTGTGCCAGGATATCTGCGGTATCGGTTTCGTTGTGGGCCGGGGCATACAGCGCAATGCATTCGGAATGTTGATATTCCTCAAGAGATAGCAGATTCTGCTGTGCCTTGTGACTGGAAACCTGCCACGCATCATGGCCAAGTGACCGTCGTTGCGCCAGAAGTTGCGAACGTAGTGAACGCTTTGGCATGATGTTCTCACTGCATAAAGATAGATTGGACCCGGAGATATGCCGGGAAGGTCGACCAGGGAGGATGATAAGGATAAAAAAGGCTCGCGAGTGCCGTTCGGGGAAATGATGGTGCTATTAATGTAACTCTACTCGGAGCGATTTCTTCCTTTCGATGAGGATATATTCTGCCGGTTTCTGATATCAGCAATCTGCAACAGTTTGTATGTTCGCTGCAGACAGGTCAGATTTGTTGTACTCTTGCTGCGAATATATAATCAAGTCTCCCTGAGAGACCATGTAAAATCAGGCTGTATCCAGTTTATTAATTATGTCCAGCATCCTGCTGTCGATCGAGGAGTCCATCTCCTTGAGTCTGCGCAATTCCAGAAGTTCTTCCGTGGTATTGAGCAGGGCCAATGTCAGCACCAGCTGGGCATCGCCGCTGCTTAAGGCGCTGCCGATCGTTTGCAGTCTGTCATTGACAAAAGCTTCTACTGCCTGGACTTTGGCTTCCGAAGCAGAGCTCCTGACGGAAATTTCACGACCAAGGACAGTCACCGCATGGGTTGTTTTCATACGATGACCGCCGACACGTGCTAAATACCGTCCAGTTTGCCGAGCAGAGCGTCAACGCGTGACTTGATACCTTCCCTGTCGGATGAAAGGCGCTGCAGTTCTTCGTTCAAGAGGGCGTTTTCCTCTTTCAGCGAGGTATACTTTTCGACGAGCTCACCGATCTTCTTTTCGAGTACTTCTATCAATTCCTGGTTCATGGTTTCTATTTCCTTTCGAGGGGGAGCAATATACGCCTGAGGCAGCGTAAAGTCAAGTCCCAATTGATTGATTTCGTGAGGTTCCACGCCTGTTCGCCCCTTTTTAGAGCCGGATTTTTCAGGCCTGGAAAAGGGCATCCGTAAACTCCTGAGGATCAAAGTCACGCAGATCTTCTATCGATTCGCCGACGCCGATGTAACGGACCGGCAGGGCAAACTCGTGGCTGACCGCTACGATTATCCCCCCTTTGGCTGTCCCGTCAAGTTTGGTCAGGGCCAGGCCGGTTACGCCGGCAGCCTCCTTGAAAATCCGTGCCTGGGAAACGGCATTCTGGCCGGTGGCGGCATCCACCACCAGCAGCGTTTCATGCGGGGCTCCTTCTATCTCGCGGCCGATCACACGGCAGATCTTTTTCATCTCCTCCATCAGATTGACCTTGGTGTGAAGACGTCCGGCGGTATCAATGATCAGAATATCGACGCCCCGGGCAACCGCTGCTTTGCAGGCGTCGAAAACGACTGCCGAAGGGTCGGCTCCCTCTTTGTGGCGAATCACATCCACTCCGGAACGTTCGCCCCAGGCCACCAGCTGTTCGGCCGCCGCCGCCCGAAAAGTGTCGGCTGCCGCCAGAAGAACCTTTTTGCCGTCGGCGGAAAATCGTGAGGCCAGCTTGCCGATCGTGGTCGTCTTGCCGACTCCGTTCACTCCGATCACCAGCATCACAAAAAGCTTCCGGCTGCCGATATCCATCGGACGGTGATGGAGATTCAAACGGGACAGAATTTCCTGCTTGAGCGCCTCACGCAGCGCTTCGCCATCCTTGAGCTCGTTGCGCCCCAGCTTCTGCTCCAGGGTGCGGATCAGTTCCACGGTGGTTTTGACGCCGATATCGGAGGTGATCAGTATCTCCTCCAACTCCTCCAGCGTATCGGCGTCGATCTCTTTTCTGCCCAGAACCAGAGCGTCAATGCGGCCCACCAGGCCGTCCTTGGTCTTCTTTAAGCCGGATTTCAAGCGCTCGAAAAAGCCCGGTTTTTCAGTTGTAGCTGAAGCAGTAGCTGTTGCGACCGGCGAAACGGGGGCCGGTTGCTGAATCTGTGACGTGGCTGTTGACTCGGGCGGAGCTGCAACTTCTGCAGAGTCGGCGCCGGTGATTTTATCCATCAGGCCCCGAAAGAAGCCCTTTTTCTCCTGCTGTTCCATCAGATCTCCTTAATAAGTCCGGCAATGGCACGGTGGAAATGGTGCATGGCAAGTGCCACCGGACAACTGCGTCCAACCTTCATCACCAGTGAATACTCCTGATTAATGCAGCCGATTATCAGGTGCCCCTCGCTGGTGGTCAAAACCACATCCTCTATCGCGCCGACATTTTCAATGCTCTGCATTTCATTCAGACGCGCCAGGATAATACCCTTGTGGGCCGCGATGAAGCGCATGTCATAGGGCTCGCAGTGGCAATGCTCCATGACCGCCTCCCCTTCCCAATCCACAAGGATTGCTCCTACAGCATGCGGAACCTGATCAACCAGATTTTTCAGGATAATTTCAAGTGACATGTAACCTCCATAAGGGTCAAGGGTCAAGGGGGAAAAACTCGGCCCTTGACCCTGCTTTTCAATGCAGACGGACCGAAACCATCCTGGATGCCCCCGGCTCTTCCATTGTAATTCCGTAAAGCGTATCGGCCACCTGCATGGTGGCCTTGTTGTGGGTAATGATGATGAACTGGGAAATGGCGCTCATCTCTCGGACCATGTCGTTGAAACGGCCGATATTTGCGTCGTCCAGCGGCGCATCTACCTCGTCCAGCAGGCAGAAGGGGGTCGGCTTGATCAGGAAAATCGAAAAAATCAGCGCCACTGCGGTAAGGGCCTTTTCGCCTCCGGACAACAGGGTCACGTTCTGCAGCTTCTTGCCGGGGGGCTGAACGATGATGTCGATGCCGGTTTCCAGCAGGTCCTCTTCGTTGGTCAGGCGCAGTTCGGCTTTTCCGCCGCAAAACAGGCGCGGAAAGACCTCCTGGAATTTGGCGTTAACCAGATTGTAAGTCTCGAGAAAACGCTGGCGGGTCGTGCGGTTGATGCGCTGGATGGCCTGCTGCAGACCGCGCAGCGACTCCTCCAGATCATCCTTCTGGCTGTTCAGGAAGCTGAAACGCTCTTCCATTCCGGCGCACTCCTCAATCGCCATCAGATTGACTTCACCCATTTCGTCCAGCAAGCGCTGCAGTTCTACCAGTCGAGCGCGGCGTGCGGCTTCGTCGAACTCGACCGCCTCCAGTCGCGCCAGTGCCTCGGCCATATCAATCCGGCTCTTCTCCTGAAGTGTCCGTTCCAGATGTTCAGCCTGCATGTTCAGGGTTGAGAAGCGCAGGTTGAGATCAGCCTGTGCCTGGCGGACGGCATCGTTCTCTTCGCGGGCCTTTTTGAGCCTGGATTCGTTTTCGTTCATTCCGGCCCCGGCGGCTTCAAATGACCCACGAACAACGGCCAGGCGCTCTTCGGCTTTTATCTGCAAACGCAGCAGTTCTTCCAGCCGTTCTGTGGCGGTTGCGATTGCCGCCTGAAGCCGGTTTTTAGCGGACGCCCCGGACTCGATCTCCTGGCGGTCTCCGGCCATGCGTCTGGTCAGCTCCTCCGTCTGGCGCTCCAGATCAGCCAGTCCCCTCAGGTGGGCCTCCTGCTGTTCCTTGAGCGTGGCGGTCTGCACGCGGATGGCGGTAACCTTTTCGCGGGTTGCGGCCAAAACGGCCCGGTGCAGGTCCAATTCCCCCTTCAGGCGGGTCGTTTCCTGCTCAAGTTCTCTGGAGGTGCTGCCGGTCTGGCCGATCTGCTCCTGGGCCAGTTTCAGCTCGGCTTCCAGGGCCTGATTTTCTTCGTCCAGATTGGCGGCCTCCATGCTCTGCAGTTCCAGGCGCTCCTCGATGCGGGCGGTCTCGTCGCCGGCCTGCTGACGGTCCTTGCGCAGCCCGGTCAGCTTCAGTTCACACTGGTGCAGATGCGAACCACCGCTTTTAAGCTCCTCGGCCACTTTCTGGCTGAGTTGGCGAAGCTCCTCGCGCTGTTTGCCGAGGGCTGAGGTTTCCTGCTCCAGTCCGGCCACCCGCTGCTCAAGTTCACGGATTTCCCGTTTCTTGTGAATCAGCCCCTTGCTGACCTGATCGCCCGAGCCGCCGTTGACGATCCCGCCGGCTGTAACCATGTCGCCGTCGCGGGTGACAAAGGTCAGTCCGGGATGGCTGCGAGCCAGCCGGATCGCCCCGCTGATGTCGTCAACCAGCATGACTGTTGCCAGCATGCGCTTGATCAGACCGGAAAAAGTACCGCTACTCTGCACCTGATCTCCCAGCGGCACACTGCCGGGAACAACCGCCACGGGCGGCTGATCGCATTCCAGCGGCAGCGCGATGCCGGCCCGGCCGCCGTTGTTTCCTTTCAGAAACTGAAGCGCCTGTACGGCATCGTTTTCATCTTCGCAGAGGATGCACTGCAGCCGTTCTGCAAGGGCAGCCTCTACCGCCGCCTCCAGTTCGGGCGGCGCCTGAACTGTGTCTGCCAGAACCCCGCTGAAACTTGAACGCTGTCCGGCATCCTTCATCAAGGTGCGCACTCCCTGGCCGAATCCGGCAAACTGTGCTTCCAGCTCACGCAGCGAATGCAGCCGCGACGAGGAACGGTTCAGCTCATCCCTTCGGGCCTGCCAGTTTTTTTCGACCTCCGGCAGCTTTTTTTTAAGATCCTCTTCACTGAGACGCAGAGCTGAAAGTTCGGCCTGCAGCGTTTCCAGCTCCAGCTGCCCGGCGGCAATGTCCCTTTCCAGGGTCGCGCCCCGCTGGCGAAGCTGTTCGCGCCGTTCAGCCAGCTGGGCCCCCTCTCGCCTCTGGCGCTCGATCCGTTCAAGCAGTCCGGCCAGGCGCTTCTGGGCGTTCTCCAGGCGGCTCTTGAACTGGGCCGCTTCGGCCAGGGCCGTAAACAGATCCTTGCGGCGGGTTTCCAGGGCCCTGTTCAGCTCTTCTTCTCTCTGCTGCTGTTCCGCCAGCTCGGCTTCGGCCTGCTCAAGACCGGCCTGGGTGCCGGCGGCGTCCAGACTGCCGGTGTCTCGCCGCAATTCCAGTGCGGATCTTTGATCGGCGCACTCCTTGAGACGTTTCTCGAGCTCCCCGGTTTCGGCCTCCAGCCTTACCAGCCGCCCATCCAGACCGGCCAGTTCCTTACGTTGAAACTCCAGCGCGTTCTCGGTCGTACCGAACTCGCTCCTGACCCGGAAAATTTCCTCCTGGGCCACGGCCAGATGCTTTTCCGCTTCCAGCAGAGCGATCCGGGCTTCTTCGGCCTGGGACTCTCCCAAGGCTGATGCCGCAAAAACCTCGCGGATTCGTTCATTGAGGGCTGCCATATCGCGTTCCACAGCGCTGCGGGCGGTTTGGGTTTCAAGATACTCCCGGGCGGTGAAAAGCAGCTCTATTTCCCGCAATTCATCGCGATATTCCCGGAACTTCTCGGCCTTCTTGGCCTGGCGCTGCAGCGACGCCAGCTGACGTCGAATCTCCCCCAGCACGTCGGCCAGGCGGGCCAGGTTCGCGCGGGTTCCTTCGATCTTTTTCAGGGCCAGCTGCTTGCGGGATTTGAACTTGGTGACTCCGGCCGCCTCTTCGATCAGAAAACGGCGCTCTTCGGGACGCGAATGCAGGATCATGCCGATCTTGCCCTGTTCTATTATCGAATAGGCGCGGGTGCCGACGCCTGTATCCATGAACAGCTCTGTGATGTCCATCAGTCGGCAGGGAATTTTGTTGATCAGGTAGTCGCTCTCGCCGTCGCGGTACAGGCGGCGGGTCAGCTGAATCTCGGAATAATCAAGATACTTGGACGGCGCACGGCCGTCCTCGGTGGAGAAAACCAGCGACACTTCAGCCATCCCCAGCGGTTTGCGGTTATCGCTGCCGACAAAAATCACGTCTTCCATCGCCTTGCCGCGCAGATTTTTGGCGGACTGCTCCCCCATGCACCAGCGGATGGCATCCACAATGTTGGACTTGCCGCAGCCGTTAGGGCCGACCACGCCGGTTACGGGCTGCTGGAAATCAAGAACAACCTTGTCGGCAAAAGATTTGAAACCGGATATTTCGAGGCGTTTGATTTTCATGGAATTGCGTACTTTAACAGAGGGGGCGAAGTGATGTCCAGCGGGATGTTATGCCTGGCGGAGATACCGTTTGTGTACATCAATAAAAAAATAAACTCCTTGGACAACCAATCTACCTCAAAAATATTACACAGAAGTCTTAACTATTTGCCAATTATATTTAGTGCTATATAATACCCGTAAAGCTGTATAAAGGATATTATATGACACGTAAATCTTTGGGCAAAGAAGGTCTCACGCTTCCCGCTCACCGAGCGATCGAGGCGTTGGGCAATAATATTCAGGTCGCCCGCAAGCGACGCGGCTGGACACTGGAAGAGATGGCTGAAAGCATGCTGGTTACCAGGAAAACCCTTTCCCGCCTGGAATCCGGTGATTCGTCGGTTGGTCTTTCGGTTCTGGCCGCTGCACTCCATGCATTGGGTATGGTGGATGAACTGAAGGATGTCGCCACTCCCGAGAATGACACCGTGGGTATTTTTTCAGAGAAACAGCGTCTGCCGCAGAGGGTCAGGAAAAAACAGATAAATACTGATGAACTGGATTTCTAACCATGGCACGTGAGCAGAAAGCATACGTCTTCATCTATCTACCCGGCGAGACGGTGGCCGTCCCGGCCGGAATCTTTACCCATTATCCGGATGATGGCATCGGTCGCTTTGCCTACGGTCTTCGCTACCTGGAACGCCCTAACGCACAGCCGGTGGATCCTGTCGCACTGCAATTGGGAGCTGTTCCTAGAGATGTAACTACCAACGGTGGCCTTTACGGTGCATTCCGTGATGCCTCTCCCGATTATTGGGGACGCCTGGTCATTGCCGCAGAACTGAAGTCTCCCCCCGAATCCCTGGGGGAAATGGATTACCTGCTCCATGGCAATGCTTCACGAGTCGGCTGCCTTGACTTCCGTGTCTCACTGGAACAAGGAGAACCGGCAAGCAGACCACCCTCGTTCCAGTCGTTAGCGGACATTCTGGAGGCGGCCACACAGTTGCAGCATGGTGAACCGGTCCGGCGTGACCTGCTCCAGCTGTTGGAACAGGGAACCAGCATCGGAGGGGCCAGGCCGAAATGTACCGTTGAGTTGGATGATGCTCTCTGGATCGCAAAATTCCCTGCTCGGGGGGACACGGTCAATTTTCCCCGGATCGAATATGCCACCATGCTGCTGGCCAAAGTCTGCGGCATAACGGTTCCGGAGTTGCGCCTGGTTACAGTCGGCAACAAGGATGTGTTGCTGGTGCAGCGCTTTGATCGTCGGAAAACGGCAACGGGGTATCAGCGTTTCGGCTTCCTGAGCGCTTTGTCACTGATGGAATGGGATGAACGCGACCGTACCCGGTGGAGTTACCCGGCACTGGCCGACCGGATGCGCGCTACAGTGTTGGCTCAGCCGGCAGAACTTCAAGAGCTGTTCCGGCGGATGGTATTCAACGTCCTCTGCAGGAATACGGACGATCATCCTCGCAACCACGGTTTTCTGTGGGGAGCGAAGGGACTGGCCCTGTCTCCGGCATACGATATTGTCCCGACGCCGGCCCGTTCTGGCATCGGCACCGACTTTTCACTCTCCATGTCGCTGGGAGACAAGGGGAGGGAAGCCACCTTGGAAAATGCCTTGAGCGCATCTGCCCGTTTTGGCTTGCCACGGGACGAGGCGCAACTGATAGTTGCCGAGATGACAGCATGCGTTGAAAACTGGGAAGAACATTTTGCCGCTCAAGCTGTTTCCTCTGTCGATGTTGAGGCACTTCGGGCCTGTTTTATGTCACCTGACTTGCATAGTTCGTAGTTGTCTATACTCCAAAATGACATTAATAAGACTTCTACGCCCCGTCAGTGTTTCGCCGCCAATAGGCTATAGCGGCATTTACTTCTCAATTCAGTACCGCCTGATTTGCTCCTGCCTATTCGCTGCTGCCAGACGATACCTGCCGGTTTCTGGCTGTCGACTTTGACAAGACAGCCTGGCAGGACAGTACCAGTGTGAAGGTCGTGCCCGGTAGCGGCACCAGTTCCCAGAACGGTTCCCGGTCGAGACGGGAGAAGGGAAAGGCGATGCTGCTGGTCTGGCTGAGGGGGATGATCCGCCGCCAGTAGAGGTTGAACAGCTCGTTTAGCTCCACCAGATCGCCGCTGACGGCGATGAATGGCGAGGAGATGACGCCCCGGTGCACCAGGTCCAGCACCGCCAGCAGCAGGAGCGGCTTGTGCGGGGCCTTGCGCTTGGTGGCGTCGTTCCAGGTCGCGCCGGGGGCGCGGTTGAGAGAGGCAAAGTGTTTGATGGAGGTGGTAAGATCGTTCATTGTTTACCAATCGCCTGCTTCCTTACTCTGTTCATACGTTGAAAGTTTATCGTCATGCAGCAATACAAAAGCCCTATAATCCATCTGTTTTCTTGGCCAACTCTCCTGCATCAAGTAAGTGGAAGGTTCACGATATATTCTCGTTGACCAGCAAAATGTCCTTGACTCTTGTTTCAGCAATTTATCCAAAGCATCGCGACGAACAAAAAGCATTCTTGAATGCTTAGCATCAACGTTGTCTAAATCTGCCTCGACAAAGAAAGCCATTGTTTCGCCTGTTGCAGTAACAAAATGAGCACCACGAATATCAACAATGTTATGAGCTGATCGCAGCCAAAGAGCTGGCATGTATTGCTCTTCTTCTCCCTCTTTGCTCACCCAATGCATCTTAGAAGTGCCATAAACAAACTCGATTGGTAATGGTTTCCGTTATTATCCAATGAGGTGTATGTTGATAATTTCTCACTTTCAGCTATCCACGGTGCCCAGACCGCTTCATGCGGATCAACATAAGTTCCTATCTGTTCAATCCCGGCTGCGTATTCGTTAATCCGCTGACGAAATAACACCGGTCGCTTCGAGCAACTCGAACCAGTAACTGCTTTCATCAAGCTCCTTCAGACAATCTCCCAGCTTGGCAATGAATTCGGCTAATGACCTCGCACGGTAGGCCTCGCGGTAGTTAGCGCCAACCGATGTCCCTGACCGGAGAACTTGTTTGCCAATTACCTGGGCTTCGGCCCATCATGGGCCAGGTTCACTACCTTCATGATGTAACTGACTACCACAATAAGAGCATACGATATTATTTTTGCTGCCATGAGACAGAGTCACTTCCGGTTCTACCTTTTCATTTGGCATCAGACGCCAGCGTGCATTCTGGCGAACGCCTTTGTGGGGTTGTGACGGAGAAAGCGGAATGGTGACCGGATTTTTGCTGTCAATAAATTCTGCCAAACCTTTGGCCAACCCGGCTTCGCCGATCAATTCCAGCAGGTAGCCCAGACGTTGTGACCAGGCTACAGGAGACAAATCGGCAATGCCGGCCAGCTTCGAGGTGTCAATATTTTCAGCCAGTTCGGCTAAAACCGTAGCCGTGTTGTCCAGTCCCCCTGAGTGATGTGGGTAGCCTGCCAGATCAAAGGCGGTGACTTCAGGTGTTGAAACCTTCAAATAGCCGCGAGGAGTCTTGAAATCCTGAGTTGGAATTGCCGCAACATTTTTTCGAGTAATGAAATCAACGCGCACGCCTCCACAAATGATGCCTGGTCGTGACCGCTTGACAACAACCTGAAAAGCTTGAGGACGATGATGTGCCGCACCATGGTGTTCAGCAGCGGTAAGAAGCCCGGCATAGTAGGGTTCATCAAGATGGGCCATTAGTGACGGGATGAACTGGTTTGCAGGCAGGCATCCCAGGTTTCGATGCTCCGGGGTCACTATTACGTAGAAACCTCGCAGCGGCATGGCGATCTCTCCTTTATGCCGCAGTCGACGCAAGGCAGCACGGGTAGCGATAATGCCTGAACCAAGCGCCTCAACCGCCTGAACACCACTGAAACAGTAGATTCCCCGGGCAAGCAGGCCATCAATGTAGTGCGAAAGTAACATGAACTCATAAGTACGCCAAACGAACATTAAAAACAACGATTGCTGTTGTTTTTTTAGTTTGATTTATAGAAAGGGATTTCGGATGACACTGCGGATGCACTACGTTGGCTTGCGACGTGGAAAACGCCGGAGGAGGGAGATGTGAACTCCAGTAACTCGAGTTTTTATCGATTATTGCGGTTACTATGTGGTTACTTGATGATCATGCTTATTATCGGTATGTTATGAAACTACATCTGGAAGCCGGATAAGAGGGAATCAATCGATGTCCAGCGGGATGTTACGCCCTGTGCCGTCCGATTTGATAATACCGTGTATATCTATCGCAGATAAATCCAACCGTCTATCACCTGCTTTGTTTTACTAGAATTAAGGTATTGACATAAATATAAAATAAAGTTTAAAGTTTCTAACAAGTACTAATCAATGAGATTTATCCTATTTTGTTCCCAAAATCACTTTATCCAATAAACGCTGATGCCAGCGGCAGTTATCTACATAGTGCCGTACGTTACCACAGAAGAAAGGAGTGCAGACGATGCCTACGTATCTTCATCCAGGTGTGTATGTGGAGGAAATCCCGAGCGGCTCCCGGCCGATTGAAGGGGTTGGAACGTCCACAGCGGCGTTTGTCGGCTACACCACGAAGGGTCAGGTGGCCGAACCGATGCTTCTGTTCAAATGGAGCGACTACGAGGAGCAGTTCGGCGGAATCCGCGATCTGGGGAAGCTGTCCACCGGTGATCCCATGGGATTCGCGGTCTACAGTTTTTTTCAAAACGGCGGGACCGCCGCCTACATCGTGCGAGCCATCCTGGCGGGGAGCGCGGCTACAGCCGAGGGCTTCCTGGTCAATCCCGTCGATGCCACCCAGATCCTCCGCTTTACAGCTGCGAATCCGGGCGAGTGGGGGAGTGCCCTGCGGATCAGGTTCGAGGCTAAGGCCGATGCTCCCGGATTCTACACCCTGCGGGTCGGCGTGATGGAGGGAACCGAGTTCAAGGAGCGGGAGCGGTTCAACGATCTGACCGTGGCCGACGACGGCGCCCCCGATTATATCGAGAGCAAGGTGAACGACGCCTCGACTCTGATCGGTGTGGAGGTCCAGGACATCAGCCAGTACCTCCTGGGCGTGAGCATCAGCCAGGATCTTGCGGCCGTTGCCGATTTCAGCGTCCTGAACGCCCTGACCATGACTGTCACTGTGGACGGGACCGCCCGGACGGTGACCTTTGCCGCCGACGAGTTCGACGCCACCAGTACCCTGGCCGACGCGGCCGGGCGCATCCAGGCCCTGGTGAGGGGCTCGGTGGTGGTCAACCCGGCGGTGCGGGACTTTACCTGCGCTCCGGACGGGGATCAGCTTGTCCTCACATCCGGCACCTGCCTCGCTACCTCATCGGTGGTGGTGAGCGGACCCGGAGGCGCCACCGACGCCTCCACAGTTCTTCTTCTGGGCCTTGCCAACGACGGCACAGAGCGCACCGGGCAGCAGTCCCTTAATGCGATGCTGTCCGGAATCGCCGGCCAGGTTTCCCTGGCGGGGGGGACCAACGGAAGCGCCCCCGATCAGGATGCCTACGACGACATCTTTGCCGCCTTCGAGAAGGTACGCGACATCAGCATTCTCTGCCTGCCAGGTCAGACATGGGATTCCACCGCCGAGCAGGGGATCATCGATGCCGCCGTGGCCCACGCCGAGAAGATGAAGAGCCGCATGGTCATCATCGATCCCCCCGAAGGGGTCGAACTCAAGACAGAGAAGGCGGTCAATGACCTGGGGTTCAAGCCCAAGACCTATTCGGTGGTCTACTATCCCTGGGTAAAAATGGCCAACCCCTTCTACAACGCCGAGAATAATCCCGGTGTCCCTTCCACACTCATGGTTGCGCCCAGCGGCTTTGCCGCAGGCATGTGGGCCAAGATCGACGGCCGGCGCGGTGTCTGGAAGGCACCGGCCGGGGTCGAAACGTCCCTTCTGGGAGTGGCTGGCATCCAGTTCACGGTGGAGGACGGGGAGCAGGATTCCCTCAACCCTCTCGGCATCAACTGCCTCCGCAAAATGCCGGGATTCGGACCGGTCATCTGGGGAACCCGTACCCTGGCAACCAGGGCCGACCCCGAGTGGCGCTATGTTCCCATTCGGCGCACCGCCATCATGATCGAACAGAGTGTCTACAACGGGATCCAGTGGGCGGTCTTCGAGCCCAACAATCATAACCTCTGGGCATCCCTGCGGGCCAACATCGGATCGTTCATGGACGGGCTCTTCCGCGCAGGCGCCTTCCAGGGTGAAAAGGCCAACGACGCCTACTTCGTTCGCTGCGGACTGGGGGACACCATGACCCAGGGGGATATCGACCGTGGCCAGGTGATCGTCATAGTCGGCTTCGCCCCCCTGAAACCGGCCGAGTTCGTCATTGTCCGCATCCAGCAGAAAGTAGCTCAACAATAAATTATTGTCAGGCTTTTGAAAACGTAGTGAGGAAGCCGGGATGTCAGGCGCGAGTGATCGAAAAGGCGAGGCGTACCGGTTGGTACGTTGAGCTTTTGAGTGAACGGCAACAACGGAGACCGGCCCCGCAATAGTTTTTCAAAAGCCTGTAAAGGAGGTTAGTGATGGCTGCACCGCTCTTTCCTGTAAACACCCATCGGCACGATCCCTATCGCACCTTCAAGTTCCAGGTCCTCATAGACGGCAAGGTGGTGGCGGGGCTGAAAAAAATGGGAGCTCTCAAGAAGAAGACGACGCCGGTCAAGTGGCGCGCCTCCAACGACCCGTCCCACGAGCGGGTCATGCCGGGAGGGACCAGCTATGACCCGGTCACCCTGGAACAGGGACTCACCCACGACCCGGTCTTTGAGGACTGGGCGAACCTGGTGAATAATATCCAGGGGAATGCCGCCATGTCGCTGAAGAACTACCGCAAGGACATCGTCATCAACATCCTCAACCTCCAGGGGCAGGTGGCCATCTCCTACAAGCTCTTCCGGGCCTGGGTCTCCGACTACCAGGCAACCCCGGATCTGGATGCCAGCAACATGAACACCATCGGCATCCAGACCATCACCCTGCAGCACGAGGGGTGGGAGCGTGATACCAGCGTACCTGAGCCTGCTGAGTTCTGATGCGGCTCCCGGGCGGAATCCTGCGCGACGGTGCCCGGCGTCGGGACTTCGCCTTCCGTTCCCTCACCGGTGCAGTGGAGCTGGCCCTGGCCGAGGCAGGCGGGGCCGACTCCCCCACTCCGACCCGGGTAACGGCGGTACTTGCCGCAGCCCTCGAGAACCTGGGCGGGGAGGCACCCCTGCCGGCGACGGTGGCGGGACTCTCAGTAGCCGACCGTCAGTTTCTGATGGGGCGCCTGGCCATGGGGCTCGGCCTGGGGGAGAGCTGGCTGACGGCCCGCTGCGGCAGGTGCAGCGAGCAGTTCGATTTCTCCATAAGCTACCGGGATATTCCGGTGAAGGAGGCGCGGGAAGGGTATCCTTTTGCAACAGTGGAGACGAGCATCGGGCCGTGCCGCTTCCGGGTCCCCACCGGGGCCGACCAGGAAGTCCTTGCCGGTCTCGATGATGACGGCGAGGCGCTCCAATGTCTTGTGGGCCGCTGTCTGGAGACTCTTCCCGGGCAGCCAGAGGCTCAACCTGGCGTATTCACCCCCGAGGATGTGGCCCGGATCGAGACGGCTCTGGAGGAGGTGGCACCGGAAGTGGCCATGTCGGTTCAGGCTGCCTGCCCCGCCTGCGGCGCCCCCCACGTGATCGACGTGGACCCGTATCGGGCACTCTTCCATCAGGCGGGGTGGGGATTCATCGAGGAAATTCATCTTCTCGCCTCCACCTATCACTGGAGCGAGTCGGAACTACTGGCTTTGCCGCTGGATCGGCGCCGGCGCTACCTGGATCTGATCGACCGGGCGCGTGGGATGGCGCGGTAGATTAATACCAAGTCGCAATCAAACGATTACGTCGTTGTCTTCGTCGGTGGCTCCTCAACGTGCTGATAGTACGCCTCGATCGCCACTCTCCTTGCCGCCTGGTACTCATTTTGATTGCAACTTGGTATAAAGGATTCGTTATGGGATTTTTCGCCGACATCATACGCGACAGCCGGAGGGGGGGCGTTGCCTCCCGTACACCCGAGGCTCCCCTGTCCCGTGGCGGTGAGGAGATGCCGAGCGATGCTCCGGTCGCGGGTGCAGCGACTCCCGCGACAGCCGCAGAACCCGCGGCAAGCGTCACGTCGGTCATACAACTTCGGGAGGAGGGGGGCGGTCAGCCGTTGGCAGCGGGACAAAGTCCTGTGCAGAACGGAGCCGTCACCCGCCAGGTGGTGGGCCCTTCGCCTTCGGAACACATCCCGGCAGCGGGCCTTCCGGAGGCGATTCAACAGGGGGTAACCCCTCCCAATCCTGTGGCACGTGAGCAGGCTGGAAGCGAAAGCGACCGAACGGTAACGGGCGATTTCAGCGTTGAACAGATAGAGTCATTTCACGACGGTGGTTCGAACGTTGTTCCTTTAGTTTTAGCGAGCGCGAACGATTCATTGATACGGGAAGCTTTGTCCGGATATGCGGCGTCAAGAATCGGGAAAGTGTCTGTGGAAACGCAGGGGAGACGGCAAGCGGGGATAACCCGTGCGGGCTCCACCACCCCTTTCGTTGAATCGGCAGCAGAAAAGGTCGAAGATTCATTTGTGCAGCCGAATGCCGTGACGGCTGCGAACGATTCCCGGCAGGACTCTGCCGAGGCGACCCCTCATCCATCCGCTGCGCAAAACCCCCTTCCGAAGCCGCTCCCGTCGTTGCAGGACACTCAGCCTGAAGTCATACCGGAAGAGGTTTTCCGGGCACCGGTTCCGCCTGATAAGCTTCCGTTGGTTGGACAGGCCCGCCAGGAAACCCTGGCCGGTGCCATGTCCGCGGTAAACCAACCAGATCCTGCCGGAGTCCTTTTGGCAGCGGAACGGTTCCGTAAAGCTCCGGAGCGTGATCTGCCGCCCTTCCAAAGGAGAGACGACCAAAAGGGAATGCCGGTCCCTCCCCTCCCCAACAACGAACCCCGGGTCAGTATCGGCACCATCGAGGTCGTGGTGGTGGCGCCGGCGCCAGCGGAGCGTCCGTCCCGGAGCGAGGAGCGGTCACGGCCGGATCTTGCCAGCCGCCACTATTTGAGGAATTTCTGATATGGCTCTTCCGCGCTCATCACTCTCCCAGGTCTGCCGGGCTATTGCCGACTTCGTCAGCGTGGGGCTCGACGCCAGCGCCAACTCGATCCAGGTCATGATCGGCTCCCCGGCCAATGCTGTGCCGGCAACGGCCGATGCAAACCATCGGGTAAACCTCTTCTTTTACCGGATCGAACCGGCCGGATTCTTCACTGGAGACACCCCAGGCGACCCGTGGTGGGTGCGACTCAACTGCCTTGTCACCGGTTTTGGCATAGACGAGGAGCAGCTGAGCGCCGGCGAGAACGATCTGCGCCTGCTCGGGGAGGTGATGCGGCTGTTCCACGAGACTCCGGTGCAGCCAGCCCTCACGGTGGATGACGAGACCTTCCGGCTCCAGGTGGTCTTTCTCCCCCTGGGAGCAGACAATTTGAATCACATCTGGTCGACCCAGGGGGATGTGAGCTACCGCCCCTCCATCGCCTACGAGATGGCCCTGGCGCCGGTACTCCCCAGGGAGCGCCGGCCAGAAAGCCCGCTGGTGGGGCGGATCGGTTCCGAGGTCCGCGCCGTTCCCGCCGCACGAACCGCCCCCTTTGCCGGAGCCGCCGCCGCTCCGCCGGTTCCCCGGTCGACGGTGGATACCTCGCGGCCCGGCTGGGCACCGGTCATCTGTTTCGTGGAGGATGAGGCGTGCGCCAGCAGCCTTCTGTTCGCCTTCGGGAGCCAGGAGTTGGAGGATTTAGTTCCGCGGGTCTGGGTGGCCGGTGAGCCGGGAGCGGCCGTCACCCTCGCCTGGCAGCGCTGGACCAGCAGCGGCGGCTGGCAGGATGTGGCGGATACGACGAACAGCACGGCGACGGTTCAGACCCTTGATCCCTCGGGGGCCGGAGATGCGGACACGGTTGCCGTCAGCCTCCCGGAGGAACTGGTTTCCGAAGGAGGTCAGGCGGTCCTCTACGCCGAGCGGAGCTGGGTGCGCGGCTCGGATGGAGTAACGGTGACGGTGCGGAGCAACCCCCTGCTCGTCACCGTCCACGGAGGGGCATGATGGAAGTCGCTGAGCTGACCATGGACGTGGACTCTTTCGGCCCCGAGTGGGAGCGGATCGGTCTCCTTGCCCAGATTCTGACCGGATCCCGGCAGGGGCGGCAGGCCTCCCAGGGAGAGCTGGAGCGGCTCCGGTCACTGCAGCACCGGGTTGAAGCGTCCCGCCGGGAGGTGGGTGGCTGGGATGTGGTGGCGCCGGCCGGGCTTTCTCCCATGGAGTTCGACGTGCTCGCCTGCGTGGTGGCCCCCGAAGCGGAGCCCCGTCTGGGGTGGCTCTTCCAGGCCTTGCAAGCCGGCGCTCCGACCCCCTACCCGACGACGGCGCTCCTGCAGGAACTCCTGGCCATAACCGCGGAGGAAACGCCGCTCCTCTACGGTGCCCTCACCGAGACATCGCCGCTGCGGAGCAGCGGTCTCATCGAGATTGACGGAGGGGACCCGTTCCAGCCGGTCCGCCCGGCAGCGGGGGTGACGGCGCGACTTCTTGGCCGTCCCGCCGTCACGGGGGACCTGCCGGGGGCTGTGTTGGTGAAAACCCTGGCCCGCTGGGATGAACTGGTGCTGCCTGCGGACCGGGTCGTCATGCTCCGGGAACTTCTGCTCTGGATTACCCACAAGGCCACGGTGGTCGGCGAGTGGGGCGGTGGTGACTGCGGCGGACCGGTGGGACTCTTTGCCGGTCCGTCGGGGACGGGAAAAACCTTCGCCGCCGCGGTCCTGGCAGCAGAACTGGGGTGGCCCCTCTACCGGGTAGATCTGGGACGTCTGGTCAGCAAGTACATCGGTGAAACGGAAAAAAACCTGAACCGACTCTTCGACGCAGCCCACGGCCAGCCGATGATCCTGCAGTTCGACGAAGCCGACAGCCTCTTCAGCAAGCGGGGAGAGGTGCGGGAAGCCCGGGACCGCTACGCCAACATGGAGGTGAGCCATCTCCTGGCCCGCATCGAGTCCCACCAGGGGCCGGTGATCCTCACCACCAACCTCCGCAAGCATCTGGACCCGGCCTTTGCCCGCCGCTTCCAGGTGGTGGTGGATTTCCCCCGCCCGGACGCCGAGGCCCGGACGCGGCTCTGGCAGCGGCTTCTGCCGCCCCGGGCGCCGCGGGAGCCGGGGGTGGACCCCGTCTTCCTGGGGGCCGCCGTCAACCTGACCGGCGGGAGCATCCGCAACGCCGCTCTGCATGCCTCCTACCTGGCAGCCGGCGCCGGGAGATCCCTGAGCCTCGGCCATGTGGCCCTGGCGGTCTGGCGGGAGCTGGGAAAGGACGGCCGGGAACTGTCCCCCACCGACCTGGGTCCTCTGGCTCCCTTCCTGCCCAGGGAGGTCCCATGCTGACCGTCGACCGGCTGCGGCTCCAGCTTCCTCCCTCCTTCCGGGACCGGGCCGGGGAGATCGCCCGCCTGGTGGCCGAGGAGCTGGCAATGGTCCCCATGGCCGCCGACCTTCAGCTGGAGCGGCTGGCGCTGCCGCCGGTGGAGGTGCATCACCAGGCCAGCGACCGGGAGGTGGCCCGGGTCGTGGCCGCATCGGTACATGCCGGGATACGGAACGAAACGAGGTAAAAGATGCTCAACACCACCAAGGGGATGCTCATCGAATACGCCCTGTCGATTCCACCGCTGGTGCTGGTTTTCGACTTCAACCCCCAGTCGCTTACCCGCTCCCGCACCATCACCCTGCGGACCGGCAGCGCCCCCGGCACCCGGGGAGGGTACGATTTCGCCCTTCCCACCGAGACCGCCCGGGTGGCCCAGGGGGTCACGGTGCAGCCCGAGAGTTTCACCATGGATATCCTTCTGGACGCCACCGACCGGATGAACGACGGGGACCCCATTGCCACGATGTTCGGCATCGAGCCGGAGCTGGACACTCTCCGCACCATGGTGGAACCCAAGGCCCAGGGGCCGGGAGGGCTCCAGACCCTGGCAAGCCTCGGCCTCGGAGGGGAGCGGGCGTTCCAGCGGAGCGAGTCGGCCTCGGTGCTGCTGCTGGTCTGGGGAACCCACATCCTGCCCCTGTTCCTCACCAGCATCCGCGTGACCGAGGAGGCCCACCTGCCGTCCCTGGTGCCCTACCGGGCAAAGGCCAGCCTCACCATGCAGGTCATCGAGGGGAACAACCCCTTCTACCAGGTGGAGAAGGTGCGGCAGGTGGTGGGGGCAGCACTGAACACCGGGCGAACCGTGATCGGAGGGATTTTCTGATATGTTCCAGAAGGGGAGCCGCTACGAGAAAACCGCCAGATTTGCACCCTCGGCCGACGGGACCACGGTCTTCGCGGGAATCCGTCCCCGGACCATGGGCCCTGCCAGCGGAGTTGTGGAGCATGTGGTGAAGGCCGGCGACCGGCTGGACTTCCTGGCGCGCCACTACTACAACGACGATCGTCTCTGGTGGCGGATCGTCGACGCCAACCCCGGCTTCCTCTACGGCGGCGACATGGTGCTGGAGGAGATGGAGGGGCTGGTGATTCTGATACCGAAGGCGAAGGAATAGGGCATGATTCTCGATTTTCTGACAGCAAAACGGCGTGAGCCGGCCGAGTGCATCATCCGCGTGGGGAGCGCCGGGGAGGAGATCGCCGATCTCTACCCCTTTCTTACGGAGGTGACCGTGGATGCCAGCCGGGCCGAGCCGGCGGTGGCGACCATTTCCTTCGAGAGCCGCCGCGACGGACAGGGGCAGTGGCTCGTTCAGGACGATGGGCGACTCGCCCCCTGGGAGCCCATCGTCATCGAGGCGGCCTTCGGCAGCACCACCGAAGAGGTGATGCGGGGCTACATCCGGGAGGTGCGGGCCGATTACCCGGAGGATGCCGGGAATGCCCGGGTGACGGTGGAGTGCCGGGATGACTCCCTGGCCCTGGATCGGGAACACGTCCGGGAGGTATGGGGAGGAGATGTCCCCAGCGCCGACCAGGTGATTGTTGCGACGATCCTCGGCAAGTACGGCCTTGCCCCGGATCCGGCCAACGGCAGCGGACAGACCGGGCTCGTCATTAACCAGGACGGGACCGATGCCGAGTTTTTGCGAAACCGTGCCGAGGCCAACGGCTACGACCTGCTCTTCCGGGGCGGCATGGCCTACTTCGGCCCCATGCGCCTTGACGCGGAGCCCCAGGCAACCATTATGGTCTACGCCGGCGAGGGTACCAGCGCCTACCGTTTCTCGGTCAAAGACGACGGCCACCAGGCTGACCGGGTTACCTTCGACCGCTCCGAAACTGCGGGGAGCGGCACCGTCTCGGAAACGGTGGATCCGGACCTGCCGCTTCTGGGGAACGAAGCGGCTGCGGGTGCCGGCAGCGGGCTCCCTGACTTCGCCTGGCGCATGAGCCGCCAGGGGGGGATGAGCGAAGACGAGTGGCGGGCCCGGGCCCAGCGCCGGGCCAACGACCTCTCCCTGCGGGTGAAGGGTGAGGGTGAGCTGGACGGCTCCCTCTACGGCTATGTGCTGCGGGTAGGTGAGCCGGTGGGGGTGGATGGCGTGGGTGAGCGGTACGGCGGGGTCTGGTTCGTGGATACCGTCCGGCACCGTTTCAGCACCGAAGGGTACCGGCAGAGCTTCAGCCTTTTGCGCAACGCCTACGGCGACAACCTGGGAAGCGGCGCCGGCGGGGTCTTGGCCGGCGTGTTGGGGGGATAGATGGACGACCTGCTCCTGGAGCTGGCACGGCAGTACCGCAACCGCTACTACGGCAAGTACCGGGGTTTTGTGACCGACAACAACGACCCCGAGCAGCGGGGAAGGCTTCGTCTCATGGTTCCGTCGGTTCTGGGCGAGGCCCCGACCGGCTGGGCGCTCCCGAGCTTCCCCTTCGGGGGGCTTGCCGACCAGGGGTTTTTCATGGTTCCCGAAGTGGATGCCCAGGTCTGGGTGGAGTTCGAGGCCGGAAACGTGAACCTCCCCATCTGGACCGGCACCTTCTGGCAGGCGAGCGGCGACCCGCCGGCGGAGTCGGTCAAGTCACCTCCCACGACGCGGGTCCTCAAGACCCCCGCGGGCCATATCCTCCAGTTCGACGACGAGTCGGGGCAGGAGAAGTTCCGGCTGGCCCATCCGGCCGGGACCGAAATGACCGTGGACGAAAAGGGGACGGTCATCATCGCCGACGCCAAGGGGAACACCCTGACCCTCGACGCCGACGCCGGTCAGGTAATGGTGGAGGACGCCAACGGCAACACCATCACCATGTCGTCCAGCGGCACCACCATCGAAGACTCCAACGGCAACAAGGTGGAGATGGCCGCCTCGGGGATCACCGTCAAGGGTCAGCAGGTGGTGGTGGAGGGGCAGACGGTGATGCTGGCCGGTCAGGGGGGCGAGCCGATCATCAAGGGGCAGAGTTTCCTGACCCTCTTTGCCACCCACATGCACCCCAGCGCCATGGGCCCCACCGGGCCGCCGGTCCCCCAGGGGGAGATGAGTACGTTGTCCATGAAGGTGATGACGAGTTAAGGAGAGCAGCATGAACCGGCTGAGCGATCCTCCCTATATGGCATTTCCGCTTCGCATCGGCGACCACGGGGCCGCTACCGCCGACCGCCGCTCCCACGTGCGGCAGCAGATCGAGCAGGTGCTCTTCACCAATCCGGGTGAGCGGATCTTTCGTCCCGAATTCGGAGCGGGGCTGAAGCAGCTGGTCTTCGAGCCCAACGCCTCGGTCCTGTGGGAGATTACCCGCAAGCGGATTTCCGCTTCCCTGTCCGAGGCGTTGCGGGGGGAGGTTGACCCCAAGAGCCTGGAGATTGACGTGAGGGGGGAAGGGGAGAAACTTCTGATAACCGTTTCCTATGCCCTGGCCGCCATCGGCCATGCCGAGCGGCACGAATTCCTGGTGTGAGACTATGGCTGAGAATCCTGCAAGCATACTGACCTTTGAAGGGCGCTGTCCCGACTGCGCCGAGCGGCGGGTGGAACTTCCCCCGCCCCTTCCCGAGCCCGGGGATGACTTCGACTGGCTCGCTCGGGACTACGACAGCTTCCGCCGCCTGATGCTCGAAGAGCTGGCGGGACGGTTCCCGGAGCGGACCCGCTGGACCGCAGGCGATCTGGAAGTGGTCTTCGTGGAGGCGCTGGCCGCGGTTCTCGACCAGCTCTCGGACATGGCCGACCGGGTGGCGACGGAGGCCTATCTGGAGACGGCGCGGCGCCCGGAATCGGTGCGGCGGCTGCTCTCCCTGATCGGCTACGACGCCGCCACCGCAGCCGGACTGGAGGATGATCCGCCGGCCACCCCCGACGGCAAGAGCCGCCACCAGAAGCTGGACGAGCTCTGGCGCCGCAATCCCCACCTCATGGAACCGGCCCGCCTCGAAGGACCGCGCTCCATCCACACCCAGCGGCGGATGGTGACCGTGGCCGACTACGCCGACCGGCTCACCGACCACCCCCTCGTCCTCAGGGCCAGCGGCTGGAGCGCCTGGACCGGCTCCTGGCCCACGGTCCGGGTGGCCACGGTCCTCTGGAACGACCACCCGCTCGACGAGGAGGGAATTCCCTATCCCGACGACCTGCGGGAGCGGATCGAGGCGTTCCATCATGAGCAGCGAATCTGGGATCCGGTCTGGGAGCCCGAGCCCCCCACCATCCGGACCATCCTGCGTCCCTACCTGGAGGCCTGGCGCATGGCCGGCCAGGAGGTGGTGCTGGAGGATGCGGTGCCGGTGGGGATCAAGATGTTCATCTCCATCCGGGTGCGGGATAACTACTTCCAGTCCGAGGTCCGCAACGCGGTCCACCAGGCCCTGGGCACCGGGCCGGGCGGCTTCTTCGAGCCGGGCCGTCTCGGCTTCGGCGAAGACCTCTACGCCAGCGATGTCTTCCAGACCCTCATGTCGCTGGACGGGGTCGAAAACGTCTGCCTCAACCGCTTCAAGCGCTTCGGCGACCAGTACCCGGACCAGACCGACACGGGACGCATCCCGCTCCAGGGGCTCGAAATCGCCATCTGCGACAACGACCCGCGCCGCCCGGAGCGGGGCTACATCAATCTTACCCTGACCGGAGGGCGACGAGGATGAGCACCGGAACCGACCTCACCCGCTGGAACCGTGCCGGGCTGCGCCGCTTCAGGTACCTGGACGGCAATGCCGTCACCTTCCTGGAACTGCTCCGGGCCGAGCTTGCCGAGCGCTTTCCCGACTGGCAGGAGGTAACCTCCCTTCCCGTCGCCGAGACGGAAGGGGAGCGCCAGGAACGGATGCTGGAACAGTATCATTCTCCACGCCGGGACTGGGCCTGGGAGATCGCCCGGGTCTTGGCCCGCTCTTCCCACGTCCTGACCGAGCACCTGGACGCCTACGCCAACGAGGGATTCCTGGGGACCGCCACCCAGTGGGATACGCTGCGGCGGCTGGTGGAGATGATCGACTACCACCCGGCCCCGCCGGCCTCGGCCTCCACCCGGCTCGTGATTGACGCCAAAGAGGCGGGAACCCTCCCGGCGGGCTTCGCCGTCAAGCATACCCCCGCCGACGGCAGTACCCCGCTGGTCTTTGAGACCCTGGAGGAGCTGAAGGTGGACCCGGCTTTCAACAGCCTCCGTCCTGCCGAATACGACAAAAACCAGGAGAGCCTCGGCGGCGACCTGCTTCTGCTGGAAGGAGAGGTAGCAGACCTCAAGACCGGCCAGCCCCTCGTTCTGGAGGACACGAAGAGCGGCATCCTGCGGGCCTACCTGATCGCGGGAACCCGGATTGTCGAAGGAAACACCCAGGTGCGGGTCACCCCCCGGCTTTCCCAGCGGCTCCGCAAGGGGTACACCCTGATTCATGCCAAGCCCGCCGAGGGGCTTGCCCCACTCGGTCCGGCCGCCAGAGGGGCCGAGCTGGAGCGGGTCCTGCGCCTGACAGAAGAGCCGGAGGGGCTCCTGCCCGGCATGGTGATCAACATCGGCGACGGAGCAAAGGAGCTCTACCGCCGGGTCGTCTCGGTGATCGGGAAGCGGCTCGTCCTCGACACCAATGTGGGGCCCCTGCGCCTCGACACGGCCCGGGTCGGCTATCCGGTCACCATCACGGTGAGCGCCCAGGAAGAGCGCCCGGTCGATAACCCCGATGCCGTCATCTATGCCCTGCGGGTGGCCGGTGACTGGTCGCGGCTCGCCAACCGGCGGGTCGCCCAGGAGACCGTCGACGCCAACAATCAGAAGCACCTTCCCTTCTATAGGGTGACGGCGGCCCGCTACCATCCGTCCGACAGTGATCATCCCCGCCGGGGATACACCATCCTGACCGTCGCGTGGGTGAAGAGCTCCCACCCCTTCCCCCTGGACAATCCCCAGACCCTGCTGGTGCCGCCGGTGGGGGGCGGGCCGTGGCAGTCCGACACCTACCTGGAGAAGAAGGATGGCCATCTGCCGGCCGCAATCGTCACCGCCAAACCCAAGAAGAGTACCGCCGGCGACCTGGCGGTGGTGGTGGCGGGACAGCAGGCCTCATGGGCGCGGCTTGCCGCGGTCAGTGTCAATCTGGAGCGGGAGGAGGCGACCCTCACGGCGGAAGGCGGGTGGGACGACCGGGGGGGCGGCGATTATTTTCTCACGGAGACCACGGTCTATACCCACTTCAAGGAGGCGCTCCATACGGTGGACTGGCAGGAAAACCGCCAGTCCCTGACCGGCAGCCGTGTTCCTCTGGCATCGGTGCCGCCGGCCCTTGAGAAAGGGCGCCTGCTGATGGTGGAGCGGACTGACGACGCCACGGCCGCCTTCTTCACGACCGTGGCTAAAATCGAGGGTACCACCCTGGTCCTGGCCCGGGATCTCCCGGCCGGATTCACCCGGGGAAACACCCTCGTGGGCGGTAATGTGGTTCTGTCCGGCCACGGCGAGAGCAAAGGGGAGAAGGTCCTGGGGAGCGGCGACGCCACCCGGGCCAACCAGTCTTTCGTCTTCGCCGAGGCAGGGGTGTCCTTTGTAGCCGACCCGACCCAGCCCGCCGGGGTGCGGGCCGCCATCGACTTGTCGGTGGCCGGCCGCGTGTGGGAACAGGTGGGGAGCTTCGCCTCTTCGGACCCTGCCGACCACCACTACACGGTCCGGATGACCGAAGCGGGGTACCTCCTGATCGCCTTCGGCGACGGGGTGCGGGGCCGGCGCCTCCCCAGCGGCGTGAATAACGTGCGGCTCACCTACCGCTCCGGAACCGGGCTTGCCGGCAATCTCGCAGCCGGAAGCGCCTTCAAGCCCTCCCGGCCTCACCGCCTGGTGGACAAGGTGCGCCAGCCCATGGCCGCCACCGGCGGCAACGACCGGGAAGGGGTCGAATCCCTGCGGGAGAACGCCCCGGCAACCCTTCTCACCCTGGAGCGGGCCGTCTCCCTGGACGACTTTGCCTGGCTGGCCATGGCCCAAAGCAGCGTCTGGCAGGCCCGGGCTTTCTCACGCCCCACGGGGCTTGGTCGAAACGATAAGGTGGAGGTGGTGGTGGTCCCGGCCGGGGGCGGGGCGTTGGGAACCCTTGCCGCAACCCTCACAAGCTTCCTCGTGGCCCACGCCGTGCCGGAGGTGGAGGTGACGGTCCTCCCCTACGAATCCATTACCTTTGCCCTGGAGGTGCTTCTGACCGTGGATAGCGCCGCCTACAACCCCGACTTGGTGACCGCCGCCGTGAAGAGCGCCCTGCAGGACGCCTTCTCACTCCGGAAGCGGAAACTGGGGCAGGCGCTCTACCTGAGTGAGGTCTATCAGGTGGTGGAAGGGGTGACCGGCGTGGAGCACTCCGTTTCGGTTATCAACGGCGACGCCGGGGTGCGGCGGGTGGCTGCCGGCGAGCGGGAGGTCCTCACCCTGGGACAGCTGACGGTGACCATTGAAGGCGGGACCGCGGCCGGTCCCTCGACCGGAGAGGCTGGCGAGGCGGCAGTTCCGGCTCTCAAGCAGCGGCTGGTGGGACGCCGGGGGGCAGGGGTCATCCAGGGGGTGGGGGAACGCTATGCCGAGCTTTTGCGGGGGGCCGGCATCAGGTCCCTGAATGATCTGCGGGGCATCGACCCGTCCGATCTCCCGGTGGGAATTCCGTCCGTCAAACTGTGGGAGTTCAAGACCAAGGCGGAGATCGTCCTGGGGCTGGCGGCGGACCGCACCCGCCTCTCACCGCTTCTGGGGCGCACGGTGCATGACCTGGCCGAGGGCTCCTCCGCCGAACTGGCCCGGCTCACGGGCGAGGCGCCCGCGGCCGTTGACGGGCTGAAAGCGAAACTGCGCCTCCTGCAGATCGCCCTGGACGAAGAGGTATTTGCAACTGTCACCCTGCGGGAACTGTTGAGTGAGCTGGATTAAACCCTTGCAGGCATTTTTTGCCACAGAGGACACAGGGGGCACAGAGAAAACATCAATCAAAAAGGTAGTAAACGAGCCAGATTGGCAACATTTTGGTTTCAAAGAGTATAGTTTTTTACTCTGTGTTCTCTGTGCCCTCTGTGGCTAACTGATTTAGGATATTAATATGGCTACCGACAAACCGACAACCGACACCGGCAAACAACTCTACGGCATCCTTCCCGAGGTCTACCGCACCCGCGACAGCGCTGAGGCCGGGGGCGAGGGGGATCTGGCGAGATACCTGGACACGTGCGGCGAGCTCCTGGACCGGATCCGCGCTACACTGGACCAGCGCCTGGCCGATTCCTTTCCCGACAATCCGCCCGAGGGGCTCAGCTGCCAGTCCTGGCTGATCCCCTACTTTGCCCAGCTTCTCGACGTGCGCCTCGTCTCTCCCGACGAAAAGGGGCGGCGCGACGAGGTGGCCAACGCCGTGGCGTGGCGGCAGCGCAAGGGGACCCTCACGGCCATCGAGCAGATTGCCGAGGCGGTGGGGCAGATGGAGGTGGAGATTCAGGAGGGGTGGCGGCTGACCGCCGTCACTCCCCGCATCGGCATGCCTCGGCTTCCGGCAGGGGCGCTGGGGGAAGAGCCGCTCTTCGACGATTTCCGGCAGCATGCCCTCTGGGCGGCCCGGCACCCGGACCTTCCCACATCAACCGTCGATTTCCGCTATCCCGCCCGGGCCATGGAGGTGGCGGTGCCCGCCGGGGAGTTCCCCTCGAACCCGGCCGCAAAGCTCACCACCTTTGCCGGAACGCCGGTCTGGTGGCGACAGGTAAACCCCCACGGCGCACCCTGTTTCCCCGGGAGCTTCGATGACGTCTCCCGCCGCACCGTGGATCTCCGCACTCCCGACTGGCGGCAGGGGCATATCCACCCCAAGCGGGTGATCCTCCACGCGCCGCCCCCCCTCGGTTTCTTCGAGCCGGGGCTTTTCCCCGTCCATTCGGGGGACATGCTCCTGGACGAGAAAAAGGAGCACCTGCTGGAGGACATTGTCATCGACGGCACCCTCACGGTGAGTGCCGGAACGGTAAAAATGAGACGGTGCGCGGTCCGGGCCCTTGAGGTCACGCTCCCGGCCGGGGACATTGACGAACCGGTGGTGGACGCCCGGGAATGCCTCTTTGACAAGGTGGCGGTGCCGGGCCTGGCCCGCTTCGAATACTGCACGATCCTGGGCAAATGCGAGTGCGGACGCATCCAGGCCAGCGACTGTCTCTTCGCCGGGCAACTCAATCTGAATTCCGGACTGTTGAAACACCCCCACTGCATCCGCTTTTCCCGGATTCCTCCGGGAGTCCTGGCAACGGCGCTCCTCACCCACCGCAACACCACCGGGCGGCCGGTCTTCTACGCTTTCGAGTTCGACGAGGGGGGAGCGGTGGTGCGCCGCACCGCAAGGTTCGGGGAGCCGGGGTGCGGAGTGCTCCACCCCGCCACGCCGGAGGCGGTCCGCTTCGGGGCCGAGGACGGCGGCGAGATGGGGGCACACCATGGCTGGCGTTACAGCCTCCTCATGGCAGCGGTGCTGGACAAGCTGAAGGAGTTTCTACCGGTGGGGATGGAGGCGGTCATCGTCCCGGACCTCAGGCTGCACCGGGCTCCGATTTCGCCGTGTGATTAATTTTGATCTCCATTTACAGGGGTAGCCCATGAAAACTCAAATCTCACGTGACAGTTTCCAGCCGGACAAACGCTACACCGGCATCCACCAGCAGCAGGGACGGGTGATCACCGACGCCGACTGGAACGAGCTGGTGGCCATCTGCCGGGAGCAGCTCCTCCAGGCCATTACCGACGTGGTCGGTAATGGCTCGCCCCGTATCGGCGCCGTTTCCGTCACAGCCGACCGGAAGATCCAGCCCGGTGACCTCTACGTGGACGGCATCCGGGCCGAACTGCCGGGGGGGGCACCCCTGCTGGCCAGCGCCCAGCCAGACCTGCCGGGCTACCCCGCGCTCCCCGCCACAGGGCCCTATCTTATCTATGCCGATGTCTGGGACCGGGTCGTCACCTCCCTTGAGGACGGCACCCTGCGTGACCCGGGACTCCATGGAGCCGACACCTGCACCCGCACCCAGACCATGCTCCAAGTGAAGACCTGTCCCGAGTCGGTCAACCCCGAGACGGGAATCCCCAAGCGGGGGAACGCAACCCTGTCGCTCTCGCTCCACACGAACCTGGAGGCGGGCGACCCCTGCGACCCCTGCGCCGGCCTGATTTCAGCCGGCAAGGGCAGGGTCGGCAGCTACCTCTTCCGGCTGGAGGTCCACGCCGTGGAGGGGACCGCCGCGAACCCCACCCGCCTCATCCTGAAGTGGTCCAGCGAGAACGGGGCCGAGCAGTACGAGGCCCTGTCCGTGGATAAGATGCCCCCGGGCTTCGTTGCCACCAACCAGGTCTACGAGTTCCACAACCTCACCAGCGAGAAACACCCGGGGATCTTCCTGGGGACCGGGTTCAGTCCGACCCGCGGCGTGATCAAGACCTCCTACGAGATTCCCTTGGCTCCGCCCAAAGAGCTCGTCCGCCGCTGGGACGGCTTCTGCGAGCTGACCCGCGCGGGAGCCGTCTGGTCGCTCGTCAGCGGTGTCGATCGGGGAGTGGCGCTCACCACGAGCGGTTCTCCCGCCGCCCCCGGCCACGTCACCCTTGGCTCCAGCATCCAGATCAACCTGGAGGCCCTGCAGCTCACCCTCGACCTGACCGGCAAGACCTTCATGGCCGGCGACTTCTGGTTCGCCCCGCTCCGGGAGGCGGTCCACAATCCGGGCGATGCGGTGCTGACCGGCGCCGAGCCCCGGGGGGTCGTCCACCATTACCTGCGCCTGGCCCGGGTCCAGGCCGACGGCACGGTGGTCCTCTTCGAGAACGATGCCGACAAGCGGCGGCACGCTTTCCCGCCCCTGACCGACCTTCATGCCCACGACGTGGGGTACGTGACCACCTGCTCCAGCGGCCTCTTCAACGCCACCCACGACAACGTGGAGAAGGCCCTGAACCGGCTCTGCCAGCTGGCGGCCGAGCATATCGCCTATACCGCCACCTGTACCAAGGGGCTCTACGCCGGTTTTATCGGCACCGTCAAGCAGGCCCTGGACAAGATCTGCGAGATCCAGGCGAACCACGTGGGATTCACCAAGCCGTGCGACACGAGCATCTACCAGGGGAGCACCATTGCCACGGTGGAGGACGCCCTGAGGCTTCTCTGCAATGTCACTGCCGGTCAGATCGGTTTTGCGAAGCCGTGCGATACCAGCATTTACCAGGGGAGTACCATCGCCACGGTGGAGGATGCCCTGAAGCTACTGTGCAATGTCACCGCCGGCCAGATTGCCTACACGCCGGGCGGCGCCTGCACCTTCCTGAACCAGCCGGGCATCGATACGGTGCAAGAGGCCCTGGATGCACTCTGCGCCCGTCCATCTGGCGGCGGGGGCTGCCGGATCACCGTGGGGAAGGAGGGGGGACTCTTCGCCACCCTGGAGGAGGCCCTCAAGACCTTCCTGGAAAAAGGAGTACGGGATATCTGTCTCTGCCTCCTGCCGGGTGACCACGAGTTTCCCGGACAATCGATCGAAGCGAAGACCGATGGCGTCACCCTCTGCCTGTCGGGGTGCGGCCACGGCACGCGGCTCCACCTTCTCAACGGGCCGATCCGCTTCAGGGCCTTTACGGCGGTCTGCCTCTCGGACATGGAGGTCATCACCCACGAAGCGCCGACCGGGGCACTGGTCTTCGACCGCTGCGGGGACGTATCCCTGAAAGGGCTGGCTGTCCACGGATTAATCACCGACGGTTTTCTGGTGGGGTTCAACGACGTCCGGACCGTGGTCATGCACGGTCTGGAGCTAGAGGCGTCGAGCCCTGCCAGCCTCGAGATTCCCTCCAAACTGTTTGATCTCAATCCTACTCTGTTTGACCTCTACCAGATGCCCGACCTGACCTTCTTCAACGGCAAGGTGCTTGTGGTTGCACAGGCCGTGGCCGCCATTCCGGTTGCTGAACGCCGGAACCTGGCAACTGGCATCAGCCAGCGGGTTGCTGAATTGGGCTCGGCCCTTTCTGTACGCGAGCGGCAGAGCTATGGAGAGCTTGTTATCCTCCTGCGCCCGGCCACCGTGAACCCTGTCCAGCTGGCCGGGGTGCTCGGCAAGATCCGCCTAGAGGCGATCCGCGAGCATCCCGCCATCGCCCTGGTCGTCGATGACGCCGCTGCCGACATGACCCTCGGGGAGTGCGACATCCTCGGCATCGTCACCCTCTACGGCACCCAACCGGCGGGTCCGCTTCCCGACGATATGGTGAAGATCCTCGACAACCTGGTGAAGCAGGGATCGGTGACGTTCGGGGCTCTCGGAACCACCTTCCGGGCCACGGGGTGCCGCATTACCCGGATCGATGTCAGCACCATCGTCCGGCAGCGGATTCAGGATATAGTCGCCAGCGGCGGCGGGACGATTCCGGCCCTCTTCTCCTCCGCCCTTTTAAGCGATCTGACGCTCCTCAGCCAGGACAACCAGCTGGCGTTCCTGAACACAAGCCTTTCCTCGTCAATCTTCGAGGTTGAGTCGGGCCGCGCCGCCGTGGTGATGGGACGTTCGACCATCTACGTAGGCAACCGGGGTGAAGGGGAGGCGGTCATCATCAATGTCACCCCCCAGGGGCGCTCCGAGCGGGCCGCCAATCTGGGGATTTTTGTCGCGGGGTGATCTGCTGATCAATACTTCCGTTACCGGCCAGGTAGTCAGCAACAGAAAGCGGTAACCAAAGGAGGTCTTTATGGAATACACAACAGCCTATGCGGAGCCGCGTCACGTGCCATTGGCCCCGCTGCCGCAGAACCTGATGCGAAAAAAGGGCACGGAAATGGATCAATCCCCTGTCGCCGAAGTACTCCGCGGTTCCTGGAGGGACGAGCCGGCGGGAGACAAGAAGAAGTCGGACGACAATGGCGGCGTGGGGGTTCCCGAAGGAGTCAAACAGTTCGATCCCAAAACCCCGAACGGTGAAGCGGCCGGCACTGCCGAGGATCTGGCCACAGTCGAGAAACCCGAGAAAGCGGAGTGGGACAACGGTTTCGACGAGGATACGGCCAAACGTTTTAATGCCAAGCGCCATATTTCTCTGGCTGATCTGGGGACAAACCTCGCCCTTGACCCCACCAAGGAGCGCCGCCGCATCCGCCAGTTGATTGTCGGCGGCCATGGCAACAAGGACATGCTCGCAACCGGTTCCGGTGACGGCCCCGATGTGGGGGACACGCTCAACCTGAAGGAATCCAACAAGAGTACCTGGCTGCCCTATTTCAACCGCGACAAGTTTTACGGCAAGGCCGAGATATGGGTCCTGTCCTGCAACGTTGGCAACGGCCCCATTCCGCAGCTCATGGCGGACCAGTCAGGGAGCAGGGTCTACGCCTATACCCGTACCGCCTACTCGACGGAAAAGAAACCGTGGGAAAGTGAGCGGGGGAAATAAGCCATGTCGGTGACCGAGGCCATTCTGAGGGAATATGCGGAAGATCGCTGGCATGACCGGATCGTCTCCGGTGAAGCGGTAAAGGAGGCTGAATTGTGGCTTGCGGAGGTTGAGGCCAGGCCGTCTCACCCTCCCGGCGCTTCAGGTAAACCACTGGCCTGGCTCTGCTTTGTCACCGGTGCGGGAACAGACCCCAACAGGCAGAAGGTACTCCGCTCCGTAGGTCTCCTGACGGATGTGCAGCGCGTGCTTGACCGGTCTGTAACTGCCGACGAGCTGCGACAGCTGTTCGCTATCTTTGAACGGCATGGCCGGCCGTTCGCCGGTACGCTGGAAGATGAGTGAGTAATCAGATGTAAAAAAACGGGTGATTAACAATATCTGATTGAAATCACTGTGAACTCTGGTAGTCTCCTCTGACGATCGGGTAGGTCCTGCATTAATTACTGCAAGCCAGAGGAGCAATCCATGCCGCAGCCAGACACAATTCAAACAGTCCTGATTGTTGATGATGAACCGCTCAGTGTTGAAATGCTGGGCAGTCTGCTGAATGACGAGTACCGGATCATCATGGCCCATAGCGGGCAGGAAGCACTTGATATTATTTCCAGACAGGTTCCTGACCTGATTCTGCTCGACATACTGATGCCGGTTATGGACGGATACGAGGTTTTCCGCATCATCAAGCAAAATCCGCTGTTCAGGGATGTGCCGGTTTTGTTTATAACGGCCATGGGGGAGGCGGAATGCGAATGCGAAGGGTTAATGATGGGGGCGGGAGACTATATCGTCAAACCGTTTAATCCTTCTCTGGCCAGGCTGCGTGTAAAAAACCACCTGGAATTGAAACGTCAGCGTGATTTGCTGAACTCGCGGGCGGAGGAGCTGCAGGTACTGAACAGCGAACTGGCCCGCGAAGTTGAGGAGCGCCGCAGCGTCCAGATATCCAATGAACAGCTGATCAGCGAGCTCCGAAAAGCCACCGCTGAAGTCAAAACCCTCAGCGGCCTGCTTCCTGTCTGTGCATCATGCAAACAGGTGCGCGATGACCAGGGGTACTGGAGTCAGTTGGAAACCTATCTCAAAAAACACACCGAAATTTCATTCAGTCATGGTTTGTGTCAGGATTGTGCTCACAAGCTATACCCCGAATATTACATCAAGAGTCCGGCTGATGAATCATCTGAATAGAGCCATAATTATACCATGTTCCGGATAAGATTTTGCTGCTGTTATCCATCCGGAGGGTCAGGCCCAAAGCGCTGAAAATCAATCTTCTCCTTCCCTTACTGACTCTACAAACCTGCAGATACAACTGACTGCCTCAGGTGTGGCACACTGCAGGATCAGATGGGGGGATCTGAAATGCATGATTTTTGAATCCGGCCGGATTCGGTGAATCAGCTCCGGGCATCGCCCGGCAACGATCCGGTCGTTGTCGGCAACCATTACAAGAACAGGTACCCGGCATTCGCACAGTTCCGCTGTACAATCCACACTCATCACAGCCCTGGCACGGGCTGCCAGCACCTCCGGCTTCAAATCGGCCAATGCCCCGGAAAAGAGGGCTCTGAGTTCATCGGTCGCATTCCTGCCGAGCAAAATCCGCAAAAAAAGAGGCGATGACTTAAACCTGAACAATCCAAGGGACACTATCAACCCGGCAATCGAGGTGGCCAGCGGCAGAGGCCAGTTGACAAAGGTGGCGCAGAGAATTACTCCCCGCAGACCCTTGGGATGGCGTGCCGCCGCCATCAGGGCCAGCGGGCCGGAAAAGGATTCGCCCAGTAGCACAAACGGCTGCTCTTCGGGCAGCGTTGCCATGACGATCTCCAGGTGTCCCCTGTAATCCAGCTCTTGATCCGTTGGATAGGAGACAACAACGGGCTGCACCCAATCCGGCAATTCCTTCAGGAAAGGAGAAAACAGGCTCCCCGTTCCTTCCATGCCGGGCAAAAGCACCAGTTTAACCGGATTTGTCGCATCCACTTGACCACTCCTCATATAGTAAATCTCCAAATAGCCAGTTCAATGCCTGATTTGCCAATTTGCATCGTAAGTAGTTGAGAGTATAATATTTTTGTGGATCTCATGTTGTAATTTATTCCGATTCCTGCCGGCGGGCCGTAAAAGGTAAAGCTACCATGAACAAACAGGGATGCAACTGCGGAGAGAAAGATTCCGGGATTACGTGCCGCACATGCGATGACGGTTCAGCGTTGCCGTACTGGTGCGAGACCTGTCAGCGGGCGGTGCCTGAAAAACGCTGTCCTGGCTGCGGACTGAAGAGTCAAAAAGTCCGCCACTCCGGTTAAATGTTGATGATCAAGACGCGCCAAATAAGGGAGGGGTGTATGCAGAAGCGGTTTTTGTTACCAATCCTTGTAACGATCATGCTCAGTCTGGCGATGGGTTCCGGCTGCAGCAGTGCGCAGTTGCGGCCGGCCGAGATCAAGCTCCCGCCCGGCTTCAGCATTGCCGTCTATGCCGCCAGCGTGCCGGGCGCCCGCTCCATGGCGCTCGGCGCCAGGGGCACTCTGTTTGTCGGCAGCCGCAGCGAAGGCAAGGTCTATGCGGTTGTCGACCGCAACGGCGACCACAAGGCAGACGCGGTAATTACCATTGCCAGCGGCTTAAGATCGCCCAACGGCGTGGCCTTCCGCGATGGCGCCCTCTACGTTGCGGAGATCAGCCGCGTACTCCGCTTTGACAACATCGAGACGCGCCTGGCTGATCCACCCAGGGCGGTCACAGTCAATGCCTCCTTTCCGGACAAGAGCCACCACGGCTGGAAATTCATCCGCTTCGGACCGGACGGCCGGCTCTACGTGCCGGTAGGAGCCCCTTGCAATATTTGTGATGAGAAGGATCCGCGTTTCGCCTCGATCATGCGCATGAAACCGGACGGCAGCAGCCTGGAAATATTTTCCCGTGGTGTGCGCAACACGGTCGGGTTCGACTGGCATCCACGAACGGGAGAACTCTGGTTCACCGACAACGGCCGTGATTGGCTGGGCGACAACCAGCCCCCGGATGAACTGAATCGCGCACCCAAAGCCGGGCTGCACTTCGGGTTCCCCTATTGGCACGGGCGGGGCATACCTGACCCCGAATACGGCGGGAACCGGCGCGGGGAGGAGTTCGTCCCGCCGGAGATGGAGCTTGGCGCTCACGTGGCGTCGCTCGGCATGCGATTCTATACCGGCGGCATGTTCCCCGAGAGCTACCGCGACCAGATCTTCATCGCCGAGCACGGTTCCTGGAACCGCACCGTTCCAGCCGGCTACAGGGTCAGCCTGGTACGTCTAAGGGACAACCGGGCCGTCTCCTATGAAACCTTTGCGCAAGGCTGGCTGCAGAACGGCAGCGCCTGGGGACGCCCGGTCGATCTGCAGGTCATGCCCGACGGAAGCCTGCTGGTGTCGGATGACAAGGCCGGCGCCATCTACCGGATCAGCTACCGGCAGTGAGAGGGTTGATTTAGGGTTTGGGAATACTTCGGAAAACCAACGTCGCTTCTGCCTCGCGAAACGTGATCGAGGCGCTGCAGTGGCGCGGCAATCCGCGCGGACAGGCTGCCGCCGGGTAGTTGGACAATCAATTATTCGTAATGCGTCCACATCCGGATTATTTTTATTGTTTTGATATCTTCTAGCACCTCATAAAGCAGTCGATGCTGAATATTGATTCTACGGGAATATGCACCTGACAGATCGCCGACAAGTTTTTCGTATGGAGGGGGATTTTTGAAGGGATTTTCTTTGATGATTTCAAGTAGTCGTTCAGCTTGCGGCTTTAACCCTGAGTGAGCGATCTTTTTGGCATCTTTTTGCGCCTGCTTGGTAAAAACAAGTTGCCAGTTTACCATGCAAGTTCCTCACTGCACTCAGATACTGGGGTTTTGAGACCTTTCTTGATGGATTCTCGCATCCCGGGAATTGAAGTTAGATACAAAGTTTCCTGAATAGCACGCCAATCTTCTTCTGAGATGAGAACTGCTGAGTGCCGTTTGCCAACAATCTGGATTGGGTCATGCGATAAAGCGACATCATCGACAAGGTTATATAAGGATTTTCTTGCTTCTGTTGCTGATAGCGTTGTCATTTTAAATCACCTCCATTTCGTACGTTAAATCGTACGCCGGTGATTGCTTCAAGTCAAATCATTATCTTCCAACTCCTAGATGACTGGTTCGCGCGCGTGAACCGGTCATTCTGCCAATATGGATATTTAGTCTGTGATCATTAGAAAGACAAACCACAAAAATCGCAATTTCCCGGTTAGGGGATTCATCTCATATCAAATATTTCCTCCGGATTTTAACCATTTCAAACACCGTCTCTACTCGAAGCGGCGCCTGATCTCACCGGTGGCCTCGTCCATTTCTATAACCAGCGTCTGGCCCTTTTTGGCCTTTTTCTTTTCCTTTGCTTCCTGCTTCGCCTTGTTCTCGGCCTCTTGCCGCTCCCGTTGTTCATGCTGCTCTCTGGCGGCGGCCTGACGTTTGGCCAAGGGGTCCTTGGCTTCCAGATCTTTGTCCCAGATCACTTTGACCCGGTTCTGGTACTGTTTCGGAACGTCTTCAAATCTGTTGGTGATGATCAGCGCTCCGCTGTTGTCCTTGTATTTGAAAAAGTCCGCCCGGGACTTGGCCGGCGCCAGAAGCGTCAAAACCGTAACGAAATACATAGCAGTATGTATTGACAGTATAGATGTTATTTTCACGTTGATTCCTTTGCAAATGTTGGAAATAAAACTGCAGAGCCGGGGCACCTGAAAATCTGCCATATCAGAACTACAGTAAGGACTTCACAGTTCCGTATGGCGAAATATAACCGATTGGCGGATTCAAACTTATCGCCGTCGATAAATACATGACCTGCCGTAATAATCAACCAAAAACAGGGCATGAGCGCCGCCAAAATACTCCTCTTTAAATTTGTTGTAAGTTATTGCCCAATAAGGGATGTGCCATTTCTTGCACACTTCTTTGAATTCGTGTATTGTCGTCAACAAGCAGTTCAAATTACTTGGAATTTTATCGGGACGAGATAACATGGAACCCATAATCACCTACAAAGAGCGCTGTCGCCGCTGTTATTCCTGTGTGCGCAGCTGCCCGGTCAAGGCCATCAAGGTTGACCAGGGCTTTGCGCAGATCATGTATGACCGCTGCATCGGCTGCGGCAATTGTCTCAGCTGCCCGCAAAAGGCCAAGGTGGTTGTTGACCGCATGGTAAAGACGCAGGAGATGCTTGCATCCGGCGCACCTGTGGTTGCTGTCCTGGGCTGCTCCTTTCCGGCCTTTTTTCATTCACTGCTGCCGGGCCAGCTGGTTGCGGCATTGAAAAGCCTTGGTTTCAGTGAGGTGCATGAAGGCGCATACGGCGCCAGCATGATCGCCGACAGCTACCGCGAAGCCCTGCAGAGTGCCGATAAGCCGATGATATCATCCCATTGTCCGGCGGTTGTGGATCTCATCGAACGTCATTATCCTTCGTTGCTTCCCAACATTATGCCGATCGTTTCGCCGATGATCGCAATGGGGCGCTTTATCAAAAGCATCCAGGGGGAGGATACCAGAGTCGTTTATGTCAGCAGCTGCATTGCCGCCAAGTTCGAAATTCAGGCCGAGGCATCGGGAGCCATAGATGTTGTTCTGACTTATCAGGAAATCGACAGGCTTCTCAAAAACCGCAGGATTACACCGGCAACACTGACAGAAATGCCTTTCGACGGGCTGGATCCGGGTTTTGCGCGTCTTTTTACGCTGACCGGCGCCCCTCTGAGGGTTTTCGGTTTTGAACCTGATCTGCTGGATACGGAAACCGTCAGCGCCGAAGGGGAGTCGCACACTATCGGTATTATACGGGATCTGGCAGCCGGGCGAATCTCGCCGTCGTTTGTTGATCTCCGCTTCTGTGAAGGCGGCTGCGTGGACGGCCCGACCCGCGAAACGGAGCTGAACTATTTCTACAAACGCAAACTGATCGTTTGCCACAGTAACAGCAATCTCAATTACGACACGAGGCCGAAATATCTCTCCGCATCCGAGCTGCCGGACCTTGCCAGATCATATTCCGATAAATCCCGGAAACTGCCCAGTCCGGGCAAGGACGACATCAAGCGCATTCTGCATTCCAACAACAAATTTACCCAGGGGGATGAGCTGAACTGCAGGGCATGCGGCTACAACTCGTGCAGGGAACATGCTGTGGCCGTTTTTCAGGGCCTGGCTGACGTGGAGATGTGTCTGCCGCACAACATGCAGCTGATCGAGGAGGACCGTGGCCACCTGATGCAGAAATACGAACTGGTGCGTCGCGAGCTGGACCGGCAGGCGGGAGAAGACCTGATCATCGGCAACGATCCGGGTATCCAGGAGGTTATGGGATTAATCAGCCAGGTGGGTCCCACTCCGACGACGGTCTTGATCAGGGGGGAAACCGGGACAGGCAAGGAGCTGACCGCCCGCGCCATCCATCGTATGAGCCTGCGTAACGATAAGCCGCTCATGACGGTAAACTGTACAACTATTACTGATTCACTGCTGGAAAGCGAGCTGTTCGGCCACAAGAAAGGGTCTTTCACCGGAGCTACCTCAGACAAGAAAGGTCTTTTCGAGGCTGCCAACGGCGGGACGATCTTTCTGGACGAAATCGGTGACATCACGCCCAAGCTTCAGGCCGAATTGCTGCGTATTCTCGATCTTGGCGAGGTGCGGCCGGTCGGCGGGGTAAATGCCCGCAAAGTTGATGTGAGGCTTATCGCTGCCACCAACAAGGATCTGGAACTGGGCGTTCGGGAGGGGTGGTTTCGTGAGGATCTGTATTACCGGCTGAATGTATTCTGCATCGTGCTGCCTCCACTCAGGGATCGTGTCGAATCCGTGCCCGAGCTGGCTCTGCATTTCATCGACAAGGCCCGTAAAAAACTCAACAAATCGATTGCCGGCATCGAAGATCGCGCAATCAAGGCCATGCAGCACTATCCCTGGCCCGGAAATATTCGGGAAATGCAGAATGTTATCGAGCGGGCATCGGTACTTACCAAAGAGGGGCTGGTGCGCCTCGAAACACTTCCGACTATTTTCAGAAGTACGTACGAATCATGCCATGATGACGATGTCAGCCGCCGCAGGGTCTCTTTCAAGGCTGAACGTGAGCAGCAGGTCGGCCGCACCGAGAAAAATATCATCGCCCGCTATCTTGAAGAAACCGGCGGCAATGTGGCAAAAGCAGCCCGCCTGGCCAATGTTCCGCGCCGTACTTTTTATCGCATGCTTGAAAAACACGGCATTGAAGTTGTCCGCTCCGCCAGACAGGATGATTGAAGATTGTCTGCAGCTGAAGGGGTGGGCCATTTTGTTATAAAATTGTGTATACTTTTGGCCACATGTGCGCCATTTGTGGCACATAATTTTACAGCAGGGATTGTAGACCCTTTAAGTCATGTTTCTAATTAACCTAGATCATTGAATATTTTATTTTTTAACGGATTTGGCACGATACTGGCTATGTAAACGGTATATTCGTCGAACAGTACGAAACAAACCATACAAAAACCAGGGAGGAAGACTGCAATGGGAAGAATGAGAGAGAATCCGCGTTACAATGTAATTTCGATGAGGGTCAGTGATGAAGAGCGTGAGCATCTGGAAAGTCTGATGAGCACAACTAACAAAAGCATTTCCGTTATCATGCGTGAAGCGATGGAGTACTTTGCTGCGCATTACCAGCAGGATGCCATTAACCAGAAGGCAGCCTAGCAGTAATTGCAGACAGCTGTTGACGTCAAAAGGCGAGGACTATGTCCCCGCCTTTTGACGTTTCATATTGATATGTACTGTCCTGCTCAGTTGATCAGGATCTCGAACTGCTCCTGATGGAATCCCGGTTTGGCACGCACGGTGATCCGTTTTTTAAACCTTTTTTCCAGTTCCTCAAGTCCGCGTCTTTCCTCGTCATAGAGCAGGTCGGCGACCAGCGGATGAACCGTAACGGTTGCCTTTGTTCCGCGAATATCAAGCATCTCCCGGCGCAGTTCCCGGAAAATCTCGTGGCAGATGGTGGTCTTGGATTTGATGTATCCGCGCCCTTCGCAGTATGTGCACGGCTCGCACATCATGCGCCCGATGCTTTCCCGCACCCGTTTCCTGGTCATCTCCACCAGTCCAAGTTCCGAGATCTTCAGTATGTTGGTTTTTGACTTATCGGCCTTGAGAGCCTCTTCCAGCGCGCCGAAAACCTTTTCACGGTTGACCTCTTTTTCCATGTCTATGAAGTCGATGATGATGATGCCGCCAATGTTGCGAAGGCGGAGCTGGTAGGCGATCTCTTTTACCGCTTCAAGATTGGTCTTGAGGATTGTGTCTTCCAGATTGTGCTTGCCGACGAAACGACCGGTGTTGACATCGATAGCGGTCAATGCTTCGGTCTGCTCGATGATGATGTATCCGCCGGATTTAAGCCAGACCTTGCGCCCCAGCGCCCGGCTGATCTCGACTTCAAGCCCGTAGTGATCGAAAATCGGCTCTTCTTCGTCATACAGTTCGATTGCATACTTCATTTTTGCTGCAAAAGTGGAGATGAACTGCACTATCCGGTCATAGTCGGTCTTGGAGTCCACGACGATCTTGTCAACCTGTTCGGTGACAATGTCACGCACAACCTTCTGGACCACATCCAGGTCGGAGTGCAGCAGCGATGGCACGGCGGCCTTGTCTTTGCGGTTGGAAATCTCGCTCCAGAGCATGGAAAGATATTGAATGTCGGCGATCAGATCCTCTTCACTCTTGCCTTCCGATACCGTTCTGACGATATAGCCGGAGCCGGGCTGCTTGAGGCGCTCCACGACTTCGCGCAGCCGTTCGCGTTCTTCTTCATCTTCGATCCGGCGCGATATGCCGATATGGTCCACGGTGGGCATGTAGACCAGGTGCCGTCCGGGCAGAGAAATATGTGATGTTATGCGGGCTCCCTTGGTTCCCAGTGGCTCCTTGGAAATCTGCACCAGCAGTTCCTGCCCCTCCTGCAGCAGATCCTCGATCGGATGCAGTGGGCGGAATTCGGGGTGGCCGTTCGGCTCCTGTTCGTCGCGCGGTTCGTGGTCTTTTTTGCTGCCGCTGTCCAGCAGTGACTCATATTCTTCAATTGCATCAAAAACGTCGGCCACGTAAAGAAAGGCGGCTTTTTCAAGTCCGATGTCGACGAAAGCGGCCTGCATTCCGGGAAGTACACGGATTACCCGACCCTTGTAGATATTGCCCACTATTCCCTTTTCGCGGCTGCGCTCGATATAGAGCTCGGCAATTGTGCCGTTCTCAATCAGTGCAATGCGGGTTTCGTGGGATGCGGCATTTATTACTAACTCTGCTCCCATTGTGGTTTTCTCCGTATATGTAAAATGATATTTAGTGAATATCGTTATGGGGCAAAGAGGACATCCAGCTTTTCTATCCGGACGTCTTCTCCCTTGAGCGTGTCGTCAGAACTGATGGCCCTGGCAAATTCCAGCGGCTTTCCTCTCTTTGCCACAAGAATCATGGTCCGGCCTTCAGCAGTCAGCGAAATTGTCTGTTGTCTGAGGTCGACTTCCTGCACTTCGCCCTTTTTAGTCCGTTTTATTATGAACGAGTCATGTGCCAAAAACTGCACACATCGTTCAGGCAGCTCATCAGCTGGCATGTTATCGATGGTTATGCGATAGCGGGTGGCGTCTATCAGGGTCGATATCGACGGTGATTTGACGTCCATTTCAGTCGATTCCAGAATCCGCAGCCCTTCCGGAAGTACGGCGTTGAGACGTTTCTGAACTTCTTCCGCTGTGATTCCGGCTGCTACAAACATGTCCATGTATTCGGCCTGTGAGTCAACCCCGACCGATGTGGCGGTTCCAAAGGAAAAGCGGGGATGCGGGTGAAATCCCTGCGAGAAAAGAATCGGAACTCCGCCTCGGCTTACGGCGCGGGTGAAAACAGTGATCAGCTCGAGATGGCTCAGATAGCGCATGTCGCCGTTTTTTGCAAAGCGCAGGCGCATCCTGGCGGTCTGTTCTTCCGTTTCCGGTCTTGCCGGTCGTGGCGGCATCACCGTCTTTTCCGAGAGTCGGGTCGCCACTTCCTTGAAATCGCAAACCCCGCAGGCGGTGCAGCTGCCGTTGCGGCAATCCTCGGTAGCGGCCTCATTTATGGCGCGCTCGCGCTCGGACAGCAGGAACTCGCGCGTCACGCCGCAGTCCAGATGATCCCAGGGAAGCACTTCGTTCAGTTCGCGCCGGCGCAGATACCACTCCGGCTCAATGCCGCAGTCACTGAAGGCCTGCATCCAGCGTTCCAGTGAAAAGTGTTCATGCCAGCCGTCAAAGCGGCAGCCCAATTCAACCGCACGGACCAGTACCGGTGCCAGGCGCCGGTCGCCACGGGCAAAGACTCCCTCCATCAGCGAAAGGGAAGCGTCCTGCCATTTGAATCGGAGTTTGCGTTTTTTCAGATCACAATGCAGCTGGTATTGCAGATCCAGGGTTTCCTGCTTCGATATCTGCGGTTCCCATTGAAAAGGGGTGTGCGCTTTGGGAACAAAGGTGCTGACGGCAACATTCACATCACCGGTGGCTCCGACCGACTTGGCCTGGTCTTTTACCTTGCGTGCCAGAACGGAAATCTGCGAGACGTCCTCGGCGGTTTCACCCGGCAGTCCGATCATGAAATACAGCTTTATCAGCCGCCATCCGGCGCTGTAGATGCTGGCCGCGCCCGCAATCAGATCTGTTTCGGTGATGCCCTTGTTGATGACCCGCCGCATGCGGTCGCTGCCCGCCTCCGGCGCCAGTGTAAAGCCGGTTTTACGAACCTTTTTGATATCTTCTATCAGTCCGTCGGTCAGGGTGCCGACTCTCAGAGAGGGCAAAGATACCGCTACACGTGCCTCGGCATATCGTGCCATCAGTTCGCTTATCAGAGGTGCTACGCAGGAGTAATCTCCGGTGGAAAGCGACAGCAGCGAGACTTCATCATATCCGGTAGACTGCAGAGCATCTTCCACAAGTTTGAGGATCGTCTCCGGAGAGCGCTCCCTCAGCGGCCGATAGATATAGCCGGCCTGGCAGAAACGGCAGCCACGTGTGCATCCCCGCGCGATTTCAACTGCTACCCGGTCGTGCACGGTTTTCATGAACGGTACTACCGGAGCAGATGGATATGGGGCTTTATCCAGATCCGACAGAAAACGGCGACGAACCGAGCTGTAGCCCGGTTTACGTGCTGTGAGTCCCGACATGGTGCCGTCCGGATGGTACTGGGGCTCAAACAGCGATGGTACGTAGACCCCCTCGATGGCGGTCAGGCGCTCCAGCAATTCTGCTTTGCTCTCTCCGGCCGCTTTGGCGGCCAGTACCGCGGCAGCGATTTCCAGTACAGCCTCTTCACCGTCACCCAGCAGCACAGCATCGAGAAAAGGGGCCAGAGGCTCCGGATTGTAGGCGCATGGTCCGCCGGCTATAACCAGCGGGAGGGTGTTACTTCGTTCACTGGCCAGAAGTGGGATTCCCGACAGCTTAAGCATGTTGACGATATTGGTGTAGGAGAGTTCGTATTGCAGCGTAAAGCCGATGATGTCACATTTTGCCAGCGGAGTGCCGCTTTCCAGTGTCGACAGTGCATCACCTGATTCCTTGAGTTGTGACTCCATATCAGGCCAGGGGGTAAAGACTCTTTCAGCGGCGATGCCTTCAACTCCGTTCAGGACATGATAGAGGATGCGCAGGCCCAGGTGGCTCATGCCGACTTCATACACATCGGGAAACGCAAGGGCAAAACGCAGGTCGGCAGACGGCTTGCGGACAGAACCCATTTCGCCGCCCATGTAGCGGGCGGGTTTTTCAACAGCGAGAAGATTTATCAATTAAGTTCAGTTCTTTCAAGGAATTTGGATGGTCTGGAAATGTACCAAATCAAGTGGTGCTATGCAAGGGAAATAGCCGATTTTGTGACTTTTACGGTGGTATTCCCGTTAACCGTCCTTGCACTTTTAGGTGATGGTGACTATGATGGGCTTAATCAGATATATCAACAAACCCAGTTTAACGGATGAGGTTCCATGATTATAAGACGTGCCCCGAAAAGCGATCCTACCGCCAATCCGCGCCAGGCGGCCTGCGAGACACTGCAGCACATCCGTAAACAGGGAGGCTTCGCCGACCGCCTGATTGACAGCGAGCTGGCCGGCGGCATGCTGTCCGGACCGGACCGTGGGCTGTTTGCCGAGCTGGTGTACGGCGTCTTGCGGCGCCAGGGGACACTCGATCATATCCTTGTTCAGCTGCTTGAAAAACCGCTCAAGGAGCTGGACCCTCAGGCGCTTGTCATTCTAAGGGTCGGTCTTTACCAGCTGACCTGCCTCGACCGCATACCCGATTCGGCCGCCGTCAACGAATCGGTCAATATTGCCAAGCTGATAGCGCCGCGCACCAGCGGGCTGGTAAATGCGATCCTGCGAAACTACCTGCGACGACGGGATTCCATTACCTTTCCCGATCCGCTCACCGACCCTGTCGCATCGATAGCAGCCCGCCACTCTCAACCTGAGTGGCTGGCTGAACACTGGCTCGGCCAGTTGGGGGGAGAAGAGGCGAACCGTCTGGCCGAGGCATCATCCCAGCAGCCTCCCTTGACGCTGAGAATAAATAAGCTGCGCACAACCCGGGCAGAGCTGCTGCAGGAATTCGAAAAGCAGGGCATACAGGCTGCACCATGCGTTTTTTCCCCGGACGGCATTGTGTTGGAGGGACGCCAGGCAATAATCAGTCTGCCGGGATACGAGGCTGGACTGTTTGCTGTTCAGGACGAAGCCTCCCAGCTTGCCGGTCTGCTCCTGGGCGCTGAACCGGGTGAGCGTATCTGGGACGCCTGTGCCGCTCCCGGCGGCAAGGCCTGCCATCTTGCCCAGCAGATGGAAGACAGGGGCGAGCTGATCGCAACCGATATCTCCCGCTCAAAACTGACCATTGTCCAGGAAAACGCCCGTAGACTGGGCGCAGGCTGCATGACAACTGCGGTTGCCGATCTGCACCAGGCCGATACGCTGCCGGATGGACTGTTTGATCGCATCCTCCTGGATGCACCTTGTTCCGGGCTGGGAGTTATCCGCCGGAATCCGGAGGCAAAATGGCGCCTTACATACGAAGACATAACCAGATTGGCGGCGGTCCAGAAAACACTGCTGAAAAACGCGGCCTCAAAGCTGAAGCCGGGCGGCACACTGCTTTATTCAACCTGTTCCACTTCTGTTGAAGAAAACGAGGAGGTTGTGGAGGATTTTCTTTTGCATCATCCTGATTTCATGCTAGAAAACCTGAACGAACTGTTCCCCGCCTGGAAAAAACTGTTTGAATTTTACGGCATGTTCAGATCCTGGCCGCACCGTCACGGAATGGACGGTTTTTTTGCGGCGCGCATTCGAAGACAGCAATAATTAAACACGGAGCCCCACATGAAAAAAATAGCCCCATCCATTCTATCTGCCGACTTTTCACGTCTAGGCGAAGAAATTCGAGCCCTGGAAGCAGCCGGCGCCGACTATATCCATATCGATGTCATGGATGGCCATTTCGTACCCAATATTACGATCGGTCCACTGATTGTAGATGCAGCCCGTAAGGTGACCTCGCTTCCGCTGGATGTGCATCTGATGATCGAAAATCCTGATCTGTACATCCCGGATTTTGCCGCTGCCGGAGCCGACATCATTGTTGTCCATGCCGAAGCGGTCAACCATCTGCACCGCACCGTTCAACTGATAAAGTCGCTCGGCAAGAAGGCCGGTGTCTCGCTGAATCCGGCCACACCGCTGAACGTTCTCGATTACGTTCTCGAAGATCTGGATCTGGTGCTTTTGATGACTGTCAATCCCGGTTTCGGAGGGCAGAGTTTTATTGAGGCCTGTCTACCTAAAATTCATTCACTGAGAGCCATGCTTGACCGGCGTGGTTGTGAGGCCGAGCTTGAGGTTGACGGAGGGGTCAAGGTATCTAACATCGCCACGATTGCGCATGCAGGAGCGGACGTTTTCGTTGCCGGCAGCGCGGTTTTCGGGAGCGGTGACTATGCAGCCACCATAGCCGAGATGAAGCGGTTGGCAAAAGAACCGCTGCTATAGTTTTATTCGAATATCTGTGGAGATAACCGTTTTAAAATTGAGTTTATTCAGAGATTAAGGTACAGTCCGCCTAATGTCCAACAGCGTTCTGATCATAGATGATTCCAGTACCGTTCGGGAGCGAATCATAAAGACCCTTGAGTCATTTGACCTCTTTTCGCATTTTTACGAGGCTGAGGACGGACTGGAGGGATTCAAGAAGCTAATTTCCACTCCGATGGACATAATCCTGTGCGACCTGGAGATGCCGCGCATCGATGGTTTCAAGTTCCTGAGCATGCTCAAGGCGCGTCCGGATCTGCAGGATGTACCGGTTCTTATCCTGACCGGCATGAACGACCGCGAGCTCAAAATCAAGGGGCTTGATCAGGGAGCCAGCGACTACATAACAAAGCCCTTCGATCCTGAGGAACTGGTTGCACGGGTGAAAGTCCATCTCAAGATCAAAAATCTGCAGGACGATTTGAGGCGATCCAACGAACTTCTTCTGGAACTGTCAAACACCGATCACCTGACCGGTCTCTTCAACCGACGCTACATGATGGATTCTCTGGACAGAGAGGTGCAGCGCTGCATCCGCAATGGCGGCCATCTTTCTCTGATCATGCTCGATATTGATTATTTCAAAAAAGTTAACGATTCTTACGGGCACCTGCAGGGCGATGTGGTGCTGCAGAGGGTTGCCTCCCAACTGCAGAAGGAATTGCGCAGTTATGACTGCGCCGCCCGTTACGGGGGCGAGGAATTCATATCCATTCTGCCTGACTCCTCTCTCAAGGAAGCCGTATTTGTTGCTGACCGGATACGCATGTCTATGCAGGCCCTCGAATTCAGCGGCCCGCTTTCCACCCTTAAAATTACAGCAAGTCTGGGAGTCGCCTCTTTTCCCGCAACCGGCGTGTCCACGGTAGATGCGTTTATAAAACAGGCTGATGATGCTCTTTATCGCGCCAAGAGCAATGGCAGGAACCGGGTTGAATTTCACAATCCCTGACGCCCGGCATACATATCCGACTGGAGATGCCTGAAACAGCTCTGCCAGTGCCGAAAGTATCCAAATCCAGACTTGACAGATAGAATACCAAACAACCGGATCAAAGATGCCACCGATATCTCACAGGAAACTGGCTTGATGATCGGTGGCGTTTCAGTATCACGGTCAGAGGAATTTACCATGAAAATCTGCAGCAAATTAATAGCCACAATATTACTGTTGTTATGCAGCGTACTGAACGTATCTGCCGCGCCGGTTAAAAAAATCGACAAAGTTCCTGTTTCCGAGCGCTGGTTCGGTATCTACGTCGATACAGACCGGGTCGGTTTTTACCGGCAGATAATCACAGAATTGCCGGACGGATATCGCATGGAAGGCTACGGCAGCGTTCGCATGAAGGTTATGGGTTTCGAGAAGGATGCCTACATGCGGGAAACTTATCTGGTTTCCAGGGGGCTGAGTCTACGGTCGTTCGAAGTAGAGCAGACCATAAACGGTTCATCTTCCATTGTCAGCGGTAAGGTTGCCGACGGTGCCATCCGCCTGAAAAGAGTGGCGGGCGGCAAGACAACCGACAAACAGCTGAAGTTCAAAGGGGAGGTGTTCCCCGGCCCAGCCCTGAATATCTACCCGCTGATGCGTGATACGTCACCAGGCAAGTCCTACAAGCTTTTGGTATTTGATCCCGAGGAAATCAAAATCAAGGAGGTCAAGATTTCCGTTCTGGGTGAGGAAACAACCCCTGAAGGACTTCCTGCGATCAAACTTCGGAACAACCTGTATCCGTTTGTAAATAACGACGTCTGGGTCGACAGTCAGGGAAATACTCTGCTTGAGTCGGTGCGGGATGGACTGGTGGTCACAAAAAATGAAGACCCCGGACTTTTGGGAGCGTTCATCGGAAATCTGGCTCTGGCTAAAAAGGATTTGATCTATGACTTCAGTATGGTTCGGGCAGAGCCGTCAATCAAAGAGTCAAAAAAGCTGACCGGTCTGGCAGTGGAAATCAGCAACTGGAACGACTCCCTGCCGCTTTTGCAGGATGGAGGGCAGCAGGCTGAAAAAAACGGTGCTGGAAGTTTCATCATAAAAACCGGATCAGCAGTTCAGGCTGCGAAGGAATCAAAAACCGCCAAACCGGCGGAGGAGTATTTGAAACCAGCCGAAAAAATCGAGTCCGATGCGCCTGAAATAGCAGCCCAGGCAAAAAAAATTATCGACACGGTAAAAAGTCAGGAAGAACAGGCCAAGGCTCTGACGTCCTGGACTGCAAACTGGCTGAAAGACACCATAGAGGATGGGGGCGGTGCGATTGAAAGTTTCAAGTCGCGTTCCGGCAACTGTCAGACCCACTCCCGTCTTTACACAGCCATGGCACGTGCAGCCGGAATTCCGACCCGTTTTGTTTCCGGTCTGGTATACATGGATGGAAAGGGTTTCCTGTATCACAGCTGGGCCGAGAGTTTTGTTGGCGACAAGTGGATTTCGGTCGACCCCACCTACGATCAGCTGCCGTCAGACCCTACGCACCTTAAACTGTTGGAGGGGCACCTGCCGGAAAATATGGCCCCGATTATTACAATCATCGGCAGGATCAAGATAAACGTGTTGGAAGCTAAATACTGAATCATACAATCCTGGCATTTTGAGCCGGGTGTTTGAAACGAGTTTAAGGAGGGGGAGCAAAATGCCGTTAAAACCTGAAACACTGAGCGCTCTTAACACATCCGAAGAGCGGTTGACCAAGCTGCTTACCAGTGATGTACAGGAAATATTTTCATCGATGGTGGGCGTGGAAGATATCATGTACCTGCCGCCCCAACTGGATCTGACCAGCCACTTCAAGGAATGCCTGACGGCCATGGTCGGACTGGCCGGCTCCTACAGCGGTCTGGTGAGCATCCACGTTCCCTGGCCGTTGGCCATTTCTTTCACCTCCCGGATGCTGGGGATGGAGGTGACCGAGATCGATGATGATGTCAATGACGCCATGGGGGAGATTGCCAACATGATCGCCGGCTCCTTCAAGCAGCATCTCTCCAAAGGCGGAAGCGACATTCAACTCTCGACCCCTTCGGTCGTCAATGGCTCCGACTACACCATCACTTCTGCCGGCAATATTGAAAATATCACCCTCAAACTTGCCACGGACGAAGAATGGTTCATGGTCTCGCTTACGTTGGAAGACTGAGTAACGGAATGCCATTGCCTTCACATCCCATTCTTGTTGTATCCTATACCGATGAGGCACGTGCCGCCCTTACGGGTACGCTGAGCTCATGCAATGTTCAGTTCGTTGCCTGCAGCAGCTTCTGTGAGGCCGAAGAACTGGCCTTGTGTGGATTATACAGCGGAATATTGGTTGATCTTCCATCGATAATCAAGTCAAAGGGTGAAGAGAAAATCGTTGCCTATACCCTGTCCAATTTTTTCCCTACGTTGCGGGTTAGAAGTCTCGGTTCTCTCCTGGTTCCCATGACCATGCCGGGAAGTGCAAAGCAGGACAAAAGCTTGAATGAATTCCTGAATGTGACCTGCCAATCCTTTTCCGTGCGCAAACTGCGGGCTTTCCGGAGGCATCCGGTCTGCCTTGCGACGATAGTTAAAAGCAATGGGGAGCTGTATCGTGGATTTACGCTGAATCTGGCGTGGGGAGGGGCATTCGTAGTTGATCTTTTTTCCGAAATATTTTCCGAAAAAAAGGACATAACCATCTTTCTGCCTGAATTTGATCTTGATATTGATGCCACTATTCGATGGATCAAACCATGGGGGGATAGATACGCACCAGGTTTCGGAATCAGTTTCGACCGTTTGGACGAATCAGTGGAAACGGTTTTTTCCGGGCTGCTTAAATCACGAAAAGAATTTGACAGGGATCGACTGGTGGCTTGACAGAAATATATGTTTCAACTGTAACGCTGCAATCAGAACCTTGCCGCATAACTGTCAACCAGTTCACGCAGCTTCTTTTTCATCCCGCGCTTCCATGGTCCGACCGCAACCAGTCGCAGGTTTTCAGGTGCAAACAGTGCCCGTGCGGTTTCCCGCAGTTGATCTGAAGAAATCATACGGGCCTCGGACTGATCCTCTTCGATACTCCTGACGACACCCATTAATTCACCCCAGCCGTAGCGCCCGCCCATCTCGTAGGTTGAATCGCGGCTGTAGTCGAGATCAAAAATATAGGAGTGCCGCACCCGCTCCAGCTCCACCGCCGGTACATGAATCCGGGTGATCTGCAGCAGCTCTTCCAGAGTCGCCTCCACGGCCTGAATCAGCGTTTCGGGAGAGGTGGACAGGTCAAAAGCCACGCAGCCTGTTTCGTCATAAGCACCGATGGCCCCCTCGACCGAATAGATTATTCCCAGCTCCTCCCGCAGGCGCAGGTACAAACGGGAACTGGCACCTCCTGCCAGAATGCGCCTCAGAAAACGGAGCGCCATAAAGCGGGTGTCATCGCGAGCCATGCCGAGAAAGGCGATCTGCAGGCTCATCTGGCTGTCGGAATCTTGCACGCATCGGATCTGCGGCGTGTGATGCAGCTGACGTGCGGTTACCATCCTGGTCGGCGGCGGAGTATTACTCAACCAGCTGCCGAAACAGCTGTGTGCGGCGGCAAAGATATCGTGACTCTGCACCGGGCCGGAAATGGTCAATACGGCCGCCGAAGGCACATAAAAGTTCTTCAGGTGCTCCTCCAGATCGTCCCGTTCTATGGCGGCAATACTTTCCAGAGTGCCGATGGTCGGCATCCCCAGCGGGTGGTGCGGCCAGAGAAGGCGGCTGACAATCGTGTCCGGATTGATCTCCTCCCCCTGCTCGTTCAGATCCTCCCTGGCCTCTTCGGCGATGATGCGCTTCTCAATATCGATCCCCTCCAGCAGAGGGCGCTGGATCATCGAGGCGAAAATCTCCATGCCTTGTTTGACATGATCGGGATGGATGCGTGAATAGTAACATGTGGATTCGGTGTCGGTAGCGGCATTGGGTGCGCCGCCAATCGCTTCAAAAGCAGCTTCCAGGGCCAGCGAAGAGCCAAAATCGGCGGTCCCCCTGAACAGGATATGTTCCAGAAAATGCGAAAGCCCCTCGCGTCCGGGCGGGTCGTTGCGCCCCCCGACTTTCAGGTAAATCGCCAGCTCGACGGAGTTCAGATGCGGCATTTCGACACAGACCACCCGCAGTCCGTTCGGAAGTGTATGTAAAAAAGGTCTGATCATGCCAGTGCGCTCCTGATCATAGTAATACGCTGCAGATATTCGTCAGGTGCAAGGATCAGTTCATCATGCGGCTCGGCCCAGATCGGGCGCGGCCAGAGCGGTTCCGAGGCGAAGCGCGGCACAATATGCCAGTGAATATGCGGCACCATATTGCCCAGCAGTTCATAATTGATCTTGGCTGGAGAAAATATGCCGTACAGTGCCCGGGCCACAAGGCTGACCTCTTCCATCAGACCGGATCTTACTGAACTATCCAGATGAAACAGCTCAGTAACATGTTCTTTGGTAAACAGCAGCGTATATCCCGGAAAAAACTGGTCGCGGTTGAGAATCACATAGGAGTGCTGCATTTCAACGATGCGCAGTTCGGCATCATCATCCCAGCGCTGACACATTTGACAGTCGTGCATATTATTCATACCTCAGTGCATCGATAGGGTTGAGACCGGCCGCCTTCTTGGCCGGGTAGAAACCAAAAAAAATTCCGACCGCTCCGGAGAAAACAAAAGCGATGGCTATGGATTGGAACGAGATCAGGGTCGGCCAGTCAAGCATGCGCGAGACGGCCGTGGCGCCGCCGGTTCCGAGGGCAATGCCGATAAGACCTCCCAGCATGGTAAGCAATACAGCTTCAGTCATGAACTGAAGCAGGATGTCGTTTTTCTTGGCTCCGATCGCCATGCGGATACCAATTTCGCGGGTGCGCTCGGTGACCGATACCAGCATGATGTTCATGATACCGATGCCGCCCACGATAAGCGAGATGGAAGCCACAGCTCCCAGGAGCAGCGACATGGCCTTGGATGACTGCTCGGCCACCGCCAGGATTTCGGACAGGTTGCGGGTCGAAAAGTCCGGTTCCTTGCCGCCGGTAATGCGGTGGCGCTGCTTGAGCAGGCTGTTGATCTCTTCTTCGGCTTTGGGCAGCAGCTCTTCGCTTTTGGCCTTGACCATTACGGCGCCGACCGTGTTGGGCAACTGGGAGCGGACCAGGTTGCGCTGGGCGGTGCGCAGCGGTACAAAGACCGCATCATCCTGATCCTGCCCTTGGGGTGATTGTCCTTTACGATCCAGAACACCGATTACCGTAAAGGGAACTTTTTTGATGCGCACGATCTTGCCGACCGGGTCGGAGGAACCGAAAAGGTTTTCGGCCACAGTCTGCCCCAGCAGGCAAACCTTGGCGGCACCGTCCACATCCTGCTGGCTGATGCCGCGGCCGCTGGATACCCCCCACTCGCGAATGTCAAACAGTTCCGGAGTCGTACCCATCAGCACGGTGGACCAGTTCATATTACCGTACACCACCAGACCTGAAGTGCGCACGGTTGGTGCTGCCACTTCAACGGAAGGGCATTCGGTCATGATGGCCTTGACATCGTCGCCGGTCAGGGTCTGTGCGCCGCCGCTTCCGGAACGCAGGCCTCCGCTGGTGGTGGAGCCGGGCAGCACCAGAATGATATTACTGCCGATGCTGGCGATCTGCTGGGAGATGACATAGCTGGCCCCGGAACCTACCGCCATCATGGCGATCACGGCAGCGATGCCGATGATGATGCCCAGCATGGTCAGAAACGAGCGCATCTTGTTGGTGCGCAGAGCGCGCAGGGCTATTTTGAGGGTCTGCAGGAAATCCATTATTTCGTGTCGCCTATGATATTGCCATCGCGAAAGGTGATCTGGCGACTCGCATAGGCCGCCACATCATGCTCGTGAGTAACCATGATGATCGTGATGCCCTGCTTGTTGAGGGACGTGAAAAGACCCATGATCTCTTCGGTTGTGCTGCTGTCCAGGTTGCCGGTCGGTTCGTCGGCCAGGATCACGGCCGGGCAGTTGACCAGGGCCCGGGCGATGGCAACACGCTGCTGCTGGCCGCCGGAAAGCTGGCTGGGGTGGTTGTTCTCCTTGCCGGCCAGTCCGACCTGCTGCATGGCCGCCAGGGCCTTTTCGCGACGTTCCTTTGAGTGCAGCCCGGCGTAGACCAGCGGCAGTTCGACGTTCTCCACGGCCGGGGTGCGGGCCAGCAGATTGAAGCCCTGAAATACAAAGCCGAGTTTCTTGTTGCGAATATCGGCCAGCCGGTTGCCGTCCATCCCGCCCACATCCAGTCCGTCCAGCAGGTACTGGCCGGAGGTTGGGCGGTCCAGGCAGCCCAGGATGTTCATGCAGGTAGACTTGCCGCTGCCGGAGGCGCCCATGATGGCGACGAATTCGCCGGCGGCCACGCTGTAGGAAACACCCTTGAGCGCCTCGAACTGCTGGTCGCCCATGGTGAAGACACGGCGAATATCGGTCAGGGAAATGACGTCGCTCATTTAGAACGGCCGTCCCATCGGTGATCCGGCAGCCTTCTTCTTGACGCTGTCGCCGCCAATCTGCTCAATGATGACTTCGTCACCTTCCTTGAGGGTGCCTTCAACCAGCTCGATGCTGCTGTTGTTGGCGATGCCGGTCTTGATCGTTACGGCTGCCGGTTTGTTGTCTTTGAGGATGTAGACCTGCTGACCGTTGCCCCCTTTTCGACTGCCCGGTTTGCCGCTGCCGGGAGTGCCTGCTCCAGTGGTCGGTCGCTGCATGCTTGCGCCGTTTTTCTCTCCGCTTCCCCTGGTTTTTGCTTCGTCTCCCTTTGTCTTCGGTTTGAAACGCAGCGCAGCCGGCGGAAGTTTGAGGACATCGTCTTTTTTGGCCACTTCGATCGATACATTGGCGGTCATGCCCGGTTTCAGCTTCATGTCACTGTTGTCCACGTTGACCACGACCACATAGGTGACCACGTTCTGGGTGATGACCGGGGCGCTTCTGATCTGGACGACTTTGCCGCGGAAGGTCTGTTCCGGATAGGAATCAACGGTGAAGGACGCTTTCTGGTCCAGCACGATGCGGCTGATGTCGGCTTCGTCCACGCTGACTTCGATCTGCATCTTGGTCAGGTCTTTGGCGATGGTGAAGAGAGTCGGAGTTGAAAACGAGGCCGCCACGGTCTGGCCTACATCCACTGCCCTGGAGATGACAACTCCGTCCACCGGCGAGCGGATGACTGAGTAGCGCAGGTTGGTCCTGGACTGCATCAGCGCCCCGCGGGACTGGGCGACACTCCCTTCGGCCGCTTTGACTGAAGCCTTTGCCGATTGCAGGGCGGTTTCAGTGACGTCGTAGTCACTCTGGGAGATGATGCCGTCGGACAGCAGTTTTTTATTGCGGAGCAGCGTCCGCTCGGCATCTGCCAGGGTCACTCTGGCCTTTTGCAGGTTGGCGTCTGCGCTGAGGAAGTTGCCCTGGGACTGTTCCACCGAAGCATTAAACAGGGAAGGGTCGATCTCGGCAATGGCCTGTCCTTTTTTGACGCGCGAGTTGAAGTCGGCGTACAGTCTCTGGATTGTTCCGGAAACCTGAGTGCCGACCTGTACTGTCGTTACGGCCGACAGGTTGCCTGTGGCGGCAACGGTGGAGGCGATCGTACCATGTTCGATTTTGGCGGTCTTGTATCTGATTTCAGGTGTGCGTTTGTAGAAAAAATATCCGGTAACAGCTGTTATTGCAATTATGACAGTCAAAATAATGAGGTATTTTTTCATGTTGTTCTCTTCGAATCTGAATGTAGTCGCAAACCAATGCACCGGGCATAATAGCAGATTAATTACCCTGCTACAAAAAAAAGCCCCGTGTCCTTGGACCGGGGCTCTTTGTTCAGTACGCCCGCAGCCGGTTAAGCCGCGGGCTAAATATGGCAACCCTCTTTGCAGTGGGATACCGGGCGAATCTTAAATCTTTCAGTCCACATTGGCAGGGTCTCCTTTCAGAGGATGATTTGATTCCTAACAAGATGATTTTTATCTTAATACAATTCTGAAACTTGTCAAGCGTGAAAAACCGGTACTGCAATTTAGATTGCATTATTTCATGCAGCTGGCAAAATGGAGCACATTATGACTACTTCTACTCATCAGGAAATCTCCTGCCAGCAGGTGCTGGTTGATGGCGATTCTGTCTTTTCGGTCCAGTGGAGCATTTTTCCTATGGAAATAGCCGCCGCGCTTTCCACCGAAAACTTGATGATGCGATACCTGACATACATTCGGAACTGCACCCTCACAATAATCCGGCCTCAGCAGCTGGATGTCGGAATCGAATTCCGATTGTTTGGCAGTCGCTTGAGCCTGTTAAGCTTTCTGCCGCCATCGATTGAAGGCAAGGCTATTGTGCTTCGTATCTGCGGCGGTTTTTTAGTTCAGCCGCACCAGTGTGATCGTGGTGAGCTGCGCTTCATCGTTGAACCCGATCCGGGCGGGGTTCGTGTGTCACTTCAGCTGAGCGAGTACTGTCCGCTGATTCTGGGCAGCCGGTCGCCTTCGAAAATCCGGTTCTGGCTTTACAGGTTGACGCAGGCTGCAATTCACCGCCTGGTAACAGTGCGTTTTCTGGTTCTGCTTTATCGGGAGCTGGCCGGTTCTTTCGCGCATGTACGGGTGGTCAGTGTGCAGGTCCGGGAAGGTCAGCCGGTCTGAAGCTTTAATTGCCTCATGAAGTATGCTATTGTTTAAACGCTGATATCATTGTTCAACCCGTTTAACGATGGGTTAATCGCCAAATAACCAGAAGGATTTGCCAATATGCCTCACACAATTTTGGAAATACCCGAAAAACTACCGCTTTACGCCCAAAAAGAAATGGTCGTGTTTCCCTATATGCTCTTTCCTGTGTTTGTCGGTGAAAAGGAAATTAAAACTTTCCGGGAAGCGGAAAACTATGAAAAATACCTGGTATTTGTTTTCGAACGACCGGAAAACGTTTCCCTGGGGCTTCCCGCCGGGAGATGCGATATCGGAACCCTCTGCAAGGTCAACCAGATAAAAAAGCTGGAAGACGGCCGTTACAAGGTGTCTCTGGAGGGGGTTACCCGTCTGCAGATTCTGTACACTGAAACAACCGGTTCGATTACGCTGGCTCATTGCGAGATCGTGCGCGAGTTTGTAGAGAAGAATCTTGTTTCAGATGCGCTTGTGCAGAGTCTTAACGCGCTGCTCAAGATTGCCTTGTCCCACGGCAAACCTCTTCCCGACGACGTCATGAAAATGATTGATTACATCGACAACCCGGCACGACTGTCGGATCTTGTGGCTCTGTATGTCAACCTTCCGGCGCTGGATCTTCAGGAACTTCTGGAAACCGTCGATCCGCTGGAGCGTTTGAAAAAGGTTTATGTCTTTCTGACCAACGAAGTACAGCGGATGCAGGTCAAAAACGAGGTTGCCGGCGAAGTTACCAAACGGGTCGGCAAAAACCAGAAGGAATACATCCTGCGCGAGCAGATGAAACACATTCAGGAAGAGCTTGGGGACGAAGACCCCCGTACGTCCGACATGAACGATCTGCGCAAGCGGATAGAAGAGGCCGGATTGCCGGAAGATGTCAAGACGGTTGCAGACAAGGAGCTGAAACGCCTGGAAAGGATCAACCAGGCTTCTCCGGAATACAACGTCTCGCGCACCTACCTGGACTATCTGGCCGGGATGCCCTGGAATATGAGCACTCCCGACAGCCTGGACATCAACAGGGCCGAAGAGATTCTCAATGAAGACCACTACAATCTGAAAAAGGTCAAGGAGCGTATTCTGGAGTTCCTGGCTGTGCGCTCGCTCAAGGAAAACATGAAGGGGCCGGTGTTGTGTTTCGTAGGCCCGCCCGGCGTGGGCAAGACATCTCTGGGGAAGTCCATCGCCCGCTCCATGGGACGAAAGTTCGTTCGAATTTCGCTTGGCGGGGTGCGGGACGAGGCGGAAATCCGCGGTCACCGCCGCACATACATCGGAGCGCTTCCGGGACGCATCATCAAGGAGCTTTTCCGTTGCGGAGTCAATAATCCGATCTTCATGCTGGACGAGATCGACAAGCTGGGTAACGATTTTCGCGGTGACCCGGCTTCCGCTCTGCTGGAGGTGCTGGACCCGGAACAGAATTTCTCATTCAACGACCATTATCTGGACGTACCCTTTGACCTGTCCAAGGTGATGTTCATCACCACCGCCAATCAGCTGGACCCGATCCCGGGCCCTCTCAAGGACCGCATGGAGGTCATCCGCCTGGCCGGTTACAGCAGCGAAGAGAAGCTGCAGATCGCCCGCAATTTCATCATCCAGCGCGAGACAGAGGAAAACGGTCTCAAGGACCGGGAGCTTGCTTTCAGCGATGAGGCACTGCAGAAGGTCATCGGCGATTACACCCGCGAAGCCGGTGTGCGTAATCTGCAGCGCACGATCGGGTCCATCTGCCGCAAGGTGGCCAAGGAAATTACCCAGAACAAGGAGCCTCGCACACAGATCACACCTGAGACGGTCGCCGAGTTGCTGGGGCCTAAAAAGTTCTATAACGAAGTTGCGGCCGAAAACGACCGGATCGGCGTTGTTACCGGCATGGCCTGGACCGAAACCGGCGGCGACATACTCTTCGTGGAAGTTACATCAATGCCGGGCAAGGCCGAGCTGATCCTGACCGGCTCTCTGGGTGATGTAATGAAGGAATCAGCCCGTGCGGCGCTTTCCTACATCGAGGCTCATTCCGAGGAATTCGGCATCAAGCAGGAAGCTTTTGAAAACCGTACCCTCCACATTCATGTCCCTTCCGGCGCCATCCCAAAGGATGGCCCATCGGCCGGTGTTACCATGGTTACGGCGCTGGTCTCGCTTCTTACCGGAAAACCGGCCAGGCGAAATGTGGCCATGACCGGCGAAATTACACTGACCGGCCGTGTTCTGGCCATCGGCGGTCTGAAGGAAAAAGTGCTGGCGGCTCACCGCGCCGGTGTTCGAACCATTGTTGCTCCGGAGCGCAACCGCGATGATCTGGAAGACATTCCTGACAATGTCCGCAGTGAACTGCAATTTGTCTTCGTCAGCGAGGCGGCCGAGGCGCTGGCAGTTGCACTCTAAGTTATGAATATCGCGATTATTGACAGGATTCTGCTGAACTTTTTCCAAGAGCTGCAGAGCTATTTTGCCCTGGCGGGGATTGCGGCTGTGCGCATGTTCCGGCGTCCTTTCTATTACCGCGAATTTGCGATCCAGTTCGACAAGCTGGGCTTTTCGTCCCTGTTTATCTGTATTCTGACCGGCCTGTTCACCGGCATGGTCATGGCACTTCAGTCGCTGATCCAGCTCAAGCCGTTTGCCGCCACCAGTTATGTGGGCGGAATGGTGGCGGTCACAATGATCAAGGAGCTGGGTCCGGTACTTGCTTCGCTGATGGTGGCCGGTCGGGTAGGTTCGGCCATTACGGCCGAACTGGGAACGATGGTGGTGACTGAGCAGGTCGACGCCATGCGGGTGGAGGGTACCGACATCGTCAAGCGTCTGGTGGCGCCGCGACTGAAGGCCATGCTGCTGGCCATGCCGTTGCTGACCGTGGTTGCAGACACCGTTTCACTTGTGGGCGGCTATATCATGGCGGCCGGCTACGGTATCAACCCGACAATGTACATCAAGGGAATCCCGCAGTTCATGACGTTGCAGGATCTGGTAGAAGGGCTTGCAAAACCGGTTTTTTTCGGGTTGATCATCGCTTTGACAGGCTGCTACGTCGGGCTGAACACCAAAGGAGGTGCCGAAGGGGTCGGAGCGGCGGCCAAGCAGGCGGTCGTACTGTCATCGGTGACGATACTGGTCTCTGATTTTTTCATAACCAAGATCTTTGTGTTTTTCAGAGGATAGTATGGCTTTTTGGCTGTTTAAAACCGAACCGGGCTGTTTCTCTTTTGACGACCTTAAGAGCCGTCCGAATATGACCGAGCATTGGGATGGAGTGCGCAATTTTCAGGCCCGCAATTTCCTGCGTGATTCGATCAAAACCGGTGACCGGGTACTGTTTTATCACAGCAGCATTCCCGAGCCGGCGATTTTCGGGCTGGCGGAGGTTGTCCGCGATGGATATGCAGACTTCACTGCCCTGGATCCGAATAATGAACATTTTGATCCCAAGGCTTCACCTGACAAACCGATCTGGTACATGGTGGATGTTCGTTATCTTGAAACACTTCCGCGTCCGGTAACGCTGGAATCCATCAAAGGCAATCCTCTTCTGGCCGATATGCCGCTGGTCAAACGCAGCCGGCTCTCTATCCAGCCGGTGACAGTCGAAGAATGGCGGATTATCCTGACAATGGGAGGGGTTGGAAACCGATGAATTCCAGTGGTTCCATCAGCATGAAAAATCTGTGCTATTCGGTTGGCGGCCGCAAAATCCTTCAGGATTTCGACTTCTGCCTGGAAAAGGGTATCAACCGCACTATTCTGGGTGTCAGCGGGGCCGGCAAGACCACCATACTCAAGCTGCTGCTGGGTCTTTTGGAACCCGATTCCGGTCAAGTCTGCATCGGTGATTTCTGCATTACAGGCCAGGCGGAAGACCGCTTTGTGGAATTGCGCAAACGAATCGCGATAGTTTTTCAGGGAGGAGCGCTGTTCGACTCCATGACTGTCGGTGAAAATGTCGGGTACCGCCTGTTCGAGGAAGGGCGTCTTTCCCTGGCCGAAATTGAGCAGATTGTGCAGGAAAAGCTTAGTTTTGTAGGTGTGGAGACGGCTCTTGATTTTTACCCGGCCGAACTGTCGGGCGGCATGAAAAAACGGGTCGCCATTGCACGGGCATTGGCCGCCGACCCGGACTACATCTTCTTCGATGAACCGACCACCGGCCTGGACCCGATCGGGGTCTACAACATCTGCAATCTGATGCAGCGGCTGCAGGCCGAAGGCAAGACCACCCTGATGGTTACCCACGACCTGGCCACCGCCTTTGCCACTTCGCAGAGATTCACGTTCCTGCATCAGGCACGGATGCTATTCGAAGGTACCGAAGCGGAAATGAAAGCCAGTGAGATTCCGGAAGTGCGGGAATTTCTGTCACCTACAAAATCTTCACTGTTTGTTTGACTACCAATGCATGAACGGATGGTAACACTATGCAACGAAGCAATCAGATAGGCTGGGCTCAGGTAAGGGCCGGAATTTTCATTTTTATTACGCTGCTTTTCATTGCCGGCGGTGTAACTATTATGGGGCAGAAGACCAAGATGTTCGTGTCCAAAGGCGATCTGAATGTGGTTATGGACGACGTGGCAGGCCTTAAAGTCGGCGCACCGGTCTGGCTGGCCGGAGTTGATATGGGGCTTGTGACCGATATCCGTTTTGCAGATCCGATGAAAACCAATGAAGTCAGCATTTCGATGGAGGTCGACAGGGATGCTCTGAAAAAAATCGGTGAGGATTCCAGGATCACGATCAAAACCCGCGGTCTGATGGGGGAGAAATATGTGGATATAACACCTTCCAGCCGCTACTCCGATACACCGCCTGCCGTTCTGCGCGGCACTACTGTCGCCAAGCTGGACGATGTAGTCCAGAAGGCCGGCAGCACTTTCGACAAGATCAACGGCATCATCGACAATATCAACCAGGGCAAGGGGACGCTGGGTAAACTCAGCAAGGACGAAACCCTTTACACCAATGTGGCCCGCCTGGCGGTTGAAATGAAGGATCTTGTGGTAACGATCAACCGCGGCGAAGGAACTCTCGGCAGGCTTAATCGCGATCCTGAACCATTCAACAAGCTGATCAGTATCCTCAACCGCGCCGACCGCACTTTGCAGGACATCCAGGCGTCCGACGGCACACTCAACAAGCTGATTTATGACAAGGCTCTCTACACCAAGCTGACCCTGCTGGCGGACAAAAGCAGCCAGGCGGCCGATGTCGTCAGCGATCTGAACAAAAAAATTACTTCAAAGGACGGTACGATAGGTCTCCTTTTGAATGACCGCGAATTCTATGACAAAGGAATTGCTCTTCTTACCAGAGCAGACAATTCAGTCCGGTCGATCGAAGAAGTGACAGCAAAAGTAAGTAACGGCACCGGAACGGCAGCCAGACTGGTGAACGACAAGGAGTTGTACGAGCGCATGAATCGAATGGTCGAGGATGTGGATGCGCTGGTAAAGGATTTCAAGGAACAGCCCAGAAAATATATCAAGTTTTCAGTGTTTTAAAAGGAGCATGACAATATGAAACGTACAGTTTTGTTAACAGCAATGCTCTGCCTGTTTACCTCGGGACTGCAGGCGGCGAGTCCTTCGTCCGAGTTCAGGACAGGCCTTGAGGACAAGGTTGTCGAACATACTATGAAAAACGGCATGAAACTGCTGATGGTCGAGCGGCATACTTCGCCGACGGTTTCAGCATGGATCCGTTTCCGGGTCGGGAGTGTTGACGAGAAGAGCGACGAGCGTGGTATTGCCCACCTGCTTGAACATATGCTCTTCAAGGGCACCACCACGCTGGGAACCAAGGATTATGCATCTGAAAAGCCGATTCTGGACAAAATAGAAGCAACCGCTCAAACACTAATGCTGGAGAAATCAAAACGCGACAAAGCTGACAAGACCAAGTTGGCCGAGCTTGAAAAACGGCTGGCCGAGCTGGAAACCGAGGCATCCAAATATGTCATCAAGGATGAGTTTTTCGAGTTGTATTCCAAGAACGGCGGAGTTGGCTACAATGCCTTCACCAGCCGTGACGGCACCACCTACCTGATCAGCCTGCCGTCCAACAAGCTGGAATTGTGGGCGGCCATAGAGTCCGACCGCCTCAAAAATGCGGTGCTGCGTGAATTCTATACCGAAAGGTCGGTGGTTATGGAAGAGCGTCGCCGTTCCTACGATGCCGATCCGGAGAGCAAGCTGTGGGAAACCTTTCTTGCCTCCAGCTTTCTGACCCATCCCTACGGTCAGCCAACCATTGGATGGATGTCGGATATACAGAATCTGACCCGAAGCAAGGCCGAACAGTTCTTCCACAGTTATTATGCACCCAACAACGCCATTGTGGGGATTGTGGGAGACATTGATTCCAAATCCGTGATCGCTATGGTTGAACGATATTTCGGGGCGATTCCGCCCGGCAAGGAGCTGTCTCCGGTCACGGCGGAAGAGCCCAAACAGGCCGGCGAGCGGCGCATTGAACTGTTGGCCGAGGCTGAGCCTGCATTGATGATCGGCTTCCATAAACCGGCCATTCTGGCGGAGGATGATTATGTTTTTGATGTGATCAACATGATTCTTTCAAGCGGGCGCACGTCACGGTTTTATAAAAAACTGGTGGTGGAAAAGCAGATTGCTGCCGATGTGGGATCTTTTGATGCTCCCGGCAGCCGCTTCCCGAATCTTTTTGTGATCAGCGCGACTCCTAGGACGCCACACACGGCCAGGGAGGTTGAGGAGGCCATCCTGGCTGAACTGGAACTGCTGAAAAACGAGCCTGTCGCCGCTCGTGACCTGCAGCGCATACTCAACAAAATCGAGTATGAAGAAGCCCGTCGCATGGGAACCAATGGCGGTCTTGCCCGCAACCTGACCGAATATGAGGCGGTCGCCGGCAGCTGGCGCTACATGACCGAATACCGCAGCAAGGTTACAAAGGTTACGCCGGCCGATATTCAACGGGTAGCACGCGAGTACTTCACCCGCGAGAACCGCACGGTCGGATTCATCACAAAAAAAGGGAGTGAAGTCAAATGAGACAGCTGATTATATCCCTGTGCCTGATCATTGTTTCAATTACATCGGCCTTTGCCGGTGATCCGGCGATAGCCGATCCCCGCAATATGAGCTTTCCCGAGTTGCGTTTCGAAATTCCGAAGGCAGAGCGTGTCGTTCTGGATTGCGGTATGCCGGTCTATCTGCTGCGCGATACGGAGCTGCCTATTATCAACATGACCGCCATGGTCAGAACCGGCTCGGTCTATGAAACGGCCGGCAAATCCGGCCTGGCAGGCATGGCTGGGGCTGTCATGCGCAGCGGCGGCGCCGGCGGGCTTTCTCCCGAGAAAATGGACGATGAGCTGGAATATATGGCTTCATCAGTTGAAAGCAGCATCGGCAGTGACATGGGGACCGTCTCCCTTACAACATTGACGAAAAATTTTGACCGAACACTCAAAATATTCAGGGATGTGCTGCTAAACCCCGATTTCAGTGAAAAGCGGATAGATATCGCCCGCAAACATGTGATTGAGGGGTTGAGGCGCCAGAACGACGACCCCAAGGAAATTGCCGGTCGCGAAATAGGGCGGGCAATATATGCCGGGCATCCTCTGGGTTTGGTTCCGACTTTCGAATCGGCAGCCTCTATCACTCGCCAGGACCTGCTTGATTTTCACCGCCGTTTCTACCGGTTGGACAACATGATACTGACTGTTGCGGGAGATTTCGACAGAACCGCACTGCTTAAGGATCTTAATACGGTATTCGGACCAGCGGTAAAAAAGGCCGCACTGGTGCTCCCACAAATTCCGCAGCCGCAACTGCAGTCTCAGGCTGAAGTGCTTTATGCTAAAAAAGACGTCAATCAGACCGTTATCCGTATGGGACATCTGGGGCTGAACAAGGATAATCCGGACATCTATGCCGTGCGCATTCTGGATTACATTCTTGGCGGCAGCTTCACTTCGCGGTTGACGATGGAGATTCGAACCAATCAGGGGCTGGCATACAGTGTCGGCAGCCATTTCGATATCGGTCGCCGCTTTGCGGGCACTTTTGTCGCCGAGACCGAAACCAAGGCCGAGTCCACGATCAAGGCCATCGACCTGATAAAGCAGATTATCACCGGCATGACAAAGGAACCGGTCAGTGATCAGGAACTGAAATTAGCCAGGGAGTACATGATTAATTCTTTCATGTTCGGATTTACCAGCCCGGCATCCATCGTTTCCCAGCGGGCCAGACTGGAGTACTACGGATATGCCGACAATTATCTTGATAAGTATCGGGAAAACATCGCCAAAGTATCTAAAGAAGATGTGCTGAATGCGGCCCGGAAATATCTCAAGCCGGATTCTTTTAAACTCGTGGTTGTCGGGGATGCGGCCAGATTCGACAAACCGCTCACTTCACAAGGGACAGTCAGGGAGCTGGATCTTAAGCTGAATCTTCCAAAATGAGGTGAGCGGACATGGATGGCGGAGTGCCAGGCGGTTTTCGGCTGGATCGATTCTCTGAATGAGGCCATCAAACATAAAAATGGAGCAAGATGAGGGTTAACCTGCCAGCCGCCCTGCAACAATATCCGCAACCTTGATCCCGTCAACGGCGGAACTCATGATGCCGCCTGCATAGCCGGCGCCTTCGCCTGTCGGATACAGCCCTTTTATTGAAAGGGATTCACAGTTTGTGTCACGCAGAATCCGCACCGGCGCCGAGGTGCGCGATTCGATGCCGACCAGGGTTGCTTCTGCGGTTACAAAGCCCCTCAGCCGCCGACCGAAATCGACGATCCCCTCCCGTAGTGTATCAATGATGAATGAAGGAAGTACCGTGTCCAGATCGGTTTCGCAGATGCCGGGACGATAGCTTGTTTTGACGGCCCCTTTTCCGGGCAGCCGCAGAAAATCAAGCAGATTCTGGGCCGGAGCTCTGTATCCTCCTCCGCCTGCTGCATAAGCCTGTCGCTCCCATCTGCGCTGAAGACGAACACCCGCCAGCGGACCTGCCCCTTCGAAATCATCCTCCCGAACATTTACCACCAGAGCGCTGTTGGCGAATGGTGAGTTGCGTAGCTGACCGCTCATGCCGTTCGTCACAACACCTCCCGCCTCCGAGGCTCCTCCTACGACAATTCCGCCCGGACACATGCAGAAGGAGTAGGCGCTGCGGCCGCTGATGCTGTTGTTCCATGTAACCGCGTAGTCGGCCACCGGCAAGGCAGCGTGTCTCGCGTCGCCATACTGGATGCGATCGATCAGTTCCTGGGGATGCTCCACCCGCAGTCCCATCGCGAAAGGTTTTCTTTGCAGGGCCGCCTGACGCCGTTCGAGCAGTTCGTATGTATCGCGGGCACTGTGCCCTGTGGCCAGGATCAGCTGATCGCATTGAAGTTCTTCGTTGTCATTGACGACCAGCGAGACTAATTTGCCGTCGGCAGTGTTGATATCTGTCATGCGGCAGCCGAATCGTATTGTAAATCCCAGCCCGAGCAGATGCTTCCGGATGGCGCTGATTACGGTTCTGAGCCGGTCGGTGCCGATATGCGGTTTGGCCAGGTAGCGGACTTCAGGCTGTGCTCCGAAGGTAACAAGCTGTTCCAGTACCCATGGCACAAGTGTGTCTTTTGAACGGCAGGTCAGCTTGCCGTCGGAGAAAGTCCCGGCCCCCCCCTCGCCAAACTGGACATTGCTCTCCGGATCAAGTAGTCCGTCTTTCCAGAAACGCTGGACCGCAAGCGCCCTCTTTTCAACCGGTTCACCCCGTTCGATGATCGTGGCGGTCAATCCATATTGTGCCAGTCTCAGCGCCGCAAACAGTCCGGCCGGGCCGCTGCCGACGATAACGACCCGTTTATGCGAGCGTACCGGAACAACCGGTTCTGATATGGTTTCCGGCTGCCATTCCAGCGACGGATCGCTGTCGATTTTTTTTTGCTGGATATTGCCGGCTGTAAAAGTGAGTGTATAGACCAGCTTTATGTTCTGCTTTTTGCGGGCATCTACAGCTTTTCGGACAATGCGGACGTTATGAAGGGCAGTGACAGGCATCGCCAGCTTTTCTGCCAATATTTCGGGCAGAGATTCTTCGCTGTCGCCTGGGGAGAGGGTAAGATTGCGATAAATGTAAGGCATATGATCAGCTCTGCTGGTACTTTCTCCGCTCCATGAGCTGTTCGACGATGATTACGATATCAACCGGACGGGTGGATTTTGGGATATGAACTTTGGCTCCCATCTCAGGGGCATCATGTTCGTGAGGCGTTTCCTGAAACATGGATGTCAGCAGTACGATAATGGGCGGGTTGTCGCCGGCCAATCGTCCGATCTCCATGCAGGTGCTCACACCCCCCATGCGGGGCATGACAAGATCGGAAATTACGGCATCGGGAGCGTTCTCAAGATACGATTTAACCCCTTCAACACCATCGTTGGCGTTATATACGGTAAATCCGTTTTCGCTGAAGTTGTCTGTAAGAACCTTCAGAAAAAAAGGATCATCGTCAATTATCAGGATTTTTCCGAGAGATTCGCCCATGTCGATTGGTTGTTATTCCGATCAGGATTCAGGTATCAATATCTGAATGATATTACACTACATTATAATTAAAATGAAAGAGCTGAATGATCTTCAGCTGTAAACCGGAAACTCCAGGCGAAAGACTGTTCCGGCCGGAGAAGTCCTTTCAACAACCATGCTGCCTTCATAGATATGCGCAATACGTTGTGCCACCGGGAGTCCCATTCCGGTTCCGCTGGATTTGGTGCTGAAAAACGGCTCGAATACATTGGGAAGTATCTCTTCCGGAATTCCACCGCCATTGTCGGCAACCCTTACAATTACACGTCTGTTTGTTTCGGTTATCTCGATTCCGAGCCGCCCGCCTTGACTCATGGCATCCAGTGCATTAAGAAACAGGTTGGTAAATATCTGTTCAAGCTCAGCTGAGTCGGCTTTGATGGGGGAAGGCATAACCTGGTAAAGGCGCTCAACCAGAATCTTTCTGGTTTCAATCTGTGGAGCGAACGCCTCCAGGGCTGCGTCTACGACCTGATTCAGCTGTACGTCCGATGTAATGGTGCGGGTTCGCCGGGAGGCATCAAGCAGTTTGCGGATAATAGAATCCACCCGGTCAACCTCTTTCAGGATTTTAGATTGATATTCCAGCTGATCCGGATCCTGGGTACTCTGACGCATCAACTGAACGAACAGCGAGATGGAGTTCAGCGGGTTACGAATCTCATGCGCCATTCCGGCTGACAGGTAGCCAAGAGCCGCGAGTTTCTCCGACTGGACAATTTCATTCTGGGCAGCCTGAAGCGCCTCGGTCTTCTCCCGAACCCGTTTTTGAAGGTCCTGGTTCCATTGTTCGATTTCTTTCAGCAGTCGGTCATGTTCCAGCTGAAGTTCACCATTGTGCAACTCGATTTCCCTTATTCTCTGAACGTTTTCGAGACGCTCGATAAGGTTGCGATTGTTGAATGGTTTGAGGATGTATTCGGAAGCGCCGTTTTTCATTAACTCGACGGCGATTTCTTCGCTACCCTTGCCGGTGAACATAACAACATATGTTCCGGGATAACGGGATTTGATCTGCTGTAGCGCAGTCAGGCCGTCCATCTCCGGCATCATATAGTCAAGAAGTACAAGTTCGGGAGAATGGTTAGAGATAAGCTGGAGGCCATCTATTGCAGATAGTGCAGTAAAAACCCTGAAGCCTCTCCTGGACAAAATAAGCGCAGTGAGTTCCAGTATATTAGGATCATCGTCAATGATGACAATGGTCGCTTTTGCAGCAAGTGGCAGTTTTTCTTTCGGCATTTGTTTAACGTCAGTCAGTTAACTGATTTACTGTAAATATGATCATGCAGCAGGCAGTTTGATAGTCATGACCGGGCAGTTGGAGGAGCGTACAACCCGCTCGGCTGTGCTGCCGAAAAGGATGTGGTCAAGGCCGGTCCGACCGTGAGTGCCGAGTACGATCAGGGAAGCGCCTATTTCATCAGCCTTTCGGATGATTTCGTCATATGGTATGCCGGAGACGATTGCTGTTTTGTAATTGGAATAGGAAGCCAGTTTTGAGCTGCAAAAGTTCTCCATCATTTTGACAGCTCCCTCCTCTATCTCCTTTTCCAGCTGTTCAAAGGATATGTGCGGAACATAAAACCCGCGCAGATCAACCGGTTCATTGATGACATGCATGACCGTCAACTCCGCATTGAACTGTTTAGCCATGGTTACAGCATATTCAAACGCTAATTCAGAGTTTTCCGAAAAATCTATGGCTGTGAGAATTTTATCAAACGGTTTCACGATGAAGTCTCCTTTAGTCGGATTTTATTTCAAACTGTTTTAAGAATCTTGTTGATGACTTTCTTCAGATCGTCGTAACGGATCGGCTTGTTAATATATTCGAAGGCACCCAGATTCATGGCTTCGAGGTAGGACTCGACCTCACCGTATGCGGTCAGCATTATAACATTACTCTCGGGACGGCTGCGAATAAGCTCGCGCAGGAAAGCCAGACCGTTCATCTCCGGCATGTTGATGTCCGTTATGATCAGATCCGCATCCCTGCTTCTAAGGTAGTTGAGCGCTTCAACACCATTGGCTGCCGAAGAGACATCGTATCCATCGTGAACAAGGATTTTGGAAAGTGCCTCGCGGGCATTTTCCTCATCATCAACAATCAATATTCGTTTAGACTCTTTCAGCACATCTGCTCCCGTAATAGACATCAAGTAAAGGAAGTCTAGCACCGGGGGATGGAGTGTCAAGGCGGGAGTTTATTTTTTTCCGGGTTACTGTTTGATGCCGTCTGCATCGAGCTCGACATAGAGCGGTTTTCCTAATGGTCCGAGCGGTTTGTGCGGTTTTCCGTTCAGTTCAACGTCAATACCACCGGCGTTACTGACGTCAAGTGCCACGGTTTTTTCAGCCTTCCATTCTATGATATCCCCGACAGTAAGCTCATAGTTCTGCGGTGCCGAACCGTCTACCGTAACAGTCATGGAACCGTTCTGGGTTACCATGATCTTGAGAATAAAGCCCTTGGCTGAATCTGCCGGCGGTTTCTGATACGATGTTGTTTCGTCTGTTATTGCAGCTTTAGGAACGCGTTCAGCGCGGGATTCTGTAATTTTCGGCGGAGTTGTAACGGCTTTTGCAGACGACAGTATCTGCTGGACCGGAACAGTCGTTACCGCCGGAGCAACGGCAACGATCGGTTGAGGCTGAACAACCGGGGCCGATGGGGAACGTTTGAAGAAGGTGGCGGTTATCAGAATCAGCAGTAGCAGGAATGCGGGCAGTGCAAGCTTCTGTAGTGATACCATGCGGCGTGCGGGACGGTCTTTGCGGGTTGCGTTGACGTCACTGTTGCTTTCCGGGTCCTTTGCTCCGTGAAGCTTGTCGTACATACGGGCCATATCATCAGAGTTCAGGCCAAGATAAGAGGCGTAAATACGTAAAAAACCCTTGAGATAAGTCAGGTTTGCAAATTCACGGATCTGATCTTCTTCAAGGGCCTTGAGATAAGAGATGCCGATTTTTGTGGTTTCAGACGCGTCTTCAAGCGTCAATTCGTGGTATTCCCTACAGCGTTTGAGAATTGCACCGGGCGAGTTGCTGGATGATTCGGAGGGATTAGTTACTGTTTCAGACACACTGACCTCACTTACTTGAGCAGATCCAGATAACCCAGAGCAGCACGCCCAAGTTCTGTGTCGGGAATATGTTTGACAGCGTTTTTAAATGAAGCGCGAGCTGCGTCCAGATTGTTGAGCTTGAGTTGAGCCTGGCCAAGATAAAAGTGTGCAGCTCCATAATCACTGTAAATTTCGATAGCTTTTTTGTATTCGTTGATGGCCTGCTCACTTTTATCCATGGCAAACAGTACTCTTCCGAGAGAAAGCCGCACCATCGGATTATGCGGATTCATTGCTGCAACTGGACGCAATTCTCCGAGAGCCTTTTGATAATCTCCCTTGCCAAGATAAGCCAGTCCAAGATTGATGGTGGCGTTTTCACTGTTGTCATAAAAAAGATCATCTTTAACTATTTTGAACTGCTGAATTGCGTTGTCCCAGCGCTTGAGTTCCAGATAAGCAACTCCAAGATCATTGCGGGCAACAGAATAATTGGATTTCAGCATTATTGCCCGCTGAAGCCTGGTCTCTGCAAGATCGGGCCGTTTTTTCCCCATATAGGCCATACCCAGGTGATACAAAACCTCCGGGTTGTTCGGATCAAGCTTTTCAGCTTCGGTCAGGTCAATCAACGCTGCCGTGTAGTTGCGTTCACCGAGGTATGAGAGACCCATCTGATAGTGGTAAGCTGCCGGATTCGGCTTGGGTGTCTGCTCGCCGCGACCTGTAACGCAGCCCGGCAAAATCAGTAGAGCAGACAGTACCGCTATGTGATGAAATCGAATTTTCATTATACTACCTGTCCCGGCCAGAATCATATCCCGGTGAACCTAGCAAAACAATCCAAAATTGTCAATAAATCGAGGTTTTTGACTAGATTGCAATGTCGCGGAAGCTGGTCAGTGATTTGAAACTTTTGTAACGGGCTTCAATTTCCCTGTAATCCAACCGCTTCATGCGGTTGAGGCTGAAATCTTCAACGTTGAAGGATGCCATTACGCTGCCGAAAACGATCGCCTGACGGATGCCGTCCTCGGACAGGTCTCCGGTGTTGGCCAGATACCCCATAAAACCACCGGCAAAGGTGTCGCCGGCACCGGTCGGATCAAAAACCTCCTCCAGAGGATAGGCCGGAGCTGCAAAAACCGATTCTGCGGTAAACATCAGAACGCCGTACTCGCCACGTTTGACGACCAGGCGTTTGCAGCCGAGCGCAATGATCTGCCGGGCGGCTTTGACCAGGTTGGCTTCACCGGTGAACTGGCGCGCTTCCCCTTCATTGATGACCACGATGTCTACTTTTTGCAGAACCTTTCTAAGCGATTCGGGCTTGGAAGATATCCAGAAATTCATCGTGTCGCAGGCGACAAGTTTAGGAGCTTTTACCTGTTCCAGTACCTGCATCTGAAGGTCCGGGTCGATATTGGCCAGAAAAAGATATTCCGCATCGCGGTAGGATTCGGGCAGATCGGGCTGGAATTCCATCAGAACGTTCAGCTGAGTGTCAAGCGTCTGGGCTTCGTTCAGGTCATAGCCGTAGCGGCCGCTCCAGTGAAAGGTCTTGCCCGGAATGCGCTGCAGGCCTGTGGTATCTATGTTGCGTGACTGGAGAAAGCTGACATGCTCTTCCGGGAAATCTTCACCCACAACCGCCACCAGCGAGACATCGGTAAAGAAGCTGGCCGAGGTGGAAAAATATGTGGCAGAACCGCCCAGTACGTTTTCTCCCTTTCCGAAGGGGGTTTCCACCGTGTCAAATGCCACGGTGCCTACAACGACTATACTCATAGGTAATTCTCCTCTTTGGTAAATATCAGGCAAACTATCATGCAGCAGATGGCTAGTCAAAAGGATTGTATGCCGGTGACTGTTTAGGCTTTGTAAGCCGGATGCTATCCAGAATCCGCATTACAAATCCCCTTTTTTGGTATATATAGGAATCAGGAAGATTACACGTATCCCATGAATGCTTGGAGGCTCGTCATGTTCAAAAAAGCTTTGTATGTGGCTCTGGCAGGTTTCTTAATGCTGCCGGTAAGTGGTTGTCTTGTTGCAGAGAGCAGTTACCTTAAAAAAGTCGAGGAGGCTGATGTCCTGACAAAAAATCTTGAAGAACTGCGCCTGAAACATGACCGGCTTTCATCGGAAAACTCTGCTCTCAAAGCGGATTTTGAAAAGCTGAAGGGTAAGTCGGCTGAACTTGCTAAAGACAAGCAGGCGCTGACCGCTGACAAAATTCAGCTGGAAGATGTGCTCAAGGCCAAATCCGACACATTGTCAAAAAACATAACTGATTTGCGTCAGAGGATAGCTGAACTGGAGTCTGAAAACCGGAAGCTGAGGGATGATGTCGCCACATTGCAGAAAGTCAAGGAAGAGAAAGTCAAGGAAGTAAGCGGCACATACGAACAGCTTCTGTCCAACATGAAAAATGAAATTGCCCAGGGGCAGGTAACAATTTCCGAGCTGAGGGGTAAGCTGACGGTCAATATGGAGGCCGCCATACTTTTCGATTCGGGCAAAGCCGATGTCAAGCCGGACGGTTTAGTCATTCTCAACAAGATGGTTGACACGCTTAAGGGCGTTACGGACAAGGCAATCCGCATCGAGGGGCACACGGATAACGTTCAGATTACGGGTGGGTTGGTGCGGACTTTCCCGACCAATTGGGAACTTTCAGCAGCCCGTGCCATCAACGTAGCCAGATACCTGCAGCAGCAGGGGATCGCCCCACTCAACCTGTCTGCCGCAGCTTTTGCCGAGTATAAGCCGGTGGCCGACAATAGTACCAAGGAAGGCAAGGCCAAGAACCGCCGTATCGAAATAACGCTGGTGGCCAAGGATTGATCATGGCAAAAAAGAACCGTCAGAATCCGCCAAAACCCAAGGAGTTCCATGCCAGTCCATTTAGTGAACTGAAGGGGATGGCACTGCCTGAAGCGGCACCTGAAAAAAAACAAAAGCCGGTGGTGCAGAAAGCCGTAGAGACCGTAGATAATGGTCTTGATCTTTTTATGCAGGCAGTGGCAGATGTAAAGCCGCTCCTTGCAAAGCGTTCAGCAACTGCCAAGACAGACAGTCACTCAAAGGTAATATCAAAAAAAATGCCGGTGGTTTCTCCGGCCGAAGAGCAGGCCGGTAAACTGTTCATTCAGGAAATAAATCGTCTGAAACTGGACACGAAGTTTGCCGATTCTGTGCCAGATGACGGTGAGATGCAGCAGCTCTCCAACAATCGGCTGCGACAGGTAAAGCGCGGAATTGTTTCGGTTGATTATCAGATTGATCTGCACGGACTGACCAAGGAAGAAGCTCTGCTGGCATTGCCGCGTTTTCTTGCGTCGGCAAGCCGGAAAGGGCAGAAGGCCGTTCTTATTATTACCGGCAAGGGCAATCATTCAGCGGAAGAGCCGGTGCTTAACCAGGCGGTTGCCTCCTGGCTGAGGGATGCAGGACGTAGTTTTGTAGTGGAATATGCCCCAGCCCCCCGTGAAATGGGGGGCAGCGGGGCGTATGTGGCTTTTTTACGACCTCCAACGTCACCCAAATAAATCCGGTCATCAACCCAAGACGCATTCGGTAATTATCTTTGCTATTTTCTCCGCCGAATTCCGGTCATTATTTACAATCAGATTGTACAGATTCGGGTCCCGTGCGTCCCGGTTGAGGAAGTCCCGGATGAATGCATCCCGCAGCTTCTGCTTTTTGTGAATCAGCACTTCAGCCTCCTCGCGGGAGATGCCGAGGCGGCTGGAAATAGACCGGATCTTGAACTGTTGTGATGCAAACATCCTGAAATGGAGGCAGTTCTTTAACGTCTGCGTTATGATGGCGCCGCCGCGACCGATCAGAATCACATTGCCTTTTTCCGCAAGAGATATCATGTGTTTGCAGATCAGCCGGAATCGGTCTTTGTCGGTTTTCCAGTGCGGGGAAAACGTGGCCAGTATCTCATCCAGAAAACCTGATTTGTTTCCCAGCTCCTTTAATAAATCCTCCGACAGATTATGGTTTTTGGCAACCTCTTCCAAGAGCCCCTTGTCCATTACGATCCAGCTCTCACCGCTTTTTTTCTCCATCATGTTTTTCACAAAATCGGCAACCGGATAAGCTTCGCATCCAAACTCACGTGATAGTGTTATTGTCGGTCTGTTCTTTTCAGCAGTCGCACGGGAAAATTTTTCGGCCTCGTTTCTGCGGTTAAACTCCAGCAGAGAACCCAAGCGTGCGTCGATGGCAGGTATAAGAGATCTTTCTGGCATGGTTTGTACCTCCTGAAGTTTAAAGTGACAACCTTACCAGTTAACACTATCACTCATTTGCCATTTTGCAATATGCCTCGACTGCAAGAATTATGTGCATCATTGACAGCGCGATAAAGGAGTTGTATACAGAGAACTCAAATTAACCATCGTTACCGAAAGGATTTAATCAGCATGATAACCCACCTTGTTTTTTTCAAGCTTACGGATCCATCGCCGGAAAACACGGCTGCTACACGGGGCAAACTGCTCAGCATGGAAGGACAGATTCCTCTTTTGCGTCACATTGAGGCAGGCGTCGATGTCATTCGTTCGGAGCGTTCCTACGACGTGGCACTGATTACACGTTTTGATTCACTGGACGATCTGCAGGCTTATCAGATCCATCCCTATCATGCCGGTGAAGTTATTCCGTTCATGAAGTCGGTTTGTTCATCGATTGTTGCCGTGGATTACGAAAGTTGATCTTGTATATTGTATACTTTTTATCTTGACGAAACATACCTGTATGCGTAAAATCCGGTTCTACTCAGCAGGGCACAGATTGTTTCCAAGGAATATTCCAATATAATCAGCCACGTGTCTGCTAATAGATATGTTATGCTCATTATTTTCAGTACAGGTTTAGTACCTGTAAACACAATAAACAAACAGGAGGTAGTAGATGTCTGATTACGGAACCCTGCAAGACCGCGTACGCCACAAATCACTTTTGAGCAAGGTCATGACGGCAGAAGAGACTGTTCAGTTCTTTAAGCCGGGCATGAATCTGGGTTGGTCAGGCTTTACTCCGGCCGGTTACCCGAAAGTTGTTCCGATTGCCGTTGCAGAGCATGTTGAGAAAAACAATCTGCAGGGCAAATGGAAATTCAACCTGTTCATCGGTGCTTCCGTTGGCGCTGAAACCGAAAACCGCTGGGCAGAAAACGACATGATTGATCGTCGCTGGCCATACCAGACCGGCAAGAACATTGCTGCCGGCATCAACGAAGGTCGCATCCGCATGGGCGACAAGCACCTCTCCCTGTTTGCTCAGGATCTGGGCTACGGTTTCTACACCAAGGACAGTGAGAGCGGTAAGCTCGACCTGGCTATCATCGAAGTATCGGCAATCACCGAAGACGGAGGCCTTGTACCAACATCTTCCTGCGGTGTAATCCCAGAAATCCTGATGATCTGCGACAGGATCATCATCGAGGTCAACACAGGACAGCCTTCTTTCGAGGGTATTCACGATCTTCTGACACCTGCGACTCCTCCTAACCGTCAGCCGTTCAACATCGTCAAGGCCAACAGCCGCATCGGATCCACCTCGATCCCCTGTGATCCTAAGAAGATTGTTGCCATCGTAGAGTCCAAGCTGCGTGACCAGGGTCGTGCCTTCGCCGAGCAGGATGACACCTCCGAGGCAATTGCAGGCCATGTTATCGATTTCTTCCAGGCCGAGGTTAAAGCCGGCCGTCTGCCGGATAACCTTCTGCCGATCCAGTCCGGCGTCGGCTCCATCGCTAATGCCGTTATCGGCGGCTTGGCCAAAGGGCCTTTCTACAATCTGTCGGTCTACACCGAGGTTCTCCAGGACACCATGCTCGACCTGTTTGATTCGGGTAAGCTGGACTGTGCTTCTTCCTGCTCACTGTCGCTCTCGGCAGAGCCGGGTTTCCCGAAGTTTTTTGCGAATATGGAAAAGTATTTCGACAAGATAGTTCTACGTCCGCTCTCCATCTCCAACGCTCCGGAGCCGATCCGTCGTCTCGGTTGCATCGCTATGAACACTCCGGTCGAGATCGACATTTATGCTCACGCCAACTCGACCTTGGTCGGCGGTACACGTATGATCAACGGCCTGGGCGGTTCCGGCGACTTCCTGCGCAACGGCTACCTGAAGATGATGCATACTCCTTCCAGCCGTCCGAGCAAGACTGATCCGACCGGTATTTCCTGCGTTGTGCCGCACTGTTCGCACATCGACCACACCGAGCACGATCTGGATTGCGTCATCACCGAGCAGGGTCTGGCTGACCTTCGCGGTCTGGCTCCGAAGGATCGCGCCCGTCGGATCATCGAGAAGTGCGCCCATCCTGACTACAAGGATCAGTTGACCGAGTATCTGAACATTGCCGAAGCTGACTGCCTCCGCCGCAAGGTCGGCCATGAGCCGCAGCTGTGGGATCGTGCTTTCAAGATGCATCTCAATCTTGAGAAAAACGGTACCATGAAGCTCAAAAACTGGGATGTCAAAGTTGACCTCTGCGAATAACTATCTGCACTTCTAAGTGACAATAAAACCCCGCCGGGAAACCGACGGGGTTTTATTGTATGCAGGATTACATTCATGCTTGAACTTGGCATGAGGTTATGCTTTAAATAGCACTCTTATTTACAGGTTCTGGTCAGATGGCATTTCATGGGCAGGTTGACAAACATGTCAGAAAACATCACGGGTTTTAAAGGAGCTGTTGCCGGCCTTTCTCTTACGGACGTCATTCAGCTCAAGGGACACAATAAGTACACCGGGGCAATTACCGTAGAGTACGGTGAAAGTGCGGGTGTGATCTATTTTGTCGACGGCGAGATTATTCATGCCGAGCAGGGCAGCGAATCCGGGGAACAGGCCATATATGAAATCATCAAGTGGCCCGGCGGAACATTCAACATCCATCCCGAGATGACTTCCAACGTATGCACGATTCATTATCGCACCGATTATCTGCTTCTTGAGGCATTACGTCGTCTGGATGAGGAAAATGCCGGCTCGGCAGCAAACAAATCAGCCGGACCGGCTGTTACGCCCCGTCGAACCATGAGTAAGATAGCGGCCCGTTTGCAGGAAATAAACAATGTCACTTATGCTGTTCTGTTGGACAAGCAGGGCGTTCCCCTTCAGGATGTCAGTATCGAAGCCGTTGCATTGGCCGCCAAGGGAATGTTTATTGCCAGAACCGGCAATCAGTTGGGCGAGTTGATGGGATTGGGCGAGATCAAGGCCGCCGCCGTTCATACCAGTAATTTTCACCTGCTTATGTATGATTCCAAAAAGCACTATTTGAGTATTGCGGTAAAACCTGAATGTAATCTGGACGGCGTTGAAGGCGAAATAAAGTCTGCGCTTATACCCGGCAAGTAGGAGGAAGTACAAATGCAGGATATCCTGCAACATATTAACAGCGTTGAAGGAGTAATCGGCAGCGCGGTATTCAGCCAAAAGGGGGACGTGCTGGTACAGGCCTTTCCCGCTCTGATTGATGCCGTATCACTCAAGAAGGCTGCAGATCTGATGCTGGAGTTTGCCCATGGTCTGCAAATATCACAGAGTCTAGATATCCTCGATATGCGTTATTCCGACGGTCGCGTTGTTATCAAAAGATTTCCTGGTGCCATGCTGTTTTTGCTTTGCGCCAAAAATATAAACCTTCAGGTCCTTGCAATTACCTTGACACTGGCTGCCAAGAAGCTGGAGGCGGTAATATTCACCGAGTCAGGTGTCTCTAGCCAAGCCGCTACAGCGTCGGAATCTGCAAAGCCTGTTCAGGGAGATGGCATACTTCGTCTGCCCATAAGCCATCTGGCCAACAAGCAGGCCAGTGCAAGTTTCGATTCACTTGGTATGATTGCCGTCAGTCAATCAACTTCTCAAATAATAACTGACTATTACAAGTCGACCTATAAAAAGCTGACCTTGATCAACACCGGTGCCGGTACGAGCGGCACTTTTCCGGTAATGGTCATGAAAGATATGGATCAGCATTATGACGGAACGATAGTTGTTGGTCCGGGCATTGAAAAAAAGCTTAAGATAACCGAAGGGGACAGGGTTGAAGTAAAAATCTGATTGCCGGAAAACTGATGACGATATTCTGACGGGGAACGAGGCTACTCATTCCCCTTTTTGTATGATTTATCAGCTTTGTCAGCGTTGATATGAAGCTGGCAATGAAGGCAGCGTCTAAGATAAAGCATGGACATACCATGTACGTGGAAATAATTACCGCAACGCGGACAAACTGTTACAGCCGACCGCAGACAGGTAATGAGGAGCAGCACCACCCAGACCCCGATAGTAGTGAACATGGTTCTGTTTGCAGGAGATATGCTGTGAATAATCCATACGGCTGGAATGTAGATCAGGACAACGCCGAAGAAGAATTTACGTCGTCGACGAATAAGTTTAAGGGCTTGCCCGTATTCAGATACATCTGCAGAGGTTTCATCCATAGTACGCCCCCATTCATGTTTGCTCGTACATATAAATTAGAGGGATAGCTCCTGTGGAACTATCCCTCTAGCTCTGCTGTTGTCAGATTGATTGCTGACTAACGGATACAGGTTGGTTTCTAGAAGGGAATGTCATCATCCTGAAATGGAGGCTCTTCGTAATTTCCTCCGCCGGAAGGTTCGTAGGATGAGGATGAATCTCCGCCCCTGGCACCTTCATTTTTGGGAGAGAGCATCTTCATAGTATCGCCCACTATTTCTGTCGTATAGCGGGTGTTGCCGTCGCGGTCCTGCCACTTGCGGGTCTGCAGGCGTCCTTCGATGTAAACCGTCTTCCCTTTGGACAGGTATTGACCGGCGGTCTCAGCCAGTTTGCTCCAGAGCACGATATTATGCCACTCGGTTTTTTCTTCCCATTCGTTGGTTTGCTTGCTCTTGAAACGCTCGCTGGTTGCGATGGAGAAAGTTGCCACTGCTGTGCCGGCCGGCGTATGGCGGAGTTCGGGGTCTTTGCCCAGATTTCCTATCAGCATAACTTTATTCAAACTGGCCATAATTCAGCTCCTTGTTGTTAAATAATGGATATCAGGCCTGCTGCCCGTTTACAGCGGCTTTGAGCAGTTGGCTCGGTTTGAAGCTGAGAATTCTGCGTGCGGATATCTCCAAAGCTTCACCGGTTTGCGGATTTCTGCCTCGCCGCGGACTCTTCTGTTTAACCTCGAACTTGCCGAAACCGGAGATTTTTAAATCCTCACCGCTTTCCAGGCAGCTTTTTATCAATGAGAAGCAGCCCTCTACAAGATCCGAAGACTCCTTTTTTGAAAGCCTGCAAGTGCTGGATACTTTCTCAACAATATCTGCTTTTGTCATACAAAACCTCCACTTAAGATTGTATCGGACAATACACGAACCTTTTCAGCAAAGCAAGATGCACGGAAGAAATTATATTAAAGTTCTTGCGTCAATAAACCGACGCGTTCAATCCTTTGACGTGGTAATGTGATGAAGTTCGCAGTGATCTGGGGGCGTCTGATGTGCTCTACATGCAGGCAGGCCTATTTTGGAATTAAATCGCGATGTTGTCCGCCGTACGGCACAAAAAGTGCATAATATCAGTGTTTTTGACACAATCACTTTTAAGAGGCGGTTTTAGATAATTATCCCATGGCAAACGGTTCCGTTGAAGCAATAGAGTTGCGCGGCATTCGCAAGAACTCGGATATTTATGTCGCTCTGGCGCTGATCGGCATACTTTCGCTGATGATTATTCCTTTGCCGGCATTTTTCCTCGACATATTTCTGGCAGCCAACATAACCATCGCCCTGGCGATACTCATGATCTGTCTCTATACGATACAGCCCCTGGATTTTTCAGTATTTCCCTCCGTACTGCTAGTTACAACCCTTTTCCGTCTGGCACTCAACATTGCCTCCACGCGTCTGATACTGCTTCACGGAAGCGAGGGGGTCGAATCCGCCGGTGCTGTCATCAAGGCATTCGGGCAGTTTGTGGTAGGCGGGAACTATGTGGTCGGCGCGGTAATATTCCTGATACTGGTAATCATCAACTTTGTTGTCATTACAAAGGGCGCCGGTCGCGTAGCTGAAGTTGCGGCCCGCTTTACCCTGGATGCCATGCCGGGCAAGCAGATGGCCATTGATGCCGATCTCTCCGCCGGACTTATCACCGACAAAGAAGCCAAAAATCGCCGTCAAAAAGTAGCGCGCGAGGCGGATTTCTACGGATCAATGGACGGTGCCAGCAAATTTGTCCGCGGAGACGCGGTTGCCGGAATACTGATTGTAATGATCAATATTTTTGGCGGCTTGATCATCGGGGTCTGGCAGCAGGGCATGCCGTTGATGAATGCCTTGAGCAACTACACGCTGCTTACCATAGGTGAAGGTCTGGTGGCCCAGATCCCGGCCCTTATCATCTCAACTGCTGCCGGTGTTCTTGTAACCAGGTCCGCGGATGAGAACAGTTTCGGTCAGGAGTTGACCGGACAGTTTCTCAATTATCCAAAAGCATTCTATGTTTCCTCCGGAGTACTGTTTCTTTTCGCGCTGATCCCGGGTCTTCCGCATTTTGCGTTTCTGCTGCTTTCCGGCACAACATTTCTGGTAGGTAAAATGGCCCGCGAGAAGGCTCAGGTTGTTGAAGACGGGGCAGCCCTGCCTGAAGCAGGTTCCGGCGAGGAGTCAATTGATCAGGCGTCAAACATCCGGCCGCTTGACGTGCTTGAGCTTGAGGTCGGATATGGTCTGGTGCCGATGGTTGATGCCGCCCAGAACGGTGAACTGCTGGAGCGCATCCGTTCTATCCGTCGTCAGACCGCCCAAAAAATGGGTTTTGTTGTTCCGCCGATCCACATTCACGATAACCTGCAACTCAAGCCGTATGAGTACAATCTTCTTATCCGCGGAGCCCGTGTCGGCGGCAGTGAGCTGACCGGCCAATATCTGGCCATGGATTCGGGCGGAGTTACCTTCAGGTTGCCGGGTACGCCGACAAAAGAACCGGTATTCGGACTGCCGGCGGTCTGGATTCGCGGTGAAGAGCGCGATCAGGCCCAGGTCAACGGCTATACAGTTGTAGACAGTACTACCGTGGTGGCCACTCACATCAGCGAAATCATCAAGCGCTACTCCCACGAACTGGTGGGAAGGCAGGAGATGCAGCAACTGCTGGATAATGTTGCTGTCAACGCACCCAAGGTTGTTGATGAACTGATACCGGGCCTGCTTAATCTCGGTACGGTCTTGCGAGTCGTAAAAAGTCTGCTTAAAGAAGGTGTTTCAGTCCGGGACATGCGCACTATTCTGGAGTGTCTGGCCGATTATGCTTCGCTTACCAAGGACCCAGATGTCCTGACCGAATTCGTCCGCCAGGGACTGGGAAGGTTTATTGTCGATCAGTACAAGCTGGACGAAGATACGCTATTCCTGATCACGCTGGACCGCGAAGTCGAAGATCTGATTGCGGAAGCGATTCAGCCCTCTGACCAGGGCAGCTATCTGGCGATTGAGCCATCCGCAGCGCAGCAGATTATCTCATCAATCCGCAATATGTCCGAACGGTTCGGCACCAGCGGTGCCCAGCCGGTTCTGCTGGCATCTCCTTCGATTCGTCGCCATGTCCGCAAACTGATCGAGCGCTTTGTACCGCACATGGCGGTTCTTTCTCACAATGAGATACCGCAGAATGTCAAAATCCAGTCACTAGGGGTGGTGAGTTTCAATGCTGGTTAAAACCTTTCAAGCTCCAAGCATGGCTGAAGCACTGCGCATGGTAAAGGCTGAGCTTGGTCCCGATGCCATGATTCTTTCGACTAAGAAAGAGAAGACCGGCGGTTTTATGGGGTTCTTCAGCAAGCAGGTTTACCGGGTAACTGCCGCTATTGATCCGGCACGCAAGCCGGCGCCTCCGCCGGCCATGCCGGCAGCTTACCGCGAGCCTCCGGTTCGTGAGCGTACCGCCAAGGAGGAAATGGAGAGTTCGATGCTTGCTCCTTTGGCCAGGGAGCTGAAGGATTTGAGGGAAAAGGTGGAGGCTCTTTCCCGTCGCGAAGAAGAAGCCCGCAAGGAGGATATTTCCGCCGATGGAGAGCAATCCTCCGGATCGCCGGAAGGGAGCTTCAATTTGAAGAAAATCCCGCGCTCGGATCTGGAAGAGATCAAAAAGCTGCTGCTGGCAACACTGACCAAGAGTCAGGAGGGCGGCGTCAAAGCTGTTGAATGGGCTAACGTCGGGGACAATAAAACTACGGAGGCTCCATCCGGAGAAGAGCTCTTGCCGGAGGATTCCCCGCTGGCCAGGGAACTGGCAAAAAATGGTGTTTCTACCGATCTTATCCGCACCATCATTGATACGCTTAACACTCTCCCGGTTCAGGAGGAAAACCAGAGCATCAAAAGTCGTCTTGGTCAGACATTCGGACGCCTGATCAAGTTTGCCGGTGCCCCCAGACTGAAAAAAAATACACCTCGCATCATTGCGCTGGTCGGACCGACCGGCGTCGGTAAAACGACCACCACCGCCAAGCTGGCAGCCATGTACGCACTCAATCGCGGAAACAAAGTGGCCTTGGTCACAATGGATATATTCAGGGTCGGGGCGGTTGAACAGCTCAAAACATATTCCCGCATCATGGGAATTCCGCTGGAGGTTGCATCAACCCCCAAGGAGCTTGAGAAAGCGGTGGAAAAACATTCTGCCTGCGATCTGATATTTATCGATACCGCCGGGCGCAGCCACAAGGACAAGGAAAAACTGGATGAAATGAAGAATTTCCTCGATCACAAGATTCCGGTCGAGGTGTACCTGTGTCTTTCGGCAACCACCAAGGATCGGGAGCTGGAAGAAATTCTGCACCGTTTCAGCATCTTCCAGATCAGCAAGGTAGTTTTTACAAAGATCGATGAAAGTGAGAGTTTAGGCAATATGGTCAACTTATTGATGAAGGATAATCTTTCAATTGCATATTTCACAACCGGTCAACGAGTACCTGAAGATATAGAGGTGGCGACTTCCGAGAAGCTGGCTGACCTGATTTTGCGGGAGGGGGTTTAAATGAGTAATGTAACTGGAACAGGTGATCAGGCTGATACCCTCCGACAGATGGCGCAAAACGCAAAGAAAAACCAGCAGACTGATTCCGCCCAGAAAGGCAGCCTGTCCAATCATCAGGGCATCCGGGTTATTTCGGTGACCAGCGGCAAGGGAGGCGTTGGCAAAAGCAATGTCGTTTCCAATCTAGCAATCGCACTTTCTGCACAAGGGAAAAAGGTGCTGCTTATTGATGCTGATCTTGGCCTCGGCAATCTGGACGTCTTGTTGGGCCTGTCTCCAACCTATAATTTAAATCATGTCATGAGCGGCGAGAAAACGGTCATGGAGATACTGATTGACGGACCGGCCGGCATCAAGATCATTCCCGCCGGCACCGGAGTCCAGGAGCTTACCAGCCTGGGGCAGCATGAAAAGCTGAAACTTCTTGACGAGCTGGACATGCTGGAAGAGCAGTTTGACATCATGATTATCGATACGGAAGCTGGTATATCGGAGAACGTCACCTATTTTACCGTTGCAGCCCAGGAGATCTTCGTGGTGGTGACGCCCGAACCGACTTCAATTACCGATGCCTATGCTCTAATCAAGCTTTTGGCCACACGTTACTCTGAGCATCATTTCAAGGTGCTGGTGAATATGGCCAAAGACAGTGAAGACGCCCTTGAGGTTTTTCGCAAGCTTGCCAATGTTGCCGGCCGTTTTCTGGATATTTCCCTGGATTATCTGGGATGTGTCGTAAAGGATGAAAAGGTGGTAGAAGCTGTCAAGCGGCAGAAGGCTGTTACGGAACTGTTTCCGGATTCGGACGCTTCGGCCTGTTTTGCCACACTTGCAAAACGGGTAATAGAAAATAAGCGACAGTCCGGTGTCAAAGGAAACATTCAGTTCTTTTTCAGGCGAATGATGGATACCCAGGGAGCACAGTAGAATATGGCTTCGGATGTCATCGTAGTTACAGACAGACGTCAGCTTGCAGACAGACGTCAGAAACGGCTCGATGCTGCGGCGGACAGGCGCCAGGACAAAGAGCGTGAAAAGCTGATCGTAGACCATATTCCGCTGGTCAGTTATCTGGTGAGTAAAATGGCGCTTCAGCTGCCGCAGCACATCGACCAGCAGGATCTTACCAGCGCTGCAATGATTGGCCTGATAAATGCTGCGGATCGCTTTGATTCTTCAAGGGGTGTGCTCTTTAAAACCTTCGCCGAGCAGCATGTGCGTGGAACGATTCTTGACGAACTGCGTTCATACGACGTTCTCAGCCGTTCGATGCGCGACAAGTACAAACGTCTGGCAAAAGAGCTTCGAGCCCTTGAAAACCGGCTTGCCCGCAATCCTACCAGCGAAGAGGTGGCAGAAGCACTCGGAATAAACCTTGATGAATATTACGAACTGCTGGACGATGTACATGTATTCACATTTATCAGCCTGGATGACAGTTGGGAAGATGACAGCGGGAACCCGCTCTGTCTGGCTGATGTATTGTGCGAGAGCGATGCCAAAAGCCCACAGCAGCAGGTTATTATGATGCAGCTGGCCGATGCGCTTGGCCAGGGCATCGACTCCCTGCCCGAAAAGGAGCGACTGGCGGTAACCCTATATTACAACGAAGATTTAAATTTGCGGGAAATTGGCGAAACGCTGGGGCTGACGGAATCCCGGATTTCGCAGCTGCTCAGTCAGGCCATGGTCAGGTTGCGCGGCCGCCTGAAACTGCACAAAAACTAGCCGGTTTGAAGGGAGAAACAAAATGAACAGTGGAATGTATGCGGCCGTTTCGGGAAATCTGGCAGCCATGCGACGACTGGATATTATCAGCAACAATCTGGCTAACGTAAATACGGCCGGCTTCAAAAAGGACAAGATGTCCTTCGAGGGTCTGCTGGCCGGATCTGTTAACCCGCCTGCCGTTCCCCAGGGCACTACCGCCGATCCGATCTTGCAGAAGGAAAATGTATACATAGATTATTCCAGCGGTCCGGTCAGCCAGACCGGCAACACTCTTGATCTGGCGCTGGATGGTGACGGCTTCTTTGCTGTTACAACACCCGACGGCACAGCCTACACGCGTCAGGGTAACTTCCGCATGTCCGCCGACGGCAGTCTGGTGACTAGCGACGGTTACCCAGTGCAGGGACAGGGGGGCGGGACTATCCGCATCCAGGGCAACCGGGTTGAGATCGACGGCAATGGGCTTGTAACTGTCGATGGAACACCTTCCGGAACAATCTCCATGGTTGATTTTGAAAAGCCGTACAACCTGACTAAGGTCGGAAGTGCCATGTTTGTGCCGGCCGAACAGCAGGAGGCCCGCCAGAGCACAGCAATCCAGGTTCGGCAGGGGCATCTTGAAGGTTCGAATGTTGAAAGCATTTCGGAGATGGTGCAGATGATTGAAACCAACCGCTATTTTGAGGCCTGCCAGCGGGTCATACGCGGCTATGATGATATGGCCTCCAAAGCTGCCAATGAGCTGGGTAAACTCTAACCGTATAAAAAGTACAGCACAAGGAGTCTGACTATGATTCGAGCACTTTGGACCGCCGCTTCCGGCATGCAGGCACAGCAGAAAAACATCGACGTCGTTGCACACAACCTGGCCAACGTCAATACAACAGGTTTCAAGCGCAGCCGGGCCGATTTTCAGGACTTGATGTACCAGAACCTGAAGTCCACCGGTTCACCGGCCACCAATGCCACACAGGTTCCGACCGGCATCCAGATCGGTCTCGGTACCCGTCTGGCAGCGGTCACCAAGATTTTTTCACCGGGGGATTTTTCCCAGACCGGCAACGAACTGGATATCGCAATTGAAGGCGACGGTTTTTTTCAGATTCAGCAGCCGGACGGCACGACCGGTTATTCCCGTGCCGGCACTTTCAAGCGGGACAGCCAGGGCCGGGTAGTCACAACCGATGGAAACCCGATGCTGCCGGAAATCGTAATTCCCAGCAATGCCACCAAGATCAATATCGGCAGCGACGGCACTGTCTCCGTTCAACAGTCCGGACAGAACACTCCCACTACCGTCGGAAGCATTCAGCTGGCATCATTTTCCAATCCAGCCGGCCTTTCCGCTCAGGGCAAAAATATATTCCTTCCGTCTGACGCCTCGGGAACCGCCACCACCGGAACTCCCGGCCAGAACGGACTGGGCTCGGTGGCTCAGGGGCTTCTGGAGATGAGTAATGTCAACGTGGCTGAAGAGATGGTCAATATGATTGTCGGACAGAGGGCCTACGAAATCAACTCCAAGGCGGTGCAGGCCTCGGACGAGATGCTGCAGACCGCCAACAACATGCGCAGGTAGATTGTCCGCTGAGGTTTTATGAAACTGTTTCTGTCTAATATTCTGTTTGCCGTCCTGATATTTACCGCACTTGGTCCGCGTATGGCGTTATCTGCGGAAGACCGTGAACGTGAAGTGCGTGATGCTGTAACAACATTCGTAACGGCCCGCACGGCGGGAATGGGATGGGACGTACGCATCCGACGTATTACCATTTCCGATGCGCTGAAACTTCCCGCAGGACCGCTTGACTACGAAGTGGTCGCTTCTCAGCAATGGGAAGGTTGGGGTACCGCCAGTATGGCTGTACTGGCCCGGCAGAAAGACAGGCTGGTGCGGAATATTCCGGTGCGGATTGATGTGGAGGCGCTTGCGGAGATGGTTGTCTCGACCCGGCAGATAGAGCATGGCTCTCTGGTAACAGCCGAAGACTTGACCCTGCAGCAGCGTGAAATATCACACAACACCATCAGGGCATCGCGCAAAATCGAGGAGATCGCCGGTAAGAAAAGCCGGACAACTCTGAAGGCCAATCAGCCGGTCCGGGCTGACCAGGTCGAAAAGGTGCCGTTGATCAAATCCGGTCAGATGGTTACGATCATTGCCGAAAACGAAGTCATGAAGGTGTCTGTGACGGGAAAAGCGCGCAGTTCCGGGGCAGAGGGTGATATAATCATTGTCCAGAACCAGAGTTCCTTCAAGGAGATTCCGGCCCGCGTCATCAGCGCCACAACGGTGCAGGTGGGTTTTTAATGTCTGCAACACGGCATTGCGATAAACAGGACACTACTGTTGACAAAGTTATTTTTTACCGGAATAGCCCGTATAACTGCTTCAAACCTGACGAGGAAGAAAAATGAAACGCATAGCATTGCTGTTGCTGCCTATGGCCCTGACCTGCTGTACCGTAGAGAAAACAAACGTCAGGACTGCCGGTTACGATGAACAGCTGACCAGGCCGGCTGCTGATTATTCCAACGGCTCGATCTGGCAGGCATCGTCCGGCGGAATGACCGAGGACCTGAAGGCCCGCCGCAGAGGCGACACTGTCACGATTGTAATCACTGAAACCGCCAGCGCATCCAAGGAAGCCAAGACCGATACTTCGAGAGGGTCGACTGTCAACGCCGGAATTCCCAATTTCATGGGGCTTGAGAAGGTCGGGCTGCTTAAAAACAATATCGGGGATTTATCCAAGCTGATCAATGCCAGCGTGGATTCATCCTATAAGGGTTCAGGTTCGACATCCCGTGCGGAAAATCTCAAAGCAACCATGACAGCCCGTGTAATTGACGTGCTTCCAAACGGCAACATGCTGATAGAAGGGCGCCGTAACATCAAAGTCAACAACGAAGATCAGGAAATCATTCTGGAAGGTACGATTCGTCCGCGTGACATCGGCGCTGACAATGTGGTCAACTCGATCTACATCGCCGATGCACGGATCAGCTATTCGGGTCGCGGCATCATATCAGACCGCCAGAGTCCGGGCTGGCTGATGAATATTGTAGACAAGCTCTGGCCGTTCTGACAGCCATACGTGCCTGCATGCCGAAGAAGAGGTAAACCAATGAAAGTAATTAGTACAACCATAATCTGTCTGCTGCTCGGGTTCTCGACCTTTGCCCATGCCATCCGCATCAAGGACATCGCTTCGCTGGAAGGTGTGCGCGACAACCAGTTGGTTGGATATGGAATTGTTGTCGGTCTGAACGGATCAGGCGACAGTGACCAGACCAAAATCCAGATCCAGTCGGTTGTCAATATGCTGGAACGGATGGGAATTACGACATCGGTCAACGACATCAAGGTTAAAAACGTGGCCGCGGTGATGGTGACGGCTACGCTGCCGCCTTTTTCCAAACAGGGAAACCGCCTGGATGTACTGGTGTCCTCCCTGGGGGACGCCAAGAGCATAGCCGGCGGGACGCTGATCATGACTCCGCTGAAAGGTGCCGACAGCCAGGTTTACGCCGTTGCACAGGGATCGGTGCTGACCAACTCGTTTGCCTTTGGCGGACAGGGGGCCACAGCCCAGAAGAACCACCCCACAGCCGGCCGGGTGCCCAACGGGGCGCTGGTCGAGCGAGAACTGCCCAATACTCTGGCAGGCAAGTCAGTCCTGTTCCTGAATCTTGATACATCGGACTTTACGACCGCCTCCCGCATCGTTGCGGCGGTCAATGAAAAATTCAAGGCTGATGTAGCTGCAAGCCGCGATTCCGGATCAGTGAGATTGACAATACCGGAATCTTACGCCAACCGTACGGTTGAATTCATCTCCGCAGTTGAAACTCTTGAGGTGAAGCCGGATGTCCAGGCCAAGGTGGTACTCAATGAGCGCACCGGAACTGTAGTCATGGGCGAAAGCGTGCGCATTTCCACAGTAGCAATAACACACGGAAGCCTGTCGCTGGTTATCAAGGAGACGCCGCAGGTTTCACAGCCTGCTCCGCTCAGCAAAACCGGCGAGACCAAGGTAGTGCCGCGTACCGACCTGAAAGTGGAAGAGGAAAACCGTCGTCTGATGGTCATGCAGGCTGGAGTCAGCATCGGAGATGTGGTGCGGGCTCTTAATCTGCTGGGCGTCACTCCGCGCGATCTGATCAGCATTCTGCAGGCCGTAAAGGCTGCCGGGGCGCTGCAGGCCGAACTAACGATCATTTAAAACTCAATCTCAGGAAAATCAGGACGATAAGTACAGCATGGATACTGCTTCTACAAATATGATTCCGGACAGTTCGGACACCGCTGCCGCCAAGGCCCGCCAGCTTCAGCGTCAGAAGTTGTCAGGAGAAGGGCTGAGCGATAAGCAGCGTCTTCAGGCCAAAAAGGTTTCCCAGGATTTCGAAGCTCTGGTTGTCGGCATGATGCTGAAATCAATGCGTGAAACGGTCGGCAAGGACAAGCTGACCGGAGGCGGACATGGAGAAGAAGTATATCGTTCCATGCTTGATCAGGAATACGCCGCTGTCTCAGTAAAACGGGGCGGCGGCATGGGGCTGGCGAAAATGATCGAGAAAGACATTATTCGCCAGGAAAGCCGTAAGGTTGTACCGACGATTGATCAGCATGAGTAGCACAGAGTGCTTGTGGAGTATGGAATTATGGAACTGAAAAAGCTGATGGAAGCTCTGGCCATTGAAGCCGGACTGTTGGACGACCTGCTCGCACTGCTTGAACGGGAGTCCGCCGAACTTGGAAACATCGACATTATTGCAATGGCGGCCTCCAACCAGGATAAGGAAATGCTTATCACTAAAATAGCGGAGCATTCGACGCAAATGCAGCAGGCTGTTTCTGCCTGTGCTGTTAGTGAGCGGCTGGCCGCTTCGACCTCTCTCGGTGCGCTGGCGGAGCATCTTTCAAAAAAAGGACACAGGGAGCTGCTTTCAAAACGGCAACAAATGAGCAAAACAGCTGATAAAATCAAGCAGGCCGCCGCGCTTAATCAGGAAATTGCCGAAAGATTTGCGGCGATGGTGACAACATCACTCGGCCTCATCACACGTCTCATAAACCAATCCAATGTGTACGGTGCATCGGGTGGATACCAGCAGCGCCCTGCAAGCGCTGTTATGATCAACAGGGAGGCATGATATGGGACTTTCAGCAGCCATGGAGATAGGCAAGAACGGTCTCAATATATACAGAGTAGCAACTGAGGTGACCTCCGAAAACATCGCAAATGTCAACACACCGGGTTACTCGCGTCAGAGAGTTATGCTGGAATCTGCGCCGCCGACTCTGCACAACGGCTTTCCGCTGGGCACTGGGGTCAGGATTGCCGCTGTTGAAAGATACTATGACGGCCTTTTGCAGCAACAGCTTGTCAGTGCCCAGACAACCCAGGGATTCGACACTTCCAAATCGAATGTACTTCAGCAGATCGAACCTTATTTCAACGAAGTTTCCAATGACGGTATCGGGACGGCCATTTCGAATTTATTCGGCGCCTGGCAGGACCTGACCCTTAATCCGGGAGGGACCGCGGAACGTCAGGTAGTCATCACCCGGGCCCAGATATTGTCAGACAATTTTCAGTCGGTCAGTAAGGGTCTTAATGATGCCATTGCCACCCAGAACTCTGCCCTTGTCCCATTGACGGCCAGTATCAACAGTACTTTGACAAATATTGCCCAACTGAACGGCCAGATTAAGACCACTGAACTGCTGAACGGCAATGCCAACGAAATGCGTGACCAGCGGGATCAGCTGGTGCGTGATCTTTCACAGAAGATAGGTATTACATTTACCGAGAACACCGACGGTACAACCGATGTGTATTATGCCGATGGAGGCGCAGCCCTCGTGACCGGTTCAACAGCCGGCGCATTCTCTCTGGACAAAACCAATCCGGCCAGCTTTGTTGTACAGCTGACCTCTCCCGGCGGTGTTCCGGCGGCGGTTGCGCCCCTCACCGGTGAGCTTGGCGCAACCGTAGCTTTGCGGGACACTATCATTCCGGATTATCTGACAAAGGTGGACACACTGGCAAAATCTGTTGCCGACTCGGTAAACGCCATTCACTCGGTCGGTTTCAGTCCGACCGGAGGTTCGGGACAGAACTTTTTCACTCCACTGGGTGCCGTGGCAGGTTCCGCGGCAGCATTTTCTATCGATGCCGGACTTAACGTCACCACCATGGCCGCCTCAGGGAATCCGCTGTTGCCCGGCGATAACAGCAATGCGTTGTCCATCGCCCAATTGGCCACATCCAACACGGTGCCATCCGGTACGCCAACCGCTACTTTCAGCAGCTATTACAGCAGTTTGGTCAGTACGGTGGGTCTTGATGTTCAGTCCAGCAAAACAACTGTGGCTCAGGATGAAGCATTTACCAAACAATTGACAACACTTCGGGAATCCAATTCCGGTGTATCTCTGGACGAGGAACTTACAAATCTGGTTAAATACCAGCGTTCCTATCAGGCTTCGGCCAAGCTGATTTCAACAGCCACGGAAATGATGGATACCGTCATCGGAATGATCCGTTAGCAGTGCGGTCAACGCGTTTATCGCAGTCAGGAGAATAAACAATGAGAATTACAGCTAACATGTCTTCGGATAACTCCATTTATAACCTTCAGCAGGGGCGCGCCAAACTTGAGAAGCTGCAGAATCAGGTTTCCTCCGGGCAGAACGTCAATACCCCCAGCGACGACCCGATAGCTTCCCGGCTGCTGCTGGAAATCGGCGACAAGCTCAGATCAATCGACCAGCGCTCCGGCAACATCAACAAGGCGACATCCTGGCTGAAGTTCACCAGCACCGCTCTGCAAGGGATGTCAGATGTCATCGGACTGGCGAAAAAGCTGGCTGGTACTATCAACACCGGCAGTGATGATCCTTCAATTCGTCAGAGTGCTCATGACCAGCTTGTCGATCTTAAAAAGCAGCTGGTAGATATGGCGAATACACAGTTTGGCGATCAATATATCTTTGCGGGAGCCAACAATACCAATCCACCGTTCAGCAACGCCAACAATAACTACGGAGGCGATGATACACAGCTTTCAATTGAAGTCGCCCAGAATTCGGTGCAGGCTTTAAATGTAACCGGAGACCGGATACTCAAGGGCACCGGAGCGAATCCGAGCTATGGCTCTATAGATATCCTTAAAACATTTGATGACCTGATTGCAGCGGTTGGAGACAGTACCACGCCAAGCAACGTACCGGCAATCACGCAAGGCGCTGTGGATCTTCAGGCCGGATTCAGGCAGCTCAACATCGCCACAAGCGACATTCTGTCCCGGATGTCAAGGCTGGACAACATGAGCAAACTTAATGACAATAACAAAAATACGTTGCTTTCAATCTCCACCAGCGTCCAGGAAGTTGATTATGCCAAACTGGGAGTTGAACTGAGCAACCAGAAACTGGCCTTCGAAGCGTCGCTCTCCACTACCGCCAAGCTTTCCCAGATGTCGCTTCTGGATTATCTGCGGTAAAGAGCGCTTACTATGTTGAGGCGGGGCCGTAAGGTCTCGCTTCAACAATTTGAAAATCCATTGACCTTCCCGCCTCCCGGTCTTATAAACAATCTATGCCGTTTCCCTTCACCTTTACTTCAAAATACCGCAAACCGGTCTCCATCAGACGCGACGTTTTCCGCCTTTCCATGCCGGTTCTACTCTCCTCGCTGTTCCAGCGACTGGTTTCAATTGTCGACATCTTCCTGACCGGCGGACTTGGCGCTGCTGCAATTGCTGCGGCCGGCCTCGGCCAGCTGCTGATGTTCGTAACCATGACCGTCTTCTGGGGGCTTTCGACAGGAACAACGGTCGTAATAGCCCATCTGTGGGGCGCCGGGAGACGCGAGGATGCCGGCAGGGCGGCCTGGGTCTCCTGTCTGGCCTGTTTGGTGCTGACTGCCGCCTGCAGCTTCACTGGCGCCGCCTGGGGGGGCGACATCGCCAGGCTGATGGGTGCCGCGCCGGATGTTCAGGCCTTCGCAGCCGAGTACATCCGACTGGTTTTCCTCTGGCTGGTCTGGACCACCGGTCTGAATGTCCTTTCAGCGATCATGCACGGCACCGGAGATACCCGCACGCCGATGGAGGCCATCATTCTGGTCAACATCCTGCACGTTCTGCTGGCCTGGCCTCTGATCTACGGAAAATGGGGGATGCCTGCGCTGGGAGTCAAAGGGGCGGCCATTGCCATCAATACCTCGGAATTCGTCGGTTTCGGCTACCTGCTTATTCAAGCGTTGAGAAAACGCTATATAACATTCGGGCGTCCGGATGGGCCGCTCTTCGGGCGGATCTGGCGGGTGGGGTGGCCGGTGGCGCTGGAGCGCATTGCCCAGCAGAGCGGCCAACTGTTCTACTCCAGCTTCATCATCGGTTACGGCACCAGTGCCTATGCCGCTCATCAGATAGGTTTATCAATAGAGTCCCTTTCGTTCATGCCGGGGGCGGGCATGGGCATTGCCGCCGCCACGCTGATGGGACAATCGCTGGGAGCCGGAAAGATCCGCCGCGCCCGCATCAGCCACAAAGAGGCACTGCGACTGGCCGTCGCCGTCATGACGGTCATGGCGCTACTGTTTTTCTTTATTCCGCACCATCTGATAGGACTGTTCACACATGATGCCGACGTAATTGAGAAAGGGAGCGTTTTTCTGAAGCTGGTTGCTTTTGCTCAGATCCCGCTGGCCATATCGTTTGTATATGCCGGCAGTCTGCGCGGAGCAGGTGACACGTTCTACGTATTCATCGTGACGCTGGTTGCTATGTGGGGGATTCGTGTGGCGCTGTCGTGGGTGGCTGCCGGGTGGCTTCACCTTTCTCTGTATGCGGTATGGGGGGTATTCCTGATTGACTGGTACTTCCGGGGTGCGGCCTTTGCCTGGCGCTATCACCGTCGTGATCTGCACAGCTCAGTTTTGTAATCAAAAATAAACTTCACCTTCGTTCCTACTGTTCCCCCATTTTCCTCAAAACCTTGATGAAATTAAGCGCCAGGGCCGGATTCAGATCGGTGCCGCTAATTTCAAGCATTATCCCGGCCACCTTTTCAAAATCCATGGCATCCCTGTAAATCCGTTTAGTGCGCAGAGCATCGAAGAAGTCTGAAATCGTAGTAATCTGACTGCAGATATTGGTCTGCCACCCTGGCGCAACTTTTGGATAGCCGGTCATATCATACTTCATGTGATGCTCAAAAGCCGCCATGACTGCGATACGGGGCATCCCCGGGGTGTTTAGCAGATAATGCGCGCCATGAAGGGGATGGCTCTGCATGGCCTGCCACTCATCATCGGTAAGTTTACCGGGCTTGTTGAGTACCTCCTTGGCAACGAACTGCTTGCCTACATCATGAAGCATGCCCGCAATGCCGATATCGTGCAGTGTCTGGCCTTCAAATCCGAGTGACATCCCCTGGGACAAATTCAGAATACAGACATTAAGAGAGTGGGTGAAGGTGTACTCGTCCATCTCCCTGAGCGGAACCATGGCCAGTAAAGGATTTGCCTCTTTTCTGAATGAGGTGATAAAGCCGGCCACAAGCGACATGACGCCATGTATGTCGAAATGCTCCCTGCTGGCGCAGTGTTCAAAATCGTCCGATACCTGCATCTTAAGATCACTGGGAATGGCCGTATAGGTTGGAATCGGCTGGAATACTTCCTCAGGTATGGAGCGCAAATCGTTCAGATCAACCACTCCGAATGCCAGGTGCGGAGTCGACTTCAGATGCTGTCCCTCCTTGTTGGCAACTATCCGCATCAGCAGCATGATATCGGCGTTGCTCGCACCCCGACTGATACTTATATGGCCAATGCCGTAAACCGACATCTGCTGACTGAGCCGGTCTGCCAGAGGGTTTCTGTCCAGCGGAATTCCGCTGACAAAAAGCTCGCCGCCGAGGCGGATTATCTTGAGCGTACCCTCGGCGGCAGTGATCAGGTTCAGGCTTTCCAGGGCCCTGGAGGCGTGGCTGACCGTCGTCCTGTGCTCGGGCGAATAGAGAATCATGGCCTTGGCCGCCTGAACCAGATTGTTGATGAATATCCCCAGCTGCTCTTTGGTGTAAGGGGTCATGTCGCCGCTCCATCAAGGATCTTCAGCGCTTCCGCTGCATGGGGCGCGAGAGGATCATTCGGCATGCCGGAAATTTTCAGCAGAATCGGCCTGACGTAATCCGGCCTGAATTTAGGCAATGCGCGTATGGCTTCGATTTTAAGCATGGCATGTTTGCTTTTGTGCAATAGCGGTGTGGAGCTGATTATCTGCAGTAATTTGGGTAATGCCAGCTGATTACCTATTTGTGCAAGGGTTTGCACAACGGCGATTTTCAGTTCAAGCTGGAAATCGGCAACACCGGTTGTATCAAGAATAGAGAACAGTTGCTGCATGACAGCCTTGTCGCGACTCATTTCAGCAACCTGAACCGCAGCCAGTTTTCTGGCCGGGTCGGAATGCTTCAGTTCAGTCAGAATAAGATCGTCTGCGGCAGGATCTTGATAGATCAGAAGATTTTTGAGCGACTCGCTTCTGACTTTCGGATGTTTATGAACGACAAGTTTACGAACTTCCTGAACCACTTCCGGATCACTGAAGTTTCTCAGCATGACCAGCAGATTGCGGACAACAAACCACTGTTCGCTGTCAAGGCGGGCCAGCGCCGCATTCCGCACCATTTCTCCCAGGCCGCTCAGGCAATCGAACCAGAAGCGGCGCAGAGAGCGGTTCTCTTCCGTAGCCAGTTTTTCGATCAGCGGCTCGATAAACGGTTCTCCAGCGGCAGTTATTACCTCGCTTATCTCCTGAAACTTGTCACGCCCCAGAATGGCTGCGGCATCAAGTATATGTTGGACAAAATCGCTATTGAACGGTTTCGTGCCGTCTTTGCCAGGCCCGCTGCCGAGTAGCCGGCAGACTTTTGCCAGGGATCTGAAATCGTGCACTTCCAAAAAATAATCAATCTGGTTCAGCAGGTTGCTGCGCATCCCTTCGCCCAGTTCTGCCTGAGGGATAATCCTAGCAATCTCGTCAATGATGTCGGTTACCCTGCTCTCCAGCTGATCAGGATTCAATGTTTTACGGAGTTCTTCCAGAAGAGTGTATTCGGCGTCCGGAAGTCTGTCCGTGGCCAGAATGGTAGTGAGGGTCTGCAGATAGTGCTGCGGGACGTGCCGTTCCAGATCCGTTTCACGTATCAGTGTCTGAACCTTGTTACCCACTCCTGCTTCCGAGATGGATACGTCCATATCCAGTGCTGTTTCCGAATGCGAGGCCAGCCGCTTGAGAAGATTCTGAATCATATCAGAGGCATTTGCGCCCTGGATCGCTACCGCCTGAACAACCTCCTGCAGTCCTTCTTCAGGGAGTCTGTTCAGCAAGCGCTCATTGAAGTCGGTTGTGGCATGGGCGGAGTTGCAGATGTTAAGGATGAAATCGCAGCGTACTTTCGGGTCCAGGCCGGAGATAAAAGCATATACCTTGTCCAGCGACTCTTCGGTGATAATATTTGTATCGGCCTGATACGATTGGCCGACATAGCACTCCGCCAGTGCCTTGATTGTGTACTGGCGGGCTTCTTCCGGCACTCCTTCAAGCATGGTCGCCAGTTCAGCGGCCACTCGCGACGGCGGCGCCGCTGACAGTTCCCGCATTTTGTCCGGTGATGAGCTGAAACACCCCAAAATAAGTTTCTGGACAAACAAACTCCATGTATCAGCAGATTCGCCTTCTTTGCCCGGGGAGATTTCATCGGTCAACGTAAAAACTGAAAGGTCGATGGCCTGAACATGAATAGACCTGATGCCGGAAGTATCGAAAGTGTGAATGATGCCGCCCGATTCCCATACCTGGCTTCTCGGGAGGTTGATGATCCTGTTGAACCTGATCAGGTCTTCAGTTTGTACGGCTTCGGTAAATGATATGGCGATCACGCCGAAGGACGCCAGCAAGGCGGCATATTCGCTGAACTTGATATTATTCGGCTCGATAAGAACATCTTTTAGCAGTAGTCCCTTGTGTGTGATTCCGAAGGTGAGCGGTTTGCCGTCGGCAATAAGCGGCGCAAGACGATGGAGTGCTTTATTGAGAGCGGCTGTGACTGCGGGATGGGAATCCGGATAAAACTGTATCTGGCTGCGGCAGATGATCAGGTCAGCTGCAAACGAAGCGGCCTGCTTGAGTTCAGCAGGCATATCTACCGGTACGGCACTACTCACGAAGGCTCCGGATGTCAAATGATATACGAAATTTTTTCGGGATGCGGCCGATAAAGCGCCTATCCTTATTAAACTGTTACAGAATTGTGTCAATATTTGCGAATGAAATCAGGCCCGTTCCAGGCCTGCGAACCTCAACAAAAGTTTTTTCGGGCCGACCGAGTTGAACCAGACGATCACCTTCTGTCCTTCATCCTCCCCCTCTATTTTACGGATGATACCCACACCGAACTTGCCGTGCCGGACTTTCATGCCGACGAAGACACCGCCATGATCATCGGACGGTTCCGGAACCATTTCGATCTCGTCGAATTGCGAGGACTCCAGCGCGGCTGCCAGGTTGTGAGCTGCGAGGGTCGAGGGGCCAGTGGCAAGGGGCAGGGAAGAAAGCGAATTCATTCCGACTTGACCCATGACCCTTGACTCTTGGCCCTTGCCCCATGACCCTTGACCCTGATTCGAACCGCCTCCATCCTCAATCAACTCACTTGGTATATCCTTGAGAAAGCGGGACGGCAGGTTGTACTGCTCCTGGCCGAACAGGTAGCGGCGGCGGGCGTTGAGCAGATAGAGCCGTTCGCGGGCGCGGGTCATGCCGACGTAACATAGCCGGCGCTCCTCCTCCATGCCGTCCAGATCGTCCAGCGAGCGCTGATGCGGGAAAAGTTTCTCTTCCATGCCGATCATGAACACCGCCCGAAACTCCAGTCCCTTGGCGGCGTGCAGGGTCATCAGCGTTACCGACGGTTTTCCGGTTTCACCCTGCTCCAGATCGGAGACCAGTGAAACCTGCTCCAGAAACTCCGATAAACCTGACTCGGGGTTCTTCTCGCAAAACTCTTCGATCGCCGCCAGCAGCTGTTCCAGGTTCTCCAGCCGTTCGGCATCGTCATCGTCGCGGCTCTCCTTCAGCCGGGTCAGATATCCGCTCTCCTGCATCACGGTCCGGGCCAGACCGTCCAGGCTCCCGGTACCGGCCATGCCCCGAAAACGCTCCATCATGGCAACAAAAGAGGCCACCTTGCCGCGCGGACCGGCGGACAACAGCCCCTCCCGGGCGGCATCCTGCAGGGCATCGTAAAAGCTGACGTCACGGCTGGCCGCCTGTTGTGATATCTTATCCACGGTGCTGTTGCCGATGCCGCGGGCCGGAACGTTGATGATCCGTTTCAGGGAAACCTCATCGGCCGGATTATCCAGTACCCGCAGATAAGCCAGGATGTCCTTGACCTCCATGCGGGCATAGAACCGCACGCCTCCCACGATGTGATAAGGGAGCGCATCGCCCACCAGCGCCTCTTCGATCAGCCGGGACTGGGCATTGGTTCGATAGAAGACCGCCATCTCCTCCAGCGGGATACCTCCATTGCGCAGGCGGGTGATCTCGCGGCAGACGAAACGAGACTCCTCGCGGTCGGACTCGACCCGTTCGTAACGGATCGGTTCCCCTTTAGGGTTTTCGGTCCAGAGCGTCTTGCCCTTGCGACCGAAATTCTGCTTGACCACTTCGCCGGCCGCAGCAAGGATCGTGGAAGTGGAACGGTAATTCTGCTCCAGCCGGATGATTTTCACCCCCGGAAAATCCTTTTCGAACTCCAGGATGTTGCGGATGTCAGCTCCGCGCCAGGAATAGATCGACTGGTCGTCATCCCCCACCACGCACAGATTGCGGCGGTCGCCGGCCAAAAGCCGTATCAGGTGATACTGGACCGGGTTGGTATCCTGGTATTCGTCCACCAGAATCCATTGAAAGCGCTCACGGTAGTAGCTGCAGACCTCCGGAAAACGGGACAGCAACCGCACGGTCTGGATCATCATGTCGCCGAAATCTAGTGCGTTGCACTTCTTCAGCCGTTCCTGATAGGCGGCGTAGATCTCCACCACCCGCTGGTTGTATACATCACCGGGAGGGATGTGGCCGATATCCTCGGGAAACAGCCCCCGGTTCTTGAACGAATCGATCCGGCCGGAGACCGCCTTGACCTCGAAACGTTTTTCGTCCAGATCCAGCTCTTTGATCACGTCTTTAAGCAAACGGTCGCTGTCGCGGTCGTCGTAGATTGCGAAAGAGGACTGAAATCCCAGCTGATGGATATCGCGGCGCAGAATGCGGCCGCAGGCGGCGTGGAAGGTTGATATGAGCGGAGTGTCGCCGCCCCCCAGAAGCCTCTGTACACGCTCGGCCATCTCTTTGGCGGCCTTGTTGGTAAAGGTTACCGCCAGGATGTTCCAGGGGCGCACGCCCCGCTCGCGGATCAGGTGGGCGATGCGGTTTGTGATGACGCGGGTTTTGCCCGAGCCGGCTCCGGCCAGGATCAGCAGTGGCCCCTCGCCATGCAGCACGGCTTCTTTTTGAGGGGGGTTAAGGTTTTTGAGTAGGTCCATCCTGAAGTTGTAGCCCGTAGCACCAATAGCGTCAAGCAGAAATGGTACTCTGAATCAACGCTTTAAATTCAGCAAACCCGACCCAACGGGCTGGCTGCCACCAGCTTTCCGGTCACGCTCTCAATTTCGGCGATAACCGCCCGGTCCATTTTTTTCAGCCACCTTTGCGGTATGCCCTGCATACCGTAATAAGCGCCGGCCAGCATGCCGCAGATCGCGCCGGTCGTGTCGGCGTCCCCCCCCTGGTTGACGGTTCCGATCAGGCACTCCTCAAAGCTCCTGCCGCGAAAAAACCAGTGAAATACGGTCTGCATTGTATCGACCACATAGCCGGTGGCCAGTCCGCGGTACGGTTCAAAAACGAAGGTCGGAAAACGGGCCGTCAACCCGTCTGCCTGCCGGCGCAGGCGTCCCTTTTCGGCGCTGCAGATCGCCAGGTGCAGCATTTCTCCCAGGCAGATGCAGGCGGCATCGGAGACCGGGTTGTTGTGAGTCAGGTGCGCCTGTTCCAGTGCATACCGTCTGAGCAGTTCCCCATCCGGCAGCGAGTACAGAACAGCCGGAAGTATCCTCATCGCAGCCCCGTTGCCGGCATCCCATTCGTTGAATGGAGTTTCCAGGGTGCCGTGCAGCATATAGGCACGGATACCCTTGCGGCAGGTGTCACCGCAGTCCACAGGGCGGGATTTGAGCCAGGCAGCAAAGTTGTCGGCGATCGCTTCCAGTGACCAGGTCTGTCTGCTGACTATGGCCCGGGCGATGCAAAGCGCCATCTCGGTGTCGTCAGTCACCTGGCCAGGCTTCAGCCGCAGCCATCCGCCGCCGACGATATCCTTGAATGTGCCGTATTTTGAGGCAATTTCGGAGGCGGTCATGAACTCGACCGTAGCGCCCAGAGCATCGCCGATGGCCATGCCGATGAAGGCGGCACGGGCGCGATCGCGGATTTCATCGGGGTTGTAGTTGTTGAACATGTGGACCTTTCATATAAAAAAATTAAAACACATAACACGAAGACACAAAGGGCATGCAATTCATAAACCAGATCAACTGCACAAATTAAGTGCAGATATTAGTTGTGACAGGATAGTCACAGAAAGCGTCCAGCGATTTGCCAACTTGCTCAAAAGCGCTGTTTCTCTGCGTCTCTGCGACTGTTTGTCAAATTATAATCAAGCTGGCACATTCTATGCTGTAAGGTAGCCAGTACCGGCAACGACGCCCGTGGGAATACATCCTGTGGGCGTTTTTCATTTTGGGAAGGAGAATGATCATGGCAACTGCATGCGAGATGAAAAACAAAATACAGGGGCATCCCTGCTTCGGCGGCAACCACCACAAAAACGGCCGGATGCATCTGGCGGTGGCTCCCAAATGCAACATCAAGTGCGGCTACTGCTCGCGCAAACATGATTGCGCCAACGAGTCCCGCCCCGGTGTCACCAGCCGAATCATGACGCCGCAGGAGGCGATCGAAAAGGTGCGGGAAGTCATGGCCAGCCCGGTGGTCGGTCCGATCATCAAGGTTATAGGCATCGCCGGACCGGGTGATCCGCTGGCCAACGAAGAGACCTTTGAAACCTTTGGAATGGTTAAAAATGAATTTCCTGACCTGATGCTCTGTATGAGCACCAACGGCCTGCTGCTGCCCGAATCCATCGACCGTCTGCATGAAATGGGACTGCACAGCCTGACCGTGACGATCAATGCCGTTGACCCGGAAGTGGGTGCCAAGATCTATGGCCACATCGTCTATCACGGCAAGCATTATACCGGAGTGGAGGCCGCAAAAATCCTGATTGCCAATCAGTTTGAAGGGGTCAAGCGGGCCGGAGAGCTGGGGATGACGATCAAGATCAATTCCGTACTGACTCCCGGAATCAACGACGACCAGATTCCGCTGATCGCCGCACGGGTCAAGGAACTGGGCGCCTTTGTCATGAACATCATGCCGATCATTCCCCAGGCGGAGCTGGCCCATATCGAGCGTCCCAGCGAGGAATACATGGCGGAAATCAGAAAGAACAATGAAGGTATCATCGGCCAGTTTGCCCATTGCAAGCAGTGCCGGGCCGATGCCATCGGCCTGATCGGCCAGGATCTGAACATGACCATTGCCGAGGCGGCCTGCCCAACTCCATGAAGATTGAGCCTTTCCGAAGCGATGATGTAGCTCCTTTTCTGGAGTTGGCGGCAGCTGAAAACTGGGTGGCCGAAGCGTGGGAGTTTGAGTTTCTATTGTCGGAGTTCCCCCAGGGATGCTTTGCTGTCCGGAGCGACACCGGGGAAGCGGCAGGATTTGTGACCTCGCTCCGTCATGATCGCAGCGGCTGGATCGGAAATCTGATTGTATCGGCAGAATATAGGGGGCAGGGAATCGGTGAAGGCCTGTTTGTAAAAGCCCTTGATGCGTTACGGGCCGCCGGAGTGGAAACGGTCTGGCTGACCGCCTCGAAATCAGGCATGCCGCTTTACCAGAAATTCGGGTTCAACAGCGTTGATACCATTATCCGTTGGGTCGGAACAGGACGACAGCGGCATGTCACGCATGAAGATACAGTCGTTTGCAGTGATTTAGAGGCGATTTATAGCGATATCGACGGGTTCGCCTGGGATGATCAGCGTGCAGCACTGGTGGCGACTACCGTCGCTCGCGGGAGGCTGCTGCAGCAGAAGTCCGGTTTCGTTGTAGTGCAGCCCAGTGGAGACGCGCTTCAGATCGGGCCGTTTTCGGCACTGGATGACAGTATTGCGGATGCTCTGCTGAAAGCGGCACTACACACGATACCATTTGGAAAAAAGGTCTGTCTGGACGCGCCGGCTTCCAATCGTTCGGCGCTGAGGCTTTTCAACCGGAAGCAGATGCACATAGCCGGAAGCAACGAGTTGATGTACGCCGGCGTCAAGCCTGTTTATAAACCGGAATATATTTACGGATTGGCTACCATGGGGAGCAGCGGGTAAAAATTGCAGTTGCTACGGTGCTGACCTGTTGTGCCACTTCATAGTTGCCGGTTGCGATCCGGGCGCTACCGTTCGTGGTGAGCCTGTCGAACCATGAACGGAAGATTCAACGCTTATCAGAGTATTTGTTTACTCGCCAAACCAGCCGCCACATCACGGAACGAGTTCAAAGCCGCTTCCAGATGCTCGATGATCTCCAGCGCCAGGACGTCAGGTGGCGGCAATTCATCCAGGTTGTCCAAGCTATCGTCCTTAAGCCAGAAAATGTCGAGGCTGGCCTTATCGCGGGCAATCAGCTCGTCATAAGAAAAGTGTTTGAAGCACTCAGTCTCCTTACGCTCGTGCCGATTGTCGGGGTTAAAGCACGTGATAAAATCTTTCAGATCATCATATTTCAGCGGCCTGGTCTTGAGGGTAAAGTGCTTGTTGGTGCGGAGATCGTAGACCCAAACCCCCTTGGTATGCACGTTTCCGTCCTTCGGTTTGTTGTCGAAGAACACCACGTTTGCTTTCACGCCTTGCGCGTAGAAGATGCCGGTGGGAAGACGCAATATGGTATGTACATCGCAGGTTTCCAAAAGCTTCTTGCGGATTTTTTCCCCGGCGCCCCCCTCAAACAGCACGTTGTCGGGCAGAACCACCGCCGCTTTGCCGTCGTCTCTCAGAATGGTACAGATATGCTGCACAAAGTTGAGCTGCTTGTTCGAGGTGGTTTCCCAGAAATCCTGACGCTCGTAGGTCAGCGCATCCTTGTCCTCTTCCCCCTCTTCATTGGTGATGGTCATGCTGCTCTTCTTGCCGAAGGGGGGATTGGCCAGCACGTAGTCAAAACGTTTACCCGGATCTGACAGCAACGCGTCGGCACGGTCCACCGTCGGTTCGCCGTCCAGGTCGCCGATGTTGTGCAGGAACAGGTTCATCAGGCAGAGTCGGCGGGTACCGGCTACTATCTCATTGCCGAAGAATGTTGAATGCCGCAGGAACTCCTTCTGTTTCTTATCCAGGGTTACGCCCTTGCGGTTGAGCCACTTGTAGGCACCCAGGAAAAAACCTCCCGTCCCGCAGGCCGGGTCGGCAATGGTCTTCATCGGTTCGGGTCGAACACAGGCCACCATGGCGTCGATCAGCGGACGCGGCGTAAAATACTGCCCCGCGCCGCTCTTGGTATCTTCCGCGTTCTTCTGCAAAAGTCCTTCGTACAGATCTCCCTTGGTATCGGCGTCAACGCTGATCCAGTTTTCCGCGTCAATCAGCTGCACCAGACGGGAGAGCTTGGCCGGATCCTGGATCTTGTTCTGGGCCTTGAAGAAGATCGCCCCCAGCATGCCGGTTTCTTTCCCCAGCTTTTGCAATACTTCCAGATAATGGGCTTCCAGAGGCGCGCCGTTTTTGGATCGCAGCGTCGGCCAGTCGCAGCCTTTGGGGATGTGGGTGTCGCGCTTATAGGGTTCCTGGGCGTACTCGTGGGCCAGCTTGAGGAACAGCAGATAGGTGAGTTGTTCGAGATAATCACCGTAGCCGACGCCGTCGTCGCGCAGGGTGTGACAGAAGTTCCAGACTTTCTGGATCAGGGCGCTGGTGGTCATTTTTTGTGGTCCTTTTCGTTCGTAGACGTGCTTGTATAGGCCTGGCGAGGATCATTAGGGCGTGGGAAGGCACGGCGCAAAGAGTTGTTTTTTACAAGGGGGCTAAGCACCCTTCTGCTCAGATCTGCTGCATCACGGGCCAACAAATATGCTAATACACGCAACCCGAGAAAACGGCCACAGCAGAGTTGCAGTACAATACTCCGCATGACATCAGGGGAAACCCTCCCTTTTTCTCGAATTGAAGCAGATATTGCCTCAAGCTCGGAGAGTTCGTCAGAGCCTAAATCACTGATTTCGACACATAAAGGCTTCTTTAACTCCTGTGTTTTACAATCGAGCTCCTGTGGTAACACATCGAGCTCCTGTGGTAAGGCATCAAGCTCCTGTGTTTTGTGCATAGAAATTGTTGACAGTTCGGAGGCAAAAGCTTCGCTGCTAATCGGGCGTGCCATCCAGGGAACAAAATAGATCATACCTCGACCAACGCCATCTGGTACAAGAAGTCCTTCTTTGACAAGCCGAGCCAGCATCTTGGTGATGTCAGCCGGGTGTTCGGTTGAAATATCTCGCAGGCGGGCATGATGCACCATTCCCTCGGCTACGGCAGTAACGAGTGCCAGTCGCTCAAACTCCGGCAAAGCCCTGAAAGTTGAGCCCATGTGAGTCTCCAGCTCGGTCAGAGCTTCATCAGGCACAAGGCTCGTCATACGCAGCTCCATCAGGGTTTGCTCGGGGTCTGCAAGTTCATACAACAAGGGCCGACGCCAATGCTGGCCTTGCCAGTTACGATAAATTTTCGGCAGACCGGACCCGGCATGGTCGCCGTAGCCGACCAGTTGAAACATCGTCTGCAGACGCCGATTGCGGCAGTCGCTGTTGCTGCCGAGCACAGCAATCTCAGGCGGTATACGCATCCGGCCAGGATTACGGAAGCCGAACATGTCGGGACGCTTTACTACCAAAACGGATACCCGTCCGGAATAATCCGCGTGTATTAACGTGTTGACCAAGGCCTCACGCAGTGCCTCATGCACCGGTGTGTCATCAATTCTCTGCCCTTCCTGCAATTGAAATGGCACCTTCAAGTCGGCGGTAAGCTTTTGATACACTCGGCGGTAAAAGTCGTACACATTGCCAGACCAGGTCCCATCCGGCACCAGCCGATCTATCCAGCGCTTTTCGGCCTTAGACTCCGGCCGTTCCTGATAATCCACCATGTAATGGGGCAGCGCATCGCGAATCACCTCTGCACGGCCGAACATCAGCAAACCGGCCAGCCGCACTCCCGAGTACCCTTCTTCACGATTACGACCAAAAACTCCAATCGATTCGAGAAAATCACGCACTGGTAAATCGAGCCAGACATGGCCCGGCTTTACTGCGGAGAAGCGGTTCCTGTAGGCGGTGATGGAATCCATGTCCAGGTCGGAAAAGTCGAAACCTTTCAGCACTCTTTCATCGCGCGAATCCTCAACCCGCTCAGCCAGCATTCTGCGAACGGTTTCGTCATCCGCGGGGTAATCGCCCTCATGTCTGCGAACATATGTACCGCCAAACGGGTTATCTCCCAGATGAACTGGCCGCTGCTGCCGGCTGGCACGGGGCACTTCGATACGCAACAGGTTCTTACCGTCAACTGCAACCGGCTGGATATTGTTCTCCGCAAGCAGGCAAAGGCTTACCACCTGACGATTATGGAGGTTATCCCAGAGCGCCTTGCGGACTTTTTCCAAATTCGCAATACCCAGCGCCGTAAATGTTCCAACAGGTTTCTCTTTCACTCCGAGCAAGATCGTGCCGCCATCGGTATTAGCCATGGCGCAGTAAGACTTCCAGACATCCTGCGGCACTTCACCCTGGCCGTCCCGCCCTTGCGCTGCTTTGCATTCCAGATCAACCGACTCGGCCAGTGCAGACACGTCTTCCAGTAATAAAGTCTCAATCATGGGCGGCCTCCTGTTTTCTCCCGCGCTGTCCTGTTTTACTGTTGACGGCACGCGACGCCCGTTCGGCGCGGATGCGATCCAGCAGAACGCTGGCCGGTTCGTCGTTCGGGTTTTGCGGCACCAGTTGCCCGGAGAAGGCGCTTTTCAGGATGTTTTTGCGTTGGGCGGCGGATTGTTTGAGGGAGTGTTGAACGGCTAGTGTTTGCTCCTCCAACAACGAGAAAGCTTGAGCTAGTTTCAGGACAACTTCTTCCTGTTCTTCTAATGAAGGCAAAGGCACCGCCACTGTGGAAAATTTACCCGCACTCAAATGGTTAATTCCGACACCACCGGAGAGCTGCCGAAACTTGCCAAGTTTTTGCCACGCTTGAAATATACGAAACGGGTAATCTGATTCTATGCCATGAGGTACAAAACGAATGACAGTATTCTGGAAACAGTAAAGGCCAACGGCCTCAGGCCATATGACAGGTCGTCCAACATGTTCTGGACTACCAGAAGCCTCTGTTAAAAGGATATCCCCTGTTTTAAGAGCGTAGATATCTTTTTCTGTCGAACTAAAATCCATAACTAAAACATCGCTGAAGTTGATTCCTTGTTCAGTAATATTTGCTGCACGTATATAACGCGTCGGGTTTATGCCCTTTAGTTTGTCCGGAGATCGCTGCCGACCCAGTTGAACATCACCGAGCTGATCCACACTCGCCCATACCCACCCCTCCGGCAATTCCGGAAGATTGGTGGTATCCGGCTTCACCGGTTCGGGGTATTTATCCTGCCACCCTTTGGGCGGGGTTTTGCCTTGCTCCTTGAATTTGGCGAGCTGTTTTTCTTCCCAGCGGATGCGGCGTTCGGTAAGGATGCGGGTGAGCAGTTGCGCGCCGGTTTCAGTTTCTTCCGTTCGTCCTGAGCTTGTCGAAGGATGAATGGAGGAGGCAGCATGCCCTTCGACAGGCTCAGGGCGAACGGAGTTGGTTTTTCTTTCGGCACGCCACTCAGCAGTCAACACGCCTTCCACTGCCGCTTTCAACAGCGATTGCCGGTATTGTGCCAGCTTCTTCTGCGCGGCGTTCAGTTCGGCTACCCCGGCGTCAAGGTCGGTGAGGAGTTCTTCGAGTTTTTCGACTATGCGGGTTTGCTCGGCGGCGGGAGGTAAAAGTATTTTCAGTGAATTGAGCGTTTCCAGTCGGATACCACTTACTGTCGTCCCTGAACCAAGCTCTTGAATAGTACGTTCGTTAGCTCCGACCCAGTAAAGCAAAAAAATAGAATTGATTCCCGAACCAACAATGAGGGCTTTGAGGTCTTGATTGATGGCACAGGCCACGGTCGGTCTGATGGCTTTGCCCAAGGAAATACGCGTTGCAACAATCAGCGTGTTTGCAGGAATTAAATTTGTTGCGCTGTCTCGCACGGCAACTTCAGTAATATGCTCTTCCGCATCATTCGGCTTGAGCACCTTCATGTCTTTGACAGTGAACCAAGGTATTGCTCCACTAAAATAGGTAGAAATTTTACGCGAGGGAGTTCCACCACCTACGACGCAAAGTAAAACTTTACTTAGCTCTGTTGGCACCCATCCCGTCGGAACTGCAATATCACTCACACCAACTCCTTATTCACCACATTGATCCTTAAGCCCTTCGACAGGCTCAGGGCGAACGGCAGAAGAAATTTCAGATGTGGAACGTAAAACCGTTCGTCCTGAGCTTGTCGAAGGATGAGCGGTTTTACTTTTCGCCAACCTTGACACCTCCGCCCAATCACCCCGCATCATCGCTTCTTTCTTTTTCCTGCTCCAGCCCTTGACCTGCATCTCGGCAGACAGCGCTTCCTCACGCGTCACACACTCCTGCGACCAAACCAATTTAACCGGCAAGCGAGTAGCCGTATAACCGCCACATGTGCCGGCCTGGTGTTGCCCTATTCGAGTTTCCAGATTGTCGGTGTGGCCGGTATAATACGACCCGTCAGCACATTGAAGAATATAGACCCAAAAAGGTTTCATACGAATCCCGCCTTTTTCCGTTCAGGCTGAGCTTGTCGAAGCATAACAACACACCCTTCGACAAGCTCAGGGTGAACGGCGAAGACTTTCTTCATTCTTCATCCCTACTTCAAACTCATGCCACCAGCTCCTCATTCATCTCATCCATCACCATATCCAACTCCGCCCCAAACAGCCCCCAGGCTTTCTGCAATCCACCCTTATCGGCAAACTCGGCATAATCAAAATCATCCCGTCCGATTGTGCAACTGGCGGCGATGTGGTCTTTCATCAGCCGCAGCCACTCGGTCTGTTCTGGCGTAAAAGCAGTTGTCCGCTGGGCATTGTGGCGGAAGATCCATTCCTGGAAGCGCAGATTGACCGCATCGGCAAAGGGCTTCAGTTCACTGTCCAGTCCGATGGCAAAGCGCACCAGCGCAATCAGGTCGGTCATCTGCCGCTTGCTGTCGGCCCCCTTTACCTGGCTCTGCTGAACGCGGTAATAGGCGCTCCATAGCCGCTCGGTGGTCAGCATCAATGGTGGGCGGGAGAGAACGTCGTGCAACTCCTCAATCATCTCGAAGGTCAGTTTCCGACGCTGGTAGGGCTGCTGATAGAAGAAACCGAGCGCGGCGATCTCGTCCTTGTGGGCGGCGATGTAATCGGCAAATTTTTGGATGATCTTGATGGCGGCGGCTTCGGCCTGCTCGCTGTATCCGCTGAAGGTGACCTGATCCAGGTTGATATGGTCGATTACCTGCTCGCGCTCCTGCCGGGCTGCTTCGATGGCCTCACGAAGTTCAGGCTTGTCAAATGGGGCGCATGCCGTTATCAGGCGCTGGCTGCGGGCGGCTTGCAGTTCCTCTTCGGTCAAAGTCTCTTCCGTGCGGCTGATCCCCTTGGTCTGGGCCGCTGCAATAGCGGCTTCGGCGATCTTGTCCGGGTCCAGCGCAGTCAACAACCCCTTGGCAATATCGGGGAGCGGCACACCGTCAGCCTGTTTGGCAATGCGGCTCAGCGACTTGTCGTCCAACTGTTTTGCCAGCCGTATCAGCCGGTTGGCAAGGCTGAGCACGGTGTCATTATCGCGGTGACCAATGGCAACGCCCTGCAGCAGGTCTTTGAGCGGCACACCGGGTTTGCGCTCCAGCGGGCGGCTGTCGGTTTTAAGGGACTTCTCCACCCCTACGGCATCTATCAGGACGAAACGGGTCTTGGCGCTGTCGGCGGACTGGCTGACCCGGTGCAGATCGTCAAAGCCGAGGCTGCGCACACCACGACCCTTCATCTGCTCATAGTAGTTCTTGCTCCGCACATCGCGCATGAACAGCAGAATCTCAAGCGGCTTGACGTCGGTGCCGGTGGCAATCATGTCCACGGTGACGGCAATCCGCGGGTTGTAATCGTTGCGGAAATTGGAGAGGATGCTGTCAGGATCTTCTTCTGCTTTGTAGGTAACTTTTTTGCAAAAGGCATTACCCTGGCCGTAGACTTCGCGCACACTGGTGATAATGTCGTCGGCGTGGCTGTCGGTCTTGGCAAAGATGAGGGTTTTGGGCACTTCGCGGCGAGCCGGGAAGATAATCGTCTCCACCGCCGACTTCATCTCCTGGATCACCTTGCGGATCTGGCTCTTGTTCACCACCGACCTATCCAGTTCCTTGCCGTTGTAGACGGTCTCTTCGTCGAGCTGGCTCCAACGCTTCTTGCGAGTAAGCCGGTCGCGGTGATCCACCCATTCCCTGGCCTTGAGCCTGGATCCCTTTTGGGTGATTTCGGTTTCAATCTCAAAAACGTCGTAGCCGACATTGACGCCGTCGGCCACCGACTGCTCATAGGAGTATTCAGCCACCACGTTCTCGTCGAAGAAGCCGAAGGTGCGTTTGTCGGGCGTGGCGGTCAAGCCGATCAGGAAAGCGTCGTAATAATCGAGTACCTGTTTCCAGAGGTTGTAGATGGAGCGGTGACACTCGTCGATGATTATAAAATCAAAGCTCTCGATGGGAATGGCCGAGTTGTAGGAGACGATCTTTTCCTGTTTCTCGGTCTGAATCACTTCGTTAAGCGACACGTCTTCGGCTGATTCGTCAATGGGCACACCGCTGAGCATTGAGTACATGCGCTGGATGGTGGAGATGCAGACCTGGGCATGTGGATCAAGCGTGTTGCTGGCAAGGCGCTGAACATTGTAGAGTTCGGTGAATTTGCGGCCATCGTCGGGCGGGGAATAGGCATGAAACTCCTGATGAGCCTGTTTGCCGAGATTGCGGGTATCCACCAGAAACAGAATTCGCTTGGAACCGCCGAATTTGAGCAGGCGGTAGACCGAGGTGATAGCAGTGAAAGTCTTGCCTGCCCCGGTCGCCATCTGCACCAGGGCGCGTGGTTTGTTGTAGGCAAGGGATCTTTCCAGCTCGGAGACCGCGCTGATCTGGCAGTCGCGCAGGTTGCGGACAGGAAGTTCAGGCATCTGTTCAGCAAGACGACGGCGCAGGGTGTCAGGTTGAGCAAGCCATTCGGCCATTATCTCAGGTCTGTGGAAGTGAAAGACTTCCCGCGAACGCGGGGCCGGGTCGCGGCCATCGGTAAAGTGGGTTACCAGGCTGGTACTTTCATAGAGAAACGGAAGCGGTTCACTTTTGATCTTCCATTTCAGTTTACTTTTAGCGTAACGCTCGGTCTGGTCTTCCACAAAGGTAAGGATGGTATTATCCGCTTTTGCCTCGATTACTCCGACCGGCTCGCGATTCACAAACAGTACATAGTCTGCAGGACCGGTATCGGTGGGATATTCACGCACCGCAACTCCCAGGCTGGCGCTCAGGTTGATCTTCTTCAGATCCTGGACAATCCAGCCAGCTTGTTCGAGCTTTTGGTCGATTTGTTGTCGTGCTTTGGCTTCCGGGGTCATGTTGGGCCTCTAACATATAGAAACAGCAAGGAAGTTTAATACCATAAATTTTATTAAAAAGCATTGCCATAACTTTGCTTTATATTGGGCTGCGTGGTGTTTTCCTGTCCGCAGGAATCTCTTTTGCCTATATCTTGAGCAGTTTTGTTCTGCTTATATTCCTGCCGTCACCGCTTTTAGTGCCAAAATCATGAAATATCAAGCTGTTATCTTGTTGGTACAACCAATGCAAACACAGTTGGTATCAGAGACCGGCAAAGGCGCCGCCATTCAGACGAATGGCAGCGCCTTTGTGTTTATCGGGGGTGAGAACATGACAGGATTGACTATGAACAATGACATTATCATCGACGACACCACCCTGCGGGACGGCGAACAGACCGCCGGTGTGGTTTTCTCCAGACGGGAAAAAGTCGCTATTGCCCGCATGCTGGACAGTATCGGCGTGCAGGAGATCGAGTGCGGCATACCTGCCATGGGCACTGAAGAGCAAGCCGGTATCAAGGCCCTGGTGGATCTGGGGCTGAACGCCCGGCTGATTACCTGGAACCGGGCTTTGGTGCCGGAAATAGAGGCAAGTATCGCCTGCGGTGTTCAGGCTGTGGATATTTCGCTCTCGGTTTCCGATCAGATGATTGCCCATAAATTGCGCAAGGACCGCGAGGCGGTCAAGGAACAGTTGAAAGTGGCGCTCGGATTCGCCAAGCAGCACAATCTGTATGTATCTGTCGGAGGTGAAGATGCCAGTCGGGCCGATATGGGCTTTCTGGTGGAACTGATGGAGATCACCCGCTCCATGGGGGGCGACCGCTTCCGCTTCTGCGATACGCTGGGGATCATGGACCCCTTCGGCATGTACGATAAGGTTTCCTTTCTGCGCAAAGCTGTGCCGGAAGTAGATATCGAGGTGCATACCCACAACGACCTGGGGATGGCCACCGCCAACGCCATTGCCGGCATCCGGGCCGGTGCAAGGTTCGTCAACACCACAATCAACGGCCTGGGTGAGAGGGCCGGCAATGCCGCCCTGGAAGAGGTCATCATGGGGCTCAAGCATGCCTGCGGCATTGAGACCGGTATCGATACCCACCGCTTCCGGGAGATGTCGCTCTTCGTGGCCAAGGCCTCCCAGCGTCCGCTTTCGGTCTCCAAGCCGGTGGTCGGATCGCGGGTCTTTGCCCACGAATCCGGACTGCACGCCGATGGCGTTATCAAGGATCCGCATAATTACGAAGGTTTTGATCCGGCCGAAGTCGGGCTGACCCGCAGCATCGTGGTCGGCAAGCACTCCGGCACCAGTGGTTTGATCGAGCGCTACCGCAGCATGGGTGTCTACGTTACCCGTTCAAGGGCGGAAACGCTGCTTGAGTCGACGCGGGCCATGTCCTGCAAGCGCAAGCGCGACCTTACAAATTGTGAATTGATGGGCATCTATCTGGAAAACGAATCGCTGCCTAAGGCGGCGTAAAAGGAGAGTAATCATGTGTGAAGCGGGAACATCTTATGTACCGATTGCCGAAGCGGCCCACCTGCTGGAAACTACTGAAATGCGGGTGCTGATGATGCTCAAGAAAAAGGAACTGGAAGGAAAACTGGAGGGGGAGGCCTGGTTTGTGGACCGTTCTTCCCTGCAGCTCTGCGACAAGCCGAAAGCCAGCGACATTATCAAACCGGGCTGCGGCGGTGGTTGCGGCAGCGGCTGCGGCGGGCATTAATCAGGGAGGTACAACATGCCAATCACCATCAAAGTTTCCGATTTAAAATTCAGGTATCCCCGTGATGTGGCTCGGCGCGAGGAATCCAAGTTCTCCGGTCTGCCCGACCCGGCCCCCTTCAACCGTCACGATCTCTACGAAATCCTGCCGATGATGGAGGCGGTCATGAACGAGCTGGGCAGTGATGACGGCCGGGAGCTGAACATGATCGAGGACATCCTTAACGATATGCCCGGTTTTATAACGACTCGCGGGGAAGTTTACGGCTATCTGCTGGGTTCGGCGCGGGAATGCTTGAGGTAGTAGGGGACATCTGGGAGTACGAGGGAAGAGCCGTTATTGCCATAACCACCAATGGCTCAGTTATGAAGGGCGGCAGTGCCGTCTTCGGAAATGGGGTGGCCAGGCAGGCTTCTCTCAGATTCAGCTGGCTTGCCGGCAAACTGGGCGAACTGCTCAGGGAACGGGGCAATCATGTTTTTGATCTCGGCTGCGGAATAGTCAGTTTTCCTGTGGAGGAGACACCCTGGTCGCTGCCCGATTTGCGTCTGATAGGACGCTCGGCTCAGGAACTGCGTACTCTTGCTGACTGCCGGGGTTGGGAGAAGGTTGTTGTGCCGCGGCCCGGATGCGGCGGCGGGGGAATGGCATGGAACGATGTAAAGCCATTGTTAAACGGCCTTTTTGATGATCGTTTTATCGTGATCAGTTGTCCTCCCGATGCCGGCGGTTGATAGAGTTAATATAGGAGAATAAAATGGCAAACATTACTTTTTACACCAAGCTCGGATGTTCAACCTCTGCCAAACAGTTGGAACTGTTGAGGCAATCCGGACATCAGGTTGAAGTGCGAGACCTGTTGGCGCAGTCCTGGACCGATGAGGAGCTGGCCTCCTACTTCGGCGACATGCCGGTGCCGGCATGTTTCAACCCCAATTCACCGCGGGTAAAATCGGGCGAGATTGACCCGGTCGCCTACGATCGCCAGACGGCTCTCAAACTGATGCAGGACGATCACCTGCTGATACGTCGTCCGTTGATGGAGTCGAACGGGTCACGTTTATGCGGATTTGATCCGGTAACGGTTCACGCCTGGGTGGGGTTGGGTGCCACCGTCTACGAGCAGAGCGTTAAAGAGGATTATACGAGCTGTTCACAGCCGTCTTCCCCTTCTTCGCAGCAGTGTCCTTGATCTGCACGATTACCGGTCACCGTGTATAGAACATGATCATTTAAGCGGCAACCCGGATTCCACTGCACACGAAATACCACCTTGAATGCGCTTGATACTGGGATCATACTGTTTATTACGCTTGGCATGGATAGTGTAACTCCCGTTGTACGGTGACAGTAAAAACGTCGCTGGAAATAACCTTCAAATTCTGAAAACCCGGCATCCGCGCCCCGCTCTCAGCCATGAGATGCGGGGCGTTTTTTTTCTCAGCGATTTTGTATTGAATTCGTAAAAAGATTTGAATGGAGCATACGGCTCAGAAGGCCGGGGATCATGACGACAGCGCCGCCATCATGAGGCGCCTCTTTTCGCCGCCCCGATACATGCTGGCGTCCACTTCGAAGGACGAGGGAGATTCACATGAGACAGATTGCGATTTATGGAAAAGGCGGCATCGGCAAGTCAACTACAACCCAGAATACAGTGGCCGGACTTGCGGCTTTAGGCAAAAAAATCATGATCGTCGGCTGCGATCCCAAGGCAGACTCCACCCGCCTGATCCTGCATGCCAAGGCACAGAACACTGTCATGGACCTGGTGCGCGAATTGGGAACAGTTGAAGACCTGGAACTTGATAGTGTTATGAAGATCGGTTACGGCGATATCAAGTGCGTCGAATCCGGCGGTCCTGAGCCGGGTGTCGGCTGTGCCGGTCGTGGTGTCATCACTGCCATCAACTTTCTGGAAGAGAACGGCGCCTATACCGATGACCTGGATTTTGTGTTTTATGATGTTTTGGGCGATGTTGTCTGCGGCGGTTTTGCCATGCCGATCCGTGAAGGAAAGGCGGAGGAAATCTACATCGTCTGTTCCGGCGAAATGATGGCCATGTATGCAGCCAACAACATTGCCAAGGGTATCCTCAAATACGCCACATCAGGCAAGGTACGACTGGCAGGCCTGATCTGCAATGCCAGGAAGACCGACAAGGAGTTTGAGCTGGTTTCTGCCCTGGCCGAAAAACTGGGCACCCAGATGATCCATTTCGTACCCCGTGACAACCAGGTTCAGCGTGCTGAAATGCGCCGCATGACCGTCATCGAATATTCACCGGAACATCCGCAGGCCAATGAATATCGTACTCTGGCTCAGAAGATCAACGACAACAAGATGCTGGTGATTCCGAAGCCGCTGGAGATGGAAGAGCTGGAAGATTTACTGATGGAGTTCGGGATCATGGAAGCGGATGATGAAGCCAATGTGGGCGTGGTGGAAGCAGCATAGTACTGACTCCTGTTTCTGTTTCAAGGCCGCATCCTCCTCTGGATGCGGCCTTTTTGGATTCAGCAGCTTTCCGTTTCAATCTTTTCCAGCAGTGCCAGCGCCGGCTGATCGTCGTACTCTTCGAACAGTTCACGGATGTTGTTGATATAGGAATGGATCAGAAACAGCTCATCCAGGCAGCGTCCCCCATTCAGGTCCGGCTGGCCGACACGTGCCAGCTTCTCCTTGAACAGCTCCCAGAAGCGGTTGGTTTTGAGAGGTTGGTCGATATGCCGGCGCAACATCTCCATCAACTCGCGTGAATTTTTATCCCCTTCGATGCCCTCAAATGATACGTAGCGATCCGGCTTGCGTCCCTGTTGCATTGTTCCCCCCTTATTTTCAGTGATGATTCCCGGATGCGCAGCCGCAGGCTCCGCAGGTACAGACTCTCAGCTCACACTCCCCGCAGGCCGGGTTTTTAGGGTCGCGACCGTCGATGGTCCTGCCGCAGACGCTGCAGGTATAACGAAAGAATGCAAAGCCGCAGTTGACGCAGTAAAGCTTCCTGTCGCTGCCAGCCTTGGGAGCGATATGAATTGAACCGCAGATCAGGCAGACTGATGCCATCTCCGGTTTGTTCCTGATGCCGTCACGGTGTTTGCGGTAATGATCGAAGAGTTTTTTGGCTGTTTCCCGGTCAAGGGGCTCTGCTGTATCCATGTCTGCCTCCGTAGTTTCTGGTGACATTGTGCATGCAACATTGCTGCCGTTTGCGCATGGGCTGGAAGATGAATGACAAACTTGTCGCTCCGGAAGTCTCCAAATTGCCTGGATTCAGGTTTTTTTGATGCCCTGTTTGTTCAACTCTTGCGAAAATTTCAATTAGGGAACATAAATGCTGAGAGCAGGAAAAGCATTGGTTTGATGTTATCTAATCAACAGACTGGGGGAACAGGGGGGATCATGAAAATACTGACGCTGAACTGCTGGAGCAATTCCATTCATTTTCGCCTTTTCAGCAGGGCTGACTTTACCCTGCTGGCCCTGGGCAGTGTTGAACGGGTCGGCATCGGCGACTCCCACCTGATATATATCAAGCCGGGCCTGCAAAAACTTCGTATGGACGCCGATTACTGTGATCATCGCGGCGCCCTTTCTCTCATCCTGGCTGCTCTCAGCGACTCCGGATACGGGGTAATGTCCGATGTGCTGGAAATAGCGGCTGTCGGCCACCGGGTTGCCCATGGCGGCGAACATTTCCGCAATTCAGCCATTATTGACGAACAGACCTTCTCGAATATCCGCAGTCTGCGAAAACTCGCGCCGCTGCACTACAGCTCCAATGTCGCCGGCATCGAAGCGGCACGGGAGCTGCTTCCGGACACTCCCTGCATAGCACTGTTCGACACGGCATTTCATCAGACCATACCGGAACATGCCTTCATCTACCCGCTTCCCTACGAGTGGTACGAAAACCATGCGGTCAGGCGCTACGGCTTTCACGGCCACGCCCATCTCTACCTATCCCGGCGGGCCGCGGCCTTACGGGGAAAAGACCCGGCAGACTGCTGCCTGGTGACCATCTACATGGACCGTGGTGTATCGATATGCGCCATACGCAACGGTATCTCCATTGACACCAGCATGGGCATGACACCGCTGGAAGGAGCGGTCATGGATACCCGCTGCGGCGACATTGATCCGGGCATTATCACGTACGAGATGAGGCGGGGAAATCTGTCCGGTCGGGAAATGGACATCATCCTGAACCAGAAGAGCGGAATTTTCGGCATAAGCGGCATGCATTACGACCGCCGGCGACTGGTTCAGGCCGCCTCAGAGGGCGATGAACGCTGCGCTCTGGCCCTAAAAATAGAAGCCTACCGGCTCAAAAAATATATCGGGGCGTATTGTGCGGCTGCGGGGCCGCTGGACGGAGTGGTCTTTTCCCATGGATCGGGTGACGATGACTGGTATGTGCGTCAATTAACGATGGAGGGGATGGACGTTTTCGGGCTGCAGCTCGACTCTGCAAAGAACAGGTCTGCTGCTTCTTCAATCCGGGAGGCCGAGGTTTCGGCCAGCGGCTCTCCAACCGGAATTTTTGTGATTCCCTGCGACGAACAGCTTGCTTTTGCCGAGGATGTTGCTTCGATTCTGGCCGAGGGCAGCATCGACCATGTCAGGCATTCCTATACATTTTCCCGGCCAGGTTTTGTGGCCAGCATCTGCACCGAGGATCGAGAGCCATGTGAATGATGATGTTGTATATTGGCAGCACTCTTCCCGGAGGCAGCTGCGGTGACTAAAAAAAAGGCATTTGCGTTTTGACTCGGCAGATGACACTCGTGATAGATCATTAAAATGAGCCTTTTTTTAGGGCATCAATAGTTAACTTGCTGAAATATAATGAATAAATAACTTTGGCACGGCATGTGCTAGTTCAATGACATACACAGAGACCATCCAATAATCAAGAAGCAGACAATCAAGATGACCCGGCAAAGGCGCCGCCATTCAAAGGAATGGGGCGCTTTTTTTATTGCCCCGAACTAACCCAACTGGCACAGATTAGTGACCGAAAGGAGCAACACAATGAGACAGATCGCAATTTACGGCAAAGGCGGCATCGGCAAATCAACTACAACCCAGAACACGGTGGCAGGTCTGGCGTATCTCGGCAAGAAAGTCATGATCGTCGGCTGCGACCCCAAGGCAGACTCAACCCGTCTGATTCTGCATGCAAAAGCCCAGAACACCGTAATGGACCTGGTTCGCGAAAAGGGTACTGTTGAGGATCTGGAGCTGGAAGATGTCATGAAGGTCGGCTACGGCGACACCAAGTGCGTCGAGTCCGGCGGACCGGAGCCGGGTGTAGGCTGTGCAGGTCGCGGTGTTATCACAGCCATCAACTTCCTGGAAGAGAACGGCGCTTATACTGATGATCTTGACTTTGTATTCTATGATGTTCTGGGCGACGTTGTCTGCGGCGGCTTCGCAATGCCGATTCGTGAAGGAAAAGCCGAAGAAATCTACATCGTCTGCTCCGGTGAAATGATGGCCATGTACGCTGCAAACAACATCGCCAAAGGTATTCTTAAATACGCATCTTCCGGCAAGGTTCGCCTGGCCGGTCTGATCTGCAACGCACGTAAGACCGATAAAGAATTCGAGCTGGTCAGCGCCCTGGCAGCCAAGCTGAGCACACAGATGATTCACTTTGTTCCACGAGACAACCAGGTTCAGCGCGCCGAAATGCGCCGCATGACCGTTATCGAGTATTCACCCGAGCATAAGCAGGCTCAGGAGTATCGCGAACTGGCCCGTAAAATTTCCGAGAACAAGATGCTGGTAATCCCGACACCTCTGGAGATGGAAGAACTGGAAGACCTGCTGATGGAGTACGGCATCATGGAAGCAGAGGACGAGAGCGTGGTTGGTGTAGTAGAGGCGGCAACAGCAGCGTAAATAAATGGGTGGTGTGGTAGGGGCAGGTCTTGCGCCTGCCCGCTGCTGCAAGGGCACCCGCAAGGGGCGCCCCTACGAAAACCATTTACAATATAAGGAGTTATCCCATGTCAGATAAGATAAGAAAAATTGAAGGAATTACCAAGGAATCGACCCAGGCCATGATTGATGAGGCGCTGTCGGTTTATCCCGAGAAAGCCAGAAAGAAACGCGCACCGCACCTGGCGCCCAACGACGCCGCATCAGGCTGCGCAAGTGTAAAATCCAACAAGAAGACCGTTCCCGGTGTAATGAGTGCCCGCGGCTGCGCCTATGCCGGCGCCAAAGGGGTTGTGTGGGGCCCGATCCGCGACATGGTTCACGTATCCCACGGCCCGGTCGGCTGCGGCTGGTACTCCTGGGGCACGCGCCGCAACATGATGAGCGGCATCACCGGCGTTACCAGCTTCCCGATGCAGTTCACCTCCGATTTCCAGGAAAAAGACATCGTTTACGGCGGCGACAAGAAGCTGAAGACTCTGCTGGAAGAGGCCCATGATCTGTTCCCGCTGGCCAAAGGTATCTCGGTTCTGTCCGAATGCCCGGTCGGTCTGATCGGCGACGATATCAACTCGGTTGCCAAGCAGTCCGCCAAGGATCTGGAAATTCCGATCATCCCCTGCAACTGCGAGGGTTTCCGCGGTGTTTCCCAGTCGCTGGGTCACCACATCTCCAACGATACGATCCGCGACTACATCATCGGTACCCGCGAATTTGCCGAGCCCGAGAGCCCCTATGACATCGCCCTGATCGGCGAGTACAACATCGGCGGCGACGCCTGGTCAACCAAGCCTCTTCTGGAAGAGTGCGGCCTGAATGTCAAGGCTGTCTGGACCGGTGACGGAGAACTGGAAAAAATTGCCGCCACCCACACGGTCAAGCTCAACGTAATTCACTGCTACCGCTCCATGAACTATATGTGCAAGGTCATGGAAGAGAAATTCGGTATTCCCTGGATCGAACTGAACTTCTTCGGTCCGACCAAGATCAAGCAGAGCCTGCGGGCGCTGGCCGAACTGTTCGACGACAACATCAAGGAGAAGGTTGAGGCGGTTATCGCCAAGTATGACCCGATCATGCAGGGCATCATCGAAGAATACAAGCCGCGCCTGGATGGCAAGAAAGTCATGCTGCTGGTGGGTGGTCTCCGACCGCGTCACACCATCGGCGCTTATGAAGATCTGGGTATGGATTGCGTCGGTTCGGGTTACGAATTCGCCCACACCGATGACTACGACCGTACCGCACCTGAAATGCCTGACGCAACCGTGGTTTATGACGATCCTTCCGAGTATGAGTTTGAAAAGTTTGCCGATGAACTGAAGCCTGACCTGATCGGTTCCGGAATCAAGGAAAAGTATGTATTCCAGAAGATGGGCATCCCTTTCCGTCAGATGCACAGCTGGGATTATTCCGGTCCTTACCACGGTTACAAAGGCTTTGAAGTTTTTGCCAGGGATATCGATATGGCGATTAACAGCCCGACCTGGAAGTTGGTTAAGGCGCCGTTTTAACGATGCCGGAAGGAAACATTAAAATCGAGGCTGTGTAACGGATGAGTTTCCAGCCCAAAAGGAGTACACCATGTCAAACTTACTTAACCTTGAAGTCAAAAAAATAGTCGAAACCCCACTCGAAGAGATAGAGCGGGTTAAAAACTGGATTAACACAGAAGAATACAAAGAGAAGAACTTTGCCCGTCAGGCACTGGTGATCAACCCGGCCCACGCCTGTCAGCCGCTGGGCGCCCAGCTGGCCGCTCATGGTTTTGAAGGTACCCTGCCCTTCGTACATGGCTCACAGGGCTGCGCCTCCTACTATCGTTCGACCCTTAACCGTCATTTCCGTGAACCGGCCCCGGCCGTTTCCGATTCCATGACCGAGGACGGCGCGGTGTTCGGCGGACAGAACAACCTGCATGAAGGCCTGGAGAATGCAAACGCAATCTACAAGCCCAAGATGATTGCGGTATTCACCTCCTGCATGCCGGAAGTTATCGGCGATGACCTGACCGCATTCATCAAGAATGCCAAGCAGAAAAAATGTATTCCCGCGGAGCTGCCGACTCCCTACGCCAACACCCCCAGCTTCAACGGCACCCATATCCACGGCTATGACTCCATGCTGGTCTCGATCCTGCAGACTCTGACCGAGGGGAAACAGGTGGAAGGGCGCTGCACCGGCAAGCTGAACCTGATCCCCGGATGTGACTTCAACACTGGCGACTATCGCGAATACAAGCGTCTTTTGAAAGAGATGGGCGTTCCGGTCACGGTTCTGGCTGACATTTCCGATACCTTTGATTCACCCTGTGACGGCAGCTACCATATCTACGCCGGCGGCACCAAGCTGGAGGACGCAGCCGATTCGATCAACGGCAAGGCCACCATGACACTCGGGCCTTACGCAACACCCAAAACCTTTACCTGGATCAAGGACAATTACTCCGGCAAGCATGTTTCCATGCCGCTGCCGATGGGTATCGCCAAGACCGATGCCTTCCTGATGAAAGTGGCCGAGCTGTTCGGCAAGGAAATCCCGGCTTCGATCAAAAACGAGCGCGGTCGTGCAGTAGATGCCGTAACCGATTCGCACCAGTACATGCACGGCAAGAAGTTCGCAGTTTATGGCGATCCGGATTACCTGATGGGCTATGTCTCCTTCCTGCTTGAGATGGGCGCCATACCGCACCACATTCTCTGCAGCCGCGGCACCAAGAAAATCGAGAAAGAGCTTCAGGCGCTGCTGGACGGTTCCATGTACGGCAACGGATGCAAAATCCACATGAACAAGGATCTCTGGCACCTGCGCAGTCTGCTGGTAACCGATCCGGTCGATGCGGTAATCGGCGACAGCCACGGCAAGTTTGCCGCCCGTGACGCAAATGTCCCGCTGTTCCGCTTCGGTTTCCCGATCATGGACCGGGTCAACAAGCACCGCTACCCGCTGGTCGGTTACCAGGGGGTCGTAAACATGGTTACCGAAATTTGCAACAAGTTCATCGACATCAAGGACGAGACCTGTGAAGATCAGCAGTTTGAATTGATGCGGTAACGGCACAGATACATTATGTTTCTGGGCAGAGTGTAACTATAAACTTATGCAGTATTTAAAAGAAAGGGACTCGAAAGAGTCCCTTTCTTCGCTGCAACAGCTACAAATTATTGCACTTATTGCAGTTGTCGTACATATTTCTGTTTGTGTTGACAATCAGTATGGGTTTGAATAATAATTCCCTCATGCTAATACAACGAACTATTCAATCTGATCTTATCCGCCTGGCGGGGCAATACCCGGTCATTACCATCATCGGACCAAGGCAGTCAGGTAAAAGCACTCTCGCTAAAATGGCTTTTCCGGACAAGCCATTTATTTCCCTTGAAAAACTTTCGCTGCGGGATTTTGCCCTGTCCGACCCGACAGGGTTTCTTGACACCCACGCCAGGGAAGGAGCCATACTGGACGAGATTCAGCGAGTTCCAAGCCTGTTATCAGAAATCCAGGTGAGGGTGGACGCCAGGCCGGAGCTTAAAGGAGCGTATATACTTACCGGAAGTCATCAGCTCCTGCTGATGGAGTCGGTAACACAATCCCTTGCCGGAAGAACGGCTATTCTTAAACTTCTTCCGTTAAGTCTATCAGAACGTTCCAAATTTATTGATACTCCTCATGACCTTCAGCAACTTCTATTTAAAGGTTTCTATCCTCGCATATTTGCCGACAAACTCGATCCTGTCGAAGCACTCTCTTTTTATGTCACTACGTATGTAGAGAGAGATGTGCGGGAAATATTGGCGATCAAAGATTTAGCCGCATTCTCCCGTTTTCTGAGACTGTGCGCCGGACGGACCGGGCAGATATTGAATGCAAGTTCTCTTGCTGCAGATGCAGGAATTAACCACAACACTGCCAGATCCTGGCTGTCGCTACTGGAAGCTAGTTTTATCATTACCCTTCTGCAGCCTCACTTTAACAATTTCAATAAAAGGCTGATTAAAGCGCCAAAGCTTTACTTTTGGGACGTCGGGCTTGCTTGTCATCTGTTGGGGATCGAGAGGGCTGAACAGATTGCAAGCCATCCGCTCGTTGGATCACTTTTTGAAACATTTGTTGTAACTGAATTAATGAAACAGCGACTGAACAGTGTACGTGAGCCAAAGCTTTACTACTGGCGCGATAATGCGGGACATGAGGTTGATTTATTGCATGAATCCGGTGACAATATCATCCCGATAGAGATCAAATCGGGGGCAACTGTGAAACGTGATGCCTGGAAGGGCCTGGAATATTATCGTTCACTTAATCCGAAAGCAACTCCGGGAATAGTTGTGTACGGTGGCAGTGAACTGCAGGATAGAAGCAATGGATTACGGATAGTCGGATTTTCACAGATCGGAAACCTTATGGAAACCTGCCAGTGATATATTGATTCATTCCGAAAGACATAATTGAAAAGGGCACCCCGCACGAAAGGGGGTGCCCTTTTTTATTGTATTTCGGGCATTTGTCGCAGTAACAGCTTGAGTTAGCGCACTTATCAGGTATAATGAAAACCGTTTTGCAGGCGGTCCCGGTTGACGCAGCACTCTGTTTCCGATGAGAGCACAAAAACGGCTGCCCATTGCAGGAGGAACTGTCATGACCGAAGGCATTGATCTCATCCTGGACGCCTATCTCAAGGCGCTTTTTTCCTGTTCGAGGAGTGGGCCCTGCACTGGAAAGAGATTGTGGGGGAGGTCATGCCGGGTGATCCGGAGATCATGCGCAGCATTTTCCGCAGCGCCCACAAGTATCTGCTGGCGATCCGCACTCCCTGCTCCGCTGATTTCAGCGCCGAAGCGGAAGCTGTCAGCGAAATGACCTCCCTGGAGCTGCGCTGGCTGGATGTTGGTCTCGATAACCTTGAAGCAAATCTCGCGGCGACCCTGGCCCGCGCCACGGCAGGCAAACTATGAACTCTGTCAATCAAAGTATGGACTCGACATCTGAAGAGCTGGAAAAACGACTGTCCGAGCTGGCCAGGAGCAAATCACGACTGGAACTGATCAACCGGCTGCTGATAAATCTCAGTTCGGTGGCCGGTCTCGACAACATGGTGGAGCACATTCTCGCCATCCTGATGCAGGCCATCGGGGGTGCCAATATCTCGATCTTTTACCATCTGGATGGTACCTGGCAGTTCCGGGATATTTACGGCACAAACCGCCAGCTTCAGGAACCGGAGGATCCTGATGTCATCAGGGCTCTTGCCGGCGGGAAAGCACTGAAAATCCGCGATCCGCTGATGCAGGCACCATATCCGGGCGGAAGCGGCTTAGTGGCGGTTGAAAACTGGATCTTCCCGCTGCTGTCCAGGGAACGGAAGGTGGGCGCTGTCTGTATGGAAGGGATCCAGCTGAACGACGGAAGCATTTTTGAGGAACTGCAGCCTTTCTTTGTTTATGCAGCCCTGATGCTGGACAATGAAATTTCCAACTATTCTCGGCTGTCCGAGGCCCATCGACGTCTGCAGGACTCGGAAACCCTCTATCGCACATTGTTTGAACAATCACCGGACGGAATTGTTTTGTGGAGTGTGCCGGACCTCAAGCCGCTGCAGTTCAATCCGGCCGCCCATAAACTGCTGGGCTATTCCCGCGAGGAGTTTGCCGGTTTGACCGTGGCCGATTTTGATATTTCACTCAGTACCGCTGATATAGCTGACAGGCTGGATACGCTGCTCAGGGAAGGAACTGCAAACTTCGAATCAATCCATCGCACAAAAAGCGGTGAAAGCCGCAACATGCTCATCACATCTAAAACTCTCGAACTTGCCGGCCGCCCGATGGTTCTGGCGATACATCGGGATATCACCAAGCGCAGGCGGGCCGAAGAGGAACGCTTCAAAATGGAACAGCAGCTGCTGCACACCCAGAAGCTGGAGAGCCTGGGGGTTCTTGCCGGCGGCATCGCCCACGACTTCAACAACATCCTGACCGCCATCATCGGCAACGCCGACCTGGCGTTGATGAGGATCAACAGGGAATCTCCGGCTGTTGAGAACCTGCACCGCATTGAACAGGCCGCCTCCCGGGCCGCCGACCTGGCCAAGCAGATGCTGGCCTATTCCGGCAGGGGGAAGTTCGTGCTGGAGAATCTGGAAATGAACCGCCTGCTGGAAGAGATGCTGCACATGCTGGAGGTTTCGATCTCCAAAAAGGTCGTGCTGCGCTTCAATCTGCATCAACCGCTGCCAACCGTGGAAGCCGATGCCACCCAGTTGCGACAGGTCATCATGAATCTGATCATCAACGCCTCGGAAGCGATCGGCGATAAAAGCGGGGTGATCGCCATCACCACCGGCTGCATGGATTGTGACGAGAGTTACCTGAAGGATGTCTGGCTGGATGAAAACCTGTCCGACGGGCTGTACGTCTACCTGGAAATTGCCGACAGCGGCTGCGGCATGGACCGTGAAACCCTGGCCAGAATCTTTGACCCTTTCTTCACGACCAAGTTCACCGGCAGGGGCTTGGGAATGGCCGCCGTGCTGGGCATTGTGCGCGGTCACAAGGGAGCTATCAAGGTCTACAGTGAACCGGGCAAGGGCACCAGCTTCAAAATCCTGCTGCCGGCATCCAGTCGGCCGGAGGAAATATTCAACGTGGAAGCGCAAAAAGACGACTGGCTTGGGTGCGGGACCGTTCTGCTGGTTGACGATGAGGAGACCGTGCGCGGCATAGGAGCCGAGATGCTGAAAGAGCTGGGTTTCAAGGTAATCACTGCCAACGACGGCCGGGAAGCACTGGAAATCTTCAAGGCCACCCCGGAAATATGTCTGGTGATTCTGGACCTGACCATGCCGCACATGGACGGTGAAGAGTGTTTCCGCGAGCTGCGACGGCACAAGCCTGATATCAAGGTCATCATGAGCAGCGGCTACAACGAGCAGGAGGTCACCCAGAGGTTTGTGGGCAAGGGTTTGGCCGGCTTCATTCAGAAGCCTTACAAATTCTCGACTCTGAGAGATAACATCAGGGGACTGCAAACCAACTCTTCATTAGAAACGGAAACTGTGAGATAGTAATGTTGTGAGTGAAGCAGTGCAAGGTTGTATGCCGGTCGCATAAAGCTGATTGCCTTGAGGATAAAGCATGCCAAGCGAAGCATATCACAGCATCAAGAAGAGATTTATCCTTTCGGTCGGCATCATGCTCGGCCTGCTGGCATTATTGTTCATCGGCCATACGCTGCATGAATACCGGCTTGTGGTGGAGAGCGCCGAAAAAAGATCCGCAAGTTACGCCAGCGCCCTCAAGGAACATGGGGAGCGTGCGTTTTCCGAGGCAGACAACTGCATCAAAAACCTTATCGACGATATCAGCGAGCAGGGGGGGATGCCGTTTACCCAGAGTGAGCGTTTCTACCGCCTGCTCAGCACCGCAGCCCGGAGCGGCCCCCAGTTCAGTTCGGTCTATGTGGTGGACCGTACCGGCACTATCATCGCCCATTCCCAGGCTTTCCGGCTCAAACCGATTGATGTGGCCGACCGGGATTATTTTCTGTATCACCGCGACACACCCGCAACCGGGCTGTACATATCCAGGCCTTTTACCAGCAGGCTCAGCGGCACAACCCGCTTCAACCTGAGCCGTTCCATCAGAGGGCGCGACGGCGCATTCATCGGGGTGGTTGCCGTAACATTCGAGACGAGCTATTTCGAACTTTTTTACAAGTCCATCGATCTAGGCAGCAACGGCAGGGTACTCCTCTCCACCACCGGCGGGGATCTGCTGGTTAATGAGCCCCGCTACGACAAGCCGTTTGCAAGCGACTTCAAATCCTCGGTACTCTTCCGTGAATACCTGTCCGCTGCACCTCTGGGCACCCACATCGTGAAATCACCCCTCACTGACAGCATGCGGATCATGTCCTACAACTCCATGGGACGCTTCCCGGTCGTTGCCATTGTCAGCCTTGACAGGGATCAGGTTCTGGAACCATGGATGTCGTCCACCTTTCTGCATGGAGGGATTGTGGTCTTCCTGATGGTTGCGGTTGTCATGCTGGCCGTTTCATCCCTGCGCCATTTCAGGAGGCTGGAAGAGACCAATTCCACGTTGAAATCACAGCAGGAGGAACTGCTTATTGCCAATACCTCGATCGGAAAAGTTCTTGATCCGATCTACTGGACTTGGGAGAACGCCAGGATCTGGAAGGTGAACGAAGCGGCCTTTCGCAGCCTCGGTTATACGGAAGCGGAGATGCTTGAGATGTCGGTTCCGGATATAGCCCCTCCGATGACCGATACAATCTGGGCCGAACACTGGAGCGAACTGCAGGCGGAAGGATCGAGCCGGCTGGAAACACAGCTGCGGAGCAGGGATGGCCGTATCATTGATGTGGAAGTGGTGGCAAACCTGATCGATCTTGGGGGGCGCCATGCCAATTGCGCCATTGTTCGTGATATCACCGAGCGCAAACAGGCCGACAGAATGCAGTCCCGGATAGTACGGGAATGGCAGAATACTTTTGATGCTGTCGAGGACGCCGTCTGGCTGCTGGATATGGAGCGGCGGGTGGTACGGGCCAATCATGCCACACAGCGCATATTCGGCCTGTCGGCCAAGGATGCGATAAACTCGCGCTGCTGCGATATCTTGCATGACGATATGAAGCCACACGAAATCTGCCCGTTCGACCGGATGAAGGCGACCGGCAGGCGTGCCACCACCCAGCTGCGTATGAGCGGGCGTTGGTACGAGGTTACGATTGACCCCGTTTTCGATGATGCGGGCGAGGTGATCAATGCGGTGCATGTAGTCAAGGATATCACCGATCTGAAAAATTCAGAGCAGCGGGAACAGACGCGCTCCAGGATCCTGGAACGGATTGCCGGCGGAGAAGAACTTTCCGGTCTGCTGGAGTTCATTGCAAGGGCAATCGAGCAGGAGCTGCCGGGCGCACTCTGCTCCATCCTTCTGGCAAGTCCGGACAGCAAGCGCCTGCTTAACGGTGCGGCCCCGAGCCTTCCTGATTTCTACATCAAAGCTACTAATCGCACCAAAATCGGCGAAGGGATCGGTTCGTGCGGTACCGCTGCCTTCCGAAAGGAGCGGGTAGTGGTGGAGGATATTGCCGACCACCCCTTCTGGAAAGGTTTCACGCCGGCTGCCGAGGCGGGTTTGCGTTCATGCTGGTCAGAGCCGATACTCTCTTCAGGGGGAGAGCTGCTGGGCACATTTGCCATCTACCACCGTGCGCCCGCCGCTCCGGGGGAGAACGAGATCCGTCTGATAGAGCAGGCATCGACTTTTGCCGGCATCGCCATAGAACGCAGCAGAAACGAGATTGAACGCATCGAGCTGATTGAACAGCTGCACCAGTCCCAGAAGATGGAAACCATCGGGCAGTTGGCCGGCGGTATCGCCCATGACTTCAACAATCTGCTGACACCGGTCATCGTCTATGCAGAAATGCTCAAGCGTTCCACCCCGCCGGGAGACGAAAAGACATTTGCCAAGCTGGACGGCATCGTGAAGGCATCCCACAAGGCCCGCGACCTGACACAGCAGCTGCTGGGCTTTGGGCGCAAACAGCCCATGAATATGGCCGCCGCCGATCTCAACTCCATCGTATCGTCATTCCATTCAATTATCCGCAGAACGCTGCGCGAGAACATCGACATAACTCTGCGGCTTTCACCCCAGCTGCAGAGCATCAAGGCGGACTGCGCCAAAATCGAACAGGTTCTTCTCAATCTGGCGATCAATGCCCAGGACGCGATCGAAGGGAACGGGGCAATTACCATCGAGACCGGTCAGGTTCTGGTTGATGACGAGTATGCCCGCCAGCACCCCGGGATCGAATCGGGCCGGTATGCCATGCTCCAGTTTTCTGATACGGGGAGAGGCATGGAAGAAGCTACGTTGAAACACATCTATGAACCTTTTTTCACCACCAAGCAGGTCGGTCACGGTACCGGACTCGGTCTTGCCAACGTTTACGGCATTGTCAAACAGCACTCCGGTTACATAGAGGCCAGGAGCAAGGTTGGCAAAGGTACGGTCTTCAACCTGTACTTTCCGCTGACCGCAGAAGTGCCGGATTCAAAGGACCGGCAGGATTCAGCGGCCGGGGAACATCATTCCGGCTGTGGTACGGTGCTTCTGGTTGAAGACAACGAGATGGTACGGATAATGGCGTGCGAACTCCTTATGGATATGGGCTACACGGTTCATGCCGCAGAGCATCCGGAACATGCGCTGGAACAGGCCCGGAAGTTGTCAGGACGCTTGGATCTGGTGCTTACCGATGTCGTTATGCCAGGAATGAACGGCCTCGAGCTGTATGAGGCGCTTCGTGCCGAGCACCCGGAAATCGGCGGGGTGCTGTACATGTCCGGATACACCGACAATCTCACCACCGTTGATTTGGAGGCGGGTGACAACTTCATCCAGAAACCGTTTACGATCGACGGCTTCACTGAAAAGATACGGAAGCTGCTGGGTTCGTTGTAACCTATTTTGCGTGTCCACAAGGAGAAACATAGTGCGGTCAATATCCAAGGTTCAATTCGTCGTTTGCATTGCAATCCTGACACTGCTGACAGCCTGCCAAAAACCGGAACCTGTGCGAATCGGGTTTCTGGGAGGCCTGTCCGGCCGGGTGGCCGATCTGGGTGTGGCCGGCCGGAACGGTATCCAGCTGGCCATTGAGCAGCGCAATGATGCCGGCGGCATTAACGGCCGGCCAATAGAGCTGATCGTCCGGGATGACGGGCAGAACCCGGAAACCGCCAAGCTGGCCGTTGGAGAGCTGATCGGGCAGGGGCTTGAGCTGATAATCGGGCCGATGACCAGCAGCATGGCCATGGCCGTTATGCCGCAGATCAACGCCTCCGGTACCATCCTGCTCAGTCCGACGGTGACAACCGGCGATCTGGGGGACAAGGACGACAATTTTCTGCGGGTTATCGCCATGACGAACGACTATGCATCAAAAAATGCCCGTTACCTGTACGAAAAACGTGGCATACGCACCGTTGCGGCCATATACGACACCGGTAATCGTTCCTATAGCGAGGGGTGGCTGAATGGCTTCCGTACATCTTTTTCGGCATCGGGCGGAAAGATCGTGCTGACCAGAACCTTTCAGTCCGGAAAGGATACGGCTTTTCAGCCGCTAGTGCAGGAACTGCTGTCTTCCAAGGCCGATTCGGTGCTGATCATCGCCAATGCCGTGGATGCGGCCCTGATCTGCCAGCAGGTCCGCAAGCTTGATGGCCGAAAACAGATAGCCATTTCTGAGTGGGGCTCTACCGAACGTTTCACGGAACTGGCCGGCACTGCGGCCGAAGGGGTGTCGGTTGCCCAGTTCCTGGACCGGAACGACACCTCGACGCGCTACAGGGATTTTCTAGGGGCATACCGGGCCCGCTTCAAACAGGAGCCGGGCTTTGCAGGGGTGGCCGGATACGATGCGGCGCAGATTGCTTTGGAGGCTTACACTGCACGCAGGAAAGGTGAAACCCTTAAAAACGTAATCATTCAAAAAGGAAAATTTCAGGGTGTTCAGCAGCAGCTGACTATTAACAGATTCGGGGATGCCGACCGGAAAACATTCACGACTGTGATCCGTAACGGTCAGTACGTGACGGTGGATTAGGCCATGCCTGTTATTTCATTACGACGCATACTGACGCTGCAGCCGGTGTTCGCATTACTTCTGCCGTTCACCATCGCGGCTCTGATCGGATTTATGTGGCTGAAACCCCAGATCAGAATTGCTGCCGAAACCCGGCAGCTGCAGGTCGCGCGGGCCGTCGGCAGCGAGGTTGAAAGTCATCTGGAAGCGAGCGTTGCCATTGTCAGCGCCGCTGCCGCCATCCCCAATGATAGTGACATGTCACAGCACAATTATCAGCATCTGCTGAATGCCCTGCTGACCTCTTCAGAATCGCTGAGCAGTCTGTATGTCGTCAAAATGGACGGCAGGATCTCCACTGCATCCCTTAAAAAGGATCAGCAGATACACCGTCAGGATCTGACCAGCCTTGATCTCTCCCGCAATTTTCTGTTCCGGGATGTGGCACAGAGCAGAAAGCCGCGCTGGTCGGAGGTGTTCCTTTCGGTGATAAACGGCGGCCTGTCCGCGGCATACGCAGCGCCGCGTGACGGCGCCGTCGTCATCGGCGAGGTTGACCTGGGACACCTGACAGAATTCCTCAAACAGATCGGTGCCGGAAACGATCAGCTGATCATGATTGTCGACCACAAAGGGCAGGTTATTGCCGATAATGACGGCCGTCATACGGCGCAGCAGCTCAACATCGGCAATATTACGATGGTGCGCAAAGGCATTGTCAGTAATTCTCCCACCACCGGCAGCCTGGATTTTTCCGGAGAGAGCATGACCGGCAGCATGGCTCCGATTCCTTCCGTGAACTGGTATGTGCTGGTGGCGCAAAAAAATGCCCTGCTTTACCGTACCGAGATCAACATTGCCTGGATAGTCCTGTCGTGTATCCTGATCGCCCTTGCCTGCGCTCTTGCAGCTTCGATTTACCTGGCCCGCAGGATGGCGACCCGTTTCGATGCCCTGGCCCGTCATGCCCAGAATTTTGCTCATGGCAGCCGCTCGAACGCATGGCCGGTGACATCGATTGCCGAATTCAACCAGCTGTCCCGCAATCTTCAATCCATGGCCGATACGCTCCAGCAGCAGGAGCTTGTGCTGCGGGAGAGCGAAAGTCGTATCACCAGTCTTTACAACATCTCCCAATATCCGTTTATCGATGAGACCGGCTTTCTTGATCATGCGCTTGAGGAGATCATCAAGCTGACCGGCAGCGAATTCGGCTATATCTATTTCTACAGTGAACAGAAGCGCCAGTTCACACTGAACAGCTGGTCGAACGGCGTAATGGAGGGGTGCGAGGTACAGCAGCATAAAACTGTTTATGATCTGGACAGCACCGGGTTCTGGGGCGAAGCGGTCCGGCAGAAGAAAGCGATGATGCTGAACGATTTCGCAGCACAGCATCCGCTCAAGAAAGGAGTGCCGGAGGGGCACGTGCAGCTCAAACGCTTTCTGACCGTCCCGGTGATGGTCGATGACAGTATTGTGGCTGTCGTGGGGGTAGCCAACAAGGACAGCGATTATCTTGATTCCGACGTGATGCAGTTGACCCTGTTCATGGATGCGGTCTGGAAGATTATCAACCGCAAGCGGGACGAAGAGGCGCGTCTCAAAATGGAGCAGCAGCTGCTGCATACCCAGAAGCTGGAGAGCCTGGGGATATTGGCCGGCGGCATCGCCCACGATTTCAACAACATCCTGACCGCCATCATCGGCAACGCTGACCTGGCGCTGATGCGGATCAACAGGGAATCGCCGGCGGTGGACAATCTGCACCGCATCGAGCAGGCCGCCGCCCGGGCCGCCGATCTGGCTAAGCAGATGCTGGCCTATTCCGGTAAGGGTAAATTCCTGGTGGAGAGCCTGGACCTGAACCGGCTGCTGGAAGAGATGCTGCACATGCTGGAGGTTTCGATCTCCAAGAATGCCGTACTGCGATTAAATCTGACTAAACCGCTTCCGACCGTGGATGCCGACGCAACCCAGATACGCCAGATAATTATGAATCTGGTGATCAACGCTTCGGAAGCCATCGGAGACAGGAGCGGTGTGATATCCGCCACCACCGGCTGCATGGAGTGTGACGAAAGATATCTGAAGGATGTCTGGCTGGATGAAAACCTTGCTCAGGGATTGTATGTCTACCTGGAAATTTCCGACAGCGGCTGCGGAATGGACAAGGAAACCATGGCCAAGCTGTTTGATCCGTTCTTTACCACCAAGTTCACCGGGCGCGGCCTGGGAATGTCGGCGGTAATGGGGATTGTGCGCGGCCACCGCGGAGCCATCAAGGTTTACAGCGAACCGGGCCGCGGCAGCAGCTTCAAGATCTTGCTGCCGGCATCCGGCAGGTCGGTGGATTTAAAAGATGACATTGCAAAGAACGACTGGCGCGGCAGCGGCAGGGTCCTGCTGGTTGATGATGAGGAGACGGTGCGCGTCATCGGAGCCGAATTGCTTAAGGAGCTTGGTTTCACCGTTGTCACGGCCGATGACGGTCGGCAGGCGCTTGATATGTTCAGGAATTCCCCGGACTTCGCCTTTGTGATACTTGACCTGACCATGCCTCATATGGACGGGGAACAGTGCTTCCGAGAACTGCGGCATCTAAAGCCGGACGTGAAAGTAATTATCAGCAGCGGCTACAATGAATATGAGGTTTCCCGGAAATTTATTGGTAAGGGACTGGCAGGCTTCATCCAGAAGCCATACAGGCTTGGCGAGTTGAAAGAGGCTGTTAAAAAGCTGGGCTGATTATCCACATGACCGGTCAGCAGCATTGTCCGGTCTTTTTACAAAGTGAGGGGCCTGTATGAATAGCGCTAACAGATGGTTGATCGGTTTTGCAGCGGTTTTAATTTTGATTTGCGGCCTTATGGATGCCCAATCGGTTGCCGCGCAGAAGGAAATTATTATCGGTGTGCAGCCGCTTGGCTATCCGGTTGCCATGATAACTTCCGTCATGAAACGGGACGAGATTCTGAAAGGCGAAATGGCCCGTCGCGGCTTCAAGGTTGTTCAGACACCCTACGGCATGGGCAGTGAAATGGTCGGGCTGGTGGGGCCCAAGCTGGTGGGGGCATTTATGGGGGACATGCCGACCATCAGCACAGCAACCAGAACAAAAGTTCTGGCGGTGGGACTCGTCAAGCAGACGTTCTCCTCGGTGGTTGCACACAATATCCCGCTGGTCAAGGATCTGAAAGGCAAACGCGTTGGAGTCGCCCTGGGTTCAAGCGCTCACCATACCCTCTTGCAGGGTCTGAAGTCTGCCGGGCTGTCTGAGAGCGATATCAGGATTGCTCAGATTTCGATCGACGAAATGCCGAATGCTCTTGCGGCCGGCAGCATAGACGCCTATTCAGCCTGGGAGCCTGCGCCGACGATCTCTCTCAGCAGCGACCCTCTTGCCGCAGTCATTTTCAGGGGGCTCAGCAGTGATTATTTCCTCCTGGCCGATTCCTTTGAAAAAGCCAACCGGGAGGAGGCGCTGCTGCTGACGGCCTCTTTTCTGCGAGCCATCGAATGGATGCGCATTGGTTCAGATAATCTTCGTCGGGCCGCCGAGTGGTCAATCGTTGATGCCGAGTCATACAGCGGCAAAAAATCCAGGCTTACGGTTCAGCAGGCCATGGACATTGCCACGCGTGAAATACTTTCCATCGCTTCAGCACCCGCGATCATCAGTTTAAAGGGAGGAAAACCGAGGCTGTCTTCGGAGTTCGAATTTCTGGACCGACTGGGGAAGCTGCCGCCCGGGGCCTCCTTCTCACAGGTGCATGCCGCCTTCGAGTGGGACGGGCTTTCAGTCGTCATCAAGTCATTTAAAAAATACCGGATCAAAGAATACAGGTATGCCAAATGATCGGAATCCGGCTATACCTTACCGCTGTATTCGGTCTGCTCACTTTGATCTGTTCATCGCTGCTGATTGCGGCATGGCTGTTCGGCATCCCCTGGCTGGGGATAGAGGGTATTCGCCCCTTGCGCTACAATGATGCCGTTGCCACAGTCGGCCAGTATGCCGAAGATGGCAGAATGGTTGTCGAGAGCTGGCTGGGGGAGCGCCGCATTGACCTGTCCATACTGGCGGAGAATCGATCCATTGCCGAAGTAATGGGTCGCGGCAGGAACGGCGGCGGAGCTGCCATAAGGGAGCATTTCGATTCCCTGAAAAGAATAATCCCCGATTGCTATGATTCCCTGTTTGCCATTTCCGCAGACGGAAGCCTGGTCGCCACTACGCGGCAGGACGGGATCATCCCGCCGGAACTCAAGGAGCATCTGCCGGATTTCCTGGCGCAGGGGATGACCGAGGTCATGGACACCACCCACAACCCGGACGGAGTGAATTATGTGGTCATCTCCCGGCAGGTATTCGTGCCGGGGGGCGACGGCAGGATTTCAGGCATTCTGGTGGCACTTATAAACCCGGGCAAGGCGCTTGAAAACTTTACCCGCTCGAAACGGCCGGGAGGATTTGATGCACGGATTCTGCTTGCCAATGAAAAGGGGTTTGTTCTGGCCTCCAACAAGGCGACATCCGCTCCCGAAGATAGCGTTGACAGACTGCTGACCAACAGGGCAAAGCTCCTTAGTGACGGCAACTACATGGACAGTACCGGAGACGGAGCCGCATACCTGACGCTGACCCGCTTTATTCCGATCAGCATGTCCGAGGGGTGGTCCATTGCCATTGCTGTGAATCATGATTCTATACTCAAACCGCTTTCCCGGACACTGGTCCGGACATCTCTCTTCGGTGGCGGTGTACTTCTGATCGGTTTATTTGCTGTTTCATTCACGGCAATTCTGATATCCCGTCCCATCCTCGAGCTGCAGAATGCTGCCTCCCGATTTGAAAAGGGGGATCTCGGTACCCGGGTGCAGCCCGCTTCCCATTATCCGGTTGAGTTCCGGCGGCTTGCCCGGGCATTCAATGCCATGGCCGACAATGTGGAAAACTGGCACCGGGATCTTGAATCAGCTGTCTCGGACCGCACGGCTGAGCTGTTTGAAAGTCGTGAGCTGCTCCAGTCCTTTCTGGACAACACTACGTCAGTTATCGACCTGAAGGACACGGACGGCAGATACATATTCGTCAACCGGCAATTCGAGCAGCTCTTCAATGTTTCACGCCATGACGTGGCGGGCAGGACCGTTTTCGATCTGCACTCTGCCGAAACAGCTGAAAAGCTTCGCCACAACGATATGCTGGTAATGCGGCAGGGTTCTGCAATGGAAACCGAAGAGTTTGAGCAGCATGCCGGCATTGTTCGCAGCTATATCTCGATCAAGTTTCCCCTGCGGAACAAAGAGGGAGTGATTTATGCGGTAGGCGGCATATCCACCGATATCACCGAACGCAAGAAAGCAGAGGAAGAACGGTTCAAGCTGGAGCAGCAGCTGCTGCATACCCAGAAGCTGGAAAGCCTGGGGGTGCTGGCTGGCGGAATCGCCCACGACTTCAACAACATCCTGACCGCCATTATCGGAAATGCCGATCTGGCCTTGATGCGGATCAACCGCGAGTCGCCGGTGGTGGACAATCTGCACCGCATCGAGCAGGCCGCCTCACGGGCCGCCGATCTGGCCAAGCAGATGCTGGCCTATTCCGGCAAGGGTAAATTCCTCTAGGTAATCCCCCGGCTCTGCCGGGGGACCCCAATAGTTTGACA
>CAYQTC010000005.1:0-160595 GCA_964420435.1 uncultured Geobacter sp.
CTTCGAGCGGTTCACGGTTTTGAAAGCCCCCGGCTCTGCCGGGGGATGTTTACTCAGGAAAAACGGTGAGTTAAAGCATTTGTCAAATGGATTTCTCTTTTGAAAACCGCTTCAATGATCTGGCAATGGACATTTTCTTCAAAATGGCCCGCGATCTGTCGCCGGTATCCGGTCTTCTGACCGAAGAGATGTGGCGGATATTCCAGGCGGATCTTGATCGGTTGTTACGTGTCAAGCAGGTAAACAGGCTTGAAAATATTGCTGCCAGGAAAATAGGGTGTGGCAGGAGGCTGGACAGGATTATATCACCGCTTCCATCTATGCAAACCTGCTTGATTATACAACCGATGAGCTGAGCGGTTCTATCGTGTCCGGCACCCTGACAGAACCGGTTAAATTTGAGGAATACTCGTCATTCACCCGGCTCGCCGCATCAATCCATGGCAACTGCCGGATATCAGACAGCGATAACGGCACGGAAGAATATTCGTATAGGGGTGGTATAGGGCTTTGGTTGATTAGTCCGCTTCAGTCAAAATGCTGATAAGGGTGGAAAACATTGATGCTAATGTGTATCCTTTCTAGCCCGGTGTATTCGGCCGCTTTTCCGTCGGCAGTATCACTCATGTATTATCTCTGACTGGTTTGGTTACATAGAAATGATTGTCGAGGAATTATGTCATTGTTAGCGAAACCCCCATATTGGAGGCAGAACCTGGCTCTGGATGTCGGTACTGCCAGCATACGTGTGGGCACCGGAATGCATCGCTTAATTGAACAGCCATCGACAACTGCAGCGAAACGGGCACTATTTGGAGGGGTGGTCGTGGACGGCGAGGCGCTGGTGTCGATCCTGAAACCACTGCTGGCACAGGGGCGGGCGTTCGGCATTGTAAAGCCGCGTGTCCTTGCCTGCGCGCCCAGTGATGTAAATCGCTCGGAGCGGGAGTTGCTGATAGACTCCATTACCAGGTCCGGGGCCTCGTCGGTGGTTATTATCCCCGAGCCGCTTGCTGCTGCCGTTGGCTCCGGAATCGACGTTTCATCCCCCTATGCCCAGATGGTAATTGATATAGGAGAAGGTGTTACTGATTGCGCTGTGATACAATCCAGTAAAATCCGTACGACCTGCGCCGTCAGGATCGGCTGTGCAAGGTTGCGCCGAGAAATTGTACTCGCTGCGCAAAGGAACGGAAATGGTACGATAGCTGATGGAGAGGCCGAGGAACTCTTGCGTGCACATGGTGTCGCCAATTCCAGGCCTGGCCGTCAATCCTCTGTTGTCGCGGACCAGTCGGCACATGCCGTGGAATCTGTTGTTGAAATGCTGATAGACACTATTAATTCCTTTTTGCTGGATTTGCCTCACGATCTGGGAAGTGAGATTATAGGAAGCGGTATCTGGTTGACCGGCGGAGGAGCATTGATTCCCGGAATACGCGAGCGGCTGGAAGACCAAACCGGCATCAGCGTGACAATTGTCGACAATCCCCGAAACGCTGTGGTGGAAGGAGCCCGGGTCATATTGCCCGTTGTCACCGCTCTGAATCAATGGTGATTGACAAATTAACAAGCATCGATCAGCGATAGAACGGCACTAAATAAACCAGTTACAGGAACCATGATGGAACAATCCATTTTTATCAGCACCTTCGGCTTGATCTTTCTGGCGGAACTGGGTGACAAAACCCAGCTGACCGCCATGGCCCTGGCTTTGCGCTATCCATGGCAGAAGATTTTTGTGGGCATCGCATCGGCCTTTTTCGTATTGAACCTGGCGGCTGTGGCGGTGGGCAAGATATTGTTCCTGATGCTGCCGATCTTCTGGGTTACGCTGGTGTCGGCCCTGCTCTTCCTCTATTTCGGCTACAGCACTTTGCGTCACGCCTGCGACAGCGATGATGACGATGATGGGCCGCCCCCCACGGCGGCCACCGCCGCCCGCACCGCCTTTATCATGATCTTCATGGCTGAACTGGGAGACAAGACCCAGTTGGTAACCGCCAGCCAGGCCGCCCGACATTCGGACAGCGTGATGGGAATGAGCATGGTTTTTGCGTCGTCAACGCTGGCGTTGTGGTGCGTATCGTTGATTGGAATCTTTGCCGGCAAGCAGCTGGTACGCTTCATACCGCTCTGCTGGATTCATCGTACGGCCGGATTCATGTTTCTGGTTTTCGGAGTTGCTGCACTCTGGAAATTGAAGGGGATGTGATTTTATGTTGATAATTAAGTGCCAGCCACATTAACCTTTGCTACCGATCAGAACAATTCACACAAAAAGGCATGAAGCATGACTAAAATAATTTATGTAATTGGACACCGCAACCCTGATACCGACTCTATCGCTTCGGCGATCGGCTATGCCGCCCTGAAACAGAAACTTGGCGATCCGACCGTGGTTGCCGCAATGGCCGGCGCCCCCAATCCGCAGACCCGCTATATCCTTGAACGCCTGAAAATCTCCGAACCGCTTCTGCTGGCCGATGTTAACCCCAAGGTGCGCGACATCATCAAAGGTCAGCCGATTACAATTGACCGTCAGGCTTCAGCCTACGAAGCTCTGGAACTGTTCAACAAAAGCGGCGTGCGGGTTTTGCCGGTTATCGGAGAAGATGAAAAGCCGTGTGGCGCGCTCTCACTGCGACGGCTTTCCGAGAGTTACATGCTCCCCTGCCAGGAGAAACTCCGACAGGTCTCTACCAGCCTGCCCAGTCTGGCAAGAACCCTTTCCGGGAAATATGAGACCGGTGGCGATAACCACGATCCGGTCACGCTGAAGCTCTTTATCGGTGCGATGCTTGAGGAGTCGTTTACCAGCCGGATCGATGGGCATGAACCGGGTGATCTGCTGATAATGACCGGAAACCGCCGCACCATCCAGCAGGCAGCCATTGAACGAGGCGTGCGGGTGCTGGTCGTGACCGGCGGGCACCCTCTGGAAGACGGGCTGATTGAGCAGGCGCAGCAGAATGGGGTCAGTGTGCTGCTGACTCCCCATGATACAGCAACTGCTGCCTGGCTGGCACGCCTTTCCACGCCGGTTTCGTATCTGGCCGAGCAAAAATTCTCAACAATCGGTGTCGGCGAATCGCTGGCTGGCCTGCGCCAGAAGCTGATGGCCTCCAGTGAACCGGCGGTTCTGGCACTGGAGGAGGACGGTGCCCTGGCCGGGGTGGCGACCAAATCTTCACTTCTGTCACCGATTCCCTACAGCCTGATACTGGTTGACCACAACGAGTTGGGGCAGGCGGTTCCGGGTGCGGAGCAGGTTGAAATTACAGAGGTCATTGACCACCACAAGCTGGGCAACAACCACTCGAATATGCCGATCGCCTTCATCACCTCGCCGGTCGGCAGCACCTGTACCCTGGTTGCGGGTCGCTACCGGGAATGCTGTGTTGAGCCGGATCCTGCGATTGCATCGCTGCTGCTGGCCGGCATCCTTTCCGATACGGTTATTCTGAAATCGCCCACCACCACCGACATCGACCGACAGGCAGTTGTCTGGCTGGAGCAGCGGGCAGGCATCGTTGCGACAGATTTCGGACGGGATATCTTTGCCGCCTGCAGCTCACTTAAAAACTACGGCTCGGTGGAGCGGGTTGTGTCTGCAGACTTCAAACATTTCAAACAGGATAAGTACAAGATAGGGGTAGGGCAGGTGGAAGTGGTCGGATTTGACGAGTTTTACGGTATGAAAGAGGAACTTCTGTCGGCGCTGGCGGATGTCAAGCGCCGGGATAACCTCTTTATCGCCGGGTTGATGGTGACCGATATCACTACGGAGACGACACTGTTTCTGGTGGAGGGGCATACCCGCATTGCCCACGTAATGGAATATCCGCAACTTGAGCCGCATCTGTATGAACTGAAGAATGTCATGTCGCGCAAGAAACAGATGGTGCCTCATCTGCTTAAAGTGCTGGCCAGGGTGTGAACAAGCCGTATTCAAACGCAATGCAATCGATCGGGCAGCTTTAAGCTGCCCTTTTTGTTTTCTGAATCGGAGAAAACAGCCAATGTTACAATCCGGTAAATGTTTGCAGCAGATATTGCAAACGTGCTGATGAGGTTTATAGTTTACTCTGGCCACTATGGTATTTGGAGGACAGGATGATTCTATATGTTATGCGGCACGCTGAAGCGGTGGACGGCAGCGAAGATTTGAGGGATGAATGGCGCTATCTGACCGAAAAGGGTCGGCTGTCGGCTGAAAAAATCAGTTCCGGAGTGGTCAGGTACGGTCCGAAGCCACGACTGATTGTAACCAGTCCGCTGACGCGGGCGGTGCAGACAGCCGAGATCATGGCGGCGCGGGCCTGCCGGAAAAACGTGGTTGTGGCCAGTACTCTGCTGATGCCGGGCGGGGATGTGGCTGAAATTACCGCATACCTGAAAGGTTGCGGCGATGCCAAACGGGTCATGCTGGTCGGCCACGAACCCCAGTTAGGCCTGCTGGCTGCCGCACTGCTGGGAAGGGAAAACGAAGCCGTTCCGCTGAAAAAAGGCTCCTGTGTGGCGTTGGACTTTGATACGTCCAAAGATCGCAGGCCGGCTGATTTTCTCTGGTACCTTGCACCTGGCAAGAAGCTGGTCATGTCGTTTAAAAAGGCCTTTTCACAGAAATGAAGACGCCAAATACTCCGGATAAAAGGCCACGATCCGAGTCCGCCGCCACGCTTGAACGTTCCCGGTGTGTACTGTTGTCACAGTGGGAAGAACTGCTGCGCCTGCGGCGCGCAGTCCTGAAAACGTCAGATCTGAATGACATTCACGACTTGCGGGTTGCTTCGCGCCGCTTCCGGGCTGTGCTGGGATTGTTCGCGCCGCTGACCAGGGCCGGTTCTGTTGATGAACTGAATAAATGTGTCCGCAAGCTGACGCGTGTTCTGGGAGGCCTGCGCAACATTGATGAGGCGCTGTTGTTTTTCCAGTCGCGGACTCAGCTTGAAAATTCAGACGATAACCGGCTCTGCATCCTTCTGCCGGAGATGCGCACCGTGGAGCTGGCCCTGATCCACAAGAAGCTGAAGGCCTTTGACCACAAGCATCTTGAGCAGACCGTGCTTGAAATTGCGGCCGGATTGTCTGGCGGGCGCATCAAGCGCCTGAAAAAAATCTCTCTGACAGCATATTTTTCCGGTGTTTCCGCCGAGCTGTTTCAACCGATCAACGACCTGATTGCAACTGCAACCGTTCCGGAACAGCGCGAATCACGTCATGCCCTGCGGATCGCGATCAAAAAATGGCGCTACTTCTTCGAGATCATCTCCCCGGTAATGGAGCGTGATTATGTCGCCGTTCTGGGGCGCTTGAAGGAATATCAGACTGTTCTGGGACGGATGAATGACGTTGCCGAGTTCTGTCTGCTTTGCCGCAGTCTGAAGTTGTCCCCGGCTGAATTTGCACATATCGAAAAAATCCTGCTGGCTGAGGATCAGCTGCTGTTGGGGAGTTTTGCAGCATTGATCGAGCACAAACCACTCACCTATACATTTCTTGCCTGATACCGGAACTTTCCGATTTACAGTCATGTCGCTGCTGCTGCAAACTCCGGCAGACATTTTTTTTATATCTAGCCGGTAACTTTGCATTATTGAAATTAATATGCTAAACAATCAAACCTTTTCGAGTTATTAATCAACGTGAGGCGGGTGTCGGGTGTCAATTCAAGCCGTTCAGGATCTACTCTCAAAGCTCAGGCTTTCGGATGAGAACAACCACAGTCATGGAGCGTCGCGCTCTGAACTGACTGAAACGGTGCTGTATAAACAGCAGCTGGTCGAATTGCGCGATCATCTCAGGCGGCTTGAACCGGCTGAAGTTGCATTGATTCTGGACGGCCTGACGCCGGAGAATCTGTTTGTAGTGTGGGGTCAGATTGACGACAGTCTTGCAGACGAAATCCTGGATGAGGTTTCCGATGCCACACGTGACACGCTGGCCACTCGCAGCAGCTATCTGGGCGCTGCCTGCGTGGTTAACGCATTCGAGTTGGCCCAGGGCCGTCTCAGCCAGACCACGATAGAGTCAGTTGAAGACCTGGAAGAGATCAAGCCGATCTGGGTCGATCTTGTTGGAACCACAAAAGCCGACCGCCGCAAGATCGGGCAGTATTTCGGGTTGGAATTGCCCGATCCGGAGGATTTGACTGACATTGAAACCAGCGCCCGTTTTTATATTGAGGAAAACGGCGAGATTCACCTGCATTCCGACTTTCTGCTCGACCGGGAGGGAAATACCCGCAACGTTGCCGTAGCATTCATTTTGTTCCGGGATATCCTTTTTTCAGTGCGTGAGGAAGAGCTGCCGGTCTTCCGTCTGCAGCGTCTGCGGGCCCGTATTCAGGCCGGTTCCGTCTCGGATGGAATGGATATGCTGCTGGACCTCTACGCCGCCGATGCCGAGTACTCGGCCGACTCGCTTGAAGAGATCTACACCGAGCTGGGCGAAGTCGGCAAGAAGGTGCTCAGCGAGAAGATGACCGACGAGGAAGCAGCCCAGACCCTGGCCGACATTGCCGAGGAGGAGGATCTGAACGGCCGCATCCGGCGCAATGTGCTGGATACGCGTCGTGCGCTGACCTTCCTGATCCGCAGGAAACTGCTCTCAGCTTCGCAGCTGGAAGATTCGCAGCAGATTCTGCGCGACATCGAATCACTGGACGGCCACACCGCCTTTCTCTTCGACAAAATCAACTTCCTGATGGACGCCACGGTCGGTTTCATCAACATCAACCAGAACCGGGTCATTTATCGCCTGACCATCCTCAGCGTTATTTTCATGCCGCTCAATGTGATTGCAGGCATCGGCGGCATGTCCGAGTTTTCCATGATGACCAAGAATATCCCCTGGCCGCTGTCATACGCGATTTTTACGGTTGGACTTTTCATCATGGCCTGGATCACGTATATCATTCTTAAATACTACGAGAACCGCCAGAAACCGCGCAAATGATGATCACAACGTCAACTTGCCTGTCCGGGCAATCGGCACTCACCCACTAGACAGATCCGGAACTACGTATAAAAAGTAACGCAAACTCTGTGTCTTGCAATAATGAGAGTTAGTAGTAGGCTTTCAAAAAGCCCGCCTCTCAGCAGGGAATAGATATGGTAGCGTTTACTTTCAACGCATATGCTTTCGTCGGCGAACTGGACCTGAACCGTCTGGCGGCCAAACTCGGCATAACACGCAAGTATCGCTGGGAAGAGCCGATGAAACTCAATCCGGTGACATTTTCGCTGGCCTCCGCCGGTGATGCGGAGTTGGTATATCTGTATTACTTCGGTGGAATAGTCTTTATAAACGGTTCCGGCGATATCATTGCCCGCTTCCTGGATGGCATTCCCGCCTATGTCGATAATCTGAAGGGCCAGCCCCAACTACCATACAGGGAGGAATACCGGCTGGAAATTGATCCGGAACGCGAGCCGGCCATTACCAATGACTGCGCGGTCATGCCTCGCTACAATCTGGCCTTTATGGATATCATCTGCTTTGTTATTGCCAAATCGGTGGCGCTGGAGCGGATCGAGGAACGGATTGACGTGGTTTTTGATGAGGTGGAAGTGTTGATTGCCAATCTGGGCAAGGGTACTCTGGAGCTTCCCGACCGGGATATGGCCCGGCTGGCTTCATCGATACTGAGTTTCAAGTTTACGTCCATTGCCCATATCATGGTTCTGGACAAGCCCGAAATCACCTGGGACAACCCGGAGGCGGACCGGCTTTATCTGACCATGGCTGGTCTGTTTGAGCTGAACCAGCGTTACCAGGAGATCAAGCATAAATCCGAGACGCTGCTGGATATGACCGACGTCTTCACCAGCCTGTCCCATGCAAGACGCTCGGCCCGCCTGGAATGGATCATCATTGTCCTGATCGCCATTGAAATTGTACTTTATGTGCTGGAGATGTATCGCTAACACTGATTCTTGTTTCTATCTGTTCCCAATGACTCCGCTTACAACCTGCACAACTGCTCACAGCTCTTCTTTGCATAATAGTCCTGTTCTTGAAGCGAAGTCTGATAGGAATCCCGCAATGTGCGCAATTTTCCGATCTGCAGATCCAGTTCAGCAAAGCCGCTCCGTATTGGCAGGCTGCACCATTCGGCCAAACAGGTTAACCAGCCGCGCATGGCTAGCACAGCCCCGCTGCTATGGTGCTGTCAATGACGACACCATTCATATGCGGAATCGTCATCGGTCGGTGACATGCGCCGCAGTAGGTTCCATCCTGCAGTTTTGCCCAGAGCACAAGATTTTCACTGTCACACCAGTCACAGCACCAGAAGTAATAGTCCTCATTCAGTCTGATTTTCATGTTTTTATATCTCCTCTCATTTTTTGCCAGTATAAGCGATGACTGTTACAATCAGGTGGAGATTGGATAAATTTATTGTAAAATCTGTTTGCAGCCGACTTCACTTGCAATTTCTACACAAAAGTCAATAATCCGAAACACAGTTGTAACAATTGTGTGTTACAAAATGTCGTAACAATAATGGAATCAAACGATTCTGGCCTGCAGCAGGAGCTTGCCGTGAAAAAAGTACTGATTATCGAGGATGAAAAAGATCTGGCCGAGCTGTTAGCCTTCAATCTTGAAAAAGAGGGTTATACAGCGCATTGCGTTCACGACGGCAAGCAGGGACTGGTGCGGGCTGCTGCGGAACTGCCGGATCTGATCCTGCTGGACCTGATGCTGCCCGGCCTTCTGGGGACTGAAGTCTGCAAGGCTCTCCGCAAGGATCCGCGTACCGCCCGGATTCCTGTCATCATGATTACTGCCAAGGGAGATGAAATTGACCGGGTGGTCGGTTTCGAGGTCGGAGCAGATGACTACATCGTCAAACCCTTCTCGATGCGTGAGGTGATCCTGCGGATCAAGTCGGTCTTGCGTCGCTCCGAGCATGAAGCTCCTCCGGCGGAAATATTTACAATCGGTGAGATAGCCATAGATAAACAGCGCCATACAGTTGCCAGTGCCGGAGTTGAAGTCGAACTGACAAGTACCGAATTCAAGCTGCTGCTCTATCTGGCTGAAAAAAAAGCACGCGTACACAGTCGTGAAAAACTGCTGCAGGATGTCTGGAGTTACAACAACGCCGGTGATACACGAACGGTTGATACTCACGTCACACGTTTGCGCGGCAAACTGGGGGCTCCCGGAGATATAATCAAGACCGTCCGTGGCTTCGGCTACAAGATCGAGGAGTAAAAACATGGGATTCCGTACCAAGCTGATGTTGTCTTACATATTCCTGATCGTGTTGATCACGGGCAGTTTCTACTTGTACATCGATCATTTTCTGCAGAAAGAGATGATTGAAGAGAGCCGGACGAATCTGGACAGCCAGACCGAACTGGCACGCCTGCTGGTGATCAGCAATAAGGGATTGCAGCCACCCCAGCAGCTGGCAGAGACGGTTGGCACTGCTATCAAGGCCAGGGTTACCCTGATTGCCCCGGACGGCATGGTTATCGGTGACTCCGATGTGGGCAAGGCTCGTCTGTCACAGCTTGAGAACCATCTGCAGCGTCCCGAAGTGCAGGAAGCCCTGAAAAACGGAAGCGGAAGCGCCCTGCGTTATTCCGGAACTCTGCGCACCTCAATGCTCTACTCGGCCAAGATTTACGGCAGCGGCGCTCCCGAAGGGGTTATTCGTCTGGCCACGCCGCTGGAATACCTTTCCTCCACCCGCAGTACGCTGCACAGTCTGATCGGCGGTGCAGCGCTGCTTACGGTACTGATTGCTCTGATGTTCAGCGGTTTTCTTTCCAGTCTGACGACGCGCCCGCTGCGCGATATGGCGCAAGACGCCTCACGGATTGGACAGGGGGGCAGGGGGGCCAGAATAAAGGTGACTTCCAGTGATGAGATCGGCAAGCTGGCCGGAGTGCTGAACGAAATGTCACAGCGGATCGATGATCAGGTGGAGCGGCTTTCGGCTGAAAAACAGCGGCTCGATACGATTCTGCGCAGCATGGGCGAGGGGGTCATGGTGACAGCGCCGGATGGTGAGATAACTCTGGTTAATCCGGCTTTTCGCAAACTTTTTTCAATCAAGGGAGATATGGAGGGGAAAAAAATTGTCGAAATCTCCCGGCATCCGGATCTGCTGGAGGCTTTCAATGATATGACCAGGCCGGATATGGATGAGCTGCTGAGGGAAATATCGATTCAGCCTGATAATATTACGCTTTTTACGCACTGGGTTCCGCTGAAGGTCAATGGTGTCAGGCAGGGGATTGTTGCGGTCTTTCACGACATCACCGACCTGAAAAAAGTAGAGAACATGCGCCGGGATTTCGTCGCCAATGTCTCCCATGAGCTGAGAACTCCGGTAACAATTATTAAGGGTTATGCCGAGACCCTGCTGGATGGAACGCTGGAGTCATCTCCAGAGCGATCCCGGCGTTTTGTGGAGATCATCGCCAGCCATTCGGAGCGACTGACCAACCTGGTCAACGATATTCTGACACTGTCCCATCTTGAAGCGAAGGGGACATTGCTGGAGCTGCATCCGCTGGATGTGCGCGGTACGATTTCCAAGGCCTGTATGCTGCTTCAGGAGGCGGCAGACCGCAAGGGGGTCAGGATAATCAACGAAGCCGGCTTTTCCGCGACGGCATCGGTGCTGGCTGACCAGGGAAGGTTGGAGCAGGTGCTGGTCAACCTGCTGGATAATGCTATCAAGTACACTCCCGAAAATGGCAGTATCCGGCTGTTCGCGGAGGAGACTGGCGAGTTTGTGCGAGTGTCTGTTGCCGATACCGGCATCGGCATTCCATTCAGGGATCTGCCGCGCATCTTCGAGCGCTTTTACCGGGTGGATGAGGCCCGCACCCGCGAACAGGGTGGCACCGGACTTGGTTTGGCAATTGTGAAACATATTGTGCAGCTGCATGGCGGCGATGTGGCTGTAACCAGCGAAACCGGCAAGGGGTCGGTGTTTTCGTTCACGTTGAAAAAAGTGTAAGTTTTGAAGCATATGAGCTGACCAGGGCTGTGTTTTGTCACATTTAACCAACATTTTCCCTTCCTGTAACATGGCTGTAACAAACATCTGCTAGAGTATTTATCATCATGTAACGTATCCCCCAAGGAGGAAGGCACTCAAATGTTCAAGAAATCAATCCTGGCCGCAGCGCTGCTGCTGATCACCGCCGTAGCAGCCCAAGCCGAAAAAACAACTGTAGACCCCAAGATCAAGAAATACACACCTACTGCCGGCGTAGCCGGCAATCTGGGCAGCATCGGCTCCGACAGCCTCAACAACCTGATGACCTACTGGGCCGAAGGCTTCAAAAAGAAATACCCCAACGTCAACATCCAGATCGAAGGCAAGGGCTCCAGCACCGCACCGCCGGCCTTGATCGCAGGCACCGCCCAGCTCGGTCCCATGTCGCGCGAGATGAAAGGTTCCGAAATTGAGGAATTCGAGAAGAAGCACGGCTTCAAGCCGACCAGAATCGGCGTGGCGCTGGACTCGCTGGCTGTGTTCGTCAACAAGGACAACCCGATTAAAAGCCTGTCGCTGGACAAGGTTGATGCGATCTTTTCCAAGACCCACAAGCGCGGCGGCGCTGACGTCACTACCTGGGGACAGCTGGGCGTGACCGGCAAGCTGGCCGCCAAGCCGATCAGCCTCTACGGCCGCAACTCCGCTTCCGGTACCTACGGCTATTTCAAGGAACATGCGTTGAGCAAAGGTGACTTCAAGAACAGTGTCAAGGAACAGCCCGGTTCATCTTCGGTTGTTGAGGGCGTTGCCAAGGATATCGCTGCCATCGGCTACTCCGGCATCGGCTATACCACTTCCGGTGTTCGTGCCGTTCCGCTTTCCGCCAAGGAAGGTGGCAAGGTTGCAGATGCCACCTATGCAAACGTGCTTAACGGCTCCTACCCGATGAGCCGCATGCTCTACATTTATGTTGCCAAGAAGCCTGGTCAGCCGCTGCCCAAGGTTGTGGAAGAGTTCCTGCGTTATGCCCTCTCCAAGGAAGGCCAGGAAGTTGTCATCAAGGACGGCTACGATCCTTTGACCGCCAAGCTGGCTGATGATCAGCTGAAAGCTCTGAAGTAAGATATCTTTCAATCGTAATGGCGAAGCAGGCAATATGCTTGCTTCGCCAATATTTATCCGGATTGTGACTATAAATGATCAAAAACTTTACCGATAAATCGCGCCGTAACGACCGTATTGCCGAACTTTTGATCCGCATCGGCGGAGTGCTGGTCATCATCTCGGTGGTCTGGATCCTGGTGATGATCTCGCGGGTTGCTCTGCCTCTCTTCTACCCGGCTTCCGCCAATGTTGCGGCATCATTGAAAGTGCCGGCCGCAATTTCAGGCAGCAAGATCCTGGCGGTCGGAACAGATGAAAACCAGCAGGGCGCCTGGCTGCTTGATGAGAACGGCACATTTCACTTTCTGAAGACCTCGGACGGCTCTCTTTCCGCCAGCATTAAAGTTCCCGTCACTCCACCGGGCGCTGCCCGGATTGTCTCTGCCGAATACATCAGTAAATCAGCCTATAACCTGCTCTGGGACAACAGTGCCATCACAGCAGTAACAGTCGCACTGGCTTCCGCCAAAGATGCCGACGGCAAGATATCTCTCAGTCACGATGTTACTGCCAGTGAGGAACAGTCCTTTGCCGCGGCAGGTGTTGTTGTACAGTCCTTTGCCCGTACGATTGAAGGGAAGGGAGCCGTAAGGATCGACCGCCTGGTCGGGGACCGCTTGAGGGTAACCCATCAGCTGGTTGAAAAAGACCTGTTCGGTAACGAAAAACGGAGCAATGACACTGTTGAAATCAGCGACCCGCTGCCGGGGCACCTCTCCTCCGTGGCTGTTGATTCAAAAGGGCATTATCTGTACGCCGGCACCGACAACGGAATGATTTTGCGCTGGGACATCGAGGAAGCGGGGCAGGTACGCCTGCTGGACAGTGTCCAGGCCTCGGCCGACCGTCAGGCCATCACATCTTTGGCTCTCGTGCTGGGTGATGTGTCGCTCGCCGTTGGTGACGCCAAAGGCAGGCTGACAACCTGGTTTCCGGTTAAAGTTGCCGGCAGCGGTGAAGACAGGCGTCTGACCCGTATCCATACCCTGCGTTCCACATCCAGCCAGGCCTCCGCCATCCTGCCGTCTCCGCGCGACAAGACACTTATCACGCTGGACGGCAAGGCAGTCCATGCCGACCACATGACCTCCGAGCGCAATCTGCTTTCGATACCGCTGAGTGCACCGCTCCTCAATGCGGCCCTTTCCCCGAAAGGCAACAGTTTCTGCGCCCTTGATAATGCCGGGATGCTGAAAGTCTGGAAGCTGGACATACCGCACCCGGAAATCTCGTTCGGCACCCTGTTCGGAAAGGTCTGGTATGAAGGCTACGACCGCCCGGAATACGCCTGGCAGTCCTCGGCTGCCAACGACGACTTCGAGCCCAAACTGAGCCTGGTGCCGTTGATGTTCGGTACGGTCAAGGCCACCCTCTTCGCCATGCTGTTTGCCGTGCCGCTGGCCATACTGGCTGCACTTTACACCAGCCAGTTCATGTCTCCCGGGCTGAAAGGCCGCGTAAAGCCGATGGTGGAGATCATGGCCGCCATCCCGTCGGTGGTAATAGGCTTTCTGGCCGGACTCTGGCTGGCTCCGCTGCTTGACAAGAGTATTATGACAGTCTTTTTAAGCATCGTACTGGTTCCGCTGCTTCTTCTGGTTACGATTTTTTTCTGGAAACGGATCAAAACCAACTCTCCGCTGCATCGCCTTACCCGCGGCCATGAATTCATCACCATGATCCCGCTGGTCGTGCTGGGGTGTTACCTGGCCTTTCTGCTGAGCGGAGTCGCCGAGCAGCAGCTCTTCGCCGGAGACGTCAAGCAGTGGCTGTTCAGCGCTCTGGGTGTTAAATACGACCAGCGCAACAGCATCATTATTGCCATTGCACTTGGTTTTGCCGTAATTCCGATCATCTTCACGATCGCCGAAGATGCCATTTCCAACGTACCGCGCAACCTAACCGCCGCCTCTCTGGCCTTGGGCGCCAGCCGCTGGCAGACCGCCTGGCGGGTCGTGCTCCCCTCGGCGTTGCCGGGAGTCTTTTCGGCGGTCATGATCGGCTTCGGTCGCGCCATCGGCGAAACCATGATCGTGCTGATGGCCACCGGCAACACCCCGATCATGAGCTGGAGCCTGTTCAACGGACTCCGCTCGCTCTCGGCCAACATAGCGGTCGAGATACCGGAAGCGCCGGTGTTCAGTTCCCTTTACCGGGTGCTGTTTCTTTCAGCGGTGCTGCTGTTTATTTTCACCTTTATCATCAACACCGCTGCTGAAGCTCTGCGGCAGCGTTTCAGAAAAAAATACGGGCGATATTAAGAGGCTCAGGAATGAATAAATTCTGGAAAACAGGCGAACCTTACGTACTGGCCACCGGCGCCGCCCTGGCGGTCGTGCTGGTCATGACGCTTTCCCTGGTAGGGGTGGTGGTTACCAACGGCCTGGGCTATTTCTGGCCGAAAGAACTGGTCCGTTTTGAACTCAAGGACGGCAGCGCCGCCCTTGGGCAGATCATGCGGCACGAGAAAAACCCCACCGACGGCGAGCGCCGTCTGCAGCTGAAAGTTGCCAACCGCGACGTGTTCGGCCAGGATTTCCGCTGGATCGACGAGAAAGAGATCGCCAAGCGCAGTCTGCCGGCCGAAGCGATGTTGCTGGAACGTCGCGAGCACGGCAACTTTTTCGGATTTCTGAAAGGTGTCGTCGCCGAAGGACTGGAGGTTCCTGCCGCAGCCACGCCTCAGGAAAGCCTGCAACGCGCCATGAAACTTGTGGACGACAAGAACCGGGCGACTCTTGAAATCAAGAGCCAGATGTCCGACCTCAACAACCGGGCCGAACGGCTGCGCCTGAAACTGCTGAAACTGGAATACAAGGGAAAAGAGAAGAACAGCGCCGTAATAGGAGAACTGACCACCGAGCGGGATAAGGCGATGGCTGATTTCAACCTTCTGAACGAGCAGGTCACTGCCGCCCAGACCGAGATATCCCGAATCACCGCCACGTTTGAAGATGTCGCAGGTGGCAGCAAGGATATCGCCCTGATCGAGATTATTGCCCATCAACTCCCCAACAGCATGTCTTTCCCGTCCAAGTGCGGCGCATACCTGGAGCGGGTTCGCGAACTGCTGCTGGATGACCCGCGTGAATCAAATACCGAAGGGGGGCTCTTCCCGGCCATTTTCGGCACGGTCATGATGGTGCTGCTGATGAGCTTGTTTTCGCTCCCTTTCGGAGTAATCGCCGCCATCTATCTTCGCGAATATGCCAAAGACGGCCTGATGACCCGCATGGTGCGCATCGCCGTCAACAACCTGGCCGGTGTACCCTCGATCGTTTATGGCGTGTTCGGGCTTGGTTTCTTCGTCTACGGTCTGGGCGGCAGCATTGACAGCCTGTTTTTTCCGGAGCGGTTGCCGACCCCGACATTCGGCACCGGCGGTATCCTCTGGTCCAGTCTGACCCTGGCGTTGTTGACCGTGCCGGTCGTAATCGTCGCCACCGAAGAATCGCTGGCCTCGGTTCCGAAGGGTATCCGCGAAGGATCGCTGGCGCTGGGAGCCACCAAGTTCCAGACCCTGACCAAAATCCTGCTGCCGATGGCAACTCCCGGAATCATGACCGGCCTGATTCTTTCCATGGCCCGCGCCGCCGGAGAAGTGGCCCCGCTGATGATCGTCGGTGTGGTCAAGCTGGCGCCATCGCTGCCCTTTGATGGCAACTTCCCTTTCTTCCACATGGATCGCAAGTTCATGCACCTGGGCTTCCATATTTATGATGTAGGCTTCCAGTCTCCCAACGTGGAGGCAGCCAAGCCGATGGTCTTTGTCACCACCATGCTGCTGCTGGCGATTGTGATTGTGGCCAGCAGTACCGCCATTTACCTGCGCAACCGCATGCGCCGGAAATACACCACTTCGACGTTCTAAACGTTTATTCAAGGAATAACCAATGGCACACACCAAACAACAAACTGACAGCAGCCCGATTCTTTCCGTTTCGGATCTGAACCTGCACTACGGCGAGGCGCATGCCCTGAAAGGGATCAATCTGGATATGGCCCGCCATCAGGTAACAGCTTTTATAGGACCTTCCGGATGCGGCAAGTCGACGCTATTGCGCTGCTTCAACCGAATGAATGACCTGGTGGAGAGTGCCAGGGTCACCGGCAGCATTCGCTTCAACGACGCCGAGGTCAACGAATCCTCCACCGACGTGATCTCGCTGCGCCGCAGGATCGGGATGGTTTTCCAGCAGTCCAACCCCTTTCCCAAGTCGATCTACGAGAACATCGTCTACGGCTTGAGGATTTCGGGGGTTAACGACAAGTCTACCCTGGACGAGGCGGTCGAACGCAGTCTGAAAAGTGCCGCCATCTGGAACGAGGTCAAGGACCGTCTGAACGATTCGGCTCTTGGTCTTTCCGGCGGCCAGGCACAGCGAATCTGCATCGCCAGGGCAATCGCCGTCAATCCGGAGATCATTCTGATGGACGAACCATGCTCGGCGTTGGATCCGATCTCGACTCTTAAAATTGAAGAGTTGATCGAGGAGCTGAAAGACAAGTATACTATAGTCATAGTTACCCATAATATGCAGCAGGCGGCCAGGGTTTCGGACGTAACAGCTTTTTTTTACCTGGGTGAACTGATCGAGGTCGGGGCGACCCGCAAGATATTCACTAACCCTGAGAAGAAACAGACAGAAGACTACATCACCGGAAGATTCGGTTAGGAGAGAGAATGGAACGGGAACACATTAGCGCCGTATTTGATGCGGAGCTGAACGATCTGAAACAGAGTATCCTTGTCATGGGTGGCAAGGTGGAGCTGATGATTGCCAATTCGGTCAAGTCCTTGGTGGATCGGGATACGCCGCTGGCAGAACGCACGATTGCGCTGGACCATGAAGTCAATACTGCAGAAGTCGCCATCGACGAGCGCTGTCTTGAGCTTCTGGCCCTGCGTCAACCGGCTGCCCGGGACCTGCGGTTCATTACTATCGCACTTAAAATCGTGACCGACCTGGAGCGGATGGGGGATCAATGTGCCAACATTGCCAAGCGTGCCAGAGAAATCAATGAAGAACCTCCGCTCAAGCCTTATATTGATATTCCCCGCATGGCCCATCGTGCAGAGCTGATGGTCAAGGAAGCGCTGGACGCTTTCGTGCGTGGTGACGCTGAACTTGCGATCAAGGTTTGTAAAGACGATAGTTTTGTGGATGATCTGAATATTCAGATTCAGCGGGAGCTGCTGACTTTCATGATCGAAGATCCGACTACTATTTCGCGTGCCATGAAGCTGAACTATATCTCCAAGTCGCTGGAGCGTATTGCAGATCACTCCACCAACATCGCCGAGATGGTGATCTTCATGGTCAAGGGCAAGGATATCCGGCACACGATCGCCTAGTATTCTTGCAGGTTGTGATTTTAAAGAGAGAGGGCCTTCCGGCATACATCCGGAAGGCCCTCTCTCTTTGCGTATTCTTGCAGAACGGTTAATCCACTGATTTTCTTAGGAAAGTCGGGATGTCGTACTGATCCTCATCATCGTCGACAAAAGAAACCTGGGGACGGATACGGGTGACCCCTTCATTTCTGTCGCGGTCTCGGAGATAGGTCGGACGGTCGCGGTCAATCGACGGGGAAGGGTTGGCAACATGTCTATCGGCAACCGTCAGGCTGTTTTTGCGATAATCACGTCCTTTTTCGGTGTCAAAGCGATCGCCGAAGCCGGTTGCGATGACGGTGACCTTGATGGTGTCCCCCATTTCATCATCCCTGACGACACCGATCTTGATGTTGGCATCTTCGTGAACCTTCTCATGGACAATGCGGTTGACCGTATTGTAGTCATCCATGGTCATGGAACCAGAACCGGTAATGTTGACCAGGACACCCTTGGCGCCGGAGATGTCATTGTCTTCCAGCAGCGGGCTGGAGATGGCGTTGCTGACGGCCTCTGCGGCACGATTCTCGCCGCTGCCCATGCCGATACCCATCATTGCCATGCCGCGAACGCTCATGACGGTTTTTACGTCGGCAAAGTCGAGGTTCATCAGGCCGGTGGATGTGATCAGTTCGGAAATGCCCTGGACAGCCTGGCGCAGAACATCATCAGCCGGTTTAAATGCATCAAAAAGTGACATGTTTCTGCTGGCCATACTGATCAGTCGATCATTAGGGATGATGATCAGCGAATCCACATGCTTTTTCAGCTCTGTAATACCCTGCTCGGCGAGAAATGATCGAGCCTTGCCTTCGTAAGTGAATGGTTTGGTGACGACGCCAACGGTCAGTACACCGGTTTCGCGGGCCGCTTCTGCGATGACCGGCGCTGCGCCGGTGCCGGTGCCGCCGCCCATGCCGGCAGCGATGAACACAAGGTCGGCTCCTTTTATGGCCGTCACCAACTGGTCCTTGTTCTCAAGGGCGGCCGCACTTCCCACTTCCGGTTTTGACCCTGCTCCGAGTCCTTTGGTCAGTTCACGGCCAAGCTGAAGCTTGACAGGAGCCTGGGAAGTTCTCAAAGCCTGTGCATCAGTATTTGCAACTATAAAGTCTACTTTATTTATAGAGCTGGAGATCATTGTATTGACAGCGTTTCCGCCGCCGCCCCCTACTCCGATAACTTTTATAACGGCACTCTGTTCTATGGTCTCATCAAATTCAAACATGTATTTCCCCCTTTGTAGTAGGCAGTGGTTCGATCCATTAATTGTGAAATGTAAACCCAATTCCCTTAAGAATCAAAGGAAAAAAACATAAAAAATCATGCTCCGGAAGGTGCTATGAAAAAACAGAGTGTTAGAAGGATGTCGATTTTTCTTAGGGCTTGCGATAAGTCAGGAATGTTAAAAAAAATAGGCCGCAAACCATAAACCGGTTAACGGCCAGTGATTAAAGTTTAGCAGATTTTTAGAAGAATTCGCGGAACCAGTGTTTCATCCTTCCGAACACCGAGCCGAACAGATTCGCTTCGGATTTACTGGTGGGGAACTCGCGAGATCCCGAGTTTTTGCTGCCGTAGACTACCAGGCCAACTCCGGTAGCGTAAACCGGAGATTTGACCACATCGGACAATCCTCCCACATGCTGGGGAAGGCCGCGCCGCACCGGCAGGTTGAAGATCTGTTCGGCCAGTTCCGGCATGCCCTCCAGTATACTGGAACCTCCGGTGATGACCACGCCTGACGCAATAGAATCCTCCAGGCCGGACTTGATTATCTCGCGGTTGACCAGGGCGAAGATCTCCTCGACACGAGGTCCGAGGATTTCGCATAATACATTGCGGGAGAGTTCACGCGGCTTGCGTCCCCCTACGCTGGGAACTTCTATCTTGTCTTCCTTGCCGACCAGCGAGGAGAGACAGCAGCCGTATTTCTGCTTGATTCTTTCTGCTTCAGCCATCGGTGTACGCAGGCCGACTGCGATATCGTTGGTCAGGTGGTTGCCGCCCAGAGAGAGAACGGAAGTGTACTTGATGGCACCTTCGGAGAAAATGGCGATGTCGGTCGTCCCTCCGCCGATGTCGATCATGCAGACTCCCAGTTCCTTCTCATCTTCGGAGAGAACCGCATGTGATGAGGCAAGCTGTTCCAGTACGATATCAGCCACATCCAGGCCGGCTCGGTTGCAGGATTTTACTATATTCTGGGCACTGGCCACGGCGCCGGTGACGATGTGCACCTTGGCTTCCAGTCGTACGCCGCTCATGCCGAGTGGTTCGCGGATGCCGTCCTGCTCATCGATAATGAATTCCTGTGGCAGGATATGCAACACTTCACGATCCATCGGGATATTGATCGCCTTGGCAGCGTCAATTACACGACGCACATCCTCCTGGGAAACTTCACGGTTCTTGATGGCAATGACCCCATTGGAGTTCAGTCCCTTGATATGGCCGCCGGCGATACCGGCATATACGGATTTGATTTCGCAGCCGGCCATCAGCTCGGCTTCATCGATGGCCTTGCGGATGGCTCCGACCGTGCTCTCGATGTTGATAACCACACCTTTTCGCAGGCCGCTGGAAGGGCTGGTGCCGATACCTACGATATCTATGCCGTCTTCGGTTACATTGCCTACGATGGCGCATATCTTGGTCGTGCCGATGTCCAGGCCGACTATCAGGTTATCCCTTTTTGTTGCTGACATACTATCCTCCTGCCGTATATGAAAATATGAAATTTAGCTTTTTTTGACAATTATCTTGTCGTTATAGTCCAGGTCGATGTATTGCAGCTTCTGGTCTTGTGCCATCAGATCTTCATAAATGCGCGCAAAACGCTCTACCTTTGCAGAAAAATCTCCCGCGCCGATCTTGACCGGGAGTGCTCCGGATGATGTGAACATCGTAAATCCGTAGCCTTTGTCGTAGTGAATCTCCGAAACATCAGCAAGGATGAAGTTCCCTTTTTCTTTCAATATCTTCAGGAGTTCACAGGTGGCCAAAAGGGCCTCCCTGGTTCCTTTCGGGTCGCGCCCGAGTTCTTCCTCGCTGAATCCTGTGATAACCGGAAAATCAAGTTTGTCTCCTTGGTTGAGTACCTTGAAAACATTGCCTTTCTTGTCCAGATAATAGATGTAACCCATGTTTACGATCGCTAACGGTTCCCTTTCGGTGATGGCGATCGAAATTCCGTCAGGAAAATAGCGGTTGATCTGAACCGACTCAACCCAGGGGTTCTGAAGAAGGTGCTCGCCCATTAGTTTAAGGTTCAGGTGCAGCAGGTCCTTGCCTGGCTCGATGCCAGTCAGCAAGAGTACATCATCACGGGTAATTCGTTTTGTGGCGGACACTTCAATGTTTTTCAGGCTGAAAAATGTAACTGAGTTAACGGCGCGGTAGACGCCGAATAATATAAATCCTGCCAGCGTTATTGCAAACAGTCCGGCAGTGATCTTTGCCAGAGGTCGAAGGTATTTCTTGAAATCGATCGGCTTGCGCTGGATCTTGACTTTGTTGGGTGCCACTTTACGGCGCTGGTATGTGGAGTTTGCAAAGTCCCGCACGAATTCAGTTCGCCTTGATTGAAAGTGTTGCCGATGCGATTATGCTTGAAACAAGAGCTTCGAAGGACAGGCCGGACCCCTTGGCCGCAATCTCGGGCAGCAGGCTCAAGGATGTCATCCCGGGCAGCGTATTGACTTCCAGTACATAGCAGTCGCCTGCGGTTGTTACCAGCAGATCAACCCTGCTGTATCCTTTGCATCCCAGGGCCCGGTGGGCGGCCAGGCCTACCTGCTGCGCCTTGTCGTACAGCCGCGGCTCAAGTCGAGCCGGAAAAATGTGTTCGGCCATGCCGTCGGTATATTTTGCTTCGTAGTCATAAAATTCGTTTTTGGGGACAATTTCGATCGCTCCTACTGCACGATCATCAAGGATGCCGATCTGCACTTCCTGTCCCTTTATGTACTGCTCTACAAGAATTTCGTCATCGTGGCGAAACGCCAGTTCCAACGCTTCGGCCAGCTGTCCGGCTTCCTTGACTATTGATATTCCGACCGACGAGCCTTCCTGGACCGGTTTGACTACCAGAGGCAAGCTGAATGGAAGTTCAGCTAACACGACCGGTTCATTGCGCCGGAAACATCGGAACGGCGCGGTCAGAATCCCGCTGGCTGCAAACGCCTGCTTGCTGTAAAGTTTGTGCATGGCAAGAGCGCTGGCCAGAACTCCCGAACCGGTATAGGGGATCTGCATTAATTCAAGCAGTCCCTGGACGCAGCCGTCCTCACCGTAGCGGCCATGCAGTGCTATAAATGCGGCTTCGATCCCTTCATGTTTCAGCACATCCGCCAGATCGCGACCGACATCTATGGCAACTGAATTGAAGCCCTGTGACAGGAGGGCCTTTTGTACAGCTTTGCCGCTGTTCAATGAAACATCGCGCTCGGCCGAGAGTCCGCCCATCAGAACGCCGATTTTCTTTTTCTTTATATTCAATATCTGTTCTTCATTGCTCATAACAACCCCAGCCCGTTATTCAGCGCCCACTATACGCACTTCTTCTTCCAGTGTCACGCCAGATGTTCTAAAAACCTCACTTTTTACTGCTTCAGACAGCTTCAAAAAATCATCTGTCGTAGCTCCGCCGGCATTTACAAGAAAGTTGCTGTGAACTTCGGAAACCATAGCGCCACCCACACGGGTTCCGCGCAGTCCGGCGGCATCGATCAATCTCCAGGCTGCTTGACCGGGCGGATTTTTAAAAAACGAGCCGGCACTTGGAAAGCCGACATTATGCTTTGATCTTCGCAATTCAAGATCCTTGCGGATCTCATCTTCCGTATGGTGCGGTTCGCGGGCCTCCAGCCTGAAAAGCGCTGCCAGAACTATGTCACCGTTTTGCAGGCTGAGATTGCGGTAGCTGTAGTCCAGTTCACTGATACAGTAATCATGCACTGCACCGTTGCGCAGCAGTGTCAGGCACTGGGTGTATTCGAGAATTCCCTGGCCGTATGCTCCGGCGTTCATTCTGATTGCTCCGCCGACTGTGCCGGGGATGCCAGAGATAAACCCAATCCCTCCAAGTCCCGACTCCTGGGCGAAACGCACCACGGCAAGATTGTCTGCTCCGGCCTCGGCTCTGACATGGGTATCGTCAGTCAGTTCAATGCGATTGAACCGTTCCAGAGATACGACCGCTCCGCGAAATCCTTTGTCTCGGACCAGCAGATTGTACCCTTTGCCGATGGCCAGCCAGGGGATGTCCTCTTTGCGCAGCCATAAGAGTAGATCCTGTAAGTCAGCGGCATCCTCAGGAACTGCATAAATATCTGCGGGTCCGCCGACCTTGAGTGATGTGTGCAGGCTCATCGGCTCGTCATAAAGCAGGCTGCCTCGTATGATTTCTTTGGGCAGGTTCAGTTCTGCGCCTCCAGAAGCTTCACCAGTGCCTCGCCCTGCTGCCAGATATTTCCAGCTCCCAGCGTGATGACGATATCTCCCTCTTTGACAATACCGGCCAGATGCTCCGGAATAAGCTCCCGATTTGCAATGCAGGTCACATTTTTCTGGCCGTGCCGCAGTACTTCCGCAGCCAGGCGCTCGGCCGTGGCTCCGGCTATCGGCTGCTCGCCGGCAGCGTAGACGTCGGTCAGGATAAGGATGTCCGCATCGTAAAAGGCAGTTACGAACTCATCGAACAGTTCGTGGGTGCGTGTATAGCGATGCGGCTGAAAGGCTGCCACGATGCGCCGCTCCGGCCAGCCCTGCCGTGCCGCGGACAGTGTGGCCCGAATCTCTGCCGGATGGTGGCCGTAGTCATCCACTACCATGATCCCCTTCGGTTCGCCCTTGACTGTGAAGCGCCGTCCGACACCGCTGAACATGGTGAAGCCTTCCTGAATAGCGCTGAAAGGGACATCAAGTTCAAGGGCCACGGCGATGCAGGCCATGGCATTCAGGACATTGTGGGGACCAGGCATCGGAAAGGTTACTTCTCCCAGACGGTATCCCTTGTAGTGGGCTACGAATGTTGTCTGGAATCCGTCGTGCCTGATGTGCGATGCCCTGATGTCGGCCTGTGAAGAGAGGCCGTAGGTCATGTAGCGTTTTTTGATGCGCGGTAGAATTTCACGTATATTCTTGTCGTCAAGGCAAACTATCGCCAGTCCATAGAACGGTACCTTGTTGATGAATTTGACAAAGGTGTCCTTGATCTCTTCGATACCGCCCAGATAGTGGTCAAGGTGGTCGGCATCAATGTTGGTCACAACCGCAATTGTCGGCGACAGTACCAGGAAGGAGCCGTCCGACTCGTCCGCTTCGGCCAGCAGGAACTTGCCCTGTCCCAGTTGGGCATTGGTGCCGATCGCATTCAATTTACCGCCGATGACGATGGTCGGATCAATTCCGGCATGTCCGAGAATCGAAGCTGCCATGGAGGTTGTGGTGGTCTTGCCGTGGGTGCCGGCAATTGCGATGCCGTATTTCATACGCATCAGTTCGGCCAGCATCTCTGCCCGCGGTATGACCGGCACGTGCATTCGCTTGGCTTCCACCACTTCCGGATTTTCATCATGCACCGCGGAGGAAATTACAACCACGTCAACATCCTTCAGATTATCGGAATTATGTCCGATGCTTATCTCTGCACCCAACCCGGCCAGTCTTTCGGTTGTGTCTGAACCGCGCAGGTCGGAACCGGATACCTTGTACCCCAGGTTCAGCAGTACTTCTGCGATGCCGCTCATGCCGATGCCGCCGATGCCGACAAAGTGGATCTTATCTATTTTTCCGTACATTGATTGTTCCTTTCACTACAGATGCTGATGGACAGTTCATAGCTACTGATATCACAAAACAATGGAATTATGTCCTTTTAGCATCTCATCGACAATAATTTTGGCCGCATCCAGTCTCGCCAGGCTGAAGGCCAGCTCGCCTGTGCGTCGAACGGTGTCTTTATCCGCAGTCAGTTCACTGATCATGGTAGCCAGCCGTTCACCCGACAGCTCCTGCTCCAGCAGCATGAAACAGGCTTCCTTTTTAAGCAGAGCCTCTGCATTTCTACGCTGGTGGTCGTCCACGGCATGGGGAAAAGGTATGAACAGGCAGGCCTTGCCGCAGGCGGTGACCTCGGCGATAGTGGTGGCGCCGGCCCTGCAGATGATCAGGTCGGCTCTGGCATATTCCGAAGCCATGTCGCCGATGAACGGGGTCACTCTGGCTTCTACTCCGGCTGCGCGGTAAGCTTTGGAAACCTCTTCGCAGTCCTTTTCACCGGTCTGGTGGGTGATGTCCAGCTTGATGGAACTGCTTTTGATAGATGGAAGTGCTGCGATCATGGCCATGTTAATGGCATGTGCCCCCTGGCTGCCGCCGAAAACCAGGATGTTGAAACAGGGGCAAGGGGTAAGGGGCAAGGTTACGTCCTCAAAGGTTTCGCTTGACCCTTGACTCTTGACCCCTGACCCTACCATATTCAGTATCTGCCGTCGTAGCGGATTGCCGGTCAGCAGTGTCGAGTCCTTCGGGAAATATCTGGCCGATTCCTCCAGAGTGATGAAAACCTGGTCCACGAATCTTGCCAGCAGACGGTTGGTCTGGCCGGGTATCGCGTTCTGCTCGTGGATAAAACGCGGAATTCGCATTCCTGCTGCCGCCAGAACCATCGGCAGGGAGGCATAGCCGCCGACACCCAGCACCAGATCGGGTCGGAAGGCTTTCAGTATCTTGCGTGACTGTGCATAGCCATAGGCCATTTTGGCCATTCCTGTAAATTGGCTGAAACCGCGCTTGCCGCGAATGCCGGCAGCTGAGATCAGCTCCAGCCTGTAGCCGGCCGCCGGAACGGCTCGTGCCTCGATGCCGCGTTCAGTGCCGACAAAAAGTACTTCGTTGGCCGGGTCACGGGCCAGAAATTCCTCTGCTACCGCAATACCGGGGAACAGGTGGCCGCCAGTGCCGCCACCCGCGATGATCAGTTTCATTTTTCCTCCTTCAGGCTGATGGAGGAGATCTTCAGTCCCGATGAAATATTTAACAGTATACCGACCGCGAACATGCTTATGACCAAGGAGCTGCCGCCGTAACTGATGAACGGTAGCGCCAGTCCTTTGGTGGGGAGCAGGCCGGTCACGACTCCCATATTGACAGTTGCTTCTATGCCGAACAGCACGGCAATTCCCAATGCCAGAAATCGTCCGAAAGCGTCGGGCGCTGCAACAGCTATTCGCATGGCGCGCTGCACCAGCAGAAAGAACATGCCGATGATAACGATCACGCCCAGAAAGCCCAGTTCCTCGCCAACAACTGCAAGGATGAAGTCGGTATGGGCTTCCGGCAGATAAAAGAGTTTCTGCTTTCCCTCACCCAGTCCCTGCCCGAAAACTCCGCCGGTGCCTAGCGCCAGCCAGGACTGGATGATCTGGAATCCGCTGTTCTGCGGATCCTGCCATGGGTCCAGAAACGCCATAATGCGGCGCTTGCGGTAGGCTACATTCATGACCAGAAAGTACAGAAACGGCATGGACATCAGGAAAATAGAGATGATGTACACCAGGCGCGTGCCGGCCGCGAACAGCATAATCATGGCTACTGCCGCCAATGTCAGGGCTGCGCCCATATCCGGCTGTTTGAGCAGCAGTGCCAAAAGGACAAGCAGAATCAGCATGTACGAAACGAAACCGGCGCCAAGCTGCTTGATCTTGTCCTGTTTCCTGTCCAGCGAGTAGGCCATATACATGATCAGGGCAATCTTGGCCATCTCCGATGGCTGCAGGTTGAAGCCCGGCAGTTTGAGCCAGCGCGAGGCTCCTCCGGCGCTGCCGCCGATGCCGGGGATCAGTACCATTATCAGCAGCACCAGGCATCCCAGAAGAATCGGGACAGCCAGTTTTCGCCAGTACTGGTAGTTGACCCGCATGGCGCCCAGCATGACTGCAAAGCCGATCAGTGCGTAAATACCCTGTCGTTTAAGGAAGAAGAAACCGTCGTGAAAACGCTTGGCGGCCATGACAGATGAGGCCGAATAGATCATTACCACCCCGAAACAGGTCAGGGCGATCGCCATCATCATTATTACCAGGTCATATTCTTCAAGTTTTTTGAGCATTAGTTTCATAAATTCCGTCGCAGGGGCAGTTCTTGAATTGCCCCTACAGTCCCATTACCGCCGTAATAAAGCGTTGTGCACGTTCTTCATAATCACGGAACATATCGAAACTGGAGCAGGCCGGCGACATAAGCACCGTGCCGCCCGGAGCTGTGACCTCCGCCGCCAGATGAACAGCTTCTTCAAGGCTTGCCGCCAACCGCGTATCGGTAAGGTTTCCAAGTTCTGCCTTCATCCGATCTGCAGCCTCCCCGATCAGAATCAAATGCCGTACCCGCTGGTTGATCATCGGAATCAGAGGTGCATAGGACCCGCCCTTGTCTTTTCCACCCGCTATCAGCGTGATGTTTTCGAAGCTTTCCAGCGCTTTCTGGACGCTGCCCACATTGGTAGCCTTGCTGTCCTCGAAGAAGCGAACTCCCTGTACTTCACGTACGAACTCCATGCGATGGTGCAGCGCTTCGAAGCAGAGCACTGTTTCAAAGGTTTCGTCGGGACGACAGCCGAGCAGCAGGGCGCAGGCCATGGCTGCCATGATGTTCTCCAGATTATGTACCCCCTGCAGCCGGATCGCAGAGGTGGGGAAACACTCCTCATGGCCGTTGTGGCGGTAGGTAATGACTCCGTCCTGATGGAAGATGCCTTCCTTCAGTTCCATTTTGCGGCTGAAGGGGAATACCTGTGCCTTAAGCTTTCCTGCCTGCTCCCAAACCAGCTCGTCATCCCGGTTCAGTACCGCAAAATCTTCTCCGGTCTGGTTTTCAAAGATACGCAGCTTGGCGTTAATGTAATCCTGATAGCCCGGGTAGCGGTCCAGATGGTCCTCACTCAGATTGAGCAGTGCCGCCACAGTGGGACGAAAGGAAGTAATCCACTCCAGTTGGAAGGAGCTGATCTCAGCCACGACCTGATCAATGATCTGACGGGATTCCGCCGCTTCTATCAGCGGATTGCCGATGTTGCCTCCCACAAAGGTATGGTAGCCGTTGTGCTTGAAAATCGCGCCCAGCAGAGTAGTAGTGGTTGTCTTGCCGTTAGTGCCGGTGATGGCAGCCAACGGCGCATCTATGAATCTTGCCGCCAGCTCTATTTCGCTGATTATCTCTACTCCGGCCTGCTGCGCATTTATCAGCTGCGGCAGGTCCATCGGTACACCGGGTGACGCCACAATCAGGTCACTGCCAACGAAGGTAGCTTCATCGTGCCGTCCTAACTCCCGCCTGATCTCAAAACCGTCAAGCTCGCCCAGCGGTCCTGCCAGCTGCATTTCATTGCGCATGTCGGTCACAGTTACAAGTGCGCCTTTCGAGGCCAGAAAACGGGCGCAGGCCACGCCGGTTTTGGCGAGGCCCACGACCAGAATGTTTTTATTTTTCAATTCCATGTATGAACCTTATCGCATTTTAAGTGTTGAAATTGCAACCAGCGCCAATATAATCGTAATGATCCAGAAGCGCACGATGATTTTGGGTTCGGCCACCCCCTTCAACTCGAAGTGGTGGTGGATCGGAGCCATGCGGAAGATGCGCTTGCCGCGGTATTTGTACGAGCCGACCTGGAAAATAACAGACAGCGCTTCGACCACGAAGACCCCGCCGACTATTACCAGAAGCAGTTCCTGCTTGGTCAGTACGGCTATGGTTCCCAGTGCTCCACCCAGTGCAAGCGAACCCACATCACCCATGAAAACCTCGGCCGGATAGGAGTTGTACCAGAGGAAACCGAGCCCGGCTCCTACCATTGCGCCGCATACAACCGCCAGTTCGCCTGCGCCCACTACTCGCGGCACCTGCAGGTAGGCCGATAGTGTGGCGTGGCCGGCAACGTAGGCGAAAAGCATGTATGTGGCCGCGTTGATTGCCACCGGGCCGATTGCCAGTCCGTCCAGTCCGTCGGTCAGATTGACTGCATTGCTGGCTCCCACGATGACAAGCGTTGCAAAGGGGATGAACCAGATCCAGAGATCAGGGTGGAAATTCTTGAAGAACGGAAAAAACAGCTGCTCGCTGAAGCCGGACTTTATGAACAGGAACACCGACACCGAACCGGCCAGCAACACCTGCCAGAACATTTTCTGACGCGGCGAAAGCCCCTTGGGATTCTTCTCCACAACTTTTTTATAATCATCCACGAAGCCGATTATGCCATAGCCAATCGTTATGAAAAGCGTTATCCAGACGTAATGGTTCCTAAGGTCAGCCCACAAAAGTGTAGGGATGACGATAGCGGCCAGAATCATGACGCCGCCCATGGTAGGAGTTCCCTGTTTTTGCAGGTGCGATTCAGGCCCGTCGGTCCGGATTACCTGTCGTGCCTGCAATGATTCCAACTTGCGAATGATCCAGGGACCGATCACGAAGCAGACAAGAAGTGCTGTGATCATCGAATAAATCGTGCGGAAAGTCAGGTATTTGAATATGTTGAACAGCTTGATGTCGGCTGCCAGCGGATAAAAAAAGTGGTAAAGCATTGGCTAGTCCTCTTTGCCCTGCTGCATAAGTTTCTTGAGTTCTGTTGCAACCCGTTCCATTGCCATGCCGCGTGACCCTTTGATCAGAATCACATCGTCTTTTTGCAGCGATTGGTAAAGTTTGTCTGCAATCTCCTTGTGGCTTGCGCAGGCTATGATCGATTGCTCGGGCATCTCGTTCAATGATGCCGCTTCGGCAGCGTGTTTAACCATCAGGGTACCCATCAGGTAGAGGCGGTCGGCATTCCGTCCGGCAACAGCACCGACACATTTATGTGATTCAATTTCCTGTTTGCCTAGTTCCAGCATATCACCCAGTACGGCGATGCGATGTCCTTCGGCAGCCACCTGGGACAGGGTTTCCAGGGCCGCCTTGACAGAAGCCGGATTGGCGTTGTAGCTGTCGTCAATGATCGTAATCCCGTTTAATCGTTCCGCCTGGAAGCGCCCTTTGTATGGGGTGAAGGCTTCCAGTCCTGATGCTATTACCGGCAGGTCAACCTTCTCCAGCAGTGCGGCGGCTGCCGCCAGCGCATTGTAGATATTATGGCGGCCGCAGGCCTTCAGATGGACCGTGGTTTCACCTTTAGGTGTAACCAGCAGAAAACGCTGCCCTTCAAGCCCCAGTGTTTCAATGTCTTTAGCCCGCACTTCGCCGCGATTGATTCCGAAACTTATCCTTCGTGCCGAAGGGTTCTGGTGCAGAGATGCGACGCGTGGATCGTCGGCGTTTACCACTGCCAGTCCGCCAGCGCTGATACGATTCAGCAATTCACCCTTGGCGGCGGCAACAGCTTCGACTGTTCCCATGCTCTGCAGATGGGCAGGCAGGGCATTCAGCACGATCCCGACCCGTGGCCGGACAATCTCCGCCAGTCGGTCGATTTCTCCCGGTTCACTCATTCCCATTTCCAGTACCGCCCAGAGATGTTCAGGCTGCAGTTGAAACAGCATCTGCGGCAGACCGATCAGGTTGTTGAGGTTGCCGGACGTTTTTAGTCCCGGTCCGGTCTGCTCCAGGATAGTCGCCAGCATTTCCTTTACGGTTGTTTTGCCGTTGCTTCCGGTAACGCCGATCGTCGGGATGTCGAACCGCAGCCGCCAGGCCGCAGCCAGATCGCCGAGAGCTTTAAGCGTGTTTTTTACGGCTATGCAGGTGACATGTTCCGGAGTCGAATGGTTCTTCAGCCACTGCTCCTCGGCCAGCAGAACCGTGATCCCTTTGGCCGCCACATCAGCTATGAAGGTATGGCCGTCAAACCGATCGCCGCGTAGCGGGACAAAAAGCTGTCCAGGCGCAACTGTGCGGGAATCGGTCGAAACTCCCGTTACATCGCCGGTTGCGGGCCCGATCAGGCGCCCATTGGTCGCGGTGACTATTTCAGAAAGTGTGAACATCAGGCTGTTTTCTCCGCTAAGGCGGCTGCCGCCTCTTCACGGTCATCGAAGTGATGCTTGACCTTACCGATTATTTGATAGTCCTCGTGTCCCTTGCCTGCAAGTAATATGATGTCGCCGGCTTTTGCCATGCGGATTGCCAGTCGAATGGCTTCGCGCCGATTTTCCAGCATGACGAATCCCTTTTCTGAAAAACTGTCGCAGCACTCATCCAGATGGTATTCCCGGATATCGAGCGATGTTATTCCTGCTTTGATCTGCTCCAGGATCTTGAGCGGCTGTTCGGTACGCGGGTTGTCTGATGTGACGATCGCTAAATCCGACATCCCGGCCGCTATGCGTCCCATGATCGGGCGCTTGCCGTTGTCGCGATCCCCGCCGCAGCCAAAGACGGTTATAATTCGTCCCGTCGCAATTTCTCTCAGTGTGGCAAGCACATTTTCCAGAGCGTCACCGGTGTGGGCATAATCCACAAGACAAGTGATGCCCAATTTGTTTTCAACCCGCTCCATGCGCCCCGGAACGGTTGTGTGGTTCTCTATTCCGCATCTGATGGCTTCCAGGGGCAGATCAAGTCCGATTCCGGCCGATACCGCCGCCAGGATATTTGACAGATTGAAGCTGCCAAGAAGTTTAGATGAAAAATCGAAGCTGCCCTTGGGGGTTACCAGCGTGCCGTTGATTCCGTTTACCGATGAAGTTACATTGACAGGACGTACGTCGTACAGTCCGTTGATCCCGAACGAGATTACCGGACAGCTGCAGACTGCGGCAATGGAGGCTCCATACGGGTCGTCCATATTAACAGCGGCGCGCCGGAGCGGTTTATCTTCCGTGGGCTGAAGCAATTCGCTGAACAGGCGCTGTTTGGCCTTAAGATAGTTTTCCATCGTGCCGTGGTAATCCAGATGATCACGGGTCAGATTGCTGAAAATGCCGACATCGAAGCAGCAGCCGTCGACACGCTTCTGCTCGAGGGCATGCGATGATACCTCCATCACGAAGGCCTGCGCCCCTGCTTCACCCAGTTGTCGAAAGGCGCTTTGAAGCTCGGTGGATTCGGGAGTCGTGTGTGAAGCTTCGATTACGGTAGCACCGAAACGGTAGCTGATTGTTCCGAGCACCGCTGCAGGAATTCCGGCCGCTGCCAGGATAGCTTCGATCAGGTAGGTTGTCGTGGTTTTGCCGTTGGTGCCGGTGATGCCGACGAGCGGCCTGCAGGCGGTGGGGTTTTCATTGAATTCAGCAGAAATACGCCCCATGGCTGCACGGCTGTCTGCAACCCTGATCCAGGGTATTCCTTCAGGAGCGAAGTCGGCGTTTTCAAGAATAACAGCCGAAGCTCCGGCCAAGACCGCTTTTTCAATAAAAAGGTGCCCGTCAACCGACGTTCCCGGCAACGCAAAAAAAAGTGCGCCTGGCTGAACTTTGCGTGAATCGCAAGTCAGTGTGCTGATTTCGACGGAAGTATTCCCATGGATTTCAGCATCTGCCAGTTTTATTAATAAATCACTCAGTATCATGAGTTCTCCATTCATGCTGAAGGTGTGAACTTGATCCATACCTCACCGGTTCCGCGGATTGCATGTCCCGGAGGCGGACTCTGCTCTGTTGCCCGTCCGCTTCCTATCAGCCGGATATTGATTCCGCGCTTCTCCATAACCTGCAGTACATTGCGCATGCTCATGCCGTGAAAGTTCGGCATGACGGTGCCTTCGCTCACGGTGTCTTCGAAATCTCCCTCGGCAACAGACTCGGGTTCGTTGGCGGATACGTCTTTTTCTTCAGCCTGTTTAGGCGTTCTGGATGTCGGCATGTTGGGAGTTATCTTCAGGTACGCCAGCGTATTCTGGGCTATTACCTTGAAAGCGGGAGCTGCCACGACTCCGCCGTATTTGATTCCCTGCGGTTCGTCAATGATTACGGCGATGGTCAATTTCGGCTTGTCAGCCGGTACAAAACCCACAAAGGAACCGATTCGTTTTGTCGGCGAATACGTACGGGTAACCGGGTCCACCTTCTGCGCCGTGCCGGTCTTTCCGGCAACCCGGAAACCGTCCACCGCCGCATTTGTGCCGGTTCCGCCCTCACCGGTGACGGTCTCCATCATTGTGGAAACTTTTTTGGAGGTTTCCGGCGATATGACTCTTCGTATCGCCTGCGGTTCGAAATGCTGAACCTCTTTGCCGCTGTCGTCGAGAATCCGTTCAACCAGATAGGGTTTCATCAGCATACCGCCATTGGCAATGGCGGATACGGCCGAGACCAGCTGGATTGCGGATAATGAAACTCCCTGCCCGAAGGTAGTTGTTGCCAGATCTATCTTGTACCCGTTACGCTTCAGATTGCCCGGTGATTCGCCCGGAAGGTCAATGCCGGTTCGGGTGCCGAATCCGAAGTTACGCAGATAGCTTGACAGCTTTTCTTCTCCCATTTTGAAGCCTATCTTTGCGGACCCGATATTGCTGGAGTATTTTATGATATCCGAAATGTTCAGGCGTGAGTGTGGGTGGTCATCATGTATTGTCCGGTTTGCAATTCGATAGGCGCCGTTTTCGCAGTTGTAAATGTCAGTCGACTTTATTGCGCCTGAGTCCAGAGCGGCGGCAATGGTGAAAACCTTGAAGGTCGAGCCGGGTTCGAAGCTGTCTGCAACTACGCGGTTGCGCAGTTGTGCAAGCGAGTAGCGGGAGTAGGCATTCGGATTGAACGTGGGGTAATTGGCCATGGCAAGAACCTTGCCGGTATCCGATTCCATCACCAGCGCCATGCCGCCTTTGGCGTTGCTTTCGGTTACCGCCTTGGCCAGCTCTTTTTCGGCAATGAACTGAATGGTTTTGTCCAGTGTCAGGACAATATTATTACCGGGGGAAGAATCCTTGATGACAGTATTCTTGACGGCAATATTTCTACCCAGTGCATCCCGCTCCGTTATCATATAGCCTGTGTTTCCAAGGATGGTGCTGTCGTAACGAAGCTCGATCCCCTCCAGGCCGTTCGGGTCGCGTCCGGTGAAGCCTACCACATGGGCGGCTGTCTCCACATTGGGATAAAAACGTTTGGACTCGGGGGCAAATCCGATGCCAGGAAGTTTCATGTTCTTGATTCGCAAGGCGGTCTCGGGGGCAACCCAGCGTTCAACCCAGGTGAAGGCTTTGTTGATCGAGAGCTTTGCAACCAGTTCCTGTTTAGGTACTCCAAGAATTGGTGCCAGAACTGCTGCTGTGCCGTCCACATCTTTGATGCGCCTTGGTTCGGCGTAACAGGAATCCATATGGATTGATTCGGCCAGCGGAGTGCCGTTGCGGTCGAGGATGCTGCCGCGGGCCGGAGTAAGGTCAACCCTGTGCTGGTGCTGTTTTTCGGCTTTTTTTACGAGTTCTTCGTGCTGCAGGATCTGGAGGTAGAAGGCGCGGCCAACAACCGTCAGGAACATCAGGCCGAAAACCGTCCCGATCATGATGATCCGGACGCGGGCCCATTTTTCCCGTTCGTCTTTCATTTGACGTGAATGACCTGCAGTTCATTAGGCAGAGCCATTCCCAACTCGTTCTTTGCTATGGTCTCGATGCGCGCAGGTGTTTTCAGGGAGGCCGCTTCAAGTTTCAGGCGTTTCTGCTCCTGCTCGGCTTCTTTCAACTGACGGCTGACTTCGGATATCTGCAGATTCAGCTCAACCAGCCTGAATCGCGACCAGACGTGAAAGACCGATACAATCGTGAACAGGATCATGCAGATCATCAGATATTTGAAAATGTCTATGCGGTGGGACGTCAGTTCCGCCCCGCCAAATGCGCGCGGTGCGGCTACTTTGCCATAATCTGCTCGTGCCTGTGCCATGATGATTACCTCTTGTAAAGCGCGTCCAATGCCACACGGTTGCGGAACTGCTCAGTTACAGTTTTTCTATGGCCCGCAGCTTGGCGCTGCGTGCCCGTGGATTTTCGTCTATTTCCTGCGGTGTCGCTGTGACCGGTCTGCCGGTCAGAATCTTTACTCGCGGTTTCCTGCCGCAGACGCAGACCGGAAGCTGGCGCGGGCAGTTACAGCCTTCTGCATATTCCCGAAAGATATGCTTTACGATACGATCTTCCAGGGAGTGAAACGATATGATTACGCCGCGTCCGCCCGGTTTCAGCAAATCAAGCGCGGCGCGCATCCCGCGCTCCAGGCTTTCCAATTCATGGTTGACCGCAATTCTCAGCCCCTGAAATGTTCGGGTCGCCGGATGCAGGCGATCCTCCCACTTGGCTTTCGGAATCGCACCCTTGATGATATCCACCAGCTGGAAGGTGGTGGTGATCGGCGACTCATTCCTGGCGTTGACGATGAAGGCTGCTACCCGTTTGGCCCAGCGCTCCTCGCCAAATTCGCTGATGATGCGTTCCAGTTCCTGTTCCGGCAGATCATTGACCAGATCGGCGGCGGTTTCGCCGCAGCTGGTGTCCATGCGCATATCCAGAGGTGCGTCTTTCTGGAAGCTGAATCCGCGCTCGCCGGTGTCCAGTTGATGCGAAGAAACACCCAGGTCCATGATGAAACCGTCCAGCTCTGTAATGCCCAGAACTGCCAGATGCCCGGCCAGTCCGGCAAAATCCCCGTGTACAGCCTGGAAGCGCTCGCCGTATGCTGCCAGTCGTTCACCGGCTGCAGCCAGAGCCGCCTGGTCGCGGTCGATGCCGATCAGTCGGGCTTTTGGCGCATTTTGAAGGATCAGCAGGCTGTGGCCTCCACCGCCCAGCGTCCCATCCAGGTATGTTTTAGCGTCGCTGGGGGCCAGAAACCGGATGACTTCATCCGGCATGACCGACAGGTGACGGAAATCAGCCACTACAGCCCCAGTTCGGCGGCAGCTTCAGTGCCGCTCGGGAAGTTCTTCATGTTTTGGGCACGTACTTTTTCCCACTCGGCCATGCTCCAGATCTCGATCTTGTCCATTGTGCCTACAAACTGAATCTCTCGTTCAAGAGCAGCATCCCTGCGAAACGTCGGCGGTATCAGAAAACGTCCCAGCTTGTCGGCGCAGCATTCCTGAGCCGGTGCAATAACAGTGTGCATGATGCTTTTGCGTTGCTCGGAAGTTAAACCTTTGCTGACCCGGAACTTTTCTTCAAAGACAAACCACTCTCTGTGCGGAAAAATAAGCAGACCGGAGCTGTACAGACCATCATCCAAGCCGATCGGAGCCGAGTTTGTCAGGAAAAAACGCTCGTCATCGTGCTTTTCGAGCATGACTTCCCGAAACCTTGCCGGCAGGCTGGTGCGCCCCTTGGCGTCTATGGTTGTCTCGAAAATTCCCCTGAACATAACCTTCTCGTAGGCATTAATTTCCACATTGTTCCACTTTTTTCCACTATGTTGAAACTTATAGCCGCCGTCAAGGTCGGTGTCAAGTTAAAATATGAATTTTGTAGGAGAAAATTGTGCATGCAGAGAGGCGTAATTCTGCTATATTCGGGGCCTAAAACGGCATCCGGAGAGACAGATGAGCATGAACTATTCGCAGTTGATAACCGGGGTTCAATTCCCCCCGATTTCAGAGGTCAAGCGCTGGGTAGCGGAGCGCCCCGATGATGGAATTGAGCTGATTGATCTGTGTCAGGCGGTGCCGGATTACGCCCCGGCTTCCCGGTTGACGGATCATCTTTCCACGCTGCTGCATGATCCGTTGTTGTCAAAATACTCGCCTGATGAGGGGCTGCCGGAAGTGCGTCAGGCGCTTTGCGGCTATTACGAGCGGAAATACGGCGCCAGCCTGACACCAGGCAATCTATGTCTGACAATCGGCGCCAGTCAGGCTTTCTGGCTTGCGATCGTCACCCTCTGCCGCGCCGGCGACGAGATCGTGCTGCAGGCACCCTGCTATTTCGACCATCCGATGGCGCTGCAGATACTTGGCATCCGCTGCGTTTATGCCCCTTTTGTGGAGGCCGATAGCGGCCTGCCGTCACCCGCGGCAATCGAGGCGCTGATCACCGACAAAACCAAGGCGATCCTGCTGGTCTCCCCCAGCAACCCAACCGGCGCCATCACGCCGCCGGCTGTTATCGGCGAACTGCTGGAGGTCGCCCGACGTCACAACATCGCGCTGATTCTGGACGAAACCTACAACGAGTTCATCCCCGACGGCCGCCGCCCGCACGAGTTGTTCTGCGATCCGGCCTGGGGTGAAAATTTCGTGCATATCGCCTCGTTCGGCAAAACATATGCCCTGACCGGCTATCGCGCCGGTCTGCTGGCCGCTTCCGAACAGTTTATCCACCATGCCCTCAAGGCGCAGGATACGATTGCGGTCTGCCAGCCGCGCATTACCCAGCATGCGGTCAAATACGGACTGGAAAACCTGGATGGATGGGTGGCAGCCAACCGGGACATGATGACTCGCCGCCATGACCTGTTCCGGACAGAATTCATGAAACCGGGCAACCGATTCAGCCTGTCGGCCAGCGGCGCCTTTTTCGCCTGGGTAAAGCATCCTTTTGATAACTGCAGCGGTCGCCAGGTCGCCAAAAAGCTGGTGGATCAGGCTGGAATCATCTGTTTGCCGGGTGAGGTTTTCGGTCCAGGGCTGGAAGGGTATCTGCGGCTGGCCTTCGGCAATATCCGCGAGGAGACAATTCCCGAGGCGGTGAGGCGTTTTCGGGAGATGATCGAGTGAGTGTTTAGTTTCTGCCTATTGTAAGAACTGACAAATAATGTAAAATGTGATTATCATATTTTACGGAGGTTGCTATGCAGGCTTCTATAAGTTCAACCGAGGCGGTGCGAAATTTTTCGGAACTGCTCAACAACATTAAATACCGTGGAGATCGGTATACCGTTATCCGTGGCGGAAAACCGGCCGCATCCCTGGTTCCGGTGGAACCGATCCGCAGTGGCGCAACTCTGGCTGACCTGCGTATGATTGTGCAAGCCTTTCCCCATCTCGACAGAAGTGACACCGCCTTTGAGGATGATGTCATGGCTGCGGCAGGTTCGCAGCCTTCAATGCCTGAGGCTATGTCATGGGAGTGATACTTGACTCCAGCGAGATCATCGCACTGGAAAGAAACCGGGGGGTAGTCGAAAATCTGGTTTCTGGTCGTGAAGATGAGCCGTTCGGCATCAGCGTCGTAACAGTGGCCGAACTTCTCCATGGAGTCGAACGGGCCGATACGGAAACCAGGAAAATAAGGCGTCAGGCCTTTGTGGAAAAGGTGATCGAGATGATTCCTGTGTTCCCGTTTGATATCGGAGTTGCCCGCATCTATGCCGGAATATGGGCATCACTGGTGCGGCGGGGATTTACGGTAGGGTCGCATGATCTGATTATAGCAGCGACTGCTATTTCTCTTGATTACACGGTTATTACCGCTAACCGGCGTGATTTTGAGAAGATTGAGGGATTGCGGCTGGAAGTGCGGCAGGCGTAATAAATTTTCGCACTTTCCGCATGTGTGCAGGATAAATATACCATTTGGGTAGATCACCGGTTCACGGGCGCCTGAACCGGTGATCTACGAGTTTCAATAACGAGTTACCGCAACAAACGTAAACCATGGGGTTGCGATCAGTTAATCTTTAAATGTTGTTCCTGACACCGGAATGCTCCGCAATCCAGCTTATGCTAATTGTAAAACAGATTGACAATTTGCATAAAACTCCATACTGCGGTGGTTTGTTTGCAGATTGACAAAGTTGCTCTGACCATACCAGGCAGGAGAACCAAAGGGATCGAGTTCCGCAAATCTCATATCCCAATCCAGCAACTTCGCGCCGACAAACAGCAAACAATCGGAGGTACCCAAAAAATGAAATTGAAGACCTTTATCCCGTGGCTGTCTAAAAGAGTATTTATGCCGGCAGCGGCCGTGATTATCTGCAGCCAGCCGGCCTTTGCCGAAAAATGCGAAATCGTGGTTCAGCAGCTGAACCGGCAGCTTTCGCTGCGGATCGACGAGAAAGAACTGGTTGAGATGCTCCGCGCCCTCAATGCCAGCGGCAATACGGCCCTGCCTCCGCAATTCGTCACCAAGAAACAGGCCAAAAAGCTCGGCTGGAGGCCGGGAAGCGATCTTTCCAGCATTCCGCGTCTGCAGGGCAAGAGTATTGGCGGCGACCATTTCGGCAACCACGAAGGGCGGCTACCCAGAAACATCCGAACCTGGCGGGAGGCGGACCTGGATTATAAGGGGGGGCGACGAGGCGCCAAACGCCTGGTTTACTCCAGGGAAGGCCAGCGAAACGTGACGGTTGACCATTACAATACTTTCCATGAGGTGCCGCCATGCCAGTAAAAAAAATACAGTGCATCATCGACGGGCAGAACGTAAGCAGCATGGAGGCTTTTTACGGTGAGCTGAAGCGCCAGCTCTCCTTTCCTCTCCATTTCGGCAATAATCTGGATGCACTGTGGGATGTTCTGACCACTGACATCGAAGGGCCGATCCGGATTGTCTGGAATGGGGCAGAAGCATCGCGTCGCACCATGGGCAACGATTTTGAGACGGTAGTTGCCCTGCTTCGAAAAGTAGGCAGAGAGCGGAAGGATTTCCATGTTACGATCCAGGAGTAGGTTGCTCCCGTACTGACTCAGTCAGCTTGCGGCCCAGCCGGCGTCATCAGCCTGTCCGATTGCCATCGGCATCAAAAGCGTGTAGGTTTAGAAGCTGCAGAAATTACACAACTCAAGCGTCCAGCACCCGGAAGGGTGTTAAATGGAAGGAAACAATAATGATACAGAAAAAGAAACGAAAAACAATTCATTCACCTGGCCTGACTGAACTGCCGCCACTTCCGATGGACGTTCGGACCTTGATCAGTCATTACAGACATTACTTTACGTATAATCTGGGACAGGACAAGTACTGTCATTCGATTCACTACCACTACAAGGCCCTGGCGCTGATTGTACGTGACCGCCTGATGGAACGCTGGACGAAAACCCGTTATGCTTACCTGGAATCCAATTGCAAGCGTGGCTATTACCTCTCGCTGGAGTTTCTGATGGGGCGCTCACTCGGTAATGCCATGCTGAACTTGGGCATTACCGATACGGTCTCAGAGGCCATGTATGATCTGGGCATCAAACTGGAGGATCTGGCCGAAGCCGAGATAGACGCAGGTCTCGGCAACGGAGGTCTGGGCCGTCTGGCCGCCTGCTTCCTGGACAGTTGCGCCACTTTGCAGCTGCCTGTGATGGGCTACGGCCTGCGCTACGAATACGGCATGTTCCGCCAGCGTATCGTCAACGGCCGTCAGATAGAGGAACCGGATCACTGGCTGCGTGACGGCAACCCGTGGGAGATGGAACGACCGGAATATGCCCAGCGCGTGCGCTTCGGCGGACGCAGTGAACGCTTCCGGACGCAGTCGGGGGAGGAAAGAGTACGCTGGGTTGACACCCGCGACGTTATGGCCGTGCCCTACGACATCCCGATTCCCGGTTACCGCAACGGAACCGTCAACACCCTGAGGCTCTGGAAGGCCGTTGCCACCGATGCGTTCAATCTGGGCGAGTTCAATGCCGGCGATTATGCCGAGTCGGTTGCGACGAAGAACGAAGCTGAAAATATCACGATGGTGCTTTATCCGAATGACGCCAGCGAGAACGGCAAGGTGCTGCGCCTGCGCCAGCAGTTTTTCCTGGCTTCGGCCAGCCTGCAGGATGTGGTTGAGCGCTGGGTGGCGATCAATAAGGGCGATTTCAGCACGTTTGCCGAAAATAATTGTTTTCAGCTGAACGATACCCATCCGAGCTGCGCGGTGCCGGAGTTGATGCGGATACTGGTTGATAAACAGGGGCTGGGATGGGATCAGGCCTGGCAGATCACCTGCCGGACCATGGCCTACACCAACCACACTCTTCTGCCGGAAGCTTTGGAACGGTGGCCTCTGCCGCTGTTCGGGCAGCTTCTGCCGCGTCTTCTGGAAATCATTCTGGAAATCAATGCCCGCTTCATGATGGAAGTGTCCAGCCGCTGGCCGGGTGACAACGAGCGTATGAGGCGCATGTCGATTGTCGAGGAGGGAAATACCCCGCAGATCAGGATGGCATATCTGGCGATTGTGGGCAGTTTTTCTGTCAACGGCGTCGCTGCACTGCATTCAAAGCTGCTGGCCGAGGGGCTTTTCCGGGATTTTTATGAGCTATGGCCGCACAAGTTCAACAACAAGACCAACGGTGTGACGCCGCGGCGCTGGATCGCCCGCTGCAATCCGGGTTTGAGCAGCCTGGTCTCTGCCCGGATCGGTGACGCCTGGGTATCCGACCTGCAGCAGATCAGCAGAATTGCCGGATTCGTGGATGACCCCGAATTCCGCAGCCTCTGGCATGATGTCAAGCGGGCCAACAAGGAGCGCCTGTCCGCTCTGGTTCAGGATAAATGCGGTGTCACGTTCAATCCGGATGGTCTGTTTGATGTGCAGGTCAAGCGGATTCACGAGTATAAGCGCCAGCTGCTTAATCTTCTGCACGTTATCCATCTCTACGACCGGATCAAGCGCGGCGACACGGAAGGCTGGACAAACCGCTGCGTGCTGATCGGCGGCAAGGCTGCGCCCGGTTATGCCATGGCCAAACTTATCATCAAGCTGATCAACAATGTGGCAGAGGTGGTAAATGCCGATCCTGTGGTTGGAGAAAAACTGAAGGTGGCATTCCTGCCCAATTACAGCGTGACCGCGATGGAGGTCATCTGCCCCGGCACTGATCTGTCGGAGCAGCTTTCCACTGCCGGCAAGGAGGCTTCCGGCACCGGCAACATGAAGTTCATGATGAACGGAGCCATTACAATCGGCACGCTGGACGGAGCAAACATCGAGATTCGCGAGGAGGTCGGTGACGATAACTTCTTCATGTTCGGCCTGACTACCGAAGAGGTGGATGAACTGCGCTGGAACTACGACCCGCACGGAGTGATCAGTCGCGACGATGACCTGCAGAGGGTGATGGGGCTTCTTCGTTGCGGCCACTTCAATCTGTTTGAAGGCGGTCTTTTCGATCCGATCATCAACGCAATCTGCAGCCCTCAGGATCCCTGGATGGTTGCCGCGGACTTCCGCAGCTTTGTCGATGCCCAGCAGCTTGTGGCCGCAGCATATCAGGACCGGGAGCGCTGGGTCCGCATGAGCATTATGAATACCGCCTGCAGCGGAAAGTTTTCCACCGACCGGACTATTCAGGAATATAACGAGGATATCTGGCGTCTGACTCCAATGCCGGTCAAAAGTCCTGAGAAATAAAATTCAAAGTTCCATGCCCGGGCACAACGGATTCGTGCCCGGGTTTTTTTTGATCGTTCTGCCGGGGAGCGCTGCTGAGATATGGACGTCATTACCACCCACATAAATGCCGATTTTGACTGCCTGGGCTCCATGACGGCAGCTGCCCGGCTGTACCCTGGAGCAAAAATCGCATTTCCCGGATCGCAGGAAAAGGGGGTGCGTGATTTTATAGCGCGCCATCCCGATTACCTGCCGACTTTCACCCGTGCCAAAGATATCGATCTTGACGCAATCAGCCGCCTGATCATCGTAGACTGCCAGCACGCTGCCCGTATCGGCCGCTTTGCGGAAATCCTCAATCGACCCGGTCTTGTAATACACATTTATGACCACCATCCGGTGACTCCCGAAAGCTTGCCTTCAAGCGGCGGCACTGTTTCCGTCTGCGGTTCGGCCTCCACGCTGCTGACCTCCCTGCTGATGGAGCGTGGTGACTCCCTGACATCGCAAGAGGCCACCCTGATCATGCTGGGCATTCACGAGGACACCGGTCGCCTGCTTTTTGCTTCCACGACACCGGAAGATTACCGGGCCGCTGCCTGGCTTCTGGGGCAGGGCGCCCGTCTCGGTATAATCGGCGAGGCGCTGACGCCGGAATTGAACAAGGCCCAGATGGGGCTTTTGAGGCAGCTGCTGACTACCCTCAGAACCACATCGATAAACGGGATTGTCGTTTCTATTGCCCACGCCGCAAGCGATCAGTATATCGGCGATATTGCTTCGCTGGTGCACCTGATGCGGGATATGGAGAACCTGGATGCCCTGTTCGTGGTGGTTGCCATGGAGGAACACGTTTACCTGGTGGCCCGCAGCCATGTTCCGGAAGTTAATGTCGGCGAGATCATGAAGCGTTTTCATGGAGGCGGCCATGCCACGGCCGCCTCGGCCGCAGTGCACAACCAGTCGCTGCAGCAGGTGCTGGAACGGCTGGAGGAGTATCTGAGGGTTTCGGTCAGCTCTCAGGTACTCGCCTCCGATCTGATGTCGTCGCCGGTCAAGACCGTTCCGGATACGATTGATATTGCCGAGGCCCGCGAACTGCTGACCCGCTATAACTGCAACGCCATGCCGGTCATGGCGGGGGGGCGGATGCTGGGCATAATCTCGCGTAAGATTGTCGAAAAGGCGCTCTATCACGGCCTGGACAATTCGCCGGTGACTGATTTCATGCATACCGAGTATCTTCAGGCTGCTCCGGACACTCCTTTGGCCGATATCCAGGAGTATATGGTGGGCGGCAATCGTCGCTTCGTGCCGATTTTCGATGGCGAACAGCTGGTGGGGGCGGTTACCCGTACCGACCTGCTGCGTCATATCTACGGCGGCCGTCTCGGTCAAAGCGAGTCACTCTATGATCTTGAATCGCTGCAGGTTCCCACCCGCAGCCGTTCGGTGGCTGGACTGCTTGGCAAGCGGCTTGACGAAGAAAGGCGGGCCATTCTGCGCAAGTTGGGCGAGGTCGGCGACGAACTGAGCCTGTCGGTTTATGCTGTGGGTGGTTTCGTTCGCGACCTGCTGCTGGGAATCGACAATCTGGATATTGATGTCACTGTTGACGGAGACGGCATTTTCTTTGCCGAGCGATTTGCCGAGCGCCATTCCTGCCGTGTTCGCAGCCATAAGAAATTCGGCACGGCAGTGCTGGTCTTCCCGGACGGCCGCAAGATCGACGTGGCCAGTACCCGCCTGGAGTACTATGAATCTCCGGGGGCGCTCCCGACGGTTGAGCGTGCTTCACTGCGCCATGACCTGTATCGGCGCGACTTTACCATAAACACTCTGGCGCTCTGCATCAACAGCGACAGATTCGGCCGTATGACCGATCACTTCGGAGGTCAGCAGGATATTCAGGAACGTACTGTCAGGGTTCTGCACAATCTGTCGTTTGTGGAGGATCCGACCCGGGTATTCCGGGCCATACGCTTCGAGCAGCGTCTCGGATTTCACATTGCCCCGCACACCGAGAAACTGATCCGCAGCGCGGTGCGGATGCATCTGCTGGACAAGTTGGGGGGGGAGCGCCTTTTCAGCGAACTGGTGCATATTCTGCGTGAAAAAGAACCTACTGCCGCCATCGGGCGCATGTCGGCTCTGGGGCTGCTGCCGTTCATTCATCCGGCTCTGAAGCTGGTGCCGTCCACGGAAAGGGTGCTGCGCGAAGCCGGGCAGGTCATGGCGTGGTTCAGGCTCCTGTATCTGGATGACCCGTGTGAACAATGGCAGGTCTATCTGATGGCCATGTTTGATGGTCTCAAGCAGGATGAATTCAGTGATGCCTGCCTGCGTCTGGCGGTTCCGGGGCGTTTTGCATCCCATCTGCACGCGCAGCGCAGTCTTGTGCACAAAACACTGGATGCGGTCAAACGACGCATGAAGCATCCTTCCAATGTTCGCAACAGCGAACTGTTCGCCTGGTTCAGCGTGTTATCGCTGGAAATGCTGCTTTACCTGGCATCCCGGGCCAGCAGCGAGCAGGTCCGACGCTTTGTATCGTTTTATCTGACAAAGCTGCGAGGCGTAGTTCCGCAGCTTGACGGTAACGATCTGCGTGATCTGGGTTTGCAGCCTGGCCCCGGTTTTGGAAAGGTCAAGGAACGGCTTATGCAGGCGAAGCTTGATGGAGAGGTGCAAAGTCGAGAGGATGAGCTGGTTCTGGTGCGCTCGCTGATTACGTGATTTGGCCGGTACTCTGTGTTGCAAATGCAACAGTGTGGCTTTGTGAACATAATTGTTGATTAGAATTTATGCAATTGTATGGAATAAAATTTATTCCAAGTTGTTGAGAAATGTGCCTGTTTTGTGATATACTGAAAGTTCTTATGGTTGGCGCGTTTTTTGCTATTGACTGCATCGTGTTAAAAATAAAGATTGCGAGGTTTAAATTGATGAGACAGCTCAAACAGGTGGTTGCAGTCGTGGTCTGTGTCTCTTTGCTGTCTGCGGCTTCCAATGTCAATGCTGACGACAACACGCTTCGTGAAGTCTTTCAAGACGCATTCTATGGCGCCGGCATCGGTGCGCTGGTGGGCGGTGCACTGATGCTCTTCACCAAAAAACCGGCCGACCATCTTGACTATCTCGGTTATGGCGCAGCCACCGGCGTGCTGGCCGGCACTGCCTACGGCGTGGCAAAGTCTGCCCGCGCATTTGCTGAAATTGATAACGGCCGTGTCAGGATTGCCGTTCCGACCATTATTCCGAACCTGGTGGAGTCTTCGGCCGGTCGCCAGGCCACGGTCATGTGGAATGCCAGTATCTTCAGAGGTACGTTCAACTGAATTCATAACTTACAATCCTGCTGTCAAAAAAGCCCGTCGCCGAAATGCAGCGGGCTTTTTTATTTGCCTCACAGGCGGAGTAAGTTTATAAAATGCAGCATATCAATACATCTATGGAGGGTAGTCATGTCGGAGTTTACAAATGTTACAGTTGTCAAGAAGGCCAACATTTATTTTGGCGGTAACGTAATAAGTCACACGGTCCTGTTTGCAGATGGCAGCAAAAAAACACTGGGGGTCATGCAGGCAGGTGATTATGAGTTTTCCACAGGCGCGGCAGAGGTGATGGAAATACTGACCGGTGAGCTGGAGTGGCAGATGAAGGGAGAGGCCGGATGGAAAAAGGTTGTTGGCGGCCAGTCGTTTGATGTGCCGGCTAATTCCACTTTTCTCATGAAGGTTGCAACCGTTTCGGATTACTGCTGCTCATTTGTCAGTTAGATCAGACAGGTGGACGAAGTTGCATCTCAACCTATAGTCGGCCGATTTGCGCCTTCACCCACCGGCAGTCTGCATACCGGCTCCCTGGTGTCTGCTGTTGGAAGCTATCTGATGGCAAAGCGTGCCGGCGGCCGCTGGCTGCTGCGCATTGATGATCTTGACGCACCCCGCCGGATTGCCGGGATGGCCGATGACATCATGCGGACGCTGGAATCTTTCGGGCTGTACTGGGATGGAGAAGTCTCCTGGCAGAGTAATCATTCTGAACACTACCGGCAGGCTTTTGAGTTTTTACAAAACAAGAACCTGCTTTATCCCTGCGGCTGTTCGCGCAAGGAGATCGCCATGGCCGCTTCGGCTCCACATCCTGATGATGACTGTATCGCCTACAACGGGAACTGCCGGGCCGGTATGAAGTCCGGGGCAACAGTGCGCTCGTGGCGAATCAGGGTGCCGGAAAGTGAAATCTGCTTTATCGATCTGCGCCGTGGACGCATCAGCCAGTATCTGGCGGGCGTCTGCGGCGATTTTGCGCTTAGAAGGGGAGATGCTGATTACCTGTATCAACTGGCTGTGGTTGTTGACGATTCCGTGACGGGAGTGACCCAGGTGGTGCGGGGGGACGATCTGCTCTCTTCGACTCCCCGCCAGATATACCTGCAACGGATGCTGGGACTGCCGCAACCGGATTATTGTCATCTGCCGCTGGTAACAGGTCCCGGAGGCTCCAAGCTGAGTAAGCGCGATAATCTTGTTTCATTTGATCTTGGGAACCTGAAGGGGGGCGAGAGTGCGCTTCTTCTTGCTGTTCTGCGTTTTCTGGGCCAGACCCCGCCGGCTGATCTGGCGGGGTCTGGCTGTCGAGATGTTCTTGAATGGGGGACGACCTGCTTCGACGCGGCTCTGATTCCGAGGGAGGGCGGTGTACTGACGGTTTAATAGGTTTTTCTGGGCTCTCCGGTGTCCGGACCGGGGGGGCGAAGCATCAGTTTGCCGTCACCGAACCGGTTTTGATAGGGGTTGTTCGGGTAGGTTGCGAATGGCTCCGATGCCCGGAACATCCTGAGTTCTTTAACTGTAATAAGAGGATAGGGATAATCGGCACTCTCCAGCTTCTGAACCTTTTTCCCCTTGATTACTCCGATGATTGTAACAAAGTTGCCTGGTTTGTAGATAACGGGGTCAATCAGTTCGCTACTGACCGCCAGAAATCTTCCGCCGGAGGGAGACGATTCGTCCGGCACGCCGTTATTGAGCAGTTCCAATTGGGCCACTTCCAGCATTGTCATGTCACCGCTGCTTTTGGTTCCGGCGATGATCCCGCCGATCAGGATCTGTTTTCCGGCCAGCGCTTCCGGATTTTTTCTGATGTCGGCGTATGTCACCGAGCTGTCGACAAACCTCAAGCCTGATTCGCTCATTACATGAGCGCAGCCTCCCAATACAACGGCCAGAACTAATATTATAACTGTTTTCATGTTTCAAGCCCCTGGCGAGCATCAACTTTATGATTGCAGTCGCGTTTTCTGCAGACATATGCATTGTTTGAACCAATATATGCAGATTCGTAGTTGATGTGCTAACTCATCGATTAATCAGCATAATAACTTGGCTTAACTGTCATGGTCTGCTTGCAAGCTACGCTGAAAAACGGTTCTCCCAAAAATCGTGTAGTGTCCGTTCACCTTCACGAAAATCCTCCAGATCTATTTCCAGATCAGGTGTCCAGGGGCGGTGCTTGTAGTAAAGCTTGTCGTAATACAGCTCGATCAGTCCGCGCGCCACACCGGCCACATCCCATTTTTCCAGCATTTCTTTCAATGCCGCGTATTGTGTGCCGCCCAGTTTCTTTTTGATACGATCCAAGGCCTCAGCCATAGACTCACGGTATTCCTGACGGGCATATTCTTCCGCCAGCCGCGCTACCCTGGTGTCAACCGAAACATTGCACCAGACTTTACAGCTGGCGGCCATGACGCTGTATAAGTTGCCGGGCAGGGTGATCCGTCCGATGCGCTGGCTTTCTCCTTCCAGGACAATCGGTTTGCCGGACGGGGCATGGCGCATGGCATTCCAGAGCATGGTGTCAAATTGTTTCTGGGTCGGCTGATCTCCAAGTCCGAGCGATCCGAAGGCCGAACCGCGGTGGCGAGCAAGTCCCTCAAGGTCGATAACGGTCCATTTTTCGCTGTCAAGGCCATTGATAAAGGTAGTCTTGCCATTGCCGGTCATGCCGTGAATAACTATCAGCGGTGCTGGTGGTGTGAACTCTTCAAAATATGACACCACGTGGTTGCGGAAGGCTTTATAGCCTCCCCGCAGCTGCACGGCCGGATAGCCGCAGGATTCGAGCAGGATGCCCATGGACAGGCTGCGCATTCCTCCCCGCCAGCAATAAACCAAAATCGGCCGTCCGTTGGCATGGGCGGCCGCTTCGCGTGTCATGGAGGCAAATCTGCCGCAGGTAAGCTCCATCCCACGGATGCGGGCCCTTTGAGAACCCTGCTGTTTATAGATTGTACCGATCTCGACCCGTTCCTCGTTGGTAAGAATCGGGACGTTGAATGCGCCGGGCAGGTGATCTTCGGCATGTTCGAGCGGCGTCCTGACGTCAATAATGCAGTGGCTGTCGAGCAATGAGGGGGTGAATGCTATTTTTTCAGGCATGATTTCTGGTTCTCCGAATGAAGTATTATAGGTGACGCACCCGTATCTGGCAACAGAAACTCTTCTTGTTTACACCTTGATTATGCTCTGTTTGCATGGTATTTATACCTGTCGCAGACGATGTATTCTGATGATCGGGCGCCCAGGCGTCGCTATATAAATACAACAGTCGAGGGGGGAAAAATGGAGAAGCAGAATGTGCATTACCGTGAGCTTGGACTAAGTAATACCCGGGATATGTTTGCCAAGGCAATGGCCGGCAAGTATGCGATTCCGGCCTATAACTTCAATAACCTGGAACAGCTCCAGGCTATCGTAACTGCCTGCATTGAAACCAACTCACCTGTCATCATTCAGGTTTCCAAGGGGGCGCGCAGCTATGCCAATGAAACCATGCTGCGCTGTATGGCGATGGGGGCGGTTCAGATGGCGCGCGAAGCCGGTTCCTCCATTCCGATCTGCCTGCACCTTGATCACGGCGACACTTTTGAACTCTGCAAATCCTGCATCGACAGCGGTTTTTCCTCTGTCATGATCGACGGTTCGCATCTCTCCTTCGAAGATAACGTCGCACTTGCCAAAAAAGTTGTCGATTACGCCCATCAGTTTGACGTTACCGTGGAAGCTGAACTTGGTGTTCTGGCCGGTATTGAGGACGAGGTCTCTGCCGAGCATTCCACCTATACCAAGCCGGAAGAGGTGGAAGAGTTCGTCAAAAAAACCGGTGTTGATTCATTGGCCATTTCCATCGGCACAAGCCACGGAGCCTTCAAGTTCAAGGCCGGTCAGCCGGTTCCGCCGCTCCGTTTCGATATTCTTGAGGAGTGCGAGAAGCGGATCCCTGGGTTCCCGATTGTTCTGCATGGTGCATCATCAGTAGTGCCTGAATATGTTGCCCTGATCAATCAGTACGGCGGCAAGCTGGAAGGCGCGGTCGGCATTCCGGAGGAGCAGCTGCGTCAAGCCGCTGCCAGTGCGGTCTGCAAGATCAATATAGATTCTGACGGCCGCCTGGCGGTGACTGCTAAAATCCGTGAATATTTTGCCAAGGATCCCAAGGAATTTGATCCGCGTAAATATCTGGGCGAGGCCCGCAAGGAACTGATCAAGCTTGTCAAGCACAAGAACGAGGCCGTTCTGGGTTCAGCCGGTAAAGCATGATTCTGTTGCCCTTGCCCTCAGGCGGCTGGACATTAGCCTCCGGCATCCTGAGGACACGGGCGACAAAGCGATCTTTCAATATAGTGGCTGCCAACCTTTGTCATTTATATTCAGCTGTTGGCTTGTCATCACAGGAGGTGTCGGATGAGTACCCGTAAGTTTTCCCGTGTACATTTTAATGTTGAGGCTTCCATAAGTACTGCGGACCGCCAGTTTCAGGGGGCCGTGGAAAATCTCAGCATGACCGGCATGTTTCTGATAACCGGTGAGCATCTGCCTGAAGGGGAAACGGTCGAAATCACCATTACTCTGACCGGTTCTCTTCCTGAGATAAAAATCCACTTCAGTGGGAAAGTGGCCCGCATAGTAGAAAACGGTCTGGCTTTTACGTTTGACAGGATCGATCTGGATTCCTATATGCACCTGAAGAACATTGTTGCATACAATATCGACGATTCAGAAAAGGTCATGGAAGAGATCTGTCATTCCATAGATGAGAAACTTGCCCAGGAGAAGCTTTAGGGGGATGGCATGAGGACGGCACTATGAAAAAAAGAGCGACACTGTTTTCTGCCGGTGGATTCCTGCTCGGCATAAACGCTCCACTGGGTTGGATCGCGATCCGGATGATGTTTTTTTACGATCCCAAGCAGACTTTCTTTGGTCAGATCTTCTCGGATATCGTCAAAGACGGTGAACACTTTGCTCTATATAACTACATCGGCGCAGGTACGGCCATTGTCATGTCAGTTCTCGGCTACATGATTGGCAAGAACGGCGATGAGCTTCACGAACGCGCGGCTGAACTGGATGTACTCCATCAACAAGTCGGAGAGCAGAAGGAAATATTTGAAAACAGGTACAAGGTTCTTGATAAAAACATCAAGAACTTTCACCATATCAGCAGTAAAATCCAGATGTCGCTGAACCTTGAGGAAATATTGCAGCTTTGCGCCGAGGGGCTTCACGAGGTGCTGGGCTACGAGCGTGTTAATATCATGATGTCGGAGAATGGCAAAAACCTGCGTTTTGTCACCGCCATAGGCACGGATGGTTTTGATGTCAAAGGGGTCGTGTTGCCGCTGGACCCGAGCATCGGTGTCATCTATAAGTGTTTTGTAGATCGCAAGGTATATCTGATTGACGATATGTCCCGTTATCCGGCTGAATACCATCTTCAGCCGCCCCACAGCAGTCTGTCCCCCCTTCGTTCAAACAGTTTTATCCTTTGTCCTATTGTTGTCAAGGGTGAGGCCGTCGGAGCATTCGGCATTGACAACAAGAGCAGTCATCGTGCCCTAAACGACTCTGATGTCGATACAATCATGCTCTTTGCTGATCAGGTCGCTTCTGCCATAACACGCATTAACCTGCTGACGTCGATTGATACGCTCACCTCGGAGATGGAGAGCTCGTTCAGGTTTCTGCTCGGCAGCCGTGATCAGTACTCACGCAACGTTATTCACCTCAAAGATGGCGTCGATTCCGTAGCTGACGGTACCTCTGTTATCGCATCGGCTTCGGAGGGCGTGATGGCATCGGTCGAAGAGACCAGTACGGCTGTAAACCAGATCTCGGTGGCCATCGAGCAGGTCACCCGCAATCTTGATCATCTTGCCGGAATTGTTCACCAGTCGGCTGCGGCCATGGAGCAGATCAACAGCACCATCAGCAATGTGGAGCAAAATGCGGCCATCTCCCATGAAGTCTCGAATCAGGTCAAACTGCAGGCTGAAGAAAGCCGAGCCGTTGTTGCCGAAACGATCAGTTTTCTCGAAGAAATTCAAGGTTCAGTCGGACTCTCATATGATGCAATCAAACGACTGGCCGAGAACAGTACCCGCATTGAAAATATCGTCAGTGTTATTAATGACATCACCAAACGAACCAATCTGCTGGCTCTGAACGCTTCGATCATCGCCGCACAGGCCGGAGAATACGGAAAGAGCTTCGGTGTTGTGGCTGATGAGATCCGCAATCTTTCGCTTCAGACCGGTCATTCAACGGGCGAGATAACCTCGATCATTGAAGAAATCATGAGCGAATCCAAAACTGCCGCCAATAATATCACCGCAACCAAAGATCTTGTACATCGAGGAGTCGAGCTCGGCCATACCACCGGAGAGTCGCTGAAAGCGATCTATGACCGTTCGGCCTGTTCGCTTGAAATGACTCAGCAGATCAAGCAGGCTACTCAGGAGCAGGTCTCCAGCGTTCAGCTGGTCGCCCGATCGATGGAGGATATCAGCTCCATGACATCCCAGATATTCATTGCGTCCACGGATCAGGCCAAGGCTACCAGAAGCATTGCTCGATCAATAGAAACCATCAAGGATATGGCACATGAGATGGTCAACTCCACCTCGCGTCAAGTTGACGATGGCAAAATGATTCGTCGAACTGTTGAGTCCGTCAGCGACATGGTGACCGAAATGTTCGACAACATGGAGATGCGCAGAGCCCAGAGTGGCGAAGTAATCAAGGAATTGGAGTCGATGAAGAATCTGACCTGCCAGATTTAGTGGTTTTACGGTAATTCCCGGTCCATAAAAAAAGTATGGTCAATTAATAGTCTCTCTGATAGTTTAAGCACCCGCCATGACGGCTACCCGTATTGCCGGGAGTTGATCAATCAGCGGCCGGATAGCAACTAATTCCAAATCAAAGCGCTATCATCGTTGGCTTGTCTTCGGCACCTCAACGTACTGATCAGTACACCTCGGCGCCTCAATCCTGGCCGCCTTGATTTCATCTTTGGTTTGAAATTCGTATAAAACTACATACCGCACGGATTCGAAGGCGAACCGGGACGGAAGGGATAACTCCTCAGGGATGCACACTTATTGTGAGCGGAACTGTCCGTTCACAGCGCGCCTATCGGCGCGTTTTCTGTTTTTGTAATACAATGCCAAGATAATTGTATCGAGGGGACAAATGAGAAAGAAAGTTACTATTCCGGAAATACTGAAGATGAAGCAGGAGGGGCGGCGCATAACAGTACTGACCTCATACGATTATCCGTTTACGCGACTGATGGACGGTGTCGGCGTGGATGTTATTCTGGTGGGAGATTCGGTCGGTGTAGTCTTTGCCGGACACGATACTACTCTGCCGGTTACCATGGATGAAATGCTGTACCATGTAAAAGCGGTGCGGCGCGCTGATCCGAAGGCTCTGGTGGTGGCCGACATGCCCTTTATGTCCTACCAGACCAGTATCGAGGATGCCTGCCGCAACTGCGGCAGAATGATCAAGGAAGGTGGCGCGGAAGCCGTCAAGGTCGAGGGGGGCAGCAACATGTGCCACGTAATTCGTGCGGTTTCCTCGATTGACATTCCGGTCATGGCTCATATCGGGTTGACCCCCCAGTCGGTGCATCGCATGGGAGGCTACAAGGTGCAGGGAAGAAATGACCAGGCCGAGCGGATCATGGATGATGCGCTGGCTGTGCAGCATGCCGGTGCTTTTGCCGTTGTACTGGAGGGGATACCGGCTAAGCTGGCCGCCGAGATTTCCGCCGAACTGACAATTCCGACCATTGGTATCGGGGCCGGCCCGGCATGTGACGGTCAGGTACTGGTCATTCATGACATTCTTGGACTGTGCGAGAAATATTCGCCTAAATTCGTCAAGCGCTATGCCGACCTGGCGCCGCTGATATCCGGCGCCGTCAAGCAGTATGTTGACGAGGTGCGGGCGGGCGAGTTTCCTACTGAAGAACATTCATTCAGCTAATTTACATGAAATCAGGAACTATATGCAGATAATCAGTAATATTCAGCAAATGCAGGCGATGACAAGTTCCTTCAAACGGGAAGGCAAACGTATCGCCTTTGTTCCGACCATGGGTTTTCTGCATGAGGGCCATGCCTCTCTGCTTCGGGAGGGACGAAAGAACGGAGATGTTCTGATCCTCTCGATCTTCGTCAATCCGATCCAGTTCGGGGTGAACGAGGATCTGGACCGCTATCCGCGCGATATGGAGCGTGACTGCCGGATTGCTGCAGAGTGCGGGGTTGATATTGTTTTTACGCCTGATGCCGCCGGTATGTACCCGCCCGGATTTCAGACCGGCGTGACGGTACGTGATGTTTCGCTGCCGCTCTGTGGTGCCAGCCGGCCAGGCCATTTTGACGGTGTTGCCACCGTAGTGACTAAACTGTTCAATATTGTCCAGCCAGACATGGCGTTCTTCGGTCGCAAGGATTACCAGCAGCTGGCGGTTATCCGTCGCATGGTGCTGGATCTGAGCATGCCGGTCGAAATTGTCGGTATGCCTATTATACGCGAAGCGGACGGACTGGCCATGAGTTCGCGCAATGCCTACCTGTCTCAGGAACAGCGCCAAAGCTCACTCTGCCTGCACCGCAGCATTGTTGCTGTGCGTAAGATGTTTGCCACCGGAGAACGCCGTGCAGATGTTCTCCGTAAGGTTGTTCAGGAAACCGTTCGCCAGGAACCCTCCGTCTTGATCGAATACATCGAGTTTCGAGACGGATCAACGCTGAATGAACAGGAGACCGTAGACAATTCAACTCTGCTGGCGCTTGCAGTCAAAGCGGGGCAGACCAGGCTGATAGATAATACCGTACTTGGAGAGGAGTTGTAACACGCACGAATCATGTTGAAGAGATGTAGATTTCAGGCGGAAGACTTTGTGTCCTCCGCCTGTTTCAGTTTTGTGGGATCTGTCTGCAACCGGTCGTAATTATAGCCGGCGCTTTCATTTTGCGAAGTTTCAGGTATCATATGAGAGAGATTATAATGCAAAGGGGGATTCATGTTAGAGCCAGCCATTTATGCCGCTTCATGGCTTATTAATCCCGATGTGCCGCCGGTAGCAGGCGGTGCAATCCTTGTCCGTAACGGAGTGATTTCAGCCGCCGGTGCGTTGGCGGATCTGAAACAGAAGTATTCCGTCCCTGTGGTCGAGTATCCCGGCTGCGCAATTCTACCAGGCTTTGTCAACGCCCACACCCATCTCGAACTGACCCACTTCCCCTCATGGCGTCTGAAGTCAAATATCGATTACAATCCCCGCCGCTTTACGGACTGGATTATCCAGCTGATCAAGATTTCCCGTAGCTTGACTCCCGATGTATACCCTCATTCAGTGCGGGAAGGGATGCGCATGTGTCTTGAGTCAGGTACGACGGCGATCGGAGAGATCGTCAGCAACTCTCAGCTGGCGGCAATCTACGGTGATTCGTTACTGTCGGGCAGGCTCTATTTCGAGGTGCTGGGGCATGATCCGGTCCGGTACAATGACAAAATGGCCGGCGCGCTGGCAGCGGCCGGATCGCTTGCAGCCGGTACGATGTCGGCCGGCATCTCACCCCATTCTCCCTACACAATCGGTGAAAAACATCTGCCGACAATCCGTGAAACAGCTCTTTCGAAAAGACTGCCGTTGTCGATACACATCTCCGAGTCCCTGGCAGAGACGGATTTCATTTTCGACTCCAGCGGCCCAATTGCAGAGGACTTCTATCCCTTCGTGGGATGGGAACAGTATCTTGGGCATCCACTGCGCTGCAGTTCAACGGAGCTGCTTGATCGGAACGGCCTGTTGACTCCGGATACTCTGGCGGTACATTGTGTCCACGTCAAACTGGCCGATGCTCGCATATTGAAGGAGCGCGGAGTCAGCATCGCACTCTGTCCGCGCAGCAATGACAAGCTGGATGTGGGGCGCGCTCCGGTGGGACTGTTCAGGAAGCTGGGCATTCCGCTTGCGCTGGGCACGGATTCGCTGGCCAGTAACGACTCGCTCTCATTGTGGGATGAAATGCGCTTTGCCCTGGAAGTGTTCGGCAATGACCTGGCAGCGGAGGATTTGCTGCGCATGGTCACCAGCGGCGGTGCTTCAGCGCTGAAAATATCAGCCTGGTGCGGTTCTCTGGAAGCCGGCAAGCGGGGTGACTTTCAGGTGGTAGCAGGTTGCGGAGATGGAGAAAAGGGGCTGCTGGAGCGAATTGTTCAAAGCGGGACCGTTAAGGAGGTTTATGCCGGGGGCGTGCGTTACATCGGATGATTGCGTGCGGAAATGGCAGTTATTCTCACAAAGGCCCCACCGGACTCTGTCCTGTGGGGCCTTTGTGTTTGATCAGACGGTTTTAAGACGTTTTTCTTCCAGAATCATATCAAGCGCCAGCAGGAAAACACCCACGCAGATCAGTGAATCTGCCACGTTGAAGGCCGGCCAGTGATGCCGGTACCAGTGCACATCCAGAAAGTCGATCACTTCGCCCAGTCGCACGCGGTCAATCAGGTTACCGACCGCTCCGGAAAAGATCATGGCTAGCGATATCTGGGCCAGTCTCTGGTCATCGCGCAGCTTGCGGAAGGCCACCAGGATGACCAGCACGGCGATTATCGAGACCGTGATGAAAAACGGCAGGCGCCAGGATGCGTTGGACAGGAAGCTGAAGGCGGCCCCTTTGTTGCGGACGTAGGTGATATGAAAAAAGTTTTCGACGATAGGGATCGAATCGTACAGCTGCATGCTGCGGTCTATATAAATCTTGGTGATCTGGTCGATGATGATTCCAATCGTGGAAATGGCGGCAAAAATTGTATAGCGAAGGTTCATGGTTGACTTCCGTGTAGCCTCGGGACGCTGTCATCATTGGCGTCCTCGGGCGGTATAATAGTGACCCGGTTGCGGCCGTTGTTTTTGGAAGCATACAGGCCGCGGTCTGCCAGATCAACAAGCCCCTCCCAGCGGTCATATCCGTTCTCCTCAACCTGGCAGGCTACGCCGCAGCTCATCGTCAGAAATCCGAAAGGACTTTTCTCGTGTGGTATGTTCAGCCCGGCAAAACTGGCCAGGGTCCGGTCCGCTAGGATCAGAGCGCCGTAAAGTGAGGTCTCCGGCATCAGCAGCAGAATCTCCTCGCCACCGTAGCGATAAACCCGGTCGCATTTGCGGACACTTGACAGCAGGTGTTCCGAAACTGTTCTAAGGGCATTGTCGCCCCCCTTGTGGCCGTAAGTGTCATTGAAAAGCTTGAAAAAATCGATATCAAACAGTGCTACTGAATATGAGCGGTTGTAGCGCATGGCCTGTGAATGGGTGTGCTCAAGATCAACCTCCATGGCGCGCCGGTTGCCGAGAGAAGTCAGGGAGTCCACCATCGAGAGCGACTTGAGCTGGTCGTTGGCCTTCTGCAGTTCCTGGGTCCTCTCGATGACGGAATGCTCGATTATTTCGCGCTGTTTTTCGAAAATATGGAAGTGGGCCTTGGCAAGGTCTGATTGGGTCACCAGGCCAAGCAGTCGCCCGGTTTCGTCTACAACCGGAAGATGGCGGATTTTCTGGGCAGATGAGATCACCAGAGCCTCGAACAGAGTGGTCTCCTCGGTAATTGTCGCCACCGGCACTGACATTATATCGGCAACCCTGATCGGGCTTTGCGGCTTGCTGGCCAGGAACTGCCCCATCAGTCGCACGATGTCCCGCTCGGTAATAATTCCGACCGGAAGCTGATTTTCAACAACGATCATGCAGGAATAGCGGTGATCAATCATCTGCTGGATTACTTCTGTCATGATGGCGTCGGGGGTTGTGCTGACGACGTCGACTGTCATCAAATCCTTAGCCAGTATTTCCACGTTCATATCCGCTCCTTCTCAGGTCAGAAAAATACCGGTCTGGAACCGGATCCTCATCTGCTAGGCTACCGCCGCCGTACACTTGGGGCAGATGGCCGGATGCCCGGCATCGGTTCCCAGTTCTTCACTGTAGTACCAGCAGCGCTCACATTTGTCGCCGGGTGCGGCTGTTACCTGGATCTTCAGCCCATCGATGCTCTCGGATGACCAGCAGTCTCCGGCCAGATCACTTGCCAGAACAACCTTCGATACGATGAATATACTGGACAGCTCGGCTTCATATTTCTGCAGAAAGCCAGATAGTTCCAAATCTGCGGAGATAGCCACGGCGGCATCCAGCGAATGGCCGATGGTTTTGGCGACCCGGGCCAGTTCCAGTGCCTTGGAAACGTCCGCGCGCACCTTGATAATGCGGTCCCAGCGGGAAACCAGAGTATCGTCTTTCCATTCCGGATTCAGGCCGGGGAACTCAGCCAAATGAACACTCTCCTCGCGAACGCCGGGCATATACTGCCAAACCTCGTCCGAAGTGAAGGAAAGTATCGGCGCCAGAATGCGCACCAGTGTGTCCAGAATGCTGTGCATGACGGTCTGGGCACTGAGCCGCTGGAGCGAGTCGGCCTTGCTGGTGTACATGCGGTCCTTGAGGATATCCAGGTAGAAGGCGCTCATCTCGACCGTACAGAAGGCGTTGACATCCTGATAGATGACATGGAACTGCAGATCCTGATAAGCGGCCAATACCCGCTCCTTGAGACCTTCCAGCTGGTGCAGCGCCCATCGGTCGATCTCCGGCATGTCGGCGAATGCCACGCTTTGGGTCGCGGGGTCAAAGTCGCTGATATTGCCCAGGATGTAGCGGCAGGTATTGCGGATGCGGCGATAGGACTCCGCCACGCGGGTCAGAATTTCCTGGGAGATGCGGTTGTCGTCGCGGTAGTCCTGGGCCGAAACCCACAGTCTCAGGATGTCGGCACCGAATTTCTTGATGACGTCTTCCGGAGCGGTGACGTTGCCCATGGATTTACTCATCTTTCGTCCCTGGCCGTCCAGCACGAATCCGTGGGTCAGAACACTTTTGTAAGGTGCTGTGCCGCGTGTCCCCACGCTTTCCAGCAATGACGAATGGAACCAGCCGCGGTGCTGGTCGCTCCCTTCCAGGTACAGGTCGGCAGGGGAATGCAACTTGGGATTAGGCTCCAGAACTGCGGCGTGGGAAACGCCCGAATCAAACCAGACATCCAGGATGTCGTTTTCCTTTTCAAAGGATGTAGCGCCGCATTTCGGGCAGACAGATCCTGGCGGCATCAGCTTTTCAGCACTCCAGTCGAACCAGACGTCCGAACTCTCTTTTTTGAAGATCTGCGCCACATGATCCATGATGCTGCCGTCGGCGATGTATTCGCCGCATTCGGTGCAGGAAAAGGCGGTGATCGGCACGCCCCAGGAGCGCTGGCGCGAGACGCACCAGTCGGGGCGGTTCTCGATCATGCCGTAAATGCGCTCACGACCCCATTTCGGGATCCACTGCACCTGGTCAATTGCCTCCAGTGCCTTTGAGCGAAGGTCATTGGACTTCATGCTGATAAACCACTGCTCGGTGGCACGGAAGATGATCGGTTTCTTGCAGCGCCAGCAGTGCGGGTAGGAGTGACTGATCTTGGAGGTCTGCAGCAGCGCTTCCACTTCGGTCAGCTTGTCGATCACGCTCTGGTTGGCGGCAAAGACCTGCTGGCCGCCGAAAAACTCGACCGTGGCCAGGTACTTGCCATGGTTGTCGACCGGATTGTAGATCTCCAGTCCTTCCTTGAGGGCCAGTTCGTAGTCTTCCTGGCCGTGGCCGGGAGCGGTGTGGACGCAGCCGGTACCGGCTTCCAGGGTGACATGCTCGCCCAGCAGCACGATCGAGTCACGATCATAGAAAGGGTGTTTGCAGCGCTTGCGTTCCAGCAGTCCGGCCTGGAAGGTGGCGATGACCTCCCCGGTCAGTCCGACCGCCGCCAGGAAGGAGTCTTTCAGTCCTTCGGCCACGATCAGAACACCCTTTTCGGTCTCCAGCGCCACGTAGTCGAACTCGGGGTGCAGTGCCACCGCCAGGTTGGCCGGGATCGTCCAGGGGGTGGTGGTCCAGATCACGACATAGGCCTGTTTGCCGGCCAGGGCCGGAATGGCGGCGGACACATCATCCTGAAGAGCGAAGCGGACAAAGATCGACGGCGAGGTGTGGTCGGCGTACTCCACTTCGGCTTCTGCCAGGGCGGTCACGCAGGAGGAGCACCAGTGGACCGGCTTGCGGCCGCGGTACAGCCCGCCGTTATGGGCAAAGCGGGCCAGCTCGGCGGCGGTCAAGCCTTCGTACTCATAATTCATGGTCAGGTAGGGATTCTCCCAGTCGCCCAGTATGCCGAGCCGCTTGAACTCCTCTTTCTGGATATCAACAAATTTCGCGGCATAGCTGCGGCACTCGCGCCGCATTTCCAGTTTGCTCATCTGATGCTTCTTTGAACCCAGATTTTTCTCCACCTGCAGTTCGATCGGCAGCCCGTGGCAGTCCCAGCCCGGAACGTACGGGGCGTGAAATCCTTCCATGCGTTTGACTTTGAGGACTATGTCCTTGAGAGTCTTGTTGAGGGCGTGACCGATGTGGATATGGCCGTTGGCGTAGGGGGGGCCGTCATGCAGGATGTAAAGCGGTTTGTCTGTGCCGGCTTCTTCCAGTTTGGAATACAGGCCGGTCTGTTCCCATTTTGCCAGCATTTCAGGTTCGCGCTGATTCAGGTTGGCTTTCATCGGGAAATCGGTTTGTGGTAGGTTGAGGGTGTCTTTATATTCCATGGGATGCTGCCTCCGCTTATAATTGCATACAAACTGTCATAAACTACAGATATCAAGTCTGAATGTCAAGAAAACGGGGGCGGTGATGTGTGGCGACAACGTCTTTGAATTTGGAGATTGTCAAACAGTTAATCTGTGATAACTTTAATGCATATCAGCAATTGAAAAGAGGGGCGTTTAGATGCAAACCTCGAATCAGTCAGTCTATAACAGTATTCAAGGCGCGGCTCACGGCAAAGCGATCAGAACTTATGCCTGGATTCTGGCTGCCGGATGGACGCTGGTGATAGCATGTTCATTCTGGTGGACGTATTTTCAACATGACTATGAAATCGTCGAATTTGGACGTGCCGAAGCCTTGGCGACAGCCGAAAGCGATCTCCAATACCATCGCTGGGCTTCTAATCAGGGCGGCCTGTATGTCGCTCCCTCCGACAAGTATCCTTCTAACTCCTACCTGTCACATGTCCCGGACCGTGATGCCGTCACCGCGACCGGTCGCAAGCTGACTCTTATCAATCCTGCCTACATTACCCGCCAGATCTATGAGCTGGGGAATGAAAAAAGAGCTGTCTGGCGAGGTCATCTGACCAGCCTGAAGCCTATTCGCCCCGAAAACGGGCCTGATCCGTGGGAGCGAAAAAGCCTGCTTGCTCTTGAGGGCGGCGGCAGGGAAGTCTGTGAAATTCAGGAGCTGGCTGGTCAGCGTTTCTTGCGTCTGATGCGTCCGTTTGTTACAGAACAATCGTGTCTCAAATGTCATGCCGAACAGGGATACAAGGTAGGAGAAGTTCGCGGCGGCCTGAGTGTTTCTATTCCGCTTGATACAATTGAAGCTACTGCTCACCGTGAGCTACAGGGCAGTGCGGTAGCCCATGGTGTGATGCTGCTGATTGGGCTGGGTGTGGTCGGTCTGGGGGCAAACCAGCTCTCTCGCAGCGCCGCCGCCCAGAAGCAGGCCGAGAACGGGTTGTACCAGCTGAGCCTTCAGCTGGGAGAGGAAATAGCAGAGCGGAAGGCGGCACAGGAGGCGCAGCTGGAAAGCGAAGCACGTCTGCGGATAGTGGCCGACTTTGCATCGGACTGGGAGTTCTGGCGGCTGCCCGACGGTTCATTTGAGTATATTTCGCCTTCAACCGTTGAATTTACCGGATTCAAGGCAGAGGAGTTCATTGATGACTGTGAACTGCTTTACCGCATCATCCATCCTGATGATCTTGAAGACTTCAGGTGCCACACCCACCAGTTTGATGAAAACGGCCGCATTCTGCCTATTGAGCTCAGGATTTTTAAGAAGGACGGCGAAGTACGCTGGATCGGACATACCTGCAGGCAGGTTCACACACCTGATGGACGTCCCTGGGGGTGGCGGGCCAGCAATCAGGACATCACAGCGCGCAAACGGATCGAGATTGCGCTGCTTGCACAGACTGATCAGCTTGAGAAAGAGGTGGCCGGGCGCGAGGCGACTCAGGATGAGCTGGAAAGTTTGAACCGCTCCCTTGAAGAGCGTGTCGAGAAAACTGTCAACGATCTGCGCCGCAAGGACCAGATGCTTATTCAGCAGAGCCGCCTGGCCGCCATGGGGGAGATGATTAATAATATCGCCCATCAATGGCGGCAGCCGCTCAATAATGTCGGCCTGATCATTCAGAATCTCCAGCTTTCATTCGAGTCCGGAACTATCAGCAGCGAGGAGATGGGATCTGAAATCAACAAGGCGATGGCGTTAATAATGCACATGTCCCGAACTATTGACGATTTCCGCAACTTTTTCAGGGAGGATAAGGAAAAACAGAAGTTCTGTGTCAACAGGGCCGTCGGTCGTGCTTTGGAGTTTGTGTCGGCGGCGCTGAAGAGTCGCGGAATACAGGTTGAGATTGAATCCGGGCCGGATGTGATTGTAAACGGTTATCCGAACGAGTATGCACAGGTGCTGCTCAATATAATATCAAATGCCAGTGAAGAGTTCGGCGAGCGCAGTGTTACGGATCCGCGCATTTTTATCCGCATAACAACTGAAAACGGGCGATCGGCGGTTTATATACGCGACAACTGCGGCGGTATTCCGGTTGAAATCATGCCTAAGATATTTGATCCCTATTTCACCACCCGCGAACCTGACAAAGGCTCCGGGATCGGCCTGTACATGTCCAAGGTTATAATTGAACAAAATATGGGCGGACGTCTGAGCGCCCGTAATGTGGATTGCGGGGCCGAGTTCAGAATAGAGGTCTGATCGGTCGAATTATTCCCGCTTGCATTAACTGCCACGACTCTGCTATTCTTTTTCGCCGTTTTACCCACCTGAGATGATCGTCGAAAGGATCATATAAAAATGCTGAAAATGTTTGATTACCTGTTTGGAATGTTTTCCAATGACCTGGCCATAGACCTGGGCACTGCCAATACCCTGGTTTATCTGAAGGGCAAAGGAATTGTAGTGCGCGAACCGTCGGTAGTGGCTGTGCAGAAGATGCCCGGCGGGCAGCAGAAAGTGCTGAAAGTCGGTATGGAGGCCAAGCAGATGCTGGGGCGTACTCCCGGCTCCATTACCGCAATCCGTCCAATGAAAGATGGTGTTATCGCTGATTTTGATATCACCGAGGAAATGCTGCGCTATTTCATCCACAAGGTTCATAACCGCAAAACCCTGGTGCGTCCGCGCATCGTTATCTGTGTTCCGTCCGGCATTACCCAGGTAGAAAAGCGCGCCGTCAAGGAATCGGCTGAATCGGCAGGTGCCCGCGAGGTTTATCTGATCGAGGAGCCGATGGCAGCTGCCATCGGAGCCGGACTGCCGATTACGGAGGCCTCAGGCAACATGATCGTTGACATCGGGGGCGGTACCACCGAGGTGGCTGTCATCTCGCTGGCAGGTGTTGTCTACGCCCAGTCCACCCGCATGGGCGGCGACAAGATGGATGAAGCGATTGTCCAGTACATTCGCAAGAAGTACAATCTGCAGATCGGTGAACGCTGGGCCGAAAAGATCAAGATTGATATCGGGGAAGCCTACCCCGGTCCGGAAACGCTGGAGATGGAAGTCAAGGGTCGCGATCTGGTTTCCGGTATTCCCAAAACCATCAAGGTCAACTCTGACGAAATCCGCGATGCCCTCAAGGAAGCCGTAAATTCCATCGTCGACACGGTGCGTATCTGTCTGGAGAAGACTCCGCCTGAGCTGGCCGCAGATATAGTTGACCAGGGCATTTTCCTGGCCGGCGGCGGTGCCCTGCTTCGCAACCTGGATCTGCTGCTGCGCGAAGTTACCAAGGTGCCGGTTCTGATTGCTGAAAACCCGCTCGACTGCGTATGTCTCGGTTCCGGCAAGGTGCTGGATGAACTGGATCTGCTGCGTCGCGTTTCCATCACTTCCTAGTTTTTGTCACATGACACAGGGGACGACAGATTTCTCTTTGAACTTCGTTCCCCTGTGTTAACTTCCCTTCCCGGTTTTTTATGAATTTTCCCTCCGTAGACATAATAGTTCCGGTTTGGAACAACCTGTTTGAAACACGCGCCTGTCTTGCGGCCATCCTTGCACATTCGCCCGAGGCGCGACTGATCATCGTCGATAACGGCAGCAGTCGCGAGACCGAATTGATGCTGGAGGAATTTTCTGAACCGCTCGGTGAACAGGCCCTTTTCATCAAATCCGATCGCAATATTGGTCTGGTGCCGGCCATCAACATGGGTCTGGCCCGTTCTGACAGCGATTTTGCAGTTGTCCTGCGACCCCATGCCATTGTAAATGAAGGTTGGCTGAAAACGCTGATTGAGGATGCAGAAACAGCCCGCGCCGGCATACTGACACCGATGTTTGCGGGTAAAAACAGCCCGTCACTGCCCGCACTGGTTTCCGGCTGCACGTTGATGGAAAGCTGTACCGTATCGTTTTCAGTATTGATGCTGAGGGGCGAGATGCGGATCATGATCGGTAGCTTCGACGAAGGGATGGATGGCGCTGAGTGGTGTCTCAAAGAGTATGTGCGACGTGCGGCTGATAAAGGCTATCGAACATTCATCACCAGCAGGTCTGTTGTAACCTGCAGCGAAGAAACTGCTTTCGGATCGGTGGAGCGCCGCTCTGAAATGGTAAACAACAGCCGTAGGTTATATCTTGACCGTTGGGGTACTGCGCAGAATTATGTCGTTTATTTCGGCAAAGAAGCCGAAGCGGTCAACTTAAGCGATTCAATAGAAAATATTCTGGATGGCGCGCGGCAGGGGCACAATTTTACATTGCTTCTGCATCGACGACAATACTCCGATTTCAGGCGCATGGGATGGAACGGGCTGCATGTCGGAATAAAACTTTACGGCCTCTCGATGTTTTTTCCGCAACGGGATCTGCTGAAAAAGCTGGCATCGCTTACTAAGGGCCGCCACGATGTGGTGCCGGTACGGGGGAGCGATGGATTGACTTTTCCGGGAGCCGATAATGCAATCTCGATCGAAGATCTTTTTGGAGCGATTCTGGAACGATCTACTAACAGTCAAGTTAAAAGCATGGAGGTATCAGAATGATTCCGGAAATCACCACTCAATTGCAGGCTCATAGAGACGTTATAACGCGTATCGAAAATGAAATGACTCCCCTGATCGCCGAATTTGCTATTCTGCTGGTCGATACATTCAGGCGTGGGGGAAAACTGCTGGTAATGGGAAACGGGGGCTCAGCAGCCGATTCACAGCACTTTGTCGCCGAGATTGTAGGACGTTTCAAGCTGGAACGGCGGGGACTGCCGGCCATAGCCTTGTCCACCGATACATCCATTCTGACCGCCATTGGCAACGATTATGGTTTTGACATGGTTTTCCGGCGTCAGGTAGAAGCTCTGGTTGTCGCCGGTGATATGGTGGTTGGTATTTCGACCAGCGGGAATTCCCCAAATGTTCAAAATGCATTGATGCTGGCCAGGGAGAAAGAGTGCCGCACGATCGGTCTGCTTGGAAAAGACGGCGGCAGCATCAAGGAACATTGTGATCTTGCTCTGATTGTTCCGTGTAACGACACGCCGCGCGTCCAGGAAGGGCATGGCATTATTATCCATATCGTATGTGACCTGGTCGAAAAGACGATGTTCACTTGACAGCCAGGCCGCACGAATTCGGAGGAACAATGGATCGCAAAACCGTCGAATCGCTTTTTTCCCGCTCAGCTGAAATCCGCTGTCTGGTGGTAGGTGATCTGATGCTGGATGAGTATCTGTGGGGCAAGGCCGAGCGTATTTCTCCCGAGGCTCCGGTACAGGTAGTTGATGTGCTGCGAGAGGAACTTCGCCTGGGGGGAGCCGGAAATGTGGTTAACAATCTGGCTGCGCTGGGTGTGCAGGTTTCTGTCTGTTCTGTTGTCGGTGATGATCAGAACGGCCGGGCGCTGCTGACGGAATTCGGCCGGCGGAATGTTGCGGTGGACGCGGTCTTTCTTGACCCGAACCGCCGCACTAGCCGCAAGACCCGAGTCGTTGCCGCCAACCAGCAGATTGTACGTATCGACCGTGAATCGCGGGAGGCGTTGCCGGCAGCATTTGAAAAACAGGTTTGTGATTGGGTCTCAGCACATGCCGGAGAATTTCAGGTTATAGTGCTGTCGGATTACAATAAAGGAGTGCTCACGCCCGCAGTTATCGCTTCTGCAGTCGCTGCAGCTGCGGTGTTAGGCATACCGGTGCTGATTGACCCCAAGGGAAGCGACTACAGCCGTTACGGCGGGGCAACCCTGCTGACTCCCAACCGCAAGGAGGCTGAGACTGCCTCCGGCATTGCCATCAAGGATTCCGACTCGCTGACACGGGCGGCAAACGTTATCATGGAAACGGTCGGCCTCCAGCATCTTCTCATAACCCGCAGCGATGAGGGCATGTCGCTCTTTTCAAAGGGGTGCGAGGCGGTGCATATTCCAACCGTTGCCCGTGAGGTTTTCGATGTGTCAGGAGCCGGAGACACCGTGCTTGCAACGCTGGCGGTCGCTATTGCCTCAGGCTTCGCGATGGCCGAAGCGGCCCGGCTTGCCAATGTTGCAGCTGGAATTGCCGTCGGCAAACTGGGAACATCCGTTGTCACACCGCAGGAAATTATAGAAGTCGTAGCCTTGAGCCACCATGACAGCGACTCCAAAATAAAGACCCGTGATGTCCTGGCCATTTTGATTGCCGCAGAACAGGCCAGAGGTAAACGGGTCGTTTTTACCAACGGCTGTTTTGACCTGTTGCATGCCGGACATGTGAAATACCTTCAGAAAGCCAGGAACCTGGGTGACCTGCTGGTGCTGGGGCTCAATAGTGATGCGTCGGTGCGTCGCCTGAAAGGACCAAAAAGACCGCTGATTTCCGAAGATGAGCGGGCACACATTTTGGCGGCACTGAACTGCATCGACTACGTCACGGTTTTCGAAGAGGATACACCGCTTGAGCTTATCAAGTCGATAAAGCCGCACATCCTTGCCAAGGGCGGTGATTATTCACTCGATGACGTGGTAGGCAGGGAGGTTGTAGAGGAGTATGGCGGTAGGGTGGAACTTGTCTCGTTTGTAGACGGCAAATCCACGTCAAGTATAATTGACAAGGTGCTGGAGCGCTATTCTTTGGACTGATAACAAGTTGCAATCAAACGATTACGTCGTTGGCTCCTCAACGTACAGTCTGTACGCCTCGGTCGCCACTCTCCTTACCGCCTTGTACTCATTTTGATTTCACCTTGTTATGAGTCAGTCTGATTAGTCTGGTTTTAGGAATAGTTTTCTGGTATTAGAAGGCATTCAATGGATATTGACATGCAACAGGAGCGGCCATGACACAGAAGAGCGAACCACGCAGAGAAATCTGGATTCTTGGTGTAAGGCCCGGAGAAGGGCGCGAAACTATTCTCTCGTCTTACCTTGAGGCGGGCAACTACAGTTGTCGCCTGGAGCAGTATGAGAGCCTGGAACAAGGTCGCCCGTTGGGAATCGTACTGGATCTCTCCCCCTTTTCCGACGATGGCTGGGGGCTGCTGCTGAAAATCAAAGCATCGCCGGCTACCCGCAACATTCCTGTGCTGTCTGTGTTTCTTAGCGAAACAGGAAGAGTTGGCGGTGTCTTCCCGGTGGCCGGCTTTTTCATGCTCCCGGTTGATGAGCATTATCTTTTGGAACGGCTGGCGGTTTATGGTTTGACAGAAGATGCCGAAACCTGGGATCTGCAGGTTCTGGTGGTGTCCCGTAACGGTGAGGAGAAGCTTTCACGGGCTATTGAATCAATAGGATTCGAAGTCGTCAAGGGGTATACCGGCAAGGAAGCTCTGGCACTGACCTCGATCCATCCCAAATACATGGTGTTCTGCAGCCACATGCTCCCGGATATGTCGGCTTTCGAACTGCTTGAAAAGTTCAAGCTTTACCCCTACAGCGGCAACACGCCGATGTTTGTTATGCTGAAAGAGGAAATGAAGGCGGGAGAAAAACTTGCCATGAGTCGTGAAATTGCACATCTGGTCAGCAAAAAAGAGCTTACCTGCGAAGAGTTTCTGGCTCATCTGCGCCGGAGGGAATAGGTTCTTTTTTTCAGTACAGATTCAAAATAAAAACAGCCGCTCTTCCGAAAGGGATGAGCGGCTGTTTTTATATTCTGACAGCAACGGAACTCTTTAGAGCAGGCCGTTCAGTTCCTTAAGCTCCACACTGGCTTTTCCGCGCAAATCCTTGGCCCACTGACTGAAACGCTCCTCGGACTTCTTTCGGTAGAGAGCTTCTTCAATCTCTGCTTTAAGCCCATCAAACGGTTTAACTTTGCCGCTGATCCGTTCTTCCAGCTTGATTATATGGAAACCGGCCGGTGTATAAACCAGTTCACTGATGTCGCCGGGCTTCATGCCTGTGACGGCATTTCCAAGTTCTGCCTGCATATCGGCTTTTTTGAACGTTCCCAGATCACCACCATCTTTTTTAGCTGCAGGATCTTCGGAATAGTTTTTAGCCAGATCGGAAAAATCCTTGCCGCTCCTGGCTTCGGCCAGCACCATCAGAGCGGTGGTCATAGTGCGTTTGATCTCGTCAGCAGGGGACTTTTCGCTGGTTTTAAAGAAAATGTGCCTGGCCCGATAGCTTTCGTCTTCGGTGTATTTTGCACGATTGGCATCATAGTATTCGAGCATCTCGCTCTCGCTGACATGGATCTTGGCGCGGACCTCCATACTGATCAGTTTCAGCTTTTCAATCTGTTCCTGCAGCTGGGCACGATACTGGTCAAAGGAGAGTCCCTGGCTGGCGAGAGCCGAAACCAGGGCTTCCTGGCTGGGGATGTTGTTCTGCTTTTTGACGTCATCTATAGCCTGTCGAACCTCTTCTTCCGATACCTTGATGTTCAGCTCGCGGATCTTCTGCTCGACCAGTTTTTTTTCCACCAGACGGTCAAGGGCTGTACGTTTGATCTGGCTGCGGGCGGCATCGGTCAGGGCGGACTGTTTCTCGGCCTCTCGAATGATCGGCTGGGCTTCTTTGTTTACTTCGAACAAAGTGACGACATCGTCGTTCACTACGGCTACGATGGCGTTGGTTACAGCGGCGGAAGAGATATCAGGTGCAAGAAACAGAAGCGTTGCCAACAGTAGAGGAAGTTTAAGTTTATTCATAATACCATCCGTTCCATTTTAAAAAACAGGAGGGTGGACTGTATGTCCACCCTCTCGGTTATGCGGCCTGTGCGAATAAAAACTATTTCTTTTCAGGGGCAACGGCCGGCTTTTCAGCGTCGGCGGGCTTTTTGTCTTCCGGCTTAGCTTCTTCCTTCTTGCCGCCCATCTCGTTCAGCACATCTTCCTTAACTGTGATCTTGGCGGTCTTCTTCAGCTCTTCCTTGATTTTCTGGAAAACTTCCTGCTGCTTGGTAGGCATGATGGCGCCCTTGATCTGCTCTTTTACCTCTTCCAGCGGGCGAATGCCGGCAGGGCGCTTGCCTGTCAGCTTGATGATGTGGAATCCAAAGTCAGATTTGACAACCTCAGATACCTGGCCTTCCTTGAGAGCCAGTGCGGCCTTCTCAAAAGCCGGTACCATGCTGCCCTTGCCGAACCAGCCCAGATCTCCGCCCTTGGCTGAAGATGAATCAACCGAGTTCTTCTTGGCCAGTTCCTCGAAATTGCCGCCGGATTTGATCTGTGCCAGGACGTCCTTGGCTTCCTTCTCTGTCTTTACGAGTATATGGCTGGCTTTGATCTGCTCGCCGGTCTTGAATTTGTCCTTGTTCTGCTCGTAGAATTTCTTCAGATCCTCGTCGGAAACATTGGACTCGGACTCAACTTTCTTCTTGAGGAAAGATTCGACAATCAGGCGCTTTTTCAGATCAATAAGTTTCTCCTCGATCTCAGGGCCCTTGTCCAGACCGTCTTTGGAAGCCTGCTGCAGAATCAGTTCACGGATTACCATCGTGTCCAGCATTTCCTTGCGTCCCTGGGGGGTGTCGGCCATGGCTTTCAGGTATTCGGGCAGGTTTTTCAGCTCGCGCTCGAAATCGCCGGTGGTGATGCTGCCGCTGTTGACTTCAGCCATGACTTTGCCCTGTTTCTTGCTGGCCGAGGTGGCATCAACGGATGGTGTGCCGCCCTTGCAGCCAAAAAGTGCAACCGCACAAAAGGCGGTGGTAAGCAGTTTTGCGGTGTTGATGGTTTTCACGTAATGCTCCTTTTTTATTGCGAATATGTATGGTTAAAAACTTCAAAAAGCTATCATAGATGGGGTGTCTGATGCAAGATTATTCCGTTGGATTGCAGTGTTGTTAAGCAGTGATTAATTGAATGTGAAAGGTAATTGTGGCTGGAAATATCCGGTACGATCAATATTCATACAACACTGAAACGTTTGACTTCTCAGCAGACTTGTCTTTGCTTTCTGCTGACACTTCAATTCTATAAACATAATGATCTAGTTTCAATGTGCTTCCCGCACTGCTTTCGGTCACGCCACCACCCACAAGCTGGCTGCCACCTGCGGCATAGGGTACACCGGGGGTCGTGTCAACAATCTTTGTATAAACCGTAAAGGCCTGTCCCTTCAGACCGGACAATTCGAATTTCACATCTGGGTTGATACTTGGTTTAACAATTGAATTGCATTCAGGCCCAATTGCCCCCCAACTTTCCTTTGCAAAATCCAGCTTTTTGCGCAGACAGGCGGAACTGGCGAAGTTGGCATGAATGGAATTCAGACCGACACTCAATATGCTGGTTGAAATGTTGTTAAACAGTTGGGGGATAATCTCCCTGGCTACAAGGTCCGCGCCCCCGTAGGAAGCCTCAACCGTGTTACGATAAGTCTTGTGCGCAGCAGTGCCCTTGATTGACCGATCAATCAGATACATGACGCCCAGTATGATGGACAGCATAATGACAGTCATCATCAGGGCCGTTAACAGCGCAACCCCCCTATTGTTCAGCTGCTTCATTGTAATCCTCAGGTACTCTCAAAATCTAGATCAGGTTCTTAGGCCTGACCACAAGCCGATGCAGCTTCCAGCGATAGTGCCTGAAATTTGGGGCTGTCAGGTCAACAGCCTTCACCTCGCCAGACATGCCAGCTTCCCCGATCCTCATCGCCGTTTCGGTGTTGTTGAAGTTCTTGTCGAATCCGCCATCCTGGGCGAGAATATAAACTAGGACCAGCTTCAAACGGGTCCTTATTTCCTTGGGGTCATCAAGCCATAGAGCATTAAAAGTACCGAGTGGCGCGAATGACAATGGTAGTCCGCCTGCGGCGTCAGTATATGTATCAGCAGTATTTCCTGCAGGGTCGCCGCTGGTATTCCAACCGAGTACAACCTGCATGTCCGCAACGCAATCCATTACAGGTATGTCCTCCATGCCACCATCATTCTGGCTCATGACCGACTTATACAACACACCGGCGGCCGGCGAACAACCGGTCGGCACATCGCCAGCCACCCGTTCGACATAGTAATCGGTGCGATTGAAAGGAGCTCTAGCAACACTGTCAATACCGTAATAATAATACTGTTTGTCGATAGAACTGGGAGCAAAAGGTGTGGCATATGAGCCATCGGCCTTGTAGGCAACCGCGAAAGATGTCGGGGTGCCGGTGTTATATATAAGTTTCCGCTGCAGTTCGCCGCTTTTATAACTCTGGCTGACAACAACGACACGGTCATTGCGGCTTTCCTGAAGGTCGTTAACCCCCCATATTTTAGACGGTCCCGGCCCTTTAATACTGGTCCAGCATTGCGATGCCGGGCTCAGCGATGCGCTGGTGGCCTTGATTACAAGCAGATCAGTACCGGAAAGTACATTGGCGGCAAGATTGTTTGCCGCGATAATCGCACGCGGTATGCCGTTGGGCGCATCGTTATAGGCAGATTGAGGCCAGGCAGCCAATACCTCTTCATAATTGGGCGGTGGATTATCGATGTCGGTAAAAAGTCCGAAACCGGCCTGTTCCAGGTCCCGGCGGAACATTTCCAGGCCGACAATCCCTTCGACATTGCTTTCTTCACTTTTACTTATGATTTTAGTTTTGGGCAGCATCCGGTCGAAGATGTCTGTCGTAATCATCATCACAACGATAAACAGCACCATGGCGATCAGCATTTCGACTAATGTGAAGCCGTTATTATTTGTTAGCCGACGATTTTGGATCAAGGTTCTTCTCCGTCAGTTGCCGATAATCGTGGTGAGAAAAAGCTGTTTTTTTACACCCTTGTCACGCCAGGTAACAGTATAGAGAACATTTTTAGACGTGGGAGGGTCACTGGAACCGATTTTTGTAACTTTTTCGAATACAGAATAATTAACGAACCCCAGCGCAAATGGAACTCTGTCAACTGTATTGACGGAGGTGATGTTGGCGAACTGATTAACCCGCTCACGCATCATGGCCCGATCCGCAACCATGATGGCATCACTTTTCAATTTATTGCTGAAATTGAAGGAGATGGCATAACTCAGTGTCTGCAAAAGCGCCATCAGGCCGACGGTCATTATCAGCATGGCCATCATAACCTCAATCAGCGTAAAACCATTGGCCTTACTGTTTTTGGCAGGTGGAAGCATCTACCATCCTCCCGATGCTGGTGCGCGCCTTCTGCACCTCGATACAATTGAGTCCGCTGCCGTATGTTACCGGTAAAACCACCAGTGTTATCGTGTCAGGTGGATTTGTATCATTTGTATATGCATACCCTCTGCTATCGAACTTAATCCAATCAACTGCACTATCCAGAGAGTTTAGTGTGGATCCTGTTTTCTTTTTTATCTCGAATGAATAACTGACAGTTTTCACCTCTGTACCGGCGGAAACGGATTCGTTAATTGATGAATATATCCTGTAAACATACTGCTTGGGACCAAGCATCAAAGCACTTATCTGCTTGTTCTGTATTGCATTCAAGCGAATACCGGTGATGTCTGAATGCAATTCTTTAGTCTGTTTTTCCGTATCAGCCTTACCCTTCATCTCTCTGAAATTAAGCGCGCCAATCGACAGAACTATCGCAACAATTGCGATGACTACCATTAGCTCCACCAATGTAAACCCATTAGATTTCATGTTTATCTTTCCTGGATGTGCAGAAAACGCTTGGTCGGAAAGTGATTGGTGTTGGCCGTGATTGACGGCGGCGTGGTCGGCGGCACCCCTTTGTAATTTACAGATTCACGACCGTCACTGCCGTCACTCTGGGTGCCACTCAGGATATATGCCTTGGACATGTCAACCTGTTCAAAAGCGCCGGTTGAGAGCTGCATCAACAGCTGACCTTTCAGCTTTGACTTACCGCTTCCGCCGGTATTGTATTTTACTGCCCATACTGAGGTTTCGCCACCATAGCTGCAGACATTGCTGGATGGTGTAAAGGTGGTGAAATGAACAGCGCCGCTGGTGCTGGCGAGCGTATCGGTTATGACTCGTTTTGAAAAGGTTGTTGACCCGTTGCCTTTGGGGAGATCTATATACCAGCCCGACTTGGTTTCATCTGGTGTTGTGATCGTGGTCTGATTGTCAAGGGGTGTTTTGGGCGCTGCGGACGTTCCGATCATTGTAGTGCAGGGGGCCGCTGGCGATCCGATGAATGTATTGCTTGTCCCGAAACAAGGATCTTTCAAGCCGTAGAGCGATTGCACAGAGTAGGGATCATCCGCTTTGGTATAATAACGGCCCGTCCCGAAATATGTCCAGAGCTGGGACTTTGTGGCATCCTGCAGTTTCGTAACAGCGGACGTGACCGGGCCGATTCCGTCAATAAGCTTGGATAGCTTCCAGTTGGCCGGATTAGGGTCATTGTAGGTCAGCAGGCGAAGCACTCCTCCCTTGTCCCAGGCTGTGGGTGCGGTTGCACTGTTGGCACGCGTATAGCCGATATAAACCGCATCATCACTGTAAGCGCCGGATCTGGAAGTGTCGAATTTGTCCGTGTCGGTGGTGGCCCCGGATAGTGAGCCTGCAAAGGCGTAATCCGGCATCCCATCGACCTGCGTATGTACTGCTTCATTTACGGAATTATACTCATTAGCGCTCGGCAGATTATTAAAAGTTTGCACCAACGCCCCCGATTTAAGGTCAAGAACGAAAACCGTCAACTTTTTGTCAGACATGCCCAGGAACCAGCCGTTATCGATCGGGCCGGTTGGCCCGGAGGCGAGGACCACATACCACTTGCCGTTGCGCTGGAGACTAAGGGTATCAGCGGGGTCTTTGATGCGCACAATAGCTGGCGTCACCGTTGTGAAGCCGAGTCTCGGATCGGTGAATTCCCACAGCAGTTTCGGATAGTCACCGTCGGGTGTGATCGGATCGGTGACATCCAGCGCGAAAACCGATGAATATCCGAATCCTTTGGTGGAGTCTTTCGGATCCGTGATCGGTGTTTTGACCGTGATCTGCTGCAGCACAGCCGAAACAACATTGGATTCATTGGTAAGCCCACTGGGATCTGGGCACTCGATCTTATTTGGTGCAACAGTCTTAGCAATAAAATAGCCATTATTCTCTGGATTTGCAAAACCGGATGACTTGAAAATTGTGCCTGGTTTAAAACCTGCCGCAACATAGTCGCAGGATGCGCAGTGAAAATATTGGCCATTTCCTGTTATTGAAAGTTTATTTACATCACCTTTGATCTTGGCCTGCTCAGTGCTGGCAGCCCCCCCCAGTCCGGTGCTGCCAAGAAGCAGAGTGCGCCAGCTGGTGCCGCCCTTCGTCAATCCCGTATTATAATTTAGCAGCTTGCTGCTGGAAGAAACGTCAGTCTGTTTCACACACTGAGAGTAGGTTGCGTCGGTGCATGTGATGGTCGTGCCATCCGATTTGGTATAGATAGTCGGATTGACGCTAGCATCAACCAACAGTGGAGTCGCATCGACCATGTAAATGTGCTGATAGTCCGACAGCAGCAGATATTTCAGATATGGCAGTGTGCTCTTGGGTATGAATGCCCACAACTCATTTCCCAGATCGGTTGAGTCGCTTTTGTCGGCATTTTTGATCTCGGCGATCGTGCCCGACGTGGTGCCGTCAAAATTCGAACCCAGTTTGAACGCATGCAGCATACCGTCGTTGGCGCCCACATAAGCGGCACCGCGCTGGTTGTAATCCTTTGACTTTATGTATTGATCGTAGCTCGTATCCGAATAGCCGCTGGGCTGCTTCAGGTTGTAGCTGTTCAGTCTGACTTCTGTCTGCAGTTTGGGAGTTGAATTTATTATATCTCCCAGTTTCCATACATTGCTTGTTCCGCCGATTGTCACCGTACGATTACGATAGCCATAGGACGAGGCAAAATCGATTCCTCGAACGTATTTAATAATATCGATAGCTTGGGTGCTGTTTGTGTCCATGTATGGAGCCAGCTTTGCCGCAGTTGTATTATCAAATTGGAAGTCCAACTTTGTGGCGGCTGACAAAGGATCGCTGGTAAATATGGTGCGACCGGTGGTGCTGTCGGAGGGGCTACGCGACCAGAGACTTTTGCCGGCACGCCAGAGTGAGTTGACTGTGTCAGGGGTAATCGGTGTGGTTACAGGATCAGGGGTTGTTGAGTCTTTTGTGCCGTCTCCGGTTGCATCCGTAAAGGTATTTATTAGTGTGTCCGTGCCGTCGAATTTAAATTCAATTATTTTATCCTGGGAGAGTCTGAGTTTTTTGTCCTGTGTTGTGTCCTCACGAATCGTAATGTTGTTTAACATTGGATCAACAAAATACCAAAAAGACTGCAGTTCACCAATCCATGAGGCTTTTGTGCTTTCGCCAGCATATTCAAACTCTTTCTCCGGATAAAACATCGCCTGCAGCACTATTGAACCGCTGTTATCGTTGTTGCCCATGACCGAAGCCGCCGAACCGGAGGAAACTTTGGCAAAAGTATCTTTAACAGCATTATTTATAGCCAATTCCAGTGCGTCACCATCAGCGCCCTCAAAAAAATTGTACGGAATACCGGTCTTGTTCTTATCCCATTCCTTGCAGCCGTCATCGTAGCGCGTCGGATAGTTGCACTCTGCAATTTTTTTATGGGTTCCATCGGTATTTGTCCAGTCATGACAGTGGCTGCCATAAATGGTAAATGAAGGAGGGAGATTGACAGATGTACCACAGTTTGCAGTCTTGGCTGGCGAACCGGCGCCAGTAAAAGGTGATGCAGCGGTAAACGGATAAGGCAGCTTGGTGGTGTCTGTGGCAGAATAATCGAAACCGCCATACAGCGCCGTTGAAATCAGCGAGTTGCGACCGGCCCGCCCTCCGGCATCTATATCGCCAAAGGCGTAGACGGCATAGGTAGTTACGGTTTGTGGTTTAGGCTCATTATTAGGCAATGCCGCTTCCGGCCTGAGATCGTTAACGTGCATGTCGTACGCGACGGTCATCGGATCTTTCGGTGACCCTGACGTACCTTCATTAAAACCGCCATCCGAAATAAGAATAATAAATGATTTTCTGCAGGCGGCCGGTGTTGAAATAGCTGTTGTGGCATCGTAACTGTAATATGGATCTTTTCGGCCGTCTGCCTTTGAAATAACTCCGCCAGCAGGAACATTGGTACCCGCAGCGAGCGCCGCCTGCTGAAAAACTTTTTTGGCCTCGCTTAATGCAGTGTAAGTGTATGTGCCGGCTGGGGTTGTAGAGCTGTTTATTCCATTTACATAATTTTCCAAGGGCTGGTTTTTTCCTGTGTCAGATGCAACGCCAAAGCCACCCGTATAGCTTACGCCGCCACCAAAAAATGAGACCTCAATGTCAGCTTTTGACGGATACAGCGACTGGATAACACCGGAAATATCATCGGGAGTACTGGTTTTTACGCGGATATTTGCGTTTGATATTGTGCCGACTTTGCAGGCATTACCTGCTCCGGTTCCCGCATTGGCAATGGTTAGTTTTCCTGTAGACGATTCTGAAAAATTGCATTTGATTGAAGCTATATTTACATTGCCGGTATTGTTAACTGTGTCAGCGATCTCGTGGTCCAGTACATCCGTTGTGCCAGACGCCAAACGGCCGCCCGTCATGATTTTTCTCAGCACGTCAACCTTGGAGGTCGTGACATAATTCAGCAGATTACCGGAAACGCAGCTAATGGACGAACCAATTCCGTCTGTGTCGGTACAGTCTGAATTTACTTCCCAATAACCGGCAGTTGAATTGTATTTGTAGTACAAAGCTTTTTTGAAATAGCCGTAGTAGCTTGCGCCGGGAGTATAAACCCCGGCGTAAGGACTGGATGTGCTGGCACTTGATTTTAGCACATATGGATGAAGCGGCATGGAGAGTGTATAGTCGAGGACGAAATGGATGTTCGGCTTAGCGTTCAGCGACAGATAGGGAGGTGAACAGGTATAGTCGCTGTTGGTCGCTGTTGCCGCAGCAAAAACCTGCTGATAAATGAATAGCTGAAGTGCCAGCAGCAAACCTGTAATTAGCTTTTTCATGGTTGTTACCCCTCCATTTGTCGGCCCGGATATCCTTGCAGATTTTAACGCTGTTGTTTGTTTTCGTAAGGAGCGCAGATTGTTTCCGCTTCCAGGAACAGTTCCATGGCTGCTTCCGAAGTATTGGGTGAAGGGTTTGTCATCAGAATCCGTTCCATGCAGTTCTCGAAACTTTTTGGCTGACCTCCGGGCATTATATCTTTTGCAATCTCAGCTGTTTCCAGTGAACCAGTTTTGGGTGAAAGAGTTGATTTCTCTGCTTTCGTTTGTACTACCGGCTTCTTCAGTTGTTTCGGGATTATTGCGGAGAGTGGCCTGAATTCGCTCCGAACCCACTTTTTTTCAATCTTGTTCGAAAAAGTTTTCTTTTCGCTCCGTGAATTCACGTAGGGCGTGTCTGAAAAATGTATGGTACCATCGTTGGCTATTTTACTGTAGACTTTGGTTTCCGCTAAAGGTTGTTCCGCATCGGATGTCTCTACAACGGACTCTGGGTTGCCTGTTATTGATCCCGACTTGTCGAGACTCTTACCGGACGATACAGAAACCTTGCTTTTATCGTCTTGTGGTGCGTTCTGCTTGGGTTTGTCCTTTTGAGATGCATTTTTCTCGCCAAAAGTATGGCCGTTCTTCTTGAATATCAGGCCAAGATCATTTAACTCAGATCCGAAGGTATGGCAACTTTTGCATTCCATCCCGTATTTTTTTGCAAATGAGGCAACTGCCCAGCCATTGCCGGTTGTCAGGAGTAAGATGACAACACTTTTTAGTAAAGTTATCAAAACTATTTTTGCCATGGGAACTCCATATCGAATACAAATGCAAAGCGCAACAAGTCAGACCCGCTGATTGTAATTAGATATCACTGTGATTGCACTTAAAAAACTGTAAATCCTTGTTAGGAGTGCTAAGCGCCACCTGTTTATACTACTTAACGTCAGGTGGAAGCAGTTTCTTAAGCACCTTTCCGGACGTTTCCAGAACATCTTCGAAGGAAGTCCCCTTCAGCGTGCAGACCAGTTTGTAATCCGGCGTGAACTGATAGTTCTTCGGCTCGCTGCGCATCATGCCGATGATCGTATCGGGCGAAGCGGGAGTGCGGGGGTGGAAGGAAATCACCACCGTTTTGCCGCTGAAGTCGATCTGGCGCACCAGCAGCTTTTTCAGCATCACGCGCAGTTTCATGATCTCGAACAGATAGGAGGTTGCCAGCGGATATTTGCCGAAACGGTCCGTGATCTCGTTCTGCACGTCCAGCACGTCCTCCTCGCATTCGGCCTGGGTCAGCTTCTTGTAGATCACCAGGCGCTGGCCGGCATCCTTGACGTAAGCCTCGGGGATGAAGGCCGGCACCTTCAGGTTGATCTCCGGCTCGACATGTTCAATCATTTCCTCGCCCCGCATGCGGCAGATGGTCTCTTCCAGCATCTGGTTGTAGAGCTCAAATCCGATTTCGGTGACGGTGCCGGACTGACGGTTGCCGAGCATGTCGCCGGCGCCGCGGATCTCCATGTCATGGGTGGCTATGCGGAAACCGGCACCCAGTTCGGAAATATCCTGCAGAATGCGCAGTCGTTCGCGGGCGTCGGAACTTATGGCCGCTTCGCCCGGAATCAGCAGATAGGCGTAGCCTCGCTGGCTTGAACGTCCGACACGGCCCCGCAGTTGATAGAGTTGTGACAAACCGAACTTGTCGGCATGGTCGATGATCAGGGTGTTGGCGTTGGGAATGTCCAGGCCGGATTCGATAATGGTCGTGCAGAGCAGCAGGTTGGTCTCGCCATGCATAAAGCCCAGCATGACTTTTTCCAGTTCGTGCTCGCCCATCTGGCCGTGACCGACGGCAATTTTGGCTTCCGGCACCAGCTGGGCCAGCAGTTCGGCACGTTTGGCAATGGTCTGCACCCGGTTGTGAACAAAGAAGATTTGTCCGCCCCGGCGAAGTTCACGCAGTACCGCTTCGCGAATCAGCTCCTCGGAGAATTTGGAGACAAAGGTTTTGACCGCCAGCCGGTCCACCGGCGGGGTGTCGATGATCGACAGGTCGCGAATACCCATCATGGACATATACAGGGTGCGGGGGATAGGGGTGGCGGTCAGGGTCATGATGTCCACCACTGCCCGGAAGGCCTTGAGGCGTTCCTTGTCCTTGACGCCGAAACGCTGCTCTTCGTCGATGATCAGCAGCCCAAGGTCCTTGAAGAGCACATCCTTCTGCAGCAGGCGGTGGGTGCCGATGATGATGTCGATGTTGCCTTTCTTGAGGCGCTCCAGGATCTCCTTCTGCTCCCTGGCGGTGCGGAAGCGGGAAATAACCTCGACTGTGACCGGGTAATCCTTGAGCCTTTCGTGGAATGTTTCATAGTGCTGCTGGGCCAGAATAGTGGTCGGAACCAGGATGCCGACCTGCTTGCCGTCCAGGGCGGCTTTGAAGGCGCCCCTCAGCGCGACCTCGGTCTTGCCGTAGCCGACGTCGCCGCACACCAGGCGGTCCATCGGTTTCGAGTGCTGCATGTCGGCCAGCACATCCTGAATGGCGGACAACTGGTCGGGGGTTTCTTCCCAGGCAAAGGAAGCTTCGAACTCCTTGTACATCTCGTCCGGCGGAGAAAAAGCGAAGCCCTCGCAGATCTGGCGCTTGGCGTAGATCTCCAGCAGCTCGCCGGCCAGTTCCTCGATGTTCTTGCGGGCTTTACCCTTGGATTTTTCCCAACTGATGCCGCCCAGTTTGTCCAGCGCCGGCTGTGAACCTTCCGGCCCGACATAGCGCTGCACCAGCCCCAGGCGGTCGATCGGCAGATAGAGCTTGTCGGATCCTGAATACTCCAGCAGCAGGAAATCGCCGCCGACACCGCCGACGCTGATGTGCTGCAGGCCGCGGTACAGGCCGATGCCATGGTCGATATGAACCATGTGGTCGCCCGGCTTGAGCTCGGCCAGCGACGACAGTATCTGCTTCTTGCGCACCTCGGATACGCCGCGTTTCTTGACGCGTTTGCCGAACAGTTCCTCTTCGGCGATCATTACCAGGTTTGAAGAGGGAAGCCGGAAGCCGCGGGAAAGCTCTCCCAGTAGCAGGGTGACTGTGCTGCGGGGGGCTGTCGTCAGCTCCTCATCAAATCCGGACTCACTGATACGGCACTGTATGTCATAAGGCGCCAGCAGCTGTTTCAGGCGTTCCGCCTGCGGCATCTGGTGGCAGGCCATCAGCACGCGCTGCCCGCCGTCAAGCCAATCGTGCAGTTTGCGGGCCAGTGGCGCCAGGGCATGGCTGCTTTCCTTGGAAACGTGTACCCGCAGGTCGCTATTGTCCTGGCAGGGCAATTCCAGAGTAGCAGTTTTTGCCGCCGTTTCCAGGGACAGTCCCGACAGCTCGATCCGGCTGCGTCCGGCGATCAGGGTGTCCAGTTCCGCTTCGGAAAGAAACAGCTGTTCTGCCGGGGAGTGGGCCAGTCCGGCGGCGACCGCTTTGGCTGCTCCGGAGGCGATCTCCTCGCCGAAACTCAGGCATTCAAAGCGGATCGACTCGGAGTCCAGCAGCACCAGCGGAATTCCGGGGGCATAGTCAAAAATTGTTTCCAGGCCGGGGTGCAGCAGCGGCTGGAGAAAGTCCACTCCCTGGTAATAGATCGCGTTCTGCAAATCCTCCAGGATCAGGCGGCGGCGGTTGGCCGGGATGTCCAGTTCATCGCAGCGCTGTTTCAGGCGGGGAGCGATATTCTCCAGGACTTCTTCCGTCAGCAGCAGCTCCCTTGAGGGGAGCAGCACCAGTTCTTCCACCGGCTGCAGGGAACGCTGGGTCAGCGGATCAAAAGCGCGGATGGTCTCGGCTGTATCGCCGAAAAACTCGATTCGTACCGGCGTCGGCATATTGGGCGGGAAAATGTCCAGGATACCGCCCCGCACGGCGAAGGTGCCGCGATCCTCAACCAGAGGGACATTGGCGTAGCCCATTCTGATAAGTTTTGCCAACAGGTCGTCCCGCTCGAATTCTTCACCGGTCACCAGATAACAGGACGAGTCATTCAGTGTCGCCCGCGGCAGAACCTTCTGCAGGGCTGCCGCCACCGGCATGACAGTTACCCGTGCAGCTCCGTTTTGCAGGTGGAAGAGCGTGTCCAGGCGGGCTCCGGAAATGTCGGGGTGGGGAGATGAAGCCGAAAAGGGTGCTGCATCCCAGGCCGGAAAGACGAGCGGTTGCCCCCCTGAAAAAAAAGCCAGCTCGCGACAGAATTCATCTGCAGCTTCCTGACTGGCCGTGATGACAAGCAGTCTGTCAAACCCTGTTCGCAGCAATTCCGCAATTATCAGGGCGGGAGATGAACCTTTAAGGCCGGGGAGGACAATACGCTGCTCTCCACGTTTGAGAGCAGCAATTACGTCAATGGTTTGGGGGATAAGGTGTGTCATGAGAGGTCTTCTCTGGAAGCTGCTTGAATGCGTTCGTTTATTTGTTTATAAGCTGGCCAGCCGGTTTCCAGGATTAGTGTTTGCGCAGACCGGCCTTCAGTTTTGGTTTGCCGTCTTCTATAACAACCCTGAATGTAAAATTTTCCGTACCAAGTTTTGCAGCCAGTATCGGTCTCTGTTTTTCAATAGTTGCCGAAACAAGATCGCGGGTAATCTTGTCGGCCGGAAGGTTGCAGGCTTTGCGGGCTTCGCGGAATTCATGGACGATGCGGTCCAGATCATCGGTTGTGCTTCCGGGTGCCGGTTCGGCCTCTTTTTTATCCGGTTTGCCTCGCTGGCGCAGGTGCAGGTCGCTGATAAAACGGTCCCGGGAGTATCGGCCTTCTTCGATCAGCTTGAGGATCCTGTTCCAGTGTTCACGATATGTGTTGAGGCGGGCTACCAGCATGTTGAAGCGGTGCTTGTACATGGTGTTGTGGATCGGCACGCCGGTATAGCGCCGAACCATTTTTTCGACCTCGCTGAGCAGGGGCAGCGGTTCACGTTTCTCAAGGCCGATGAAGTACTGTTCGTACTTCAAAATCAGTTCGCTCAGTTGCTGGTCGAGTTTTGCAACGTCTTCGGCAATTGCCATGCGTAAACCTTTTGCTAAATTGCTTCAAAAACAACGCTCTACTATATCGGAACGGTCAGATAAGTAAAGATTAAAGATACCCTTCGCACCCCGCAGTCACTGGTGCTAATAACTTGACGCTTCGGACTTGATCGCATAAAATGCCGGCTTGTGAAATTCCTGGAAAAATGAACGGGATATGTCCCAACCTTACAATATGATTAGATATGGAGCCGCTATTAATGGAATCACGTGCCGCCGTTGTACTTGCCGCTGGAAAGGGCACCCGCATGAAGTCCGGAGTAATCAAGGTTTTGCATACTGTTGCCGGATTGCCGATGATCTCGTGGCCGGTTGAGGCCGCCCGTGGAGCCGGAGCCGATCCGATTGTACTTGTTATTGGACATCAGGCCAATGCGGTTCAAGGCGTATTTCGCGGAGACGGCAGTATCCTGTGCGCCATGCAGGAACAGCAGTTGGGCACCGGGCACGCTGTGGCCTGTGCTCTTGATGCGCTGTCCGGCTTCAGGGGGACGGTGCTGATTTTGTGCGGCGATACTCCGCTGCTGCGCTCCGAGACGCTGACCGGCCTGCTCAAATTTCACGCGGATCATTCGGCCGTTGTCACTGTTCTGACTGCAGTCATGGATGAACCCTACGGTTATGGGCGGGTAGTGCGCGACGAGGAGGGCAGGGTGACGCGCATTGTCGAGCAGAAGGACGCCGATCCGGAAGAACAGGATATCCGGGAGATCAATAGCGGCATCTACTGCATGCAGTCCGATTTCCTGTTCGACAATATCCGCTCCATCAGCAACAACAATGCCCAGCAGGAATACTACCTGACCGACCTGGTGGCGATTGCCGTCCGGAAGGGTTTGACCTGCCTGGCGATGCCGACCGGCGATGCGGATGAAATCATGGGAATCAACGACCGTGCCCAGCTGTCCGAGGCGGCCCGCATCCTGCGTCGGCGCATCAACCGCGAACACATGCTATCCGGCGTGACGATGATCGACCCCGAGCAGACCTACATCGACCAGGGGGTAAGTATCGGAGCCGATACGGTCATACACCCTAACTGCCATATCGGCAGCGGAACAGTGATCGGCAGCAGTTGCGAAGTCGAGCCGGGGGTCAGCATCTCTGACTGTCGTATCGGTGACGGCTGCCATATCAAGGCCGGTTCGGTTCTGGAAGGTTCCGAGCTGCATGAAGATGTGGCGGTCGGCCCGATGGCTCACCTGCGCCCCGGCACGGTGCTGCAGAGTCGCGTCAAGATCGGCAACTTTGTCGAGACCAAGAAGATACAGATGGGTGAAGGTTCCAAGGCGTCACACCTGACCTACCTGGGCGATGCCGAGATCGGCCGTGATGTCAATATCGGCTGCGGGACCATAACCTGCAACTATGACGGAGTAAAAAAACACCGTACGGTTATCGGGGACGGTGTTTTCATCGGAAGTGATGTTCAGCTGGTGGCGCCGGTCACAGTTGGAAGCAACTCCCTGGTGGCGGCCGGCACGACCGTTACGATCGATGTGGAGCCGGATTCTCTGGCAATATCCCGTGTACCGCAGGTAAACAAGGTCGGCTGGCGTCTAAAGAAGAAATAACGGCTGAGGAATGCAGTCAGGAATATAATCAATGTCAGACATGCCGCAGGACACAACTGATTCAGAATCGATCCTGATCATCGAAGATGACGCCGGTTTTGCCGAGCTGATATCTTCGACTCTTTCCGACGAAGGTTATGTCTGCCATCGATTTGCCAGCGGTGGAGCTGCCTTCGGCTGGCTGGCATCGAACTCGGCATCACTGATCATTCTGGATTACACACTCCCGGACATGACCGGAGAGTCTTTTATAGACAAACTGCGCGAGTTGGGCATGTCGACCTCTATTGTAATGGTGACCGGCCGTGATGACGCAAGTCTGGCGGTCAAGATGATGAAGACCGGCGCCTGTGATTTCATGATAAAGGATGCTACCTTCCTGGACAGGCTGCCGGCGGTTATTTCACGTGCACTGCATGAGGTGGGAACCAGGCGGAAACTGGAAAAAGCCGAGTCGGCTCTGCGGCTTAGTGAAACCCGCCTGGCCCGTGCCCAGAAAATTGCCCGCATGGGGAGTTGGGAGTGGAACATAGCCAGCGGCGAGATTTACTGGTCGAACGAACTGTACCACATCTTTGGATTGACGCCCGGTGAACCCCGGGAAATCTGCATGGACTGGCTTTACACCTTGATCAGTCCCCAGGATCTCCCCGCATTCAAAAAAGCGGTCTTAAATTCGGTCAAAACCTGCCAGCCGTTCAACATCAATTACCGCATCATCACAAAAAACGCCGGTGAAATAGTTGTCAGCAGTCAGGGAGAGGTGGAATGCGATGAATCGGGAAACGCCTGCCTGCTCTCCGGCACGACGCTTGACATAACCGCCCGCATCCGGGCTGAAAGCGAAATCCAGCAGCTGATCAACTACGATACCCTGACCGGCCTTCCCAACCGCAGCCTTCTGTACGACCGTCTCCATGTCGCAATTGCCCAGGCCACGCGCGACAAAAATCTGCTGGGTGTTCTGATCCTGGACCTGGATCGTTTCAAGGGGATCAACGATACTCTCGGGCACCGTGCCGGCGACAAGCTGCTCAAGTCCGTCGCTACGCGACTGGAAGCCTGTGTCCGGGAGACCGATACCCTGGCGAGACTGGGCGGGGACGAGTTTGTTGCTATACTGGTCGGCGTGTCCCATGAGGAAGGGATTACCAAGGTCGCCAAGAAGATTCTGACGATCGTCTCAGAACCGGTCTACATTGACGGTCATGAAATCTATTCCACTTGCAGTATCGGCATCGCTGTCTATCCGATGGACGGCGAAGACAGTCACACCCTGCTGAAGCATGCCGACCTTGCCATGTACCAGGCCAAGGAGCAGGACCGTAACAACTTCCAGTTTTTTTCGCGCGATATGAACATCAAGGTGCTGGAGCGGATGATTCTGGAAAACTCCATGCGCAAGGCGCTGGAGCGGGAAGAATTCTTTCTTTTCTATCAGCCGCAGGTGGATACCCGCTCCGGTAAAATCACCGGCATGGAGGCGCTGCTGCGCTGGCAGCACCCGGAATTGGGACTGCTGGCGCCGGACAAGTTTATCTATCTGGCGGAGGAAAACAACTTTATCATTCCACTCGGTGAGTGGGTACTGCGCACCGCCTGCCGCCAGAACAAGGCCTGGCAGAACCAGGGGCTGCCTGCAGTCCGGGTGGCGGTGAATCTCTCGGCAAAACAGTTCAGCCAGTACCATCTTGATCAGGTCATTGCATCCACTCTGCTGGAAACCGGTCTGGCTCCGGAGTATCTGGAGCTGGAGATCACCGAAAGTACAATTATGAAGGATGCGGAACAAAACACGGTCATCCTGCAAAAGCTTAAAGATATGGGTATTTCGCTAGCCATCGACGACTTCGGGACCGGCTATTCCTCGCTATCCTACCTCAAGCATTTTCCAATCAGCCGCTTGAAGATTGACCGTTCTTTTGTGAAGGACATCACCACCAACCCGGACGATGCCGCCATTGCCGAGATCATCATCGACATTGCCCGCTCTCTCAAAATGGATGTCATTGCCGAAGGCGTCGAAACCCGCGCCCAGATGCAGTTCCTGTCATTCAACAACTGTGTTGAGATGCAGGGCTACCTCTTCAGCCGCCCGGTTCGGGCGGAGGAATTTGCTGTTCAGCTTAAGGACGGGTTGAAGTATTGACGGCGTGTCGTGTTCAGTGATGATTTCAAAGTCTGCTTTACCATGCTTTTATGCACTGCTGCTAAAAGAGCCTGTCTACCGATAAAACCTTGAAAAGACCACATGCCCCCTTATCTCCTCATAAACCCGCTCTCCGGTTCCTATTCTCCTGCTCTTCGTGATCAGCTGCTGTCACAGTTGGAGTCCGCCGGCATTACCCCGGAAGTACTGACTGTAACCGGGCCAGAGGATGCACAGCGGATCTGCGCTCTGATAGAGGCTGCTGAAGAGAATCCGCTTGTGATAGTGGCGGGCGGGGACGGTACGATCAATGCCGTGATCAACGCTCTTACACCGGGGCGCGCTACGATTGGAGTCCTTCCGGTGGGAACGGCCAATGTGCTTGCGCACGAATTGGGGATAAATAGTGTGGCGTCCGGCATAGAATGCATTGCTCGGGGTAAAGTCCGGCCCCTTGCGGTTGGTCTGATTGAAAGGGGAAATGGTTCCAGTCAGCGCTTTGTCCTGATGGCCGGTGTCGGTCTGGATGGCAGCATCGTTCAGGGTGTCCGGCTCCGGGAAAAGCGTCTGCTCAAAAAGGGCGCCTATCTGCTTTCGGCTCTGCGCTGTCTTCTGAAATGGCCGCAAGGTAGATTCCCTGTTATTGCGGATGGCAGCACCCTGGAATGCCACTCGGTAATAATCTGCAATGGAGCCCGCTACGGCGGCAATTTAACACTGATTCCCGATGCCGATATTTCCGAACCGTCGCTGGACCTTTTCTGCATTACCACCGAAAGCAGGCTTTCCTATCTGAAAATCATCATGTCCGTGCTGTACGGCCGAACATGTCGTTGCAGTGATGTCACGCTGCTGCGCGTCGTGCAGGTTGAGGTCTGCGGTGACAGACCGATTCAGGTGGACGGTGACAGCTGCGGTCTAGCGCCAGTAAAAATCGGAACAATAGCTGATTTTGCAAAAATTTATACTCCCTGAAAACACTTTCTTTAATCCCTCTTCAGCCGCTTTATCCTCTCTGAATTTACCTTTTATTAATTATCCTACCCATTTGAACCAGCACAGTTGACATTACCTCCACCTAATGTTATTAACTGTTTACTGTTGTTGCTTAATGTTTTGTAGGTGCAGATAAAAAGTGCTCTCGGTCGCGTCTGCTTAAGTCCGTTGGCCAACAGCATGATCAGTTTCAATTTTCCGCTGTAAAATTCATCTGTCCTGCCTGGTTATTTTAAGGAAACAGCCACCGGTTCCATTCCATTATAAATATGGAAATTTCGGGGTTTATGCGCCATTTCTAATTGTTTGATGATGTTTCTGCGGTGCTTGAACAGCTGCGCCTGCATGTTTGACGGATACCGGAATATCAAAAGGAGGATATATAAATGAAGCCTCAAAACAGATGTCTGATAATGCTGATGGTACTCTTCACGGCTGGTATGTATGTGCTGGTTGATGTCAACAGTTCGTTGGCTGCTGAAAACGGTGCGGTTAAAAAAACGGGGAAACCCATTCCCAAGACAGCCGATCTTTATGCTGCCGAACCCGCGCCGCTTACTCCGGTGCAGTGCGGCCAGTGCCACAGCACACTATACAATGATATCAAGGAATCCGGCGGACGCCACCGTTTTGAATGCCAGAATTGCCACAAGAGTTTTCATGCCTATAGTCCGGTCAAAAACAACTGGGAAGCATTGATGCCCAAATGCAGGGATTGCCACCTTCTTCCGCACGGTGAAAAGATTACCGAATGCTCCAGCTGTCATAACAATCCCCATGCCGCCACCAAAATTCCGATGTCAAAGTCGTTGATCGGCTCCTGTGCAGTTTGCCACAGCGGACCTTTTGACCAGCTGCAGAAATTCCCCAGCAAGCATACCAAGCTGACTTGTGACAATTGCCATACGTCACATGCATATGTGCCCGGCTGCAATGCCTGCCACAAGCCCCATTTCGAAGGTCAGGTGTTTAAAAGCTGTGCCAGCGAATGTCATCCCGTGCACCAGCCGCGTAACATAAGTTATAAAAATGATGCAGATGCCCGCACCTGCGGTGCCTGTCACGGCAAGGTGTATGAAATGTGGAGCAAATCAAAGAGCAAGCATGCCAAGGTCAATTGTGCAAGCTGCCACAGCAAGCATGGCTACAGTCCTCAATGCAGCGTATGTCATGTCGAGCCGCACAGTAAGCAGCTGCATGAGAGATTCCCTAAGTGTCTGACCTGTCATCAGAATCCGCACGATCTGCCGGTCAGGCAGCGCAGCAATTAAGCACGGTTTGACCAGTAGGTAACCATTCACTGCAAAAGGAGAGTTTTTGTTCGTGCCAGCCTGCCGTAATTCTTTACTGATCCTGATCACCGGATTGCTGTCTCTGGCACCTTTGCCGGGACGGGCCGCTGATATACGGGTTGCCTCTGAAACAATTATGCGCGGCTTTGACCGGCAGGAGGCTAGCGGCAAAAAACTGAACGCTGTTCCGGTATATGAATATCTTCAGCTCGATTACGGCAATCTAAGGAGTCCCGGCCTGTCCCTTCATGCCAATGGTTGGGGACGTGGCAATCTGGGTGACAATTTCAACAGTGATGATACTACCGGCCAGCTTCTGCACGCATATCTTCAGTACGTCCCCACCAATCGAGACTACCTGCTGCGGGCCGGCCGTCAGTATGTTTTCGAAGGGGTGGCGCGGGACAGCATCGACGGAATCTACGGCAAGGCATATCTGACTCCTTCCGTTGCACTGTCACTATATGGCGGCTCTCCGGTTGCCCTTGATACATCAAACGGACGCCAGGGTGATTTAATCTTTGGAGGTAAACTCACCTATTCCAAGCCCGGGCTTTTTGATGCAGGCATTTCTCATAAATATATCTCCGACAATGGTTCCAGCCATGCAGAAAGCCTGGGCACAGATTTTACACTGATTCTGCCGAGAGATATTGCCCTGTTGGGTCATTCTGAGTTCAATCTGATAACCACGGGCTGGAGAGAGCATTCTTACGAAATACGTCTGCCGGTGAAGCAATTTGTATTCAAACCATTCTTCCAGTATTTCAGCTATGAAGACTACTTCAGTCAGCGCAGCAACAGCTCCACCCCATTTCGTTTCCTGCAGGGAACCGGCAACTCTATGACCGTAGCCGGTACGGAAGCGAACTGGTATCCCTCCGAGCGTCAAGAATATGTCATGCGATTCAAAAACATCGATTATGATCAACGCTTTGGCGGGTCCCAGCTGTACACTCTTCTGGCGATCTGGAAGTGGAAGATACTATCGGAGTTCGGTGCTGAGCTCGGCCGCATGCAGGGAAGCAATGCGGAGAACAGGTATTACCAGGGCAGGGGCTATTTCTTCTGGAACATTTCTCCCGGTTTTGTAACCGGTGATGTTATGTATGTACATTATGACAAAGCTATCTACGGGAAAGACAACTCCCTGTTTGCCTCTGTCGGAGCCGGTTCCAGATTCCTGGACAGGGCGCTCAGTGTCAAGCTGTCGTTCGACTACAGCAAAGATCCCTACTTTGTCGAAGATTACCGCTGGATGCTGAAGCTTGTTTATCTCCTGGATAAAACATTTTCCGGCGTTGACCGGAAAATATGAACAATGTCTTCAATAGATTAAATGGGAGTCCCAAAGTGAAACCCCTTAGATATACGGCTTTACTGGCAGCAGTATCATTACTGGCCCTGCTGGTTTCCTGCACGGCGCGCAGCGGCTACCGGCTGCCCGCAGCACATCCCGGAATTCTTGAACTGGGAGAAAAAAGGGAATTCTGTACAAAATGTCATGGCTTCAAAAAAGTACCAGTTGATTTTGAACGATATAACCACACTGCGCTGTTCACCGATTCGCACCGCATGGTCGCGTATCAGGATGAAAGGATCTGCTCTATCTGCCACAGCCAGAGTTTCTGCAGTGATTGTCACGCCACCCGTGTCGAGCTTAAGCCGTCAATCAAAAACCCGACCGAAAACTTCCGACGCGTACAGCACCGTGGGGACTTTCTTGCAAGACACCGGATTGAGGGGCGGATGGATCCCACCTCCTGCTACCGTTGTCATGGAAATCCCAAATCAGCCAAGACCTGTCAGTCGTGCCATGGGTAGCATCAGCGGGCAAAACAGAGGAGAAGCAGTATGAGTTGGCTTTCGGCGGTTATTTTGCTATCTGTTTTGACTCTTGCCGGGTGCGGCAATACCGGAAATCCCAATGCTCCGGTTTCCACCGCGCCACATGAAAAAACATGGATGACATACCACCGTAACGATGTCGTCAGTTTCAAGGGCATCACCACTGCCCGGCCTGCCGCAGACGGTCTCCTGGTAAAAGAACATGTCTTCCAGTGCCAACTCTGCCATGGAGCCGGTCTGATGGGGGTCCGGTCCGGTGCGGCCGGACCCGCCTGTCTTGATTGCCATGTTCTTGATCCGGTCAAGTACCCGGTCTTGTGCTACTCCTGTCATGGTGGCTATCCCAATGCCGTAATGAATCCTCAACAGTGGTATTCGACCAATCGTGACAAACGTGCTGGCTTGTCGCTGGATTCGAGGTTTATCAACCGTGTTAGAAACAGCAGCAATATTCACCTCAAGCATGATGCCATTGCCATTAACGGCATTTCAGGCATACCAATAGACAAATGTTCCAATTGCCATGGCGGACCGAATAATATCGGGGAACCGCATCACACCATAGTGTTAAATGATCCAAAATTTAACCCGCCACTGGGGTGTCTCGGTCCACTTCCTTTCGGTTGCCATTCATTTGGATTTACTCCTGGTGGTTTTACTTTGATAACCCCTGATTGTTCCTTCTGCCATAGTGATTTGCTGCAAAAAACGGTATTAAAGTAAGATCTGTAATCCCGCTGCAAAGCCCCCTTCTTTCAAATACCGATCTGTGATATATCTGGAAGTCACTTTACGACAGAAGGACTATCATGGCCCACACCAGTATCATCGTTAAAGGCGCCTGCGAGCATAACCTCAAGTGCATCGACGTCGAAATCCCCCGCGACCAATTGGTTGTCATCACCGGCATCTCAGGCTCCGGCAAGTCCACCCTGGCGTTTGACACGATCTACGCCGAAGGGCAGCGCCGCTATGTGGAATCCCTCTCGGCCTATGCCCGGCAGTTCCTGGAACAGATGGAAAAGCCGGATGTGGAGTCGATCGAGGGGCTTTCGCCTGCCATTTCCATCGAGCAGAAGACCACCAGCAAGAATCCCCGTTCCACGGTCGGCACCGTCACCGAAATCTACGATTACCTGCGCCTGCTGTTTGCACGGATCGGTCACCCTCACTGCACCTCCTGCGACAAGGAAATTACTTCCCAAACCGTTTCTCAGATGGTGGACCAGATCCTGACCCTGCCGCCAGGTACCAAGCTGACCCTGCTTTCGCCGATGATCCGGGGACGCAAGGGAGAATATAAAAAAGAACTCAATCAGCTGAGAAAAGAAGGATTCACCCGGGTTGTGGTCGATGGCACTTTGCGGGAGCTGGCCGACGAGATCGAGATGGACAAGAAAAAGAAGCATGACATCGATATCGTGGTAGACCGGATTGTCGTTAAGGATGGCATTCAGCGCCGCCTGGCCGATTCGCTGGAAACCGCCCTGCATCATGCCGAGGGGTTGGTCAAGGTGGAGGTTCAGGGGCAAGCAACCTCTGACGAGTCAGACATGTCCGGCCGGTCAGACAAGAAAAAACAGACCCTGATCTTCTCCGAAAAGCTGGCCTGCGTCGATTGCGGAATCTCCTATCAGGAAATCACGCCGCGTCTGTTCTCGTTCAATAACCCCCATGGCGCCTGTCCCGAATGCACCGGACTCGGCACGCGCATGTACTTTGATGCCGATCTGGTGATACCCGATCATGACCTTTCACTGCGGGAAGGGGCCATCGCTCCCTGGGAAAAACGACTTTCGGGCTGGTTTCATCTGATTCTGGAGGCATTGGCCAAAGCCTACAACTTTGATATGGGTACCCCTTTCAAGGATCTTTCTCCTCAGGCGCAGGACGTGATCCTGAACGGATCCAAGGGGGAGAAGGTCGAGTTCTGGTGGGAAGAGGGGGATGATCGCCGCCATACCTACCAGAAGGAATTCGAAGGTGTGCTGAACAACCTGCAGCGCCGCTGGCGCGAGACCGAGTCAGAATCGTCCCGGGAGGAGCTGGAAAAGTTCATGAACGTCATGCCCTGCCCGACCTGCCAGGGGGCGCGCCTGAAGCCGGAGGCGCTGCATGTGCTGGTGGCCGGCCGTACGATCCGTGACGTGACTTCCCTTTCGATCCGCGACTGCCTGGTTTTCTTCGAGGAGCTTACGCTGACCGACAAGGAACAGGAGATCGCCCGACGGATCCTGAAGGAAGTCCGCGAGAGGCTCTCTTTCCTGGTCAACGTGGGGCTGGATTACCTGTCGCTGGACCGCACTTCCGGCACTCTCTCCGGCGGCGAAGGGCAGCGTATCCGGCTGGCGACCCAGATCGGATCGTCTCTGGTGGGTGTTCTGTATATTCTGGATGAACCTTCCATCGGACTGCACCAGCGCGACAACGCCCGACTGCTGGAGACTCTCAAGCGGCTGCGCGACCTGGGCAATACCGTGCTGGTGGTGGAGCATGACGAGGAGACCATCCTGGAAGCCGATCACCTGATCGACATGGGACCGGGAGCCGGCGTGCATGGCGGCGAGGTTGTGTCCCAGGGCACCCCGGCCGAGGTCATGAAAGATCCGGCCTCTCTGACCGGCAGATACCTGTCGGGCGAGTTGAGCATTCCGGTGCCGAAGAAACGCCGCAAGTCCGAAAAAAACATGCGCATCGTTGGGGCCACCGAAAATAACCTTAAAAATGTCAGCGTGGATATTCCGCTGGGTATCATGACCTGCGTAACCGGTGTTTCCGGTTCGGGCAAGTCCACCCTGGTGATCGACACTCTTCACAAGGTGCTGGGACAGCACCTGTACCGCAGTCGCGAGAAGGCCGGGGCTGTAAAAGAGGTGCTGGGACTGGAGCATCTTGACAAGGTCATCAACATCGATCAATCCCCTATCGGCCGCACCCCCCGTTCCAACCCGGCCACCTACACCGCCGTTTTCGGCGATATCCGCGATCTGTTCTCCAACCTGCCCGAATCCAAGCTGCGCGGCTACAAGCCGGGGCGATACTCCTTCAACGTCAAGGGGGGGCGCTGCGAAGCCTGTTCCGGAGACGGTATCATCAAGATCGAGATGCACTTCCTGCCGGATGTGTATGTGGAATGCGAGGTCTGCAAGGGGGCCCGCTACAACCGTGAGACGCTGGAGGTGCATTACAAGGGCAAATCGATTGCCGAGGTGCTGGACATGACCGTCTCACAGGCGCTGGAGTTCATGGGAGCCATTCCGAAGGTCAGGAACAAACTAGCCACGCTGGATGAGGTCGGGCTCGGTTACATCAAGCTGGGGCAGTCGGCCACCACTCTCTCGGGCGGTGAGGCCCAGAGGGTCAAGCTGGCCAAGGAGCTTTCCAAGCGCGCCACCGGCCGTACGATCTACATTCTGGACGAGCCGACCACCGGCCTGCATTTCCATGATATCGCCAAACTGCTGGAGGTGATCCAGCGGCTGGTGGATTCCGGCAATACAATTGTGATCATCGAGCATAATCTGGACGTGATCAAGACCGCCGACTGGATCATCGATCTGGGGCCGGAAGGTGGCGATCGGGGAGGGGAAATCATCGCGGTTGGTACTCCGGAGCAGGTGTCCAAAGTCGCCAGGTCCTACACCGGGCAGTATTTGAGGAAACTGCTGTGACGGGCCCTAAAACTAGCGAATTCAATCCGGCCGCCGGTGCAAACGATCCGGATTCACCCTTTGATCACGAAAAACTGCTGGAACTGGCCGCCACACGCATGCCCTTCGGCAAGTATAAGGGAACCCGACTGGTGGATCTGCCGGAAGGGTACGTGGTCTGGTTTGCCCAGGAGGGGTTTCCGCCCGGAAAGCTGGGCGATATGCTGAGGACGGTCTACGAGATCAAGGTCAACGGGCTGGAGTTTCTTTTTGAGAGGTTGAGGTGATCTGATTTAACCCGATTAGTGTCAATCTTCCGCTCATGGTCCGAAAATCTCACCACGAACGAAATGTTCTTCTAAATATCTCAGCACACCAAGTCAAACGACTGATAAGCATGGTCATATGGCGCATTCCGTTTTTTTTTGAAGAGTGTATTGCTCATATCTGCGTCAATCTGCTAACTATTCAAATAATAACAACTATTGTGTAGTTAGTTTAAAGCGTCTCTACTGCTGACTGAAGTGTCAGCCGTTCTGCCCACCCCAAAGCCCCATCCCATCGATTCAGCTGATTCATCCCTTTTCGTAATTGTATTTTTAGTGATTAAGTCAACAAATAGGAATTTATATTCACATAACCAGATATTTGCAAGTATGAATATATGGTTTTTTATATACATGGCACATTGTTTGCTACTCCAGTGTATATCAATGGTTTTACTTATTTCTCGTCCGGAGTATCCGGACGGAAACTATTTAGTACGACCGACTAATTTTGTCCTCGGCGAAAGGAGACAGATGCGACAATAAGCGGAATGACAATCTGTAAGAATGTCGAAACAGGGCAAAGCCCAGGAGAAGGATTTACCACATCAAAGGAGGATACAATGAAGAACGTTTCGAAACTTGCTGTTTTGGCCCTTGTGGCGGGTATGGCTCTTCCAGCGGGCGTTCAGGCCGCCGATGAAGGCCTGATGAAAAAGATAGAGCAGTTGTCCGTGGAGCTTGAGCAGCTGAGAAATCAGGTTAAGGCAAATGAGGAAAAGGCATCAAAATCGGCAGATGAGCAGAAAAAACAGGGAACAAAGTCCGAGGCAAAGGAAATCGTCGACCTGAAAGCCCAGGTAAAGAAAATAGAAGACAAATCAATCGGCAGATGGCTGACCATTGGCGGCGATTATCGCTTCAGGGTGGATAGTCTGCACGGTAAAACGGCGGCGTATACCGATCCCAACCGCATGTTTGCCAATGTGGGAGGACTTCTCCAGGCGGAGGCATTTTCACTCGGTATGGGCGTCGGTTCATTGGGGATGCCGGCCGGTCCGGCTCTGGCTGCGTTCATGAATTTTGGCAACACCATGAAGAGAACAAATACCTATGCAGGAGCAAAGGCATTTTTAAACCCGGCCACCAACCCGCTTGTAGGCGCCATGGGTGCCCTTGCCCCCTATGGTGCCGTTGATGCCTTCAAACCCAAGAACGAAACCCTTTACACCAACAAGTTCGGCCTTGATCTGACCGCCAAGGCTACTCAGAACATCACCGTTCATGCCAAGCTGGGTATGTACAAGAGCTTCGGCTCTCAGGACGATTCCCAGGTCACCGGCAATTACTTTGCGGACCGGGTGGGCGTATTCGACGGCACCTTGGGACATATACCGTCTGACAGTTACCTGAATGTTGATCGTGCCTATGCCACCTGGAGCAATATTTTCGATCAGCCGCTCTGGTTCTCTGTTGGTCGCCGCCCTTCAACAGACGGTGCTCCCAGCAATCTGAAGCTCAACACCGAGCGCCCGGGCAACGGAGGTGTCCCGTCTTTGATGGTAAATTACGCCTATGACGGTATGACCATCGGATATGCCCCGGATATTGACCTGCTGCCGGGCGCCTATGCCAAAATCTGCTACGGTCGCGGTTTTGACAGCGGCATCAAGAACGCAACTAACAGCATTAAAGATATGGACATGATGGGTATTATCGTCAACCCCATTGACACCGATCCGCTGCGGGTCTGGCTGCAGTGGAACCACGCTTTTGATCTGCTGGATTTTCCGGTCATGAACAACACAGCCTTTGGCAATACTGCACCTTCAACCAATCTTGGCGAAATTGACTGGATTGGTGCCGGCGTCTTAAGCACAATCAAAAATGCCGGCCCTGGTTCCCTGAACTTCTTCACCGATGTCGCAGTCAGCATGACGCACCCCAACAATAACGTGTCGGGTCAGGCCGGTTTCCAGGGGCTTTTGACAGGGGAATTTTTTAATCCGGAAGCCCCCAAAGACAAGACCGGCTGGGCCGTGTCTGCTGGCGTTCGCTATGACCTGCCTTCCAGAACCAAGATCGGTTTCGAGTTCAACCATGGCTCGAAAGATTGGATCACAATGGCTTTTGCAGCCGACGACATGTGGACCAGCAAGATCGGTACACGCGGAAATGTCTATGAACCATACATCATCCAGGAGCTGGACCTTAAACCTGTTTCTTCCTATTTCAGCAAAGCATTCTTCAAGATTGGCTACCAGTATTACGATTTTGAATACACCGGCAGCAACAACTGGGTAGGCGCCCCCAAAAAGATTTCCGACATCAAGCCAACCGACTTCATGTTGATGGCGCCGGTAAAAGAATCACATGATGTGTACGCTACATTTGAAGTGAAGTTTTAGACGACAAAACGGGCCCGGCATCCTGCCGGGCCCATCTGAAAGGAAAAGGAGTATTGTCATGATGAAAAAAACAGTTTCTTTTGTTCTCGCGATAACTTTTATGTTGGTTTCGATTGTAATGTTTTCTCAAACAGCACAGGCGGATGAGGGAAAAATGGTAGGAACGATTTCTTCGGTTACTATGTCCGCTGACAAAAAAATGGTTACGGTTGTGCTTAAAGACACTAAGAGCGCTGAAGATGTTACTGTAATAATCACCGATGATTTAACCATTGATAAATTCAATGATAAACGCATTGTTGAAGGGGATGAAATACGTTGCAAGTATGATAAACAGGACGGCAGAAACTCCAGTAAAATGTTCAAGAAGACCGCCGGGTGCTGAGATGGTCATGATGAAAGGAGACGATATGATGAAAAGGAAAATCATCGTGATGGCGATGCTGGGTGGACTTCTGGGTGTTCAGGGAAGTTTCGCCGCCGAACATCCCGGTAAGGAGTATATTCTTAAAAACGGATATCAGGGGCCCGGGACATGTGAGGTCTGCCATCCCGGCACGGCAAAGGAGTTTATCGGAACCGTGCATTGGACCCATGCTTCCAAAGTCGACCATGTTGATGGTGTCAAGCCGAACGAGGAAGTCGGCATGAAAAACAGAAACTATACCATGTGCAACGGCAATGACATCGTCAACAACCTGAAGGAAATACCTCCCAATGAAAAGGGGAAGACCAAGTTTTCCGGCTGCAACAGCTGCCACCCCGGAGACCATGCCAGTGATGTGGGCAGTACCGGCCCGGCAGCCGAAGCTGCAGTAGACTGTCTGTTGTGTCACTCGGTAAAATACGATTTCAGCAAAAGAAAACCAATGAAGAGGGCGGACGGAGTCGTCATCATAGGTCAGGACAGAAGTGTTGAGGCGGCTGCCAATCTGGGCAAACCGTCTAATAAAACCTGTATGACCTGTCATGAAGCAGCCGGTGGAGGAGTCCTTGTCAAGCGCGGTTTTTCCATGACTGCAGTCGCTGATGTGCATGCGGCCAGGAAAATGGTTTGTATCGACTGCCATGTCACTAAAAACCATAAGATACCGACCGGGTTTGATCCCAACAACTGGGCTCACGACGGGGTCAGATTGTCTTGTGTCGGTCAGTGCCATACAGAAAAGCCTCACAAGGACGCCGGGATTGATCAGCATTCTTCCAAAATTGCCTGCCAGACCTGTCATATACCAAGGACAGGTGGGGCTTTTGCCAAGGATTTCACCAAATGGACAAAGCTTGACAACGGATTTTACGAGCCTTCAACATTGAAAAAAGAAGTTAACGAAACAGCCCCGGTGTATGCCTGGTACAACCTGACCGTAGCCAATCGCCCCGAATTCATCGGACCAAAAGGCAGCCGTACGGATGGAAAGAGCAAGATCTATCCTTTCAAGGTTTTCCAGGGCAAGGCATATTACAACAAGAAAACAGGTGAACTGCTATCAATGGATTTTGCACCTCCATCCGCTACGGGTGATACATTGGCAGGTGTGGCTTCTGCTGCTAAAATCCTCGGCATCAAAGAGTATGAACCGGTCCCGGGATGGCAGACCATCTATTTTGGCAGCAATCACCAGGTTGCACCCAAGAAAAGTGCACTTTCCTGTGCCAGCTGCCATGCCCCTAACGGAATTCTGAACTTCAAGGAGCTTGGCTACAGTAGTGAGGAGAGCAATAAACTTACCAGCCCACAGATATATTTCGACCGGCTTCTTAAAAAACAGGAAGATTGGTAGATGTACTTCGTAAAAAGTTGAAAGGCGTAGAAATAAAGGTTGCCGGAAACCGATAGCAAAACAGGCACATACTATTAAATGTATGTGCCTGTTTCTTTTATTAAGTTTGGGTCATGTCGCTATTGACGTTAATGTACCGCGCAGGAAATGCAGGGATCGAAACAGCGCACCAGGCGCTCGCAGGCTGTTTTGATCTGTTCATAGTCAGCGCCATCCAGCGCGGCGACCAGAGCCTTCAGAGAAGCCTCGATCGCAGCCTGGTTTATGGCGGTGGGGGTAATGATGTTGGCTCCGGTGCAGACGCCCATGTTATCGAAACGGTAACTGTGGATCAGGACTCCGCGCGGGGCCTCGATCAATGCGGTTCCTTCTCCGGCTTTTGGAATGACTGCGACAGGCTTTTCCTTGTGAAGGCCTTCGACCAGTAGTTGGGCAATCAGTGTCATGGCCCGTTCCGCAGCCTGTTTCAATTCAACCGCGCGGGCCAGCAAGGAGGCACTGACAGGGGCGCCGGTCAGCTGCTCCGCATATTCGATCGGCATCAACAGATTGAGTCGCGCCAGTGGCCCCACCATGTAGACCGTTTGGCCGTCAAAGCTGCTGACTTTGGCGTGGGAGTGGGGCTCGATCTGTTCGTTCAACCAGGCTATTGAAGAATCGGCTGGAATAACTTCTCCGACAGCAGTCGTCAAACGGTCTCCGAACAGCGACGGCCCGCCGCTGACGGCGCAGGCTTGCGGTGCCGCCAGCTCCGGAAGGGCTTCCTGCAAAGACAAAACAAATTTGACAAGTTCCGGCAACTCCTCATAAACCTCCGACAATCCATCGGCCAGGAGCTGCAACTGCTCAGAGTCCGGCACCGTCCCTACGCCACCTACCAGCAGGTTGAAGGGGTGGATCGCACGACCGCCGACAGTCTCCTGGATCAGGTTGCCCAGGGCTTTGATCTTCAGTCCAAGCTTCAGTTCCTGCGGCGCTACGGCTGCCAGGTCTGGAAAACCGCCCACCCCAAGGTAATCAGGCAGAGCCAGGCAGAAGACATGCAGTGCATGGCTCTCAATCTGTCCCCCCTGAACCGCCAGTTCCCTCAGAAGTCTTGTCTGGCGGGAAATCAGGAGTCCCTGTGCCTGCTCGACCGCCTGCAGCGCAGCCACCTTGTGAACTGTGGAGCAGATAGAGCAGATCCGGCAGGCGATATTGGCCACCTCGTCGAAACGTCTACCGACCAACAGTGCCTCGAACAGGCGCGGCGACTCGTGCAGATGCAGGCGGGCATCCACTATCCGCTCACCTTCCCGGATCAGTTCCACCCTTCCATGTCCCTCAACTCTGGTCAGGAGATCAATTCTGCCTGAACCGTTCATGGCTTCCACTCCGGACAGAAACGTTTCAGCCGCTCGCACACTGTTGCCCAGTCGTATCCCTTTTGCAGGTATATCTCCGTAGCTTCGGCCAGGTTGGCTTCCGGCACCGGACCTCGGCATCCCTCGCAGGAAACTCCCAGGCTTGGACAGCGGGCGCCGCAGCCGCCCAATGTCAAGAGGCCGAGGCAGAGCTGCGAGCATTCCGTCAGCAGGCAGAGGTTTTCCCGCATTCGGCAATCGCTGCAGACCGGATGGCTGATGGGGGCAGGGAGTGCTCCGCGCAGCAGTCCGGCTATCAGTCTGAGCAGCTCCTCTTTTTCAGGGGGGCAGCCGCAGAGCGTGGCATCAACATGCACTGCCGTGTGCAGTGGTCGGGGTTCATGCGTATCGCAGGCTATCCGGTTCCCACCATACACCTGTTGCCGAATCAGTTCACGATCCTCTCCGTTACTCAGCGCCGCCACGCCGCCCCAGACCGCGCAGGTTCCAACGGCGACCAGATAGCGGCTCCTCTCCCGTAATCCCAGCAGCTGTTCGTGCTCGTGCGGCATGGAAAGGCATCCCTCCACCAGAGCGGCATCATATTCTCCCTCCAAAACTGCGGGCGAGCAGGCCATCGGGAAATAGTCGAATTCTACTGACTTCAGCATTTGCGGGAGTTCGGCTTCACAGTTCAACAGCGAAAGCTGACATCCGGAACAGGCGGTAAATCCTGATATGGCGAGTCGTAGCCGTCTCATGCCAGAGCCCCCTCTATGCCCTGAAGCTGCGCAAGGCTGAAAACCGGGCCGTCGGTGCAGCAGAGATAAGTCCCCACTGCACAATGGCCGCAACGTCCCAGACCGCATTTCATGCGCCTTTCCAATGACAGGTGAATCCGGTTGTCGGAAAGACCCAGCTGTTTTAATTTCTTTACCAGGTAGGGATAGACCACCGGCGGCCCGCACAGGGCGGCGCAGGTCCGGTCCGGTCGGATTGTCAACTGATCCAACAGGGCAGGCAACAGGGCGACACGGCAGTTGGGAGGGCCATCCAGGCAATGCTCCGGGCGATCAACAGACAATTGGATCCGGATGTCCTTTTTCCGGGACTGCCCCAGCAATTCATCCATAAAAAGCAGCGATGCCGTGTCCTTGGCACCATAAAGAAGGGTCAGCTCTCCCCAGCGTTGCCGCTGTTCTGCCAGTACCAGCAGCAGTGAACGAAGCGGTGCCATTCCCAGTCCTCCGGCGATCAGCAGCAGGTCCTGATTTTCATAGCAGTTGACCGGAAAGCCATGCCCAAAGGGGCCACGCAGCCCTACAGCATCTCCAGGTACCGCATTTCTAAGAGGTAAGGTGACCAATCCCACGTGCCGAATGCAGAGTTCAATTTCACCTTCGGGGGAGGGAATACCGCAGTATGAGATAGGGATTTCCCCGATACCGGGTACTGAAAGCTCCAGAAACTGCCCGGGAAGGAACTCTGCTACTCCTCTGTTTACGGCATTGTCATTACAGCTCATGGTGAAGAGGGTCGTATCGGCCGTAAGGCGGCGAACTCTCGTAATAGTTGCTTGTACTGGCATTGTGGTGTTCATGGCGCCAGCCTTTCAAGCCGTTCAGCAAGTGGGCGCAGGTCCAGTCCTGCGGGGCAGACTGCCCAGCAGCGGCCACAGCCGACACACCCCGGAATGCCTTTAACTTGTCCAAAACCCAGGTATTTGTGGCGATAACGATAACGGAAACGCTGTGCCCGATCTTTCTGAAAGCTCATGCCGCCTGCCACTTCGGCGTGGCTCTTGAAAAGGCAGTTGTCCCAGCGTCGAACCCGCTCGGCAGAACAGCCGTCCAGTCCGCCATGTTCCAGTACGTCGAAGCAGGCACAGGTCGGGCAGCAGATGGAACAGGCTCCGCAACCCAGGCAATGTCCGCCCAGTTCCTGCCAGTCGGGCAGGGCGGGGTCCGGTTCGGACTGTGCCGCTCTCGGTAAAAGCTGACCGAAGAAACGACGGGTGTCCTCGGGGATGATCATTTCCCGCACTTCGATGATCTCTCCCAACGATTCCAGTAATTCGTTTCCGCGCCTGGAACCGCTGCTGACGGCGAAGCCACCCTCAATCTGCTGGAGAAACAGGTCATAGGAAGCTTTCAGAGTAGAGGGCTTCTGATGACAGGAACAGAAATCGTCAGGGGTGCAGGAAGTTCCGATCAGGGTCAGTGCGGCACGTCGCGCGGCATAAAGCGGGTCAGGGGCGTCTCCGAGAAAAATAATGTCCAGGTAGCTGATTCCTGCAAGATCACAGGGGTGGAGACCGAAAAGAATCAGCGGCCGGGCTGTTGCGTCCGGTTCCTGATATCCCGAGTCGGCTTGATAGGTTAGAATGGTTTCCTGGGGATGCAGCAGGTGTTTCTTGGGGGGGAGCAGGGTGCGGACAGCCTCGAGATCAGGCATTATACCCGGTGCAAGCGGGGCGAAGCGCACTATTCCGTCTTCTCCTCGAATCGGGCCGTGCAGTTCGCCCTGCTGGCGCAACAGGTTCAGCAGCTGTTTTAAGGCGTTTGGCGGGATGAAATTCACTGACATACTGCCCCTCCCGATCAATCTGGTCGGCAGGATAATTATATCAGCATTCAGGGCGTTGACAATCGAGCGTGAAAAGCACAACCGGTAAAAGCTGATTCCTTATACAGTACTTCTTTTCGAGGCTGAGGACCGGACGGCTTTGGACCCGCTAATCGACTTAACAAAAAGTACGCTTTTATAGCCGATGCTTTTTGCCAGCTCTGTCGCCAGATTTATGGCACATTCTGCTGATGCCATCCGGGAACAGATCCCCCTGGAGGTTTTGACGCTCTTTAGCCCTTCAAGCAGGTTGAGAAGCTCGATCCAGGCGCACAGCTCTTCAAATCTTTCCTTGTTGAACCATTCCGTTCCATCGCTTTCGTGAATCAATAGAAAATTGCGGCTGGCAGGAAGAGTGAACATGCTCTGCACATTCTGGAAATTATTTGGTTTGAATGTCGGGGTTCTGTCTGAACGCCACCATTCCAGAAGTGCCGCCAGCAATTGGGTGCTTCGGCAGTGGATATCCCGATCATGATCTTTCATCAAGAACTGCCGCAGTACCCAGTCAAGCCCGTATCGGACCGGATCCACGCTGGAATCGCGAAGCACGAGCCAGGCAAGAATCAGCCTGGTAGCGGCCTGGTCCGAAAAATGACTGGCAACTCTGACCTGGAACTGGCGGGCATCCATTGTCGCCGGTTTCTGGATCAGGATCTGCTGGAGGCTGTCGACACGGGCCGCCAGTTCCTTGCCTTTTTTGAGATTTATACGCCGGGGGGTGCTGACAGCTCCTTTTCGTGCAATAACTTCGGTTTCCGATTTAGCGGACTCGGCAGAAAGGGCTGACAGGAAGTCATCAATCGCTTGAGGCAAAGCATCGCCGTCAACTCCGGGCATTCTTCGTAAACCGGATAGGGGGATGAGTTTCAGGAGGCTCCTGAATAAAAAGTTCAGTTTGGCGAACATCAGCTGCTTGCGCTCGTCTTCCAGCGATGCGGTTCCGGCACCGTTCAGGTGTTTGCAGAGTGAGCTCCAGGAGCCTTCCGGATCGTCCTGAACCAGCTTGAAGTCCAGAAATACATGGAACTGATATTCGCTCAATTCAACATACAGACCCTTTTTATTCAGTTCCTTGGCTGAGCGCAGGTATTCAAGCCCCTGGGTCAGATCCTTGAATATTACGTAAAAGTTTTTTTCATGACCGGTTTGAAGAGCCTCAGCCAGGGTGGTTCTTTCCAGCTGTTGATCGCCACTTGTTTTGGCGCTTGCAAATAAAACTGACTCCCGTATCCAGCCGGAGGTTGTGGCGTGACAGTTGTTGTATAATATTAGTACTTTATGGTCCTTAACCCGGTTTGAGTAGGCAAAAACATTTTCGTCAATACTGGCCCCGGCGTGAAAATCATACATGACAAAATTTTCGGATCCGGAAAACAGCCAGCGGCGGCGAAGCAGCGGAAAGATCCACATTTCGTGACCGCGAACCAATCCCTCGTCGATCTGTTCGTCCCAATAAGCCCGTTTGTATTCCATGCCGTACTTCTCGTGAAATCCTTCGATCTGTCCATGGCCGATCATCGGCAGGCCCGGCATGGTTGCGAGCAGCACACAGGCACCGAAATATTTGCCCTGGGAACCGAACTGCGCCACGGCTGTTTTTTCGTCAGGGTTGTTCATGAAGTTTACAAACCGCTTGAGAACCTCGTGGTTGAACTCAAGTACATTCTTGATAGTTTGACGGTACTTTGCATTTTCCTCAGTCTTGAGCATATTCATGAAGGCGCTGTTGTAGACCCTGTGCATTCCCAGTGTCCTTACAAAATAACCTTCCATCATCCAGAATGCCTCTGCCAACAGCAGTGTGCCGGGAGCCTCGGCAGCAACACGATCCACGACGTCCCGCCAGAACTCAACCGGGAAAACGTCATTGAACTCGTCCTTGCTCATACCGTGCTCGGCCCGTGACGGAATCCCGCCACCCAGTCCGCGTATCGGAAACCAGAGGCGCTGGTAGTGCTTTTTGGCGAGGGTCATGGCGGCATCGAAGCGGATTATGGGGAAGTTGCGTGCAACATGCAGGATGGTCTGGATGACAGCTTCGCGCACTTCCGTAATCAGGTAGTTGAGCTGAGCGGTGTCGTTCCAGGGGATGCTGGTTCCGTCATTGCCGTGATAAATATAGCGGGTACGGCCATCGCGGCGGTCGTAATGCCGGAATACCACGGCGGCGTCACTTTTGTTCCAGTAACCGTCCTCGATCTGAAGGCAGACATCATCATCCAGGGAGAGGTTTTCACCGGTGAACTGATAAGTTGGAAATGGAGGGTAATCTGTCTGGACGAACCAGTCCGGGTGCTGGATAACCCATCGGGAGTATATGCCGGTATGGTTCGGCACCATGTCGCTGGCCAGGCGGATGCCGCGCTTCTGGGCTCTCTCCCGAAGGTTTGCCAGGGCTTCCCAGCCTCCCAGGTCAGCAGCAACTTCGTAGTCATACAGCGAATAGGCCGAAGCGATTGCATCAGGGTTGCCGCAGATCTGTTTGATTCGTTGTGAAGCGGCCGAGCGCTCCCAGAGGCCGATCAGCCAGAGTCCGGTGAAGCCCCATCCTGCCAGGCGGTCAAGTTCTGCATCCGGTACCTGGTCGAGGCGGGTGATCGGGTATCCATGCATGCGGCTCAACTGATCAAGCCACACATAAACCATCTTGGCCATCAGAACAACATTGGACATCCAGTCTGCGTCCGGAGAAAAATGCTCATATTCGGGGTAATCATATCCGGCAAAGGCGGGACCCGCACCCGGATGATCCGAATGTCCCGCTGCGGCACCCGGTCCAAACTCAAGCACATGCGCCGGTCCTGGGCCGCCTCCCCCCATACTGCGTTCCATCTGCTCTTCGTGCAGTATGTCAAGTGCAACCTCCACCTCATGGATAATCTCGGGAGGAAGTATTGAATGCCAATGACTCCGTATATAGCCAACCTGTCCGGCAAGGGATGCGGGCGATGAGTTGATAGCCTCCATAAGCGCCTCAATCAAAGTGCGCTGGCGGCCATCAATAACCGGTCCTTCCCTCAGAGACAGATTCAGGGCATTTACAATGTTTGCGTAGTGAGGTGCGCTTGCCAGCGGTCGATCATCAACAAGTTCACGGAAGCTGTCGAGCGCCTTATTGTCGGCGGCCAGGCGGAGCAGAAGCATCTCACGAATAAGAAGGTTGAGCCGTTTCTCGCGTGTTTGATGGTTTTCAAGCCAGCCGGACTCATCCGTAACACCTTTTAAAATATCATCCGGCGGAAACAGCTCCACAAAACGTCGCGAGGTTACCATCATGTCAGGGCCCGCCGGATCGATACCGCTCTGTCTCAGCGCATCAGACAAAGCAGGGCCGGCAGCAACTTTATCGATCAGATGTCGAAAGGCATGTGTAAGAGACGCATACAGGTTCAGCTCTCCCGCATGCACCGGTGCGGCGCCTTTAGGGCGGAGACTGTTAAGCTTGAACGCCAGTTGTCGGAAAAAAAGAATCCGTGGCATGCCGTGATCTTTGATCCGGCCAGAGAGCTGACCGAGATCAAGTGAGCGCCAGTAATGGGAGGAAATCTGTATATCGTAGGGGAAATAAACGTCAGTGCCGCTCTGATAAGTCATAGTGTATCCAGTCACGAAAATCCGGGAAGTCAGGCGTGATAGTTTATTTGAATGACTAATTCAGTCCGCAGTATACATCCGCCTGTCACTGCTTTTTTGAAGATTTCGAACTTTTTGTGCTTTTCTTGGTTGTTTTTGTGCTTTTTGTTTTTTTGGAGCTCTTCTTGGCTTTTTTGCCTTTGACTTTTTTGTCTTTGACTTTTTTGCCTTTGGTGATTTTGCGCGGTTCAGGGTTGAACTCATCCCGGATGTTGTTGAGCAGCACCGTAGTTTCTTCCATAGAAGGATCTGCTTTTTTTGCAGCCTCCAGGGTTTCCTTGGCCTCGCTCAGTTTGCCGGCCTTCATGTAAAGTCGTCCCAGGGCATTCAGTGAGCGGGCATGGTCTGCCTTTAACTCAATGGATTTTTTATAGCTGGCCACAGCGCTGTCATAATCTTTCTTGAAATCGTAAATCAAGCCCAGTTTGTAGTGGTTATTCGGGTCATCGGGTGCCAGTTCTACAGCTTCTTTCAAGATGACCGTAAGCTCGTCATACTGTTTGTTTTTTACATAAATTGATACGAGTGCCGATCGGGACTCGGAATCATCCTTATGCAGGGCCAAAACCTTCTTGTAATGGCTGACAGCCTTGTCGCTGTCGCCTTTAGCCCTGTACATGGCAGCGATCTCGCGATTTGCATCGGCATCGTTCGGGCTGTAGGAGAGTACGGAATTATAGGATGAAATTGCCAGTCCGATTTCCTTGCTTTTTGCAAATATGCGGGCCAGTTTGAGATGGATGTCAGGGCTTTCTGGACGCAGTTTGAGAAATTCGGAATAATGCCCTACTGCATCCTGAAGTATGCCCCTGGAATAGCGTATGTCTCCCAGTCTCAAGTGAGCTTCTGCATTGCCCGGTTTTACTTTGATGGCTCTTTTGTAAGCCACTACGGCCTCATCAAGTTGAGCCTTTTTTTCATGCAGAATGCCGAGATTCAGGTAAACGTCACTGTTTGTGCTGTTGTGGTGGGCTGCTTCACGATAAGATTCCATCGCTTCGGTATCTTTTCCGGCAGCACGGTAGATATGCCCCAGTTTCTCATGGGCGATGACATCTCCCGGACGTTCTTTGACAGCAGCTTTGAGTGATTCAATTTCCTTGTCAGAGCCGCTTGCTGCAGGCTGGATCGTCAATTTTTCTGAAGCCGGCGCAGGAGCCTTGTTCTTGCCGCCCAAAAGAGAGTGATAGCCGGCCAGCTTGGCATCTCCCTTTTTCTCATAGATGCCGGCCAGCATCAAATGGATTTCACGGTTCTGAGGGTTGGCGGCTTCAGCTTTTTTCAGCTGTTCAACAGCCTGGTCAAGGTTGTTGCGTTTTATGTTGATTGCAGCACTGCCGATGTAGGCTTTTTCATGGTTGGGATTGGCTGTCACCGCCCGGCGATACTCTTCCAGAGCTTTGTCGGTCTGTCCTGTAGCATTGTATATTTCCGCCAGACCGGTAAATATTGAAGGGTCGCCGGTCAGTTCTTTGCCGGCTTCGTTGTAATGATATATAGCCAGTGGGTAGACCTTGCGTTCAGCAAAGATGCGCGCCATTGATTTATTGTAAAACGGGTTCTTGACAGTAGTAAGGCCGCGTGCAAGTTCGACTGAAGCTTCGTCGTCCATACCTTTCTGTGCATACAAAAGCCCAAGGTTGCCGCTGGCGCGGGCAAAAGACGGTTCCTGCTGCAGGGCCTTTCGATATTCACCAATTGCACCATCGATATTGCCGACCCGCTCCAATTGCACTGCGTTCACAAAATGGGCTGCAGCGCCGTCAGGGCAGAGTGTAATGATTTTTGTTTCGGTCCGGCGCATCAGGGCTTCATCCTGAGTTTCCTGCAGGGAGCCGACCAAATCCAATGCTTCTTTGCATGGGTCAACGTTCAGGCCCCAGCTGAATCCGCTCAAAAGCAGAACGGCAGACATCAGCATAAGGTATGATAGTAATATACGCATATTTAGCATATCCTTAGATTTCAAGAGTAGTGGTGCGCGGGATTATACACATCAGCAGGCAGAATTTCAATGTTATAGGCTAAATGCTTGATTATTTGCCGCGGGGTGAGATAATGTCTTGTTGGGTTGTGGCACTGTCAAATGACCGCACAACGAAAATAAGCAGGGGTTTATATGAACAGAGAGCTTGAAATCATGATTATGACCGCCAGTGATTTGCCGACCATTCCGGTCGTCGCCACCAAGGTCATGCAGCTTTTAGAAAGTGAAAATGCATCCGCCGAAGAGCTGGCCAAAGTTGTGGCATCCGATCCTGCAGTGGCGGCTCGAGTACTCAAAATATCAAATTCATCCTTTTACGGTTGTCAGCGACAGATTCAGACGCTTTCACATGCCATTGTGGTTCTGGGCTTTACTACGCTGAAAAGTCTTGTGGTGGCGGCTTCGGTTAAGCAGGTCTACAGACCTTACGGACTTACCGAAAAAATGCTCTGGGAGCACTCATTCGGTGCCGGACTTGCTGCCCGCATAATAGCCAGGCGGACTCGCGCGGCAAACGAGGAGGAAGCATTTCTGGGCGGGCTTTTCCACGACATCGGTAAAATAATCATGAACAACATGGACAGCCAGCAGTTTCAGATCGTCATGCAGAAATGCTATAACGATCAGATATCGTTTGCTGAAGCCGAGCGTCAGGTTTATTCCTACACCCACTCCGAGGTCGGCGGACTGGTTATAAAAAAATGGAACTTTCCCGACATTCTTATGTACGCAGTCTTAAAGCATCATTCTTTTGATTTTGCAGAAGATGATGACCCCTATCAAGTCCGGTTGGCATGTGTAGTCGGACTTGCCAACCTGTTCTGTCATAAAGCCGGGGTCGGCACGCGTGAACCGGATGACATTATTGATCTTCATGAGTCTGCTCCGGCAAAACTTCTTGGAATCGATCAGGAGAAAATGGAGATGTTGCTGGAGGATTTCTGCTCTGCCTACGAAAAAGACAAGAGCTTCTTCGGTTGATCCGGCTTCTGAATTAAAGCCGGGTTACTCCAGCAGTTCTTTCAGATAGTCCAAAATGCTCTTCCGGGTTTTGCCGGACGAGCGGTCTCTGGCGATCTGAGATATTTCAACCAGATCATGCTCCGGCTCTCTGGTTTTTTTCTTTTTATGCTCGTCTGCAGAATGTCCACCGCTGTAAGTGCCACCGGAAGAAGTTTCCCTGGTACCGCTTATTCCATCAACCGGATCTGTCATATCCGCCTCTCGCCGGCACTGCAAAGATGAAAATTGATTTTATTGTCGTGAAATAGTATCATTTCACTTTTATCACTTCAACAAAGGATGCATATGATACGCACCATCCTCACTTATCCCAACCCGGAACTCAAGAAGAAATCAACTCCGGTCACTGTCATTAATGACGCAGTACGGGAACTGGTCAAAGACATGGCGGAAACAATGTACAACGCTCCGGGCATCGGTCTGGCTGCTCCGCAGATAGGTGTACACCAGCGGGTTATTGTAATTGATATTGCCGCCTCGGACGAGCCGCCCCGGCTTATTGCTGCCATCAATCCGGTCATTATTCACGCGGAAGGCGAAACCTACGAAGAGGAGGGCTGCCTCTCGGTACCCAAATATGCCGCCAATGTGCGCAGGCATGCCCGGGTGGTTGTCAAGGCACTTGACCAGGAAGGCGCTGAAGTAACCTGGCGTGCGGATGATCTGCTGGCGATTGCATTCCAGCATGAAATCGACCACCTGGACGGCATTCTTTTTGTCGATCACCTCTCACCTCTCAAACGCGAGCTGTTCCAACGCAAAGCCCGCAAAGCTGCCGAGGAGGCTCGATGACCGGCTGGCGGATGATTTTTATGGGAACCCCGGATTTTGCCTGTCCAACTCTCCAGAAGCTGATAGATCTGAATGAAAACCTTGTGGCCGTTGTCACGCAACCCGACCGCCCAAAAGGGCGTGGGCAAAAACTGATGCCGCCTCCGGTAAAGGAGCTGGCAGTCAAGCATGGCATTCCAGTGTACCAGCCGCTCAAGGTTCGCGATGCGGAATTTGTTGAGCTGATTCGCAAGCTTGAACCGGATGTCATCGTGGTGGTCGCATTCGGCCAGATTCTTCCCAAAGCGCTGCTGGACATACCGCCGCACGGCTGCATAAACGTCCATGCGTCACTTCTTCCCCGCTATCGGGGAGCCGCCCCGCTTAACTGGTGCATCATCAACGGTGAAACTGAAACCGGAGCCACCACCATGCTGATGGATCCCGGCCTTGATACCGGGCCGATGCTGCTGCAGCAGAAAACTGCGATCGATGAAAACGAAGATATTACTTCGCTGCACGACCGCATGGCTTTACTGGGAGCAGAGCTACTGGCAGAAACACTCGACCGTCTCAAAGCCGGGGATATCGCGCCGCAGCCGCAAAGCAACGACAACACCTGCTATGCTTCGATGCTCAAAAAAGAGGACGGTCTGATCAACTGGAAGAAAGACGCAAGGGCCATACATGATCAGGTTCGCGGCATGGCGGTCTGGCCGTGTGCGTATACTTTTCTGGGTGAGCAGGTGCTGAAGATATACCGCACGCGGGTCGGCAGCGGCAGCGGAATTCCGGGAACGGTTCTGAAATCATCAAAAGGTCAGCTGGAAGTTGCCTGCCAGTCAGGCAGCCTGCTTATCCAGGAACTGCAGTTGTCCGGTAAAAAACGGCTTGATATCGGCAGCTTTCTGGCCGGGTTTCAGATTGCGGAAGGCGCGCTGCTGGGTAGCGAAGCATGCGGAGATGCCTCCTCATGACCAATGCCAACGAGAACAGCTCGCCGCCGCGCAAACGGCTTTTTGTAAGCCTGATGGGCCTGACCTGCCTGATCGTGGTTGCGGTCATTTTCCTGATCTGGTGGATCCCCAATCGAGGGCTGGCGAACATCCATCCCAACCTGCCCAATATTGTAGGAATCATCATGATGGTGCTTTCCGGTGCGGCAATTCTGGGCACCGGCCTGCTTGTGCTGACAACCGCGCTTGGCAAGGATATCTTTTTTACCCGCTTCATGCGCTTGGTGGTCATCAAATTCCTGCTGCCGGTGATCGAGTTCGTCGGCCGGCTGATGGGTGTTGACAAGGACAAGATCCGCCAGTCCTTCATCGCAATGAACAACAGCCTGGTTGTTTCCCAGCGCCAGAAGGTCAGGCCGGACCGGGTCCTGGTGCTGCTTCCCCACTGTATCCAGCTCTTTGATTGCGAGATCAAGGTCACCGGAGACATCAACAAGTGCGTCCTTTGCGGTCGCTGTGACATCAAGGGGCTGGTGGAGATCAGCCGCAAGTACAATATCGATATTTCGGTCGCCACTGGCGGCACGCTGGCACGCAAGGTCATTGTGGAAAAGCGCCCGAAACTGGTGCTGGCCGTGGCCTGCGAGCGCGACCTGACCTCCGGCATCAAGGACTGCTATCCGCTGCCGGTGATCGGCATCCTCAACGAACGCCCCTTCGGTCCCTGTTTCAATACAGTGGTGGATGTGTCTAAAATAGATGCTGCACTGAGCCAGGTGCTGCTGCTGGAAGTTCCGGCACAGGCATAACCACTTGAATGTGACGTTATAAACAGGAACGGGCGGGTTTGATAACCCCGCCCGTTCCTGTTTGGTTCAATTGTCGTTTTCGATCTCGCTCAGCATATCGAGAGCAAAATTCTTGGCGCGTCCTCCAGGGGCGATCATTCCGTATGCCACCGCCTCCCGCAGTTCCGCCTCGCTGGCGCCTTCCGACTTCGCGACCGCGAAGTGCTTCTTGAATCAGGTCGGGCATCCGACCGCGACGGCACACCCCACACGGATCAGTTCGCGCACCCGCCCGTCCAGCACCTCTTCATACTCATAATCGAGGAACTTCTTGCGAATATTCATGGCCAAACCCTCCTTTTAAATCGGTATTAATCGGTTGTTATGCCGAAAATACGGTGGTACACATCCCGTATTCTGCCGGTTGTTTCCTCATAATCACTGATCAGAGCCACTCCAGGGTTTTTAAGTTTCGGGTCATATCCCAGTCGCAGCGCCAGTTTGTTCATGTAATTTCTTGGACCGGTCAGGTCGTTGACCGAGTAGTCGTGGATGATGCGCAGGCGGTTCTCCAGCTTGCGCAGGAACTTGTAGCCGATAAGCAGCGTTTCGGCGTCACCCTCGGGCAATAGCGCCAGAGAGCGGATTTCCTTGAGGGCTACGATTGTGTTGGTCGTGCGCAGTTCCGGATAGCTGATGCCGTAGCGCAGCTGCAGATACTGGACCGTGAATTCCACATCCACCATTCCGCCGCGACCGGTCTTGATGTTGTAGCTGCCGTCTTTTTCCTTGGCCAGCTCGTTTTCCATCCTCATTCGCAGCCGATGGATCTCGTCGCGGCCCTCATCGTCTGTCGTGGATCCATAGATAGTGTGGCGAATGATGTCATGCAACTGACTGGCCAGCATTTGATCACCCAGCACTACACGGGCTTTGGTGAGAGCCTGGCGCTCCCATATCTGGGCTTCCTTGCGGTGATATTCCAGAAACGAATCCAGCGAAGTCACCAGAGGTCCGGCATTGCCGGACGGTCGCAGGCGGGTGTCGATCTTGTAGACATATCCTTCGCGGGTCTGCATTGTAAGAATCGAAATAATCTTCTGGGCCAGTTTGGCAAAATATTCATGATTGGAGATCTGCTTCTCACCATCGGTGTACCCCTGGTGATCATAGACAAAAATTATGTCCAGATCAGAGTGATAGTTAAGATCGCCGCCCCCCAGTTTTCCCATCCCGATGATTGCCAGGTTTGCCTCTGCAGTACGCCCTTCGTGCTGGTAGAAAGGCCGTCCGAAGCGCTTCAGCTCATCCACCGCCAGACGGTATGCAGCGGATAGGCAGGTTTCGCCCAGCAGGCTCAGCTGTGTAGTCACTTCGCCCTGCAGCAGCCTGCCATGAATATCGTTCAGCCCGATGCGCAGGAACTCCTCATTGCGGTAGCGCCTCAAAACATCCAAACGGTCTTCAAAGTAGTCGCTCTGTTCCAGCAGAGTGTTAAGCTCCGCCGTCATAATATCCATGGTTTTGGCGGTAGAGGCATAATTGCTGGAGGCCATGCTGTCCAGCAGCTCAGGATGGCTGATCAGAATCTTGGAAAGAAATTCGGACATGCCGAACAGTGATACCAACAGTTTGCTGGCTGCTCGATTCTCGGCCAGCAGGGCGTAATATGACGGGCGGGTGGCAATAACCGTCAAAAAGCGCTCCAGGTTAATCAGCGCCATGTCAGGGTCAGGAGAATCGAACACATCCTGGAACAGCAACGGAGTGATTTTTTCCAGCAGGCGGCGACTGCGTTCGGTAAGATTCCCCTTGACCGGTCCCCGGCGCAGTAATGACAGGTTCTCGTAAGCCCGCTCGACATCTTCGAAACGTTTTTCGGCCAGCATGTCCTTGACCAGGTCGGAATCGGCCCGATGGTCCAGAAAAAGCAGCGTCTCCGGGTTTAAATCCTGCTGCAGGTTTTCGTCTCGCGAATGGAAAAGCGTGCCGTAAATGACAGAAACATTGCTGCGATGCTCCTCCAGTACCTCCTGGAAACGTCCCAGGCCGTTGGAACGCAGATAGCCGCAGCGTCGTGAAAGGGCCAGCATTTCCTCCGGCCTGGCCGGCAGGTTATGGGTCTGGCGTTCTTGGACAACCTGGATACGGTGTTCGGTGGAACGCAGAAAACGGTAGGCACCTCGCAGTTTCCCATGATCTTCTTCATTGATCAGACGGGCCTCCAGCAATGTGTCCAATGCCTTGAGTGAGTTGCGCTCCCGCAGTTTCGGATTTTTTCCGGCGTAGACCAGCTGCAGGGCCTGGATGAAAAATTCGATTTCGCGGATTCCGCCTCGCCCCAGCTTGAGATTGCTTTCCCCTTCCCGCGAACGGGCCAGTGATGCGTCAATCTTCTGCTTCATGTGCTTCATGTCCTCGATCAGGTTGTAATCGAGATATTTCCGGTAGACAAACGGCTGCAGCATTTTCAGCAGCTGCTCGCCCAGTTCCAGCGAACCGGCCACCGGCCGGGCCTTGAGCATTGCGGTGCGTTCCCAGGATTGACCCCAGGATTCGTAGTAAATCTCGGCCGAGCGGAGCGAAACTGCTATGTCGCCCGACTTGCCTTCCGGCCGCAAACCAACGTCAACCCTGAAAACAAATCCGTCTTCGGTGGCCTGGGAGAGCGCCTTGCTGACCATCTCTCCCATTTTGTTGAAATAGGTGTGAAGGGAAACAACACCTTTTTTTGAACCGGAGCCGTTTTCAACTCCGGAGGTTTCACCCTTGTCCGATTCATAAAAATAAATGATATCGATGTCGGAAGAAAAATTCAGTTCCCGGCCGCCCAGTTTGCCCATGCCGATGACAGTCATCTCCGCTTCGCGCAAGCCGTTCGGGGTTTCCATCATCGGCCAGCCGTATTCTTTGGCCAGGCAGCGCCGGCAAACCTCGCAGGCCATCTGCAGCGAAGCCGACGCCAGGCTGGAAAGCTCGTCAGTTACCTCTTCCAGCGTTGCCAGGCCGTTCAGGTCGCGTGCGGCAATACGCAGGATTTCGGCTCGTTTAAAGAGCCGCAGCTGTCTCTGAAGTGCTGCAAAATCGGTGGAATCATCCATCCGGGACCGTAAGGCGGCCAACATGTCGGTGAAGTTGCGCGAAATATCGATTCCGTTTTCAAGGAACAGATGGAGCAGTGTCTCGGGAGTCTTGTAAATCAGATTTACCAGGAACGGCGATGACCCGCAGACCAGAACAAACTGCGCCAGACGCCTCTTGCGGCCCGCCAGTCTGGCCAGATCAGCGGGATCAATTACCCCGGCCAGGCGCTCGAAAGCGTTCAGCGCCATATCAGGAGACGGAGTCAATAGTGAATTGATGACGATGCGGTGCAGTTCATCCACACTAAATAACGGCTGAAGCAGAAGTATATTGTCTGCAGAGCGGGAGCCGTACTGATAGCCGTGGGATTCCAGAAAAACCGCCAGTTCCTTTCCCCGCTCTAACGGGTCGACGATGGCAATCAGGCGGTGAAAGTCCTGGGAAAAACGATCTACATGCATGTTATTTACCTGCAACCTTGCGCAAGCCGGAGCGGTAGTCGTCCTTGACGATTCCGTTCTCGGTGATGATGGCCGTAATGTAGCGGGCCGGTGTGACATCGAAGGCCGGGTTGCGGACCCTGACGCCTTCCGGGGCGATGGCAATGCCCTTGATGTGGGTCACTTCACTGCCGGTGCGCTCCTCGATCGGGATCTTGCTGCCGTCGGACAGGGTCAGGTCCAGGGTTGAAATCGGAGCAGCCACATAAAAGGGAATATTGTTTTCCCTGGCCAGTACCGCCACCGAATAGGTGCCGATCTTGTTGGCGGTGTCGCCATTGGCGGCGATCCGGTCGGCGCCGACCACGCAGCAGGTGATTTCTCCCTTGCTCATGAAAAAACCGGCCATGTTGTCAGAGATCAGCGTGGTGGGTATCCCATCCTTCATCAATTCCCAGGCGGTCAGGCGAGCCCCCTGCAGCCAGGGACGGGTTTCATCGGCAAAGACCTGGATCTTTTTGCCGGCCTCATGGGCGGCGCGGATCACTCCAAGGGCGGTGCCGTAACCGGCCGTGGCCAATCCCCCCGCATTGCAGTGAGTCAGAACCGTGGCCCCCTCCGGGATCAGGGTGGCTCCCCACTTGCCGATATTCTTGCAGATGGTCAGGTCTTCCTGCTCGATTTTTATTGCCTCTTTTTTCAGGATTTCACGAATCTTGTCGAGACTCTTGTCGCTATTCTCTTCGGCGAGCCTCTTCATGCGTTCGATGCCCCAGAACAGATTGACCGCCGTGGGACGGGTGCGGGCCAGCACGTCGCAGACATTCTCCAATTGCCGGAAAAATGAATCGTAAGTATCGGCAATTATCTCGCGGGCTCCCAGGGCAACACCCATGGCGGCCGCCACGCCGATGGCCGGCGCCCCCCGGATGATCATGCCCTTGATTGCCTCGGCCACCGATTTGAAGTCGGTATAGGTATTGTAAATTTCTTCGCCCGGCAGGCGGGTCTGGTCGATCATAATCACGGCGTCGTCGCGCCATTCAATTGTACGGAAGGACATGGTGGATCTCCTTGGTTTGAAATATGGCCCTTTTTTCTAAAAAAAACATCAGGGAAGTGTTGAGTGGACAAGCTACATTCATACCACGGGGGGACGGATTCAGGCAATAATTTAGGCGCCCTTTTACCTTGCCGCACCGGAAGTCTTCCTGCTATAAATCCGCATGCCTCTGGACGCACTCATACTGGTTGTTGCAGGAGCACTGCTTCATGCGCTCTGGAACTTTTTCGCCAAAAAAGCTTCCGGTGGGCTGCCGTATGTATGGCTGTACGGAATTGTCAGCATCACTGTCGCTCTCCCGTTCGGGGTTGTGTCGTGGCTGAATAACTCCCACCAACTCGGCCGGGCGGCCTGGCTTGCCATTGTCGCCAGCGCGATTGTGCATGTGGCATACTCGCTGGTGCTTCAACGCGGCTATCGTGTCAGCGATTTCTCCATAGTCTACCCGCTGGCCCGGGGAACCGGCCCGCTGTTTTCAATTACCGGGGCAATTTTCTTTCTGGCGGAAGCCCCCAATCTTCTGGGGTGGACCGGGATTGCCCTGATCATTTCCGGCATTTTTCTGATCTCGGGCAGCTCGGCCCGTCACTCTTCATCCGCCAGGCTGCTGATGGGGGTCGTATGGGGCTGTCTTTCCGGAGCGTTTATCGGTCTTTACACTCTGATTGACGGATGGGCGGTCAAGACGCTGGCCCTGGCTCCGGTGCTGTATTATGTGCTCGGCCTGGGGGTGCGCACGCTGATTCTGGCGCCGCAGGCGCTGAGTCGCCCGCAATTGCTGAAAACGCAATGGCGGGAAAACAGGCGCTACATAATAGCGGTTGGATTGATGTCACCTCTGGCATATACGCTGGTGTTGATAGCCATGACCAAGGCAAAACTCAGCTATGTCGCCCCTGTGCGTGAGCTGTCGATGCTGGCGGGAGCTTTTTTGGGGGCCAGCCTGCTGCGGGAGAGTTTTGCCAGGGTCAGGCTGGTCGGCATGTTTCTGATGGTGGCGGGGGTTGTGATGCTGGCGCTGGCGAAATAACCATCTTGCAAAAACCGATGCTTCATGGAGATAAAACAAAAAGGGGCGGAATTAATCCCGCCCCTCGATCCTTCCGTTATGAAATTCTGCCCTATTTGATAATCAGCTTATCCACCGTCAACGATCCGGTGCCTACCGTCAACTTCCCGCTCAGAGTAGAATACTGCCCGGCCTGCGCGGCATAATAGGCATCCAGCCCTCCCTGGAGGGTGATGTTCTTGCCTGAATTCAGCAGCAGATCCTCCAGCGGAAAAGTAACCGCCCGGGCCTTGATGGTGTCTGAAACCGCCGCGTTGCCATAGGCCTGCGCCAGTGATTCATAGCCATTTCCAAGATTGATTTTTGCCATGGATGAATAGGGGAAGGTGACATCGGTACCTTTCGGTGCATCCAGCACAACAGTGCAGGTCGCAGCACTTCCGCAGCCCGGGGCTCCCCAGGTTGCCCTCTGGGTGTTGCTGTCCGGAGTCTGGGACAGGGTCACGGTGCTGCCGGCGACAAAGTCATGGCTGCAGGTGACATCGCTCGTGCCGCCGGTGCGCTGGCAGGTCAGGCCGGGAGGGCTGGTGCTGGTCACTGTGCCGCCGCCCTTGCCGGGCGTGGACAGTTTGAGAGTCACCGCCAGGGTGTAATAGAGTGTGGGGGTGACGGTCAGATCCAGCTGAACCAGAGCGGTCTGGCTGATCCCGGCTCCGCTTATGATCAGGGTATTGCTGTAGGTACCGGGCGTCAGGCCGGCGGCATTGGCTGTCACGGTGACGGTCCCGTTGTTGCTGCCGCTGGCCGGAGTAAATCCGAAAACATTGCCCGGGTCAGAGCCTTTGCTCACGGTCCAGTTAAGGCTGCTGCCGCCGCTGTTGCTGATACCGAGCGGCTGATTGCCGGAAATGCCGGCCATTAGCGAGAAGGTCAATGTTCCTTGGGTGGCGCTTATTACCGGATAAAGGATCTTGAAGCCGTCCCCCAGTACCGAGAGGAAGCCGTGGTTGGCAATGTAGCTGCCGCCGCTGGAGCTGCCGACAATTCCCGATTGGCCGATGACCCCCAGGTTTTCATGGCCGGCCGAGGTGGAGACACCCCCGCCGGCCGAGAAGGTGGATGCTTCTTGAGTATAGGCCGCCAAGGCAGGAGCGGCTAAAGCCAGTGATGTGAGTACCGATGCTGTAAATACTTTCATAATCCTGACCTCCTATCGCCCGGAGTGAACGCTTTCGAGGCGTTCCAATCTGGCTTTCAATGCATCATTCTCCGCCTTCAAACCCTTGACCGCCTCAATCAGCACGGCAGTCAGGTTGGCATAGGCCACGCTCTTCATCCCCTTGTCATCGGTTGCCACCAGTTCCGGATATTCCTGCTCCAGTTCTTGGGCGATCACGCCGATCTTGCGGGCCTTGGCCTCGTCGGCCTTCATCACATAACTGACGCCGCGCAGGTTCATAACCTTTTCTAGTGAGTTATCCAGTGGCTGGATATCGGTTTTTAGCCGAAGATCGGATGTTAGCGTTGTTCCGTTAGCCGTTACGGTTCCGGCAAAAAAAGCATGACCATTACTTGCAACGGAGAAAACGAGTGCCGGACTTGCGCCAGACCAGCCTCTGAAAATATCACCGTTCCCCTTGTTCCAGCCTTCTACCGCTGGAAAGTTAAAAGAAGTGTTAACGCCGTAAACGGCAATATTATCACCGGTTAAACCGTTAATGCCATACCCGCTTGAACTTCTGCCAACCACTCCTGTACCGCCGGTGCTCACTCCGTCAACTCCGGTTCCTGAGTTGGAGAGTCCCCAGACGCCGGTGTCGTTGGAGCTCTGCCCGACAGTGCCAACACTGTTGGTACTGGTGCCGAACACTCCGTATTTGGAAATTGAAACTCCGCTGACAGCAGTACCGCTGGTGCTGGTTCCCGCAATGGCGCTTCCGGTGCCGTTTGTGGTGGCGCTCAGGGCCGTTGCGCTGCTCGACAGGTTTTGGATGACGAAATAACCGGCCCTGCCCAGTCCGTAAGTGTACGAAACAGCAGCGTCACTGCTGTTTGCGGCCTGGTCGACCCAGAACAACGCCGCTGGACCGGCGCCCGCATTTTGGCCCCACACGGCGGGACCATTGCCGATTGTGTAGCCAACTAGTGCCGCACTGCTATTTGCAGCGTTATTGACCACAAATCTCCCGGCGGAACCTCCGCTTCCTGTGTTTAAAGTCTCAAGGGCATTACCCGAACCCGCTTGGCTCACGTACAAGGCCTGGCTGGTATTAATGCTGCTGGTTATGCTAAAACTGCCGGCCTTTCCCGTACCATTGGTCGTGGCGGTGAGTGCCGTTGCGTTGTTTGATCCGTTTTGGTTGTTGAAATATCCTGCCCCTCCCAGACCGTAGTTGTAGGATACAAGGCTATAATGATTGTTAGTGGGTTGATCGACCGAGAAAACAGCGGCATATCCATTGCCTGCGTTGGAACCGGAAACTGCAGACCCGGTCCCTACGGTATATCCGTTAATAGCCGAATAATTATTAGACGAGTTATTAATTGTGAATCTGCCAGCAGTTCCACTTGCCCCGGTGGTCGTTACATCCAGGGCATTACCCAGGCCGGCCTGATTTACATTCAGGACCTGACTGAGGCTGTTGCTGTTTGTGATCCGGAAATCGCCGGCCTTGCCGGTGCCACTGGTGGTTGCTTTGAGGGCGGTTTGTGAGCCTGCAGCATTGACTACGTTGAAATCACCTGCCACACCGGTGCCATAACTGTAAGCACTCACAACCGACCCGGAGCCCTGATTGGAGGCGTAGATCGTTTCAGCAGATGCAGCAGCATTCAGCTGGTTGAATGATGCTGCCATACCGGTTGCGGCTGAATTGACGTTTATCCCGGTCCCCGCACTCTTATTATCTACATGCAAAACTGGGAAAACATTTGCTGCATCGTTCCCTAGAAAATAAGCACTGTATCCTGTGCCGAACTGGGTGGCTTCCAGGGCCCTGCCGCCCAGTGAGTAAGTGTAAAGGGCGGGACTGTTGCTTGCGGGGTTCGAGGAGATAAATGTTCCGGCCGGGCCTATACCTACAGTCGAAACCTGCAGGGCAGGGTTGCCGGTAGTACTGTTTTCGACAGTAAACATGCCCGCTCTCCCCACTCCGAGAGACCTGCCCCAGATGGCGGTGCCGCTTCCGCTGGATGAGCCGATAACCGCGCTTCCGCTGCCGACAGTTTGGGCTGCTAAGGCTGAGTTTGAATTGTCGGCGTTCGTGATATAAAAGAAACCTGCCCGGCCGGTACCGCTGGATGCTCCCTCGACCGCATCTCCGGGGCCATTGCTGAAGCCGAAAACTGCACTGTTGGACGTAGTGGAATAACCGGCAACTCCGTTGGCGCCACCAAGCGTGCCATAATTGCCGGTGCCCCCCGTTCCTTTGATCGCTGCACCGCTGCCGTTGTTACTGATCTCGAAGGCATTGCCTGAACTGTTATATTTTGATGCTGCCGGCAGGGGGGCGCTCAAGGCATACGGCACACTTTCAAGCTGTTGCAGCGGCCGTAACTCCGGATCACTGCCTACGGTAACCCCCAGCCAATACGGACGGTCAAAGGGTAGTGCGGTCGGGCCGATCTGTGTGCTGTAGATACCATTTGCCGGTGTCACACTCTTGGGGGCGCCACTCCAGAGCGGACCGACCCCGCTGCCTGTGCTGTAAAGGCGAAAGGTGATATTGACGGGTGTGTTGTGAATCGGCGCACCGGTAGTCGTGTCCTTCAGATACCCTTGATAGTTAATGGTCTGGGGCACCCCGGCAAAGGCCAGTACGGCCAGGGTAACAAATACTGCTGTCCAGGTGATGGTGGTTTTCATAGTCCTCCCTTGTGATTTCCGAATAGATAGCGACAGAAGTATTGCATTTGTACTGTGTTCCTGATGAGGACGTTGAAAATAAGATCAGTACCTTTTACCGGGGCGAAGGGTAAATGCCCTGATCACAGATGGCGTAATTCAATCCGTTGGGAGCAACACTGCGTAAATCCGGGATGGCAAAGGTGGATTTTCCGTCTCCACCGAACTTGGTGCCTATCAGCGAGAAAAGAGCAGAGTAGGTTGCAATATCCAGCAGGCGACCGTCACATAACAGACCCGGTACCGCATAATCGGCAGCTGTCAGTGTAATCGTCCCGATAATGCACAACTCGTAATTTTTGCCGTCGCTTGGAGTTGTGCCGGAGTTGTTGCCGAATTTCGATGTGTATGCATCTACGTATCCTTTTGTTGCTGCATCGCTGTTGGACGCCGGCGCGGCCATGCTGGTCAGTCGCTTGCCTGAAACATCCACTGTTCCGCTTCCGTTGGGGATGAGAATGACGCTGCTGTTGGTGCCTCCGGAAGCCAGGCTGAGATTGCCGGTTCCGGTTATTGCGCCGGTGGCTGTCAGTGAGCCGGACACAGCAATATTTCCGGCAACTTCCAGTTTTTGAGAGGGCGCTGCCGTCCCGATGCCGACATTTCCGCCGGATAGAACGAGCTGGTTCGTCCCGGCAGCCAGGCTGTTTACGGGGAGATTGAGAGTGCCGGTCATGGTAGCGCCGGATTTGGCGACAACTGTGGACAGATCGATTTTAGCCGAAGAGATCGGTCCGGAAATCTTGGCGTCAGTTACAGCTCCATCGGCCAACATGCTGCTGGTTACTCCGCCTGATGAGATGTTGGCAGTTAGTCTGTTCGTCTCCGGTACATAGGAAAATACCTGATACTGATTGTTGCCGGTATACTGCAGCTGGATTTTGTCTCGTGGCCCGCCGGCTATTGAGTTTGTAATGCCTTCAACTGAAGTGTAAATGAGTCCTCCCTGGTCGGCTGCAAAGAGGCGTATCCCGTCAGCGGACGAAGCAACGGCAGACCATTGACCGCTGTTTTCACGGGCTGTCCAGGTGAATCCGGAGTCGCTGGAGGTAAATATCTGACCTGGTGACGTGGTGGCGGCCAGTCGGGTGCCGTCTGAGGATGAGCTGATGGCAGACCATTGGCGGCTGCTTTCCCGGGCGAACCAGGTAACACCCGAGTCACTTGAGGTGTAAATCTGACCGCCTCGCGCCGCTGCGGCCAGTTTGATTCCATCGGCTGAAGAGGCGACCGCGTACCAATCTTTTCCAGTCGGGCTTGCTTGTGGCGTCCAGGACAGGCCTGAGTCGCTGGAGGTATACAGCTGTCCAGCCGGACCGCCGCTTCCTGCAACCAGCTTGCTGCCGTCAGCCGAAGAAGCGATCGAAAGCCATTGGTGGCCGCCGGTGGCCGGTTGCCCGATCCAGGTGATACCCGAGTCGCTGGAGGTATAGATGAAGTTTCCTGCTATCAGGGCAGCCAGCTTGACTCCATCGGCAGATGAGGTGACCGCCCGCCAGTTTCCAAAAAAACCTCTTTCAGTCCAGCTGGCGCCCGAGTCGCCGGAGGTGAAAATTTTATTGCCAAGACCTGTCGCCACCAGCTTGACTCCATCGGCTGAAGAGCTGATCCCGGACCATGTGTTGGCAGTACCGCGAGCTGTCCAGGTGGCGCCCGCATCGGTGGAAGTATGGATCTGGCCGCCGTAGACCGCTGCTGCCAGTTTACTGCCGTCTGCGGAAGAGGCCATTGATGCCCACATTCTGGCGCCGGAGTAAGGAAGCGGCGTCCAGGTGGTGGTTCCGGCCGGAAGAATGCCGTTAATGCCGCTCAGGATGGCTTGGGGTTCGCTGGTTTTCAAGAACCATCCAGCTGTGCCGGCTCCGGTTATGCTGAATATGTCGCCTATTGCCGGGGTTGAAGGAAGTGTCATGATAACCGGGGTTGTCCCGGAGGTGACATAGCCGGTGTTGGCGGCAGCTGTCGTTGAATTCGTAATATTCTGCCAGGTCTGCACAACCCCGGGGGCAAGTTTGGCAGAGGTAATCGTACTGTCCGCAAGCATCGGTCCGGTCAGTGTGCCGCTGGCAATGGCACTGGCCGGTACGGAATCTGCCACTGCCGCCCGATGCGCATAGGGCACGCTGGAGAGCGGCTGCAGTGTCATTTCTGTGTCTCCCGCGACCTTGATCCCCAGGAAGTACGGCGCATCAAAGGGCGCCGCAATCGGAGTCACCGATCCAAGCCGGGTGCTGTAGATGCCGTTGGCAACCGCTACGGCAGGCTGCGTCTCCCGCCAGACCGGGTTGTTGCGGGGAGGGTTGGATGAGTAGAGCGAGAAGGTCATGCTGACCGGGCCGCTGACCGGAGTGCTTGTTGCGCTGTTTTTCAAATACCCCTGATAGTTGATGGTTTGGGGGACCCCGGCGAATGCCAAGGTAGTGAGGGTGAGCGTGACTACAGCAGCATAAATGATTTTTGAGTTTGTCATCAGCATGGTGCCCTCCAGGTAACATCCTAAATACATTAATTATTTATCAATTTGCCGTGCATATTGTAAGTTGTTGGAATATCGTATTAATATTGTTAATTAGTATATGTGATACGTTGTTTTATTACAAAGCAAATCTGAACAGGGAAGCCGAACAATATTCGGCTGTAATTTCCCTTTTGACGATCCGGAGCCATTTGCCTTGCCGCAGCAAAAGTCTTCCTGCTATAACTCAGCCATGGATAAAAAGACCAGACATGTCAGTCTGACAGAAATTTTTCTGACTTTTGCCAAGATCGGCCTGACCGGATTCGGCGGCGGCATGGCTATTGTCGCACTGGTTGAGCGGATCTGCGTCAAGGAGAAAAACTGGATCTCTTCCGAGGAATTTCTGCACGGACTGGCCTTCGGCCAGATTCTGGGTCCCTTTTCACTGAATGTCTGCACCTTCACCGGCCAACATCTGCGCGGCATCCGTGGCGGCATCACCGCTGCCGTCGCTTTTATCCTGCCATCCTTTCTGCTGGTTTCACTGTTGTCCTGGATCTATTTCACCTACAACGAGTTGCCCCAACTGCAGGCCGCCCTGAAGGGAACCAATCCGGTCATCATCGGCCTGATCGTGGTGGTGGCCATCGACATGGGTCGCAAGCAGATCAGAGGGGCCAACAGCATCCTGATGGCGCTGGCCGCTTTTGCCGCCACGGTTTTCCTCAAGCTGAACGCCGCCTGGGTGCTGCTGGCGGCGGCGCTCTGGTCGCTGGGTGCCAGCATCTGGCGACGGAGGCTCAGCTGATGGTGTCGCTGTTCTTCTTAGCCTGGATATATTTCCGGATCGGTCTGATCTTTTTCGGCGGTGGCTACGTGCTGATTCCGCTCCTGAACCACATCATGGTCGAGCAGTACCAGTGGCTGACCCTGCGGGAGTTTCTGGACGGATTGGCATTGTCACAGCTGACCCCCGGTCCGTTGGCCATGCTTGCCACCTTTACCGGCTTCCGGGCAGGAGGCTTTCTGGGGGGACTGGTGGCCACGATCTTTATCTTCATCCCCAGTGTTGTGCTGATGCTGGTGGTTGGCCGCAATTATGATCGTCTGAAAAACATCGACATCATCAGAAACACGCTGGACGGTCTGCTGCCGGCAATAGTGGGCCTGGTGGCGGCTGCCGCATGGAATCTGGGTGCCTCTTCGTTGTCAGGTGTGAAGGAGTTTGTAATCCTGTCGGCAGGTTTTGCGATATTCAAGTGGACCAGGGTCAGTCCCATGGTGGTTATTATCGGGGCGGGGCTTTTGGGGTTGTTGATCAACTGAATCAGCCGCATGCGGGCAATCAGATGCAGGCACCGGGATTCAACGGTGCCTTTTTTTGTGTGCTGTGCTATGGTGTCCAATCCTATGGAAACTCACTTTACCCAAGATTGCCGCACACTGATGCGGCACGAAATTAACGCGGCAAACGGCAACGAGGTCTTTTTCATCGGCCGCACCAATGTGGAAGGTGTCGTCTGCGAGGTGGAAACCATCGCGCGCGGCAGCAAGCAGGCCGTGCCGGCCATCATGGTGCGCGCCTCGACCGGCGACGTTGTCATCCACAACCACCCCTCCGGTGACCTGACCCCTTCGTCGGCCGATATGGAGATCGCTTCGGTGGCCGGCAACCAAGGTATCGGTTTCTCGATTATCGACAATGCTTGTCTGCGCTGCTACCTTGTCGTCACCCCCCACACCGAAAAGAAGGGCGAGCTGCTTTCGATGGAGGAAATCGGCCGGGTCTTTGCCCCTGACGGCATGATGTCCCATCTGAAGGGGTACGAGCAGCGGGACGAACAGGTCCGCATGGCTTTTGCCGTGGCCGAGGCATTTAACCGCGACGGTGTGGTGCTGGTGGAAGCCGGTACCGGAACCGGCAAGTCGCTGGCCTATCTGATCCCATCCATCCTCTGGGCGGTGCGCAACAACGAGCGGGTCGTGATCTCCACCAATACGATCAACCTGCAGGAACAGCTGATCCGCAAAGACCTTCCCTTTCTGGCCCGCAATTCCAAGATTGAATTCAAGGCGGCCCTGGTCAAGGGGCGCAGCAACTACGCCTGTCTGCGGAAACTGGAACATGCTGAAGCCGAGCCGTCACTTTTCCCTGATGAATCCTCGGCTGAGATGATCAACATCATCGAATGGAGCCATGCCAGCCAGGACGGCTGCCGAAGCGATCTGGCCTTCACGCCGCGCCACACGGTCTGGGAGGAGGTCTGCTGTGAGGCTGATCAGTGCAGCCGTTCACGCTGCAAGCATTTCAACCGCTGTTTCTTCTATCGTGCCAGGCGCGAGTCGTCGGCCGCCAGGGTATTGGTGGTCAATCACGCCCTGCTTTTGTCCGACATCGTGCTCAGAAAAGAGACCGGCTACGACGCCACCGCCATTCTGCCTCCCTTTACCCGGCTGATCTTCGACGAGGGGCACCATCTGGAGGATGTGGCCACCAGCCATCTGTCGCTGACTATCGCCCGCAGCGGCATCCTCAAGCAGCTGCAGCGGCTGGTGCCGCAAAAAGCCAATCGAGCGGGGCTGCTGACGATCATCCTGTCCCGCATCACACGCGATCTGCCGGAGTCCCAGGAAGGACTCTACGGCGAACTGTCCGGCCTGCTGGAAGTGCATCTGATGCCCAAGGCCCATGATCTGTCCGGGCTGACCGAACAGACCATGGATTGGCTGGCAATCACCGTCGAACATGATGCCGGAGGGATGGTCGGGCGGGAACAGAAGCTGCGCATCACGCCGGAGGTGGAACGCAAGGCTTTCTGGGGGGAGTGCCGTCGGCGTCTGCATGCGCTGGCCGACGCGGTCAATGACTATACCTCGGCCCTGCGTACGCTGGTGCGCCGATGCGGCGATCTGCCGGAAAAACTCCAGGAAAAGCTGGCTGACCAATTGCTGGATACCGGCGGAATTGAAGGGCGGCTGCAGGCCATGGCCGACGGACTTCTGTTTTTTACGACCGAGGCCGAGGGCTATTGCCGCTGGATCGAGACCAGAAACGGCAGCCGTGGTGTGCAGGCCCGCCTGTGCGCCGCGCCGCTGGATATCTCCGGTCAGCTGAAGGAAACCGTGCTGGACAAACTCAAAACTATCATAGTCACCTCCGCCACACTGACCGTGGGGGGGCAATTCGGCTATCTGAAAAAGAGGACCGGTTTTGCCCTGCTCCCCAAGGAACGCCTGACCGAACTGCAACTGGCGTCACCCTTTGATTACGCCAGTCAGGTCTTCGTGGCGATACCGGATAATATGCCCGAGCCGACCGAGCCGGGCTATCGCGAGGCGCTGGAGACCCATATTCTGAAGTCGGTTACACTGGCCGGCGGCGGAGCCTTCATTCTGTTTACCTCCTATGATCTCCTGAACCGGGTGCATGGTGTGCTGGCGCCGCGTCTGGCCCGGCTGGGACTGACCTCTCTCAAGCAGGGGGAAACCGGGCGCCATGCCCTGCTGGCCCAGTTCCGCAAAGAGGGGAACGCGGTGTTGTTCGGTACCGATTCCTTCTGGGAAGGGGTGGATGTGAAGGGGGAGGCGCTGCGGCTGGTCATCATCACTCGTCTGCCGTTCCAGGTGCCGACCGAGCCGGTCCAGCAGGCCCGTGCCGAGAAGATCAAGAACGATGGGGGAGATGCCTTCAGGGATTTCTCACTGCCCCAGGCGGTAATCAAGTTCCGCCAGGGTTTCGGGCGCCTGATCCGCAGCCGCGATGACCGGGGTGCGGTGCTAATCTTGGATCGGCGTGTGATCAACAAGAGTTACGGCAGAACTTTTCTGCGCTCGCTACCAGATACGGAAGTTATAAAAGGGGATTCGGGGGAGATGTTCGGGAAGATGGAGGCGTTTTTCAAGCCGCAGAAATAGAAGGGGCGCATTGTCAGCGCCCCTAAGGTAAAATCGTATCAGCTTATGCTCTTGAGCTGCTTTTTTGCGCTGAAGTTGAAACATTGAAAATAGAGCAGGCATGTGATCAGAAACGAGAAGATTGTTGTGGACAGAAAAAAGGTAGCACCGGCGGCTTTCTTGGCATCGGGAATCAGGGCGACAAAGACAATGAAAAAAGCAACGGCGCAGAATTTCCAGAGATCGCCGATCATCCGTTTCTTGCGCAGGGCCGCCATCTGCTCGCTGGTAAGTCCGGCGGCATTTCCTTCTATTTCGATGCTGGCGTCACGCCAGGCCAGTTTGTATATCGGGTAGATCAGCAGCAGCTGGACAATGATAGCGACTACCATGCTGGCGATGAACTGTTCCGGTTTGCCCCGCATGGCAAAAACCCCTTGGAAATTAATGGCCACAAACGCCAGCAGACCAACAAGTATGGTCTGTACCACCCGATAAAGCATCATTTGTCGATTAAGTTTCTTGAATTCTGCAACAGCCATTGACATACTCTCCATGATGTATTTATAACTCTGTTTCAGAGCTGGATGTTTATATCAGAATGCAGTCAGTTTAACAAGCACGCAAAATAAGGTCTAGCTTGAATACAGGCTTTTACGTATCGGAACAGAGATGAATCAACAGGGCGGGCACAAATAAACATGCACTTTTTACGCCGAATTTTCACGCCGGTTATGACCATGATCGCGATCCAGCTGGTATGGATCACGCTGGTTGTCTTCTGGATCTACTGGTTCATCGGCAAGCACCGTGAATTTCAGGCGCTGGCTGAGAAATACCGCCCGGAGCTGCTCGGGGAAGGGTTCAATTGGCCGGTTATGGTAGAAGGCATCGGCATGCTGCTGCTGATACTGATTGGTGCCTATGTCATTTTCGTCTTCTGGAACCGGCAGTCAAACCTTTACGCACAGCAGCGCAATGTTATTTCACAGGTCACGCACGAACTCAAATCGCCGCTGGCTTCGATACAGCTCCATCTTGAAACAATCCGGCTGCGACGTCCCAACGAGGAGAGGCTTGATTCCTTTGTTGGCACTATGCTGGCTGATACGGAGCGCCTGCACTACCTGATCAACAACCTGCTGATGGCCGCCCGGCTGGAGCAGCGCCGAAAACAAACGGAACGGCGTCTGACCGACTTGACGGCTCTGGTCAGCGAGCATGTCGATCGCGAGCGGGCGGCTCTTCCCCATGGAGGCAACATATTCTTTGAAGCTGCACCCGGCCTGAAAGCAATGGTGGATCCGGAGGAAATGGGAATGGTTGTTCGCAACCTGTTTGAAAATGCAGTTCTTTACTCGCCCCAGAGTCCGGAAATCAATGTGCGGTTGATCAAGTCAGGCGGCATGCTGCAGCTTTCTGTTCAGGATCAGGGGAGGGGGCTTGAGAGCAAGGAGCGAAAAAAGATATTCGACCGTTTCTACCGTGTCCAGCCGCCAGGCGAAAACGTGCGCGGCACCGGCCTGGGATTGTACATTGTCGAATCGATAGTCAGAGCGTACGGCGGCACCGTCGGAGTTACAAGCGACGGTTTGGGCAAAGGCAGCACCTTTACGGTTAAAATTCCGGCAGCATAAAGGGACTGGTTATGACAAACGATAAACCGCATATCATGCTGGTCGAGGATGAAATCCATCTGGCGCGCGGCATCTGCTACAATCTCGAGGAAGAGGGGCTGCGTATCAGTCACTTTGAAACCGGTGAGCGGGCACTTGAGTCTTTGGAAGTGGAGCGGTATGACCTGATAATTCTGGATGTCATGCTACCGGGCATGGATGGCTTTGAAGCCTGCAGGCTTATTAGAAAACTGGATCCGCGTGTTCCGATTCTGATGCTGACCGCACGTTCGGAAGATGCCGACCGTGTTGAAGGGCTGGAGAACGGAGCCGATGATTATCTGACGAAACCGTTTAATCTGGCGGAGTTTCTGCTGCGGGTAAAGGGGATGTTGAGGCGATCCGCCTGGTACAGGCCGGAGCCGGTTGAAGAGGGTTACAGCTTCGGTGATAATGAAGTTTTTCTGCTGTCATACCGGGCCAGAACTGCCCAGGGAGAAATCGACATGACTGAAATGGAGGTGCGTGTCCTGTCGCTTTTTTTCCGCAAGGAAGGGCAGGCCATTCAGCGCAGCGAGCTGCTTCAGTCGGTATGGGGCTACACCAGTGATACGGAAACAAGAACGCTGGACAACTTCATTGTCCGCCTGCGCAAGTATTTCGAGCCGGACCCCTCGCATCCCAAACATTTTCAGACCGTAAGGGGAGTCGGATACCGTTTCAGCCGAAGCGGCAAGTGATATAATACCAGCAAAGGCACATGCCGGGATGGAACGGAACATCCAAAAATAATACCGCAACTGAATATACGAAGGAGTCGCGGTATGCCAAATCCGTGTCAGAAATTTAATAAAAGTCAGCTTTTCAAAAAACTGCGTCATGGGGTCGGCAAGGCTATCGCCGATTTTTCATTGATCGAGAAGGGCGACCGGATAGCTGTGGCCGTGTCGGGAGGGAAGGACTCCTACACACTGCTGCTTTTGCTGGAGGATCTGCGCAGGAGGGCTCCGGTCCCTTTCGAGTTGGTAGCAATAAACATTGACTCAGGTTATCCCGGTTACCGGACGGATGTCATTGAAGGCTTTCTTCGCGACAACCGTTTTGACTATCGCATGGTGCCTACCGAACACTATACCTTGATACAGGAAAAACGGCGCCCCGGATCCTCGTACTGTTCCATCTGCGCCCGCTTCAAACGGGGTGCGCTCTACGAAACGGCACAGGAAATGGGCTGCAACAAGCTGGCGTTGGGGCACCACCAGGATGATTTCATAGAAACCCTGCTGCTGAACCAGTTTTTTGTCGGTTCCCTCAAGTCCATGGCCGCCTCGATGCTGGCTGACAATGGTGTCACTACTGTAATCAGGCCTCTTGTCTACGTTGCTGAAGAGGATATTGTCAACTTTTCCAGGCAGGTGTCCCTCCCGGTTGTATGCTGCTGCTGTCCGGTCTGTGGTACCGCTGATATGCAGCGCAAACGGATGAAGCGGCTGCTGAAAGATCTCCAGACGGAAATACCCAATATCAAGAGCAGTCTGCTGAATGCGCTTTCAAATGTTCATCCCCGCCACCTTCTTGATCCGTCTCTGCGGCGTGAAGATGTAAGTGTTTGAGTAAGTGATTGTTTTTGTTTCATGCTGTGTTTTTCTGATCCTTATACCCAGATCCGCCAGTAAATCCAGGATCGAATAGTATCCTCCGGCAGCAACTACGGCTATACCTGCGAGTGTTACAGCTTCCATGTCATGACCTCCCTGATTGGTTATGTAAGGAGGATAGCACAGCAGTGCGACAGTATAAGTCATTGCAGCTTTATATCGTCTTCAGATTGTCTTGATAGGTCTTTTTTTCAGTACGTTAAAGCAGGGGGCTCCTGTGAAGAACAAAACTCCGGAACAAATTACGGCATGGCTGAAGACCAGGCCGCCACTCAGCGAGCTATGCTCTGCATATCCGGATGTGTGGGCAGGCGTGCAGCGCGAGATTGCCGAAATTGTCGCCGGAGGAAAGACGGTTGAGCTCCAGGCGTATTTGAAGCAATCGGAGCTGCGGGCGGGGATGCTGGCAAAAAAACTTCAAGCTAGTCGTGGTGACCGGAAAATACTGGAATCTAACCTGCTTCAGCTCGTCCGCAACCGCATGGCCCACCTTGCTGTAAAGCAGCATTACGTATCTGAAGCCACCGGTATTGAGAAGGGCAAGGTCCGCTTCAACCTGTTGAACGGATACATTGCCCAGAAACTTCTGTTCTCGGATGGTCTGGTGCGAAAACCGGTTTCCATGTTCTGGTTCCGCCTGTTCTGGCCGATACTCTGGCAGAAAAGAATGCTCATGCCGCTGGTTCAACCGGAGGGTATCTACTGTTTTTATTCAAAACAGCTGATTGAATCTCTGGTACGGATGATAGCATCCCGCACATGCCTGGAGATAGCTGCAGGGGATGGCACCCTGTCACGATTCCTTCTGGATGCGGGTGTCGCAGTAAACTCAACAGACGATTACAGCTGGAAACATGAGGTGAAATATCCCGAATGGGTTGTCAGGAAGGAAGCACGTGAGGCACTGCAGCAGTATGAGCCGGAAGTTGTCATTTGTTCGTGGCCGCCTGCGGACAACACTTTTGAGCGGCAGGTGTTCAGAACCAAAAGCGTACAGATGTATATAGTTATCAGCAGCCGGCATCAATTTGCATCCGGAAACTGGAATGACTACAGGCAACAGACATCATTTGAATTAAAAGAAGAGCCCGAGCTGAGCCGTCTTGTAGTGCCGCCGGAGCTGGATTCCGCGGTTTACATATTTACCAGGAAAAATGAAGGGCAGAAAAACTGATGTTACTGGAAGCTGTCTTTCAAGGTTCGCCCCGCTCACCGTCTCCGGAGAGCATGACAAGGTCGACGCGGCGGTTTTTAGCACGTCCTTCCGGTGTCGTGTTGTCCGCAATCGGGCGGAACTCTGCGTAACCCGTAGCCGATATCTTGTCCGGATCAACATCGAAGTTTTTCAGCAGATACTTGAGGCCGTTTGTGGCGCGTGCGGTGGAAAGCTCCCAGTTGGAGGGGAACTGGGAGGTGCTGATCGGAATATTGTCGGTATGGCCCTCTACCCGCAGCGGGTTATTGTATTGGGACATAACTTCAGAAATGGTATTGATCAGTTCATAAGCATCCGGTTTGATAGTTGCCTGCCCTGAGTCAAAAAAACCGGCTTCCTTGAGACTTACTATCAGGCCGCGTCGATTGATTTCAAGCGATACCTTGCTCTGGGCTCCCCGTTTGATCAGATAGGCCTCCACCGATGCCTTGATCTGGCGGAAATCCTTTTCTTCGGCACGGGACTTAGCAGTTCCACTTTTCTGGCGGCCGGTCGGAGCAATAGTCAACTCCGGTTTGAGGGCAGGAATGACTGATATGGCTTTCGAGGGGATTACATTGACTTTGGGAGCAGGAGCACCGGAGTTGACCATGCCGAATGATTCCTTGAGTGACTGCATGACCTCTTCAACCTTTTTTTTATCACTCTGTCCCATGGCGTATAGAACAACGAAAACGGCAAACAGCAGGGTGATGAAGTCGGCATATGATACGAGCCAGCGTTCGTGGTTGACATGCTTTTCAGGTTCTTTTTTAAGTGCCATGACCTTCTAGTGACCGCCCACGTATGCCTTGAGCTTTTGTTCGATGAAATGTGGGTTTTCACCGTTCTGGATTGCGATCAACCCCTCCAGAATCATGATTCTCCGCAGCATTTCTTCTTTCATCCGTATTTTGAGTTTTGTTCCGATAGGCAGACAGATAACATTGGCGATAATCAGACCATAGATGGTGGCAACGAAGGCAACAGCGATACCACCCCCAAGTTTGGAAGTGTCGGAAAGGTTGCCCATGACGTGGATCAGGCCGAGAACGGCTCCGATTATGCCGATAGTCGGGGAAAATCCGCCCGCCGCCTCATAGAACTCAATTGTATGCTTGGTGTGGTCTTCAAATGCCATGATATCCGCTTCGAGAGTTTCCCTCAGCTTTTGGGGATCAATGCCGTCGACCACCAGGGAAATGCCTTTTTTAATAAAGGGATCCTTGGCGTTCTGAGCTTCCTGTTCGAGGGAGATGAGGCCGTTGCGTCTCGCCTTGGTGGCATAGTTGATAATGTCCTTCACAACCCCTTCGTGATCTACCTTGTTGGGGAGGAATGCTCCCTTTATCCCTTTAAGTGCATTTATAATTGCAGGGAGAGGGAAACAGACAAAGGTGGCTCCGAATGTACCGCCCAGAACAATCATGGCTGCTGTCGGCTGTATCAGCGCTGAAATATGGACGCCCTCAAGAGCTGCGCCGCCAAAAACGGCCCCGAAGGCCATAATCAGCCCTATTATGGTTGCTAAATCCATATGCTAAAAATCCCGACTGTGGAATGGAGTGTGATCGTGAGCGTCCCTGGTGACCGGACAGATTGATTCTTTAGTGGCTGTGATTCGCTGAAACAGGCTCTTGCGCTGTCTTTGCAGATATTTCCTGCCGCCGGGGTTCTGTGCCCTGCGCATAACCCTGGATCTGAAAGCAACAACTCTGCTGATGATGACGTCTGCGCGCTCCATGACAATATAATGATTGCCGTTGAAAAGAGTTATAACTGTGTCCGGTGTTTCTTCGATGCTGATGATGTGATCCGGGTTGATGAACATAAGCTGTTTGTCCATACGTGTTAATGCAATCATGCAGACCCCTCTAACTGAATGAACAGCTTTCTATAAATATTAAAAACTGCGTAAGGTCAAGAGTTATTACAGTTTTAGCGGCTATACAGGCCGCGATCGATATCAAAGCCTGGCATCAATCGCGTCGAAGTCAATATACTTTTCGGCAATTGAATTTATAAGTGAAATCTTTTCTATATCTTCAGGGCCGATTTTGGAAACATGTTCGCGTAATTGGTAGAATACCTCTGACGAAGTCTCCTCAATACGTATATAGGGAATGTTGCTGTCATCAAGGATTCGCTGGGTAATTTCGGAAATGGGCGCATGCCCTCCAATAACAAGGCCGGCCAGCCGTTTTTTGAATTCCGGGATATTGTACAGTGACGATGCCGTCACCATCAGCTCATCTCGTGAGCTTGTCACGATCAGGAGCGTTGAATCATCCAGATTGTCGATTACGCGCTGGGAGGAGGCTGCTCCAAGCTGGATGGTGTGACAGATGCGGCTCCTGTCGGTCGGATTTCCCTGGAGAGATCGCCCAAGAAGATCTGCCACGTGGAGCAGGGTTGGATCAGCCAGTGTCGGGGAATAGTCAAATGCGCCGGTTACAAGAAGCCCGTCGGCGGCAAAAGCCTTGTTAAGATAACTCAGGGCGTTGGAGCGTTTTTCTGGCACCAGCTTGTTGGGCATGATGATCCTGACACCGGCTTTTTCCCTTTCGTACAAAGCCAGGTTGAGTTCTACGGCATCAATGACATTGCCGATTCCGCCACCGGTTACCAGAAGTACAGGAGCGTTCAGCATGTTGGCAACGCGGGCATTGTTTGCGCCCACCACCGATCCTACTCCTCCGTGACCGGCACCTTCAATAATCAGGAAATCATATTTTTGTTCCAATTCGTTGCAGGCCGAAAGAATTTTCTTTTGAGGGGAGATCATGTCAATACCCATGTCAAGAAACTGACGGGTTGTGCCGGCGGAGAGCGTCATAGGTGACATGAGCAGCACATCCTCTTCAACACCGAACACAGAGGCAAACATCGCAGCATCCTTGTCAACAATGTGCCCGTTGAACTCTATGCATTTGGGGCCGATCGGTTTCATGAAACCGACTCGCCCGTATTTTCTGCGGGCCAGATGCATCAGAGACAGACTGATGGTGGTCTTGCCGCAATTTTGGCCGGTTGCTCCTATGAAAATCTTTCTGCATGCCATGCCAGCTCCCCAAGTCAGATGAATTGCAGCTTAAATCTCTTCGAAATAGCGTTGGAATAATTCCTCACCGGAAATGAAACGCAGAAATCTGACACCCATGCCGCTTTTCTTGGCCAGGTGAAAGAGGTTTTGAGGGACTTTTTTAGCCCACATGACCCTCGCCTCAATTTCAATCTTCTTGTCGTTGGGTAATGTAAGCTCGATAATGAATTTTGTGTTTGGCGGAGCGATATTTGGCGTTTTGATGAACATGCCGGTGTTGGAAATGTCTTCAGTAAATGCAATCCGGTTGGTTCCATCAACTGCGAAACGGATCGAGAGACGCTTCTTGTGCCGACTTATGTCGCGCTTTTCAGCCATTCTGCAGATCTCCGGAAGTCGTTTAAGGTGGGCGCCATTCAGACTTACAGTACAATGCCAGAAATATACCAAAAATTCAATGCAACACGCGACAATTGATAAAATAGATTGTTTTTTGCTGCCGGACGACTTGCCAAAATTGGGTTGACAGAGCTGCTGCAATCATCTAATTTGACTGAAAGCTAGGGGAGTTTCGACTGAGAGCGGTTTTAGCCGCGACCCTTCGTACCTGATCCGGGTAATGCCGGCGTAGGGAAGCGCGCCGATGGATTCTTAATAGCCGCTTCTGCGGCTATTTTCTTTTGTGGAGTTTATTGATGCAGATCATTCTGAATGGGGAAAATACGGAGCAGGAGGACGGCATATCCGTTGCCGGGCTCTTGAACAGGCTGAATATCGGTCTGGAACGGGTTGCAGTCGAGGTTAATCTGGACATTTTACCCAAAGCCGATTACGAAGCCAGACTGCTTTCGGATGGTGACAGAATAGAAATAGTTCATTTTGTGGGCGGAGGATAGCCGATATGACTAATAATACTGACAAACTTATAATCGGCGGGCGTGAGTTCAGCTCACGGCTGATGGTGGGAACCGGCAAATATGCCAGTTTTGAACAGACTGCACGCGCTCTTGAAATTTCAGGGGCAGAGATCATAACAGTGGCCGTGCGCAGAGTGAATCTGGACCGCAGCAAGGAATCACTGCTGGATTATATCGATCTCAAGAAGTACACACTGCTTCCCAACACCGCCGGCTGCTACACTGCCGACGATGCCATCCGCACCTGCCGCCTGGCACGCGAGGCCGGCATGTCCGATTTTGTCAAGCTGGAGGTGCTGGGGGACGAGAAGACTCTTTTCCCGGATAACGAGGAGCTGCTCAAGGCAGCCAAGGTGCTGGTGTCCGAAGGATTTACCGTTCTTCCCTATTGCAGTGATGATGTTATCGTCTGCAAAAAGCTTGAGGATCTGGGCTGCGCGGCGGTTATGCCGCTGGGAGCGCCGATCGGCAGCGGGCTTGGAATTCGTAATCCATACAACATCAAGATCATTCTTGAGAATGTCAAAGTGCCGGTCATCGTGGATGCCGGGGTCGGTTCGGCTTCAGATGCAGCCATTGCCATGGAACTGGGATGTGACGGGGTTCTGATGAACACAGCCATTGCCTGCGCTCAGGATCCTATAGCAATGGCCGAGGCAATGAAGCTGGCTGTGATCGCCGGCCGCCTTTCCTATAAAGCCGGACGTATTCCACGCAAGCTGTACGCCAATGCTTCCAGCCCGCTGGACGGCCTGTTTATATGACCGTTTGATGATAGATTTCAATCTGTATCTGATAACTGACCGGACACAGACGGCAGGGAGGGAACTCCCTGCCGTTGTTGCAGATGCTCTGGCCGGGGGAGTGCGCACGATACAGTTGCGCGAAAAGGATCTGACTGCGCGTCAACAATTTGAACTGGCCGTGCAGTTGCGGTCCTTGACCCGTAAATGTGGTGCCAGATTGATGATCAACGAACGCATCGACATCGCACTGGCGGTTGGAGCGGACGGAGTACATATCGGCGCGGACAGTCTGCCTGTTACTGCGGTTCGCAAGATGCTGGGACCGGACATGCTGATCGGATATTCTGCCCACTCAGTAGATGAAGCATTGCAGGCGGAGTGTGACGGAGCTGATTTCGTCACATTCGGTCCTGTGTACCATACCCCGTCCAAGCTGAAATACGGCGAGCCGCTGGGAGTCTCGCAGCTGGCTGCGGCTGTCAGCGCTCTGGCGATTCCTGTATTTGCTCTGGGTGGTGTCAAAAAAGCGTCAATTGCGGAAGTTATGGCAACAGGCTGCCGTGGCGCGGCCATGATTTCCGAAATCATTGCAGCTGCTGACCCGCACAAAGCCGCCGGATTAATACTGGAAGAGATTGAGAAGTATGCCAACCATCGCTGACCCATATATACATCCCCAGCTCCGCATAAATTCCTATGGTCACTATCTGCGCCGCCGCTTCGGCTGCCGGGTCAGCAAGGTCAATGTGGATGCCGGCTTCACCTGCCCCAATCGTGACGGCAGCAAGGGGAGCGGCGGCTGCATCTATTGCAACAACGTCTCTTTTTCCCCGAAAGACACCCAGGCGGTAATTCCGCTGGAAGAGCAGATGAAGCATGGCATGGCTTACCATCGCGTGCGACTCGGCTCACAGAAATTCATTATCTATTTTCAGAAATACACCAATACCTACGCATCGGTTGACCTGCTGGCTGACCTGTACCGCCGAGCCCTTGCTCAGCCTGACGTGATCGGCATATCGATCGGCACACGTCCCGACTCCCTGACTAACGAGGCTCTGGAGCTTTTGACCGACATTGCCAGGGAAAAGTATGTTTGTCTGGAGCTGGGACTGCAGTCGATGGATGACGGGATTTTGACGCGCATCAACCGCGGACATACTCTGGAAGATTTTGTTGATACGGTGAAGCGTGCAGCTGGTCGGAAATTTGACATTTGTGCCCATCTGATTCATGGCTTTCCGGGAGAAAGTGCCGGAGAGTTTCTGAAAAGTGCCGAATTGATCGCCTCTCTGCCGATTGACTCGGTCAAGCTGCATCAGCTTCATGCGGTGGAGGGGACCGAACTGGCCGGGATGTATAGGCGCGGTGAGTTTGTGCCGCTGACCCTGGATGAGTATGTGGCCGTTGCGGCTGATTTTCTGGAGCGTCTGCCGTCGCGGGTTACTGTACAGCGCCTGTACGGTTCCGCACCGCTGGCGATCCGGGTGGCGCCGCAGTGGGGGCTTAAGAACAACCAGATGTGGTTTGCCGTTGTCAACGAGCTGCACAGGCGGGGAACCTGGCAGGGGTGTCGTTTAGGTACACAGATACCCCTTGAACCCTTATTATGACCATGTTATTGCAATAGAAAAGGTTTAATTACAATTTATCTTCAAGGAGAATCAAGATAATGTCAGAACTTAGAGTCCGATTTGCCCCCAGTCCGACCGGTTACCTGCATGTGGGCGGCGCCCGCACCGCGCTGTTTAACTGGCTTTTGGCCAGAAAGCAGGGCGGCACCTTTATTCTGCGCATCGAGGATACGGATGTGGAACGCTCCACCAAGGAATCTGTGGACGCGATTCTGCAGGGTATGCAGTGGCTTGGCCTGGACTGGGACGAAGGGCCCTTCTATCAGTCGGACTGTTTTGATCTCTACAAGGAACACGTCCAAAAGCTGCTGGAGGAAGGCAAAGCCTACAAGTGCTACTGCAGTGCCGAGGAGCTGGGCCGGAAGCGTGATCTGGCCATGCAGGAGGGACGCAAGCCCAAGTATGACGGCACCTGCCGTGAACGGGCCGACCAGCCGGACTCGCCCTTTGTGGTCCGTTTTCGTGCCCCGCAGGGGGGCGAGGTCGCTTTCGACGATCTGATCAAGGGGCGGATCGCCTTTCCGGCCGAAGAGCTGGACGATCTTATCATACAGCGTACGGACGGCACGCCGACCTACAACTTCTGCGTCGTGATCGATGACGCCAGCATGCACATCACCACAGTTATCCGTGGCGACGATCATGTCAACAACACTCCGCGGCAGATTCAGCTTTATGAAGCGCTCGGCTTTCCTGTGCCTCAGTTCGCCCATGTGCCGATGATTCTGGGCTCGGACAAGGCCCGCCTCTCCAAACGTCATGGCGCCACAAGCGTGATTGACTACCGTGATATGGGTTTTCTTCCCGAAGCGCTGATGAACTATCTGGTACGGCTGGGGTGGAGCCACGGTGATGATGAAATCTTCAGCCGCGACGAGATGATTCAAAAGTTTGACATAAATAACGTTGGTCGGTCCGCCTCGGTATTCAATACCGAAAAACTGCTTTGGCTGAATGCCCATTACATAAAAAATGCCGATTCCGAGCGGATAGCAGACCTGCTGCTGCCGCATCTTTCCAAGCGGGAAGTGACTACACTGGGCGGCCCGGATCTTATGAGTGTGGTCAAGACACTGCAGGAACGTGCCCAGACCCTGGAGGAGATGGCTGACAGGGCAGTATTTTATTATAATGCCCCGCAAGAATACGATGAGGCCGCTCTGGCAAAATTTGAGAACGAGCATCTGCTGTCGGTTTATGAAGCCGTAGCTGAAAAGCTGTCGGTTACCACAGCTATGGATGCCGCCGGTTTCGATGCAATTTTCAAGGAAATCTGCGCTGAAAAGGGATGGAAGATGCCGCAGGTGGGACAGCCGGTCCGTATCGCCCTTTCGGGAGGCACTCAGGCACCCGGAATAGGTGAGATAATCCAGGTTTTGGGAACTGATGAATCGATCAGGCGGATTCAACGGACGGGGGCTTTTTTGTCGGCAAAGTAATATGAGCAGAATGTTCCATATCAACTTAAAAACGGGGAGCCGGCGGATATGCCGCCTCCCCTTGTTTATGCGACTTTATATGCCCGCCGAATCTCATCCGCCAGTTGTTCCAGATTATAGGGTTTCTGGATAAAGCCGCTTAATCCAAGTCCTTTGAAGCGTTCAGCCATTTCAAGCTCGCTGTAGCCGCTTGCGAGCAGCACATTTATGTCAGGCCGGATAAGCCTCAATTCCTTGAATACCTCTACGCCATCCATGCCGGGCATGATCTGGTCCAGTAACACAAGCCCGATTCCTTCACCATGTTCCCGGAAGAGCCGCAGCGCCTCCCGGCCGTCAGCTGCAGTGAGTGATTCATATCCCAGCTCATGAAGCATGGCGACAGTCACCTCGCGGATCATTTTCTCATCGTCAACGAGCAAAATGATTCCGCTGCGGCTGTCAGCAGTTTCTGTTTCCTTGGTTGCAATGGAATCAAACGTAATATCCGACTTTATGCTGATGGCAATCGGGAACAGAACTTGAATTGTGGTGCCGATTCCCGGTTTGCTTTCCACCATGAAGGCCCCGTTGTGGGCGCGCATGATGCCCAGTACTGCAGACATTCCCAAGCCGCGGCCGGTGAATTTTGTGGTGAAGAACGGGTCAAACAGTTTATGCAGGGTATCCCCGTCCATGCCGCAGCCGCTGTCGCAGACTTTCATCCAGACATAGCGCCCTGGCGGCAGTTTTTCCTCAAGCCGGCTGCCGTTAAGAGTGGCTTGACTGAATTCATTCAAACCGGTTGAAAGATTGATTATGCCGCCCTTGTCGCCAATCGCTTCGGAGGCATTGGTTATCAGGTTCATAATAACCTGCTGGATCTGGCCGGCGTCAGCCAGGATCGGAGGCAGAGTATGATCAAGGTTCAAGTCGAGTGTTATTGTTTTTGAAATGGCCGCCTCGAGCATTGCGGCATTTTCCTCAACCAGATCGGTCAGGTTCAGTTCCCTGATTATAAACAGCCCTTTGCCGGAGTATGCCAGCATCATGTTGGTCAGCTTGGCTGCATGTTTGCCTGCTTTGACAGCCTGGGTAATGTTTTTCCTGGCAGCGGAATCATCCGGCAGTCTCATCAACGCCAGATCGAGATTGCCCAGCAATGCCTGCAGCAGATTATTGAAGTCGTGGGCGATGCCGCCGGACAGTACCCCCAGACTTTCCAGCTTCTGGGAGTGCAGTAGTTGCCTTTCCAGACCTATTTTTTCCTCTTCGGCCTTTTTACGGTCGGAGATGTCTGTGATTACTCCGACCAGAGCGCGCAGAGTACCATCCGGATTTTCTAGGCGCCTGCCGGAGAGATAGCCCCAGAAGCTTGAGCCGTCTTTGCGGATATAACATCTCTCATTTGCAACAGACTGAATTTCGCCACGGATAAGCATTCGCATCCGTTCATCACCGATCTTCTTCTCCGACTCATGCAGATGTTCGGGATAGGCTGTTCCGATCAGTTCCTGAAGCGGCATGCAGAACATTTCAGCCATGCGCTTGTTTGCAAAATCAATCACACCTTGTGGTGTCACCAGTATGATGCCCGAATCCGAGGTGTCGAATATAACGCGCAATCTTTCTTCACTTTCCCGTAGCGCATCTTCAGCCCGTTTGCGTTCAGTGACATCCTGGCCGAAAGAAATTGTACCGATAATCCGCCCGGATTCCATAACTTCGTTGTTGCTCCAGACGATAAAGCGCTCTTCGCCGGATTTGGTTACGATCGGGTTTTCAAAGTAATTCGGCATTCCACCTGCTGTAAGGCGCTGATGCTCCTGCCAGACCTGGGGGTAGCGATCTCTGGGTGTGAGGGTTTCAAACCAGTTCAGTTTTTCAATCTCTTTCCGTGAATAACCGGTAATCTTTTCTGCAGCCGGATTGAATATAGTGATCCTGCCTTCCAAGTCGAGGCCGACAATCATTGCATTGGCGGTATTCAGCAGATTTTCGGCAAATGCCCGGCTTTCAAGTAGGGCGGTATCATTCTCCTTTCTTGAAGAAATGTCACGCACAGTGACCAGAATCCGATCATCATCGCCGATCCGGGCCCGTCGCATATTGACTTCAACCCAAAAAAGTTCTCCGCTTAATTTTTTCGCCCTCCACTCAAATGTCTGAGGTTCTCCAGCGGCCGCTTTTTTCATCCATGTTATCGCTTCTTCCTGCGAATAAGGCGTGGTGCCGGCGCTGAACGCTTCTATCGGCAGTGAGCAGGCTTCATCCCGGCTGCAGCCGAACATCTCGCACATTCTTTGATTGACATCCAGGATGGCACCGGTTTTCAGATCGTGAATGAAAATTGCGTCGTTAACAGAGTCATTAAATTGATTGAAAGCGTTCATCACACAGGCCCCGAATCAGAAATATGTTATTCAACGAAAACCACCCTGTTTCTGCCGAGTCTCTTGGCCTCATACATCGCTTCGTCAATCCGTTTGACAAAACTGGTCAGATCTTCCCCCTGGCGGTAGCTGCCTCCGCCGATACTGATGGTCACATTTACGCAAACCCCATCCTTTGGTGAAAAAGTGGTCTGCTCGAAAGTTTCACGAATCCTTTCCGCTACTATTACGGCTTCTGCGGGCTCGGTTTCCGGAAAAAGTACGATGAACTCTTCTCCTCCGTAGCGGTAGGCTGAGTCAACTCCCCTGATACCCTCCCTTATGACGTCTGACAGTTCCGCCAGTACACGGTCGCCATCAATATGGCCGTAAGTGTCGTTGAAACACTTGAAATTATCCACATCCATAAGGATCAGTGAAAGGGGGGATACATAACGGTTGCAACGCTCTATCTCCTCCCTGGCCCGACCGAAAAAGTAGCGTGAATTGTAGAGACCGGTCAGTCCGTCGGTTATGCTTAGTTCGCGGTAAAGCCGCTCGCTTTCCTTCAGAGCAAGTTCGGCTTTCCGCCGATCAGAGACATCCTGCAGTGTTTCTATGGCGCCGCAGATCAGTCCGTTGGAATCCAGGAGCGGCGCAGCGGTAAAATAGAGCCATTTGCCCGACTCGCCGAAATGTGGAAAAAAGTCTTCGGCTTCAAAGGCCCCGTCAATGATCTTGGATCGTACAAACTTGCTGCCGTAATGCCTTGCAACCATATCTTCAATGACTTCGTCAACAATAAGGTCTGCCATGACCGGGCGCTCGGACTTATAAAAGGCCCGCCACTGCTGGCGAGTGCCGATCACGTCGGCGGCCGGTACGCCGGTTATGTTTGCGCAGGCCTGATTCCAGTGCGTCACAATATGGTTCTTGTCGATAACGAATGAAGGTATGGTAATGCCTTCCACAATATGGAGCAACTTATCCTGTTTTTCGCGTAAAGACAGGGTTGTATCATCCCGCAGCAGTTGCTCCTTGTGGTTTGTAACGGCCCTGCTCATAACAGATGGAAGTATTTTCAGGTAGGCATTGTAAGGATCCTTGATAATATAATCGTTTACGCCGGCCTCCAGTGCTTCCGCAGCGATTTTCTCAAATCCGCTGCCGGTAAGGATGACCAGCGGCAGCTGAACAGCCGCTTCCAGCATCTTTTTACAGAACTTCAGGCCGTCAAGTCCGGGCGGATTATGATTGATAACCACTATATCAAATGCGGACGGATTGCTGATTGCCATGGAAAGAGCTTCCTGCTGGCAGTTGCATTCGGTGATTCTGCATTCGGCAGGATATTCATCGGATATTTGCCTGAAGGCGGAGATATCATTATCTTTGTCAATGACAAGGAGAATGTTAAGGCGTTGCGGTTTTACCGGCTGTTTCATGGTTACCTCCCACATTTTGTAACAACGGCGAAAGCTTTAGATATCTTGTCACATGCAGTGCACCGTGTTACCGTTGAATGTACTTCATAGCGGCCGATATAACAAAATATTATGCTCAAGCATACATTGTAGGCATCATTTAATACAAACATTGTTTATTCAGGTGTGCAGTCATGTCAGTATTCAATCTTGTAACCACATATACTCCTCGCGGAGATCAGCCACAGGCCATCGATGAACTGGTGGAAGGACTGGAGCGAGGAGACCGGCATCAGACTCTGCTGGGCGTCACCGGTTCCGGCAAGACTTTTACTGTTGCCAATGTCATTGCCAGAACCGGCAGGCCGGCGCTGGTGCTGGCACCCAACAAAACCCTGGCGGCTCAGCTTTATGGTGAGTTCAAGGAGCTTTTTCCGGACAATGCAGTGGAATACTTCGTCTCCTACTACGATTACTACCAGCCGGAAGCCTACATCCCCACCAGCGATACCTTTATAGAAAAAGACTCGGCGATCAACGACGAGATCGACAAGATGCGTCATTCTGCGACCCGCAGTCTGCTGACCCGACGGGATGTGATTATCGTAGCCTCGGTCTCATGCATCTACGGCATAGGCTCGCCGGAAGCCTACGCCAGCATGCACATTTTCTTCCACCAGGGGGAGGATTACGGTCGCGACACACTGCTGAAAAAACTGGTCGAGATTCAGTATGAGCGGAATGATGTTGACTTTCATCGCGGCACTTTCCGTGTGCGTGGCGATGTGGTGGAGGTCTTCCCCGCCTATGACAGCGACAAAGCTCTTCGGATAGAGTTCTTCGGTGATGATATTGAAGCGATCAGTGAGATTGATCCGCTGCGTGGCGCGGTGTTGAACAGGCTTTCAAAATGTGCAATCTATCCCGCGTCACATTATGTATCGAGCCGTGAAACCATGGAGCGTGCCGTAGAGCTGATAAGAGTCGATCTGGGTGAACGTATCCGATACTTCAGGGAGAAAAAAATGCTTCTGGAGGCTCAGCGCATCGAGCAGCGAACTTTTTTCGATATCGAGATGATGGAAGAAATGGGCTTCTGTCAGGGGATTGAGAACTATTCACGCTATTTCGACGGTCGACGTCCGGGTGAGCCGCCTTACACCTTAATCGACTATCTGCCAGATGATTTCGTGCTGTTTGTGGATGAATCGCACGTCAGTATTCCCCAGGTGGGTGGGATGTATCGCGGAGACCGCTCACGCAAGGATACATTGGTAAATTACGGTTTTCGCCTTCCTGCCGCTCTGGATAACCGGCCTCTCAATTTCCAGGAGTTTGAATCGCGGATCAGGCAGGCGGTTTATGTGTCGGCCACTCCGGCAGATTACGAACTGGAGCACTGCGCTGGCGTCATTGTGGAGCAGATCATTCGTCCGACCGGACTGGTGGACCCGGTTATTGAGGTGCGGCCAGTGACGTCAGGTAAACCATACCCGCATCCTGACCCTTCCAGTAAAGAGGAGGGTGGTGCTTCCTACGGCCAGGTAGACGATCTCCTTCACGAAGTCCGGGAAACCGTTGCGGTGGGAGAACGTGTTCTGGTGACAACGCTGACCAAGCGCATGGCGGAGGAACTGACCAACTACTACCGCGAATTGGGTGTGCGTGTCAGGTATCTGCATTCGGATATCGATACGATAGAGCGTATGCAGATCCTGCGCGATCTGCGCCTAGGTGAGTTCGATGTGCTGGTGGGGATTAACCTGCTGCGTGAGGGGCTGGATCTGCCAGAAGTTTCGTTGGTGGCAATTCTGGATGCCGATAAAGAGGGCTTTCTGCGCTCAGCCCGTTCGTTGATCCAGACTTGTGGCCGCGCGGCACGAAACGTTCACGGCCGGGTGCTGATGTACGGCGACAGCGTGACCCGCTCAATGCAAACCTGCATCGATGAGACTGACCGTCGTCGAATCAGGCAGCTGGCATATAATCACGAACACGGCATTACTCCCGAGAGCGTTAAAAAACAGATGCGCACGATTCTCGGCTCGATTGAGGAAAAAGACTACTATACACCACCCGGCGGTGTAGCGGAGGCAAGCGAAGAGTACGCTGTGGCACCCAAAGACATACCGAAGCAGATCAAAAAACTGCGCAAGGAGATGCTGGCTGCAGCCAAGGAGCTGGATTTTGAGAGAGCAGCCGTCTTGAGGGACATGGTCAGAAAGCTGGAAAAAATGGAACTGGCGCTCAGGTGATCTGTTATCTGTCAATATTGCCAATGTGAATAAAAAAGGGGGAACGCATAGATGCGCTCCCCCTTTTAAACTGCTCTTTATCAGGTCAGATTACTTGTGGCATTCCTTGCAACCGGTAGGCCCTTTTTTGCTGTCGGAGTGGCAGCCCTTGCAGGACTTGTGAGCCCAGTCCTTGCCGAAACCTTCGATTTTGCCGTTGCCCTTATCGTGGCACTTTGTACAGTCTTTCAGTGCTTCCTGATGTGCTTTGTGGTTGAACTTGACGCCTTTTTTCATTTCGATTACGTCGCCAGCAAAAGCGGTTCCGGCAAAAGCTACCATGGCAAGCATTGCTACAAAAGTCTTTTTCATCTTATATCTCCTCATTTTGTTTTATTTCCGTGCAGAAATGCAGGGAAAAGGATCGTCTTGATATTCTGGAACACGATGCATACTGTATACACAATATTCATCTTCCAACCATATAGCACAACACTTCAAAAAAAGTAAATACGATTTTATTGCCCAGGCGTCATTGGTTATAAGCCTGCAAATGTTGGTTGTTCATGATTCGAGGGCAGCTGATTGAGCTGCCCTCGAATCACTATCTGCATGTCAACCGGTTACTGCTTGTGGCAATCCTTGCAGCTTACAGGTCCTTTTTTCATGTCTGTGTGGCAGCCCTTACAGGTTTTATGTGCCCAGTCCTTGCCGAAGTCAGCAATCTTGCCAGGACCCTTTTCATGGCATTTTTTACAGTCTTTCAGCATCTCCTGATGTTTTTTATGCGGAAATTTTACGCCTTTTTTCAGTTCGATTACATCTGCGGCAAAAGCGGTTCCAGCAAAGGCTACCAGGGCGAACATAGCAATTAAGGTTTTTTTCATCTTGATTTCTCCTTTTTTACGGTATCTGTGGATTTAAAATAACTGATAGTGTTCTATACTACATTTCACATGCCAATACATCACTATTATTTAAATGATCAATGATTACCGTGTATAACGCACCGCAGTCGGTTCCGGTAATTTACTGAATACCGCAATTGCGGCAGTGCCATTTCTTTTTGAGGCATGTCTGTTCGTAATTTCCTTGCCAGAGTTGATCCTCTTTTGTAAAGTTCGACGAAAGTGCACAAACAAAAATGTGGAGGAACAACTAAATGCAGCAGATCAGTAACAAAAAAGGCTTTACCCTGATAGAGATCATGGTTGTAATCGTTATTCTGGCACTTCTGGCGGCGCTGGTCGGACCCAAGTTGATGGGGCGCACCGATGATGCCAAGATCACTGATGCCAGGGTGCAGATTAAGAACATCGAAACTGCCCTCAAGCTTTACAAACTGGACAACGGCAATTATCCAACAACCGAACAGGGACTTGCTTCGCTCGTGATGAAGCCGACTGTCGGCGTTATTCCGAAAAGTTATAAAGACGGCGGTTATCTGGAGAGCAAAAAAATTCCTAAAGACCCTTGGGGCAACGATTATCTGTACGTGTCACCGGGAGAGCACGGCGATTATGATCTATTCTCTTATGGTTCCGATGGCGCAAAAGGCGGCGAAGGTAAAAACGCCGACATCTCCAACTGGGACGCCAAATAAGAAAATAATTCTCATAATATAGTTGATATTTTGAAAATCTGCGCTATAGTCTGATCCGCTAAACTATTATATTTATTGTAAATAAACGTTTTTAGCGAGTGTAAACCGCGCAAGCGTCAACTAAAACAGAGGAGGCAGTTCAATGGCTCAGAAGTACGTGTATTTCTATGGTAATGGTCAGGCAGAGGGTCGGGCCGATATGAAAAACCTGCTGGGGGGCAAGGGGGCCAATCTGGCCGAGATGACGAGCATCGGTCTACCCGTGCCGCCCGGTTTCACCATCACCACCGAAGTATGCACAGAGTTTTATAAAAACGACAGTACCTATCCTGCATCCCTGGCTGCCGAAGTCTCCGCCAATCTGAAACAGGTCGAAGCGTTGATGGGACGTACCTTCGGAGATCCAAAGAATCCCCTCCTGGTCTCTGTCCGTTCCGGCGCCCGCGCCTCCATGCCGGGCATGATGGATACCATCCTTAATCTTGGTCTAAACGATACCACTGTGCAGGGCATCATTGCCCAGAGCGGTGACGAACGCTTCGCCTACGATGCCTATCGCCGATTCGTCCAGATGTACTCCGATGTTGTCATGGGGATGGACAAACATATTCTGGAACATCTGCTTGAAGACAAAAAGGCGGAAAAAGGAGTTCATCTCGACACGGAACTGACCGCTTCAGACTGGAAAGATCTGGTCGCGGCATTCAAGGCCGCCATAAAGGAAAATCTGGATGTTGCGTTTCCGGAAGATCCGGAAGCCCAGCTGTGGGGGGCTATCGGCGCCGTTTTTGGATCCTGGATGAACCAGCGCGCCATCACCTACCGCCGTCTCCACAATATTCCGGCCGAATGGGGTACCGCTGTAAACGTACAGTCAATGGTGTACGGCAACATGGGTGACGATTGCGCCACCGGAGTAGCTTTTACCCGTGACCCCTCCACCGGTGAAAACTATTTTTACGGCGAGTACCTGGTCAACGCCCAGGGGGAGGATGTGGTTGCCGGCATCCGTACACCTCAGCCGATCAATCGTGTCAAGGCAACCACCTTGCCGCCGATGGAGGAGGTCATGCCGGAATGCTATCAACAGCTGGCCGGCATCCGCGACATACTTGAAAAACATTACAAGGATATGCAGGACATCGAGTTTACCATTGAAAAAGGCAAGCTCTTCATGCTGCAGACCAGAAACGGCAAACGCACTGCTCCGGCCGCCATCAAGATCGCTGTAGACATGGTGCGCGAGGGGCTGATAGACGAAAAAGCAGCCGTTCTGCGTGTGGCGCCGTCCCAGCTTGATCAGCTGCTGCATCCGTCACTTGACCCAAAGGCCGTAAAGAATATCATCGCCAAAGGGTTGCCGGCTTCGCCGGGGGCGGTCTCCGGCGAGGTGATTTTCACTGCTGACGAAGCCGAAGCTGAGGCCAAGACCGGTCGCAGAGTCATTCTTGTCCGGGTTGAAACTTCTCCCGAAGACATACACGGCATGCATGCCGCCCAGGGGATTCTGACCGCACGCGGCGGCATGACCTCACACGCGGCAGTTGTTGCCCGAGGAATGGGCAAGTGCTGTGTGGCCGGATGCGGCGACATCAAGGTCGATTATGCCAGCCAGAGCTTCACCACCCGCAACGGTACAGTTGTCAAACGTGGTGACATCATTACCCTTGACGGCTCGCTGGGCGAGGTAATCCTGGGAGCGGTACCGACCGTTTCACCGGAATTGACCGGCGATTTTGCCCAGCTGATGCAGTGGGCGGACAAATTCCGTACTATGAAGGTGCGCACCAACGCCGATACGCCGCATGATTCAAAGGTGGCGCGTGAATTTGGCGCCGAGGGAATCGGTCTCTGCCGTACAGAACATATGTTCTTTGATGCCGAGCGTATTGCCGCCGTGCGTGAGATGATTCTTTCCGACGATGTGGAGGGGCGTGAACTTGCCCTGGCCAAGATTTTGCCGATGCAGAAAGGGGACTTCATCGGCATCTTCCGCGAAATGAAAGGGCTGCCGGTCACGATCCGCCTGCTCGACCCGCCGCTGCATGAATTTCTGCCGCAGGAAGATCGGGATATTGATGAGCTGTCGAAGACTATGAAAGTACCGGTCAACGCCATCAAACACAAGATAGAGTCACTGCATGAATTCAACCCGATGCTCGGCCACCGTGGCTGCCGTCTTGGGATCACATATCCCGAAGTTTACAACATGCAGGTGCGGGCCATCATGGAAGCGGCCTGCGAACTGGTCAAAAACGAAGGTTACAGCATCGTGCCGGAAATCATGATTCCGCTGATCGCCACGGTCAGGGAACTGTCGGTTCTCAAACAGAATGCGGTGGCAATCTGTGACGATATCATCGCCCGATACGGGGTCAAGGTCGAATACCTGATCGGTACGATGATCGAGCTGCCGCGTGCCGCCCTGACAGCCGACGAGATTGCCGTCGAAGCCGAGTTTTTCTCTTTCGGCACCAATGATCTGACGCAAACAACCTTCGGTCTGTCACGTGACGACGCCGGTAAGTTTCTGCCTTTTTATGTCGAGAACGGCATCCTGCCGGAAGATCCGTTCATCTCTCTTGATCAGGTCGGAGTCGGCAAGCTGGTCAAAATGGCCTGTGATCTGGGACGAGGAACCCGCAGTAATATAAAACTGGGCATCTGCGGCGAGCATGGGGGCGATCCGGCCTCGGTGATCTTCTGCCACAATGTCGGGCTGGATTATGTTTCCTGTTCGCCATTCCGGGTGCCGATTGCCCGCTTGGCAGCAGCTCACGCGGCATTGGCTTCCTGACTGCCATAGACAGCATAAGGCAAAGGGGCGTATCCGGTTGGAACGCCCCTTTTTCATTATTTGCAACTGCTGTCCTGCAATTGACTATGTATCTTCTCCGAACACAAGAGCACTGAAGATGTAAATCTCGCATCCTTTCTTCCAGGCATCCTCCGGCAGGCCGGCTTTTATGCAGGTGTGCCGCAGGAATTCGTCGCGGTCCCAGCCATAATCGGTAGCCACCTGAGGCAGCAGTACACCCCGGTAACTCCCTTTGACAATGTAGATGCCGTGTGTGCCGACTTTTATCTCCTCTACTGACAAAGCCTTCTCAAGGGGCGAGAGCACTGAAATATCAACCTCGAAATCATCCAGATCGTGGGTCTTCATCGGGTAGAAGCGCGGGTCGCGGGTAGCCGCCGAGACTGCCATCTCCTGGACAAGCCTGAAAAGCGGCTGATCGGACACGAAATTGCCGATGCAGCCCCGCAGTTGACCTTTCTGCTTGATCGTCACAAAACAGCCGGACTGGAGATTCAGCCCTTTTGATGCTGTTTCGATGGTCGGTATACTTCCGTTAGAAACGTACGCAACAATCGTGTCGCGAGCAATTTTTAGCAGCTGTTTCTGTTCTTTTTTCGTGAGAAGTTGCGCCATGTAATCTCCGTGCTGCTTGTATGATCTAGGAGTAATTTTTTCTCCGGAACAGACCTGTCTTGATGCTGATGACCCGATCGAGGAACAGGACACCGTCCAGATGGTCCATTTCATGTTGCAGGGCAACCGCCTCAAAACCACTGGCGCTGATTTCACGCTGCGTGCCGTCCGGTTCGCTGAAACGGATCGTGATGTCGGTGGCGCGATCCACATCGCCGGTATAGTCCGGCACGCTCATACACCCCTCGCGCATTATGGCCAAGCCTCTGCGGGCGGTGATCTCCGGGTTGATCATGCAGAGCAGGCCGTGATTGTTTTCTTTGCCGAGGCGATTTTTGGAAACATCTACCACGCAGACCCGCAGAGTGACTCCAATCTGGGAAGCGGCTACACCGACAGAACCGGGGCCGGCCCGCATAGTATCAACAAGATCCTGGACAAGATTAAGAATACTCTGGTCAACAATCTCGACCCGATTGCACATTTTTTTCAGAACAGGGTGCGGATATTTCAGAATGGGTTGTATCGGCATGGTTAGAAGGCCACCGGCGTTACGACGCGCACGCCGACTTCAACATTCAGCTCTTTTTTCAGTTTTTCCAGTAATTTCTCGATCCCTTCAGGTGTTTCGCCATCCGGCAGCGCCACTTCCAGCATCAGCACATAAACAGGTTCCGCCGGCGTCCCGATCAGCTTGGTATTGAGATCCATGATGTTGATATTGCGTCCGGCCAGCTCGCGGGTTACGCGGTAGACAATACCCGGCTGGTCTGCGCCATAGACCGAGATGATGCAGATCTCGGCATCGGTTTCCTGGCGGGTGATTTCGTCCGAATGGAGCGTGCGGACCGCCAGAGACATGCCGATGGTTTCGCAGACCGGCTTCAGCTCGTCGAACAGGCGGCTTTTACTGAAGGGGCGCTGGTGTGAAACGATCAGGATCATGGCAAACTCGCCGGCCAGCATTGTGCAGCTGGAGTCGGCCAGATTGCAACCCAGGCGAAACAATCCTTCGGTGATGGCGGCCACGATCCCCGGACGGTCCTTGCCGACCACTGAAACGGCGTAATGCAGTACTTCCGGCTGTGCTGTCATGATAAACCTCCGACAAAATAGTACCTATGTGGTTATCATCATTCGATTTCATCTGCAAATGTTTTCTGTCATCGTGTATAGTGCCGGCTATATGTCACAGGAGGATAACCAATGTCCACATTAACCCACCGTTCCGTTTGCCCTTTTGACTGCCCCGACGCCTGCGGCCTGCTGGTTGAAGTTGACGATGGACGTGCGCTGAAAGTCAGCGGTGATCCTGATCATCCCGTCACCAGGGGTCTGCTCTGCACAAAAATGCTGAACTATGAGCGGACAGTGCATTCGCCGCGTCGCCTGACCACGCCGCTGATGCGGAGCGGGGCCAAGGGGGCGGGTGAGTTTACTCCGATATCCTGGCCTGAGGCCATTAAGCATATCTGTTCCCGCTGGAAGAGCCTGATTGCGCAGCATGGCGGTGAGAGCATACTGCCCTATTCCTATGCGGGAACAATGGGGCTGGTGCAGCGCAACAGCGGTCACCCCTTCTTTCACAAGCTGGGTGCATCGCGTCTGGAACGCACAATCTGCTCACCGGCCAAGGATGTCGGCTGGAAAACGCTGATGGGTGAAACCGCCGGAATGGACCCGGCCGAGATTGGAAAGAGTGATCTGGTGATTTTGTGGGGGATCAACGCCGCCGCCACCAGTATCCATGCCATGCGCGATGCACAGGATGCGAAAAGGCGTGGAGCACGTCTCTGGGCTATAGATACCTATGCAACTCCGACATGCGGGGCGGCGGATGAGTCGTTTATCGTTCGACCGGGAGGAGACGGCGCTTTGGCGCTGGCGATGATGCACGTCATAGTCCGTGAAAAGTTGACGGACCAGGCCTTCATTGATGCTAACGTTCTTGGTTACGATGTATTTGCCTCAAAAACGATTCCGGAATGTACACCGGCACAAATGTCACCTGTATGCGGTCTTCCACCGGAGACCATCGAAAAGCTGGCGCGCGAGTATGCCCGGGCCAGGGCGCCCTACATACGACTGGGGAGCGGCCTGACCCGTTATGCCAACGGAGCCATGACTGTGCGCACTATCAGCTGCCTCCCGGCGCTGACCGGCGCCTGGCAGCGGCCGGGCGGCGGCATCCTGACCGGCACCTCGACCGGGGGCGCCTTCCCGCTGCACAAACTGACCCGAGAGGACTTCATCGACAAGCCGACCCGTCTGGTCAGCATGAATCAGCTTGGGGCGGCGCTGACAGAGCTTGATTCTCCACGCGTCATGTCCCTGTACGTCTATCACTCCAATCCGGCTTCGATAGCGCCGGACCAGAATGCCGTCATTCGCGGGCTTTTACGGGAGGATCTGTTTACCGTTGTGCACGAACGTTTCATGACCGACACCGCCCGCCATGCCGATATTGTCCTGCCTGCCACTTCTTCACTGGAACATCCTGATCTGTACCGGAGCTACGGCGGTTATCAGGCCCAGCGCTGCGGAGCGGTGCTGCCGCCGGTCGGCGAGTCGAAGAGCAACTGGGAGGTCTTTAGTCTGCTGGCCGGGGGAATGGGGTGGGATGAACCTTTCTTCCGGCAGTCGGCTGACGAATTGGTCGAACAGCTGATTGATTATGAAACTCCCTGGCGTGACAGTGTTGTAACAGGGCGGCTGCGGCAGGGAGAGCCGGTTATCCTGACTTCGCCCGGCGATCCAAAACGCGACTGGCTGACCCCATCCGGAAAGATCGAGATCCTGAATGAGCGTGAAAGCGAACCTCTGCCGCGTCTTTTGGCGACCCATGCCGCAGCGGATGGCTTTCCGCTGCGGCTGCAGTCGGCGGTTACTGCCCTCGCCCTCAACTCAAGCTTCTACGAACAGGATGGACTTCGCGATCGACAACAGTGTATGGAACTGCTGATGAATCCGGCCGATGCCGCCAGTCGCGGCCTTTCGTCCGGAGATGCTGTGATGGTCTTCAATCAGCTGGGTGAGGCAGAATTTGAGCTGGCGGTGACGGACAGGGTTCCGTCTGGAACGGTGGTGACAGAAGGGGTCTGGTGGAGTGAGTTTATTTCAGGACGTCGCGGGGTGAATGCTCTGACGTCCCAGCGCCTGACCGATGGCGGGAGGGGGAGTACCTTGTATGATGTGGCGGTGGAGGTCAGAAAAGAGCAGGGACACCATTGATACTGGAAAAACTGTTGTTCGTAGCGCAGGTCGGAAATCCCAGGCTTGTCCTCTGTAACTCCCATGATTCCAGTAAATTACATTGACTCATGTTCAATCGTAGTGATAATGTTCCCACCTCAATGAGCAAATTCATATCCCAATTTATTGGCGGTATTCCTATTATGTCCAGTCAGCAGGAAATCCACGATTATCTCCGGCAATCCCGCTACCTCTCCGATGTTCCCGAAAAAGAACTACGCGAGTTTCTCTCTCTTATCCGCCACGAAACCTATACGGAGGGAGCCACTGTCATCCGGCAGGGTGAACTCCACCACGATGTCTATTTCATAATTGGCGGGAAGGCTTCGGTGCAGACCGATGGCCGTACTCTATACACCTTGGGGCGCATCGGGGATATCTTCGGTGAAATGGGTGTCGTGTCGGGCCGGCCCAGCCAGATCACGGTGGAGGTTATCAGTAAACTCGAAGTATTGAGCATCTCGTCCAAGTCTCTGGAAGATATCCGACAGGACCGCTCCAATGTGCTCAGTCATATCTTCTACGGCTGGATTTCCCGCGTTCTTGCCGATAAACTCTTTCTTACCTCCGAAAAAGCCAAGCGTTTCGAAGATATCAGCAAAGAGCTCAAGGACGCCTTGGATGTGCAGAAGTCCATTTCCCTCAACCTGGCCATCCTTACCGCCGAGCTCGAAAAATCCAAAACCGAACTTGTTGAGCTCAACCGGCTCAAAAATGAGTTTTTAGGCATCGCCTCCCACGACCTGCGTTCGCCTATCGGCAGTGTGATAGCCGTCATGGAAACTATGCCCACCTGTTTTGAACTTGATATTGAAGTGGTGGAGATGTTGGGCCTGGTGCGTGATACCTGCCAGGAACAGCTTAAACTCGTCAACGACCTGCTGGATGTGGCCCGGATCGAGTCCGGCAGTCTGAATCTGGATTTTGTCGGCCTGAGCCAGAAAGCTCTGACCGATTTTTTTGCCCTCGTGGGACAGAAAAACGCCATGCTGGCACGCAACAAGCGCATTCGGATCGATTTTGATGCCCAGGCGTTCCGCTCCTCAACACCAGAGAACCTGGCGGACGATGTCGAACTGATACGTTTCGATGTTCCAAAAATCCAGCAGGTAATGAACAACTTGCTGGGTAACGCTATCAAGTTCACTTCCGAGGGTGGTGATATTCGAATGGAGGCACATCTGACGGGGGATTTATTGCGGATTTCGGTGCGTGATAGCGGCGTGGGTATTTCCGAGACCGACCTGCCCCTGGTTTTCGATAATCTGCACCAGCTCAAAAAGAGCAAGCCGGGTACCAGGGGGGAACGGGGTACCGGCTTGGGCCTGGCCATTTGCAAGAACCTGGTGGAACTGCACGGAGGGAACATCGGTGTGGAAAGTCGCGAAGGCGAGGGGAGTACTTTTTGGTTAACCCTTCCTCTGTTGTGATAGTGCCGATGTCATAACACCTTCTGCCGTAACTGTTGTTATAGTTGTTATTTTCTCCGCAGTACCCGCTTGTCCCCAACTCTGATAGTAACCTTCTCACTGTCGAAATGCTCCAGAAGCGGAATCAGAAATTTGCGCGAAAGGCCGGTCTGTTCACGGTATTCTGGCGGCGTGATCTCGCCCTTCTCCCGCATCAGGGCGATCAGCTTTTCACGCAGCCCGTCCAGCGCTGAAGTGGAGTAGAAAAGGTCGGCGGAAATACGGGCAATCTGTCCGCTGCGGATCAGCAGTGCCAGGTTGTCACGGGCGGTTTTCTCGTCGCAGCGGAAACGCTCCATGATCTCCTTGATAGTGGGTGGTTCGATACCGCCTTCCTCGATAAAAACCGATATGCTGTTGGCCAGACCATCGGCTGCGGCAGCGGGGCGGGCCGCCTGTCCGGCCAGACGAACTATTTCGCGATCCGGAAGTACCAGACCATCTTTCTCAAGGGCTGTCAGGAGCGGGGTGAAAAAGCGTGCGTCACTCCTTTTGGGGAGGCGTGTTTTCAGCTCCTCCTTGCCCATGCCCTCCTTGAGCGGGTTGGCTGCCAGAAAAGATGTCAGCTCCTGAACAAGGCCGTGCTTCAGCGTGTCAACGGCACTCTTTGCCAGGAACAACCTTGGTTCGCGGGCCATTTGTACTATTTCGCCAGTCGACAGCAATGCGGTCAGGTTCGCATCGACCATTTTTTTAGGTAGTCCGCAGCGTATCAGGATATCATCGTAGGATATTCCGGAAAGCAGACTCTGGGAGATGATCAATTGAATTGTGTTCTGCTGGTCGGCATTGCCGAAAGCTTCCAGCAGCTGCAGCGCCTCTTCGTTTCGTCTGCGGCGGCGGGGAGGGAAGGGGTCGAGCGTGACACCGCCGCCGACCGTGACCTGCGGCGAAAAGGCCCGCAGGATATAGCTGTCGCCGGATAGCAGCAGGGCCGGTTCCTTCAGCCGCAGCTGAACATAGGCGCTCTCTCCAGGCTGGAGTGTGTCGCGATCCAGCAGAATCACCTGGGCCGGAACTTCGTAGGTGGCCGAATGCAGCCGCACCTTGGCGCGGTGCTTCAACTCCCGGGGAGCTGACGGCAGATAGTCCAGACGCACATCCACCGTCCGGGTGGCGTGGAACACGCCGCGCGGCGTCACCACATTCCCTCGATGAACCTGGTCCAGATCGATCCCCTGCAGGTTGACCGCCAGCCGCTGCCCGGCCTGTCCCTTGTCTCCCTTGATGCCGTGGGCCTGGATGCCGCGCACTCGCCCTTCGTGGCCGGTGGGGAGAATCTCCAGCTCGTCTCCAACGGAAATTTCTCCTGAAAGCAGCGTGCCGGTTACGACCGTGCCGAAGCCCGGCACCGTGAAGACCCGGTCCACCGGCAGGCGGAAAGTACCTTCGCGGCGCTTTTCCACCGCCTGCTGCGCCAGACGTGCCAGCTGCAATTTTAGTTCATCCAGTCCCTCTCCACTGCGGGAGGAAACCGCCACAATCGGCGCATCCTCCAGGAAGCTGCCGGCCACAAAGTCGCGAACCTCCTCCGTCACCAGTTCCAGCCATTCCCGTTCAACGGTGTCCCGTTTGGTCAGTGCCACCAGTCCGCTTTTGACCCCCAGCAGCCGCAGGATATCCATGTGCTCGCGGGTCTGCGGCATGATTCCTTCATCGGCGGCTATCACCAGCATCACCAGATCCATTCCGCCTACGCCGGCCACCATGGTGCGGACGAACTTTTCGTGCCCGGGCACATCCACAATCCCGAAGCAAAGACCACCCGGCAGTTCCAGGTGGGCAAAGCCGAGCTCAATCGTAATGCCGCGTGCCTTCTCTTCCTTGAGGCGGTCGGTGTCAATGCCGGTCAGCGCCTTGACCAGTGAGGTCTTGCCGTGGTCGATATGTCCGGCTGTGCCGAGAATTAGGTGTTTCATGAATGCTTCAAATGGTGATTATGATGAAATTTGCCGCCGCAATCGTCCTGTCCGCCGCGAATCTTTTCCACCGCATGATCGATTGTCGACCAGATCGCCCCCAGGTTCTCTAGCGCCCCTTTGGGGCTGCCGGGCAGGTTGATGATCAGGGACTGGTTGCGGATGCCGGCAACTGCCCGGGACAGGGCCGCCATCGGAGTTATTTCCAGGCTTTTCATCCGCATAAGCTCACCCAGACCTGGAATCATGCGACTGCAGATCTGCGTGGTGGCCTCGGGGGTTACATCGCGCGGCGATACGCCGGTGCCGCCGGTGGTCAGAATCAGGTCGGCGATGTCCCGGTCTGCCCAGTCGGTCAGGACCTCGACGATCTGCTCAAATTCGTCCGCAATGACATGGGCATGCACCGTGCGCACTCCGCGTTCCGCCAGCCAGGCCGCCAGCGCCGGTCCGCTCTCGTCAACCCTCTCACCACGGGAGCCCTTGTCGCTCAAAGTCAGGATGGCAGCTCTCATGGCGCTTCCTCCCTGCGGAAAACACCACTTTTGCCGCCCTCTTTGAAGAGCAGTTTTATCTCGCCGATAGTGATTGATTTGTCACTTCCCTTGCACATGTCGTAAATCGTCAGCGCCGCCAGTGCCGCTCCGGTCATGGCTTCCATTTCAACACCGGTGCGCTCATGGGCTCTCACCAGGCACTTGACCGTCAGCCGGCCGGGGATCATGCCCTGTTCGAAGTCAACGGTGACATTGTGGATCGCCAGCGGATGGGAAAGAGGGATCAGGTCGCAGGTTTTTTTGGCCGCCATGATGCCGGCCAGACGGGCGACACCCAGCACGTCGCCCTTGGCAACGCCTCCAGAGTTGATGGCAGACAGCAGCTCGGGCGACATTTGTACCACTGCTTCAGCTATCGCAGTTCTCAATGTTTTCTGTTTGGCAGAAACGTCCACCATAATGGCATGGCCGCGTTCGTCGAAGTGATTGAAGTTCATTGTTATTCTCCTGACTTTATTATTCAGCCGGCGTCAGATACTGCTCAAACTGTTTCTTGTCGGTCGCGCAGCGGTAGGCCTCTTCAGGGTTGACCTTCTTGGTTTTCAGTAGATCCAGCAGGTGTTGGTCCATAAGCTGCATACCGTCTTTCTTGGCGGTCTGCATGATGGAGGGGATCTGGAATGTCTTTCCTTCACGGATCAGGTTGCCGATGGCCGGGGTGCCGAGCATGATTTCCAGTGCAGCCACGCGCCCCTTGCCGTCGGCGGTTTTCAGCAACTGCTGGCAGACGACTCCCTTTAGTGATTCGGACAGCATGGCACGAACCTGTTCCTGCTGGTCGGTAGGGAAAACGTCGATAATACGGTCAACTGTCTTGGCAGCGGTGCTGGTGTGCAATGTACCAAAGACAAGGTGCCCTGTTTCGGCAGCGCTCATAGCAAGCTGGATGGTTATCAGGTCGCGCATTTCTCCTACAAGAATTACGTCCGGATCTTCACGTAGCGCTGCTTTCAGAGCCGAAGCAAAGCTTTCGGTATGCTCGCCGATCTGGCGCTGGTTCATTAGGGACATCTTGTTCTGGTGGATGAACTCGAGCGGGTCCTCAAAAGTAAGGATATGTTCCTGACGTGTCGAGTTGATCAGGTCAATCATGCCGGCCAGGGTGGTGGATTTGCCGGAACCGGTCGGCCCGGTCACCAGTACCAGCCCTTTTTTGAAGTGAGTCATGCGCCTGACCCCTTCCGGCAGACCCAGGTCGTCGGCCGAAAGAATCTTGCTGGGGATGATGCGGAACACGGCGGCAATACCACGGTACTGCATCATGATGTTGCCGCGGAAACGGGCCACATCGGCAACTTCGTAGGCAAAGTCCAGATCCTTGGTTTCCTCGAACTGTTTTTTTTGCTTCTCGCTCAAAATTTCAAACAGGATCGCCTTGATTTCCTCATGGGACAATGTCTTGAAATTGAGTCGTACCATCTCGCCGCGAAGACGGAAGATTGGCGGGTTGCCGCTTGAAAGGTGCAGGTCGGATGCTCCCTGTTCCTTCATCATGTTAAATAGTGCATCTATGCGTGCCATGAGATTATCCCCTCTGTTTTTATAGAACCACCGACGTAATATATTCTTCAGGGGAAACCTCACCCGCCATCAGAAGCTGCAGCCCTTCTTCGTCAATTCCCTGATAGCCGCTGGTTCCAAGATATTCCTCCAGAGCGGTCACGTCGGTGGATTGCTCGAATACCCGCAGAAAGTTATCGTCAAATTGCAGAACATCAAGCATAAACCTGCGCTTGCTGAATCCGCTGTGACCACATGCATCGCAGCCGGTTGTGCGGAAAAATGATCCCGGAGGTTGTGAGAGATGCATAGCGACCAGTTCCTCGGCCGGCGGCGAGTAGTCTCTTCTGCACTCCGGACAGAGGATCTGGATCCCCTTGAAGGATACCAGTCCGTTGACAAAGACCGGCAGGTAATAGTTCTTTAGCTGGTACAGCAGCATCTGCCGCAAGACATTGCGGGTGCCGCGGATTTCCAGCCCGGCCAGCACCAGTTTGCCGCGCATGGCGGCCCGGCAGGCGGCTGCGAAAGTCATCGCCTCGGTGGCGTTCTCTATCACCAGAATATCCGGAGCATGGTCAAGGGCTGACATGATTACGCCGGCCCGTTCGGTTTCGTTGGCCGGCATGTGGATTCGCGGAAAACGTTTGCTCATCCTGCCTGGCCCTTCGCCCAGGATAATGACGTTTTTGCCGGCCGTGTCGATCTCTTCCAGCATCAGGTCGATGAATCGGTCACGCTCCTGGGTGTTGCGCGATGCGAAGAAGGTTACGCCCTGCCGGGCGCGCGTCAGCGCCGCAAAACTGATCTCCTGGCGCACGGGAAGGTGCAGCTCGGCCAGTCTGGCCGGGACGCTGGCAGCCACATGCGGCCTGATAGTGATGTAATCTCCGCCGTAGCCGGCCATGACGGATATCTGGAATGTGATCGGATGAGAATGGTAGCTGAAAGTCAGCAGGCCGTTATCGCATGGCTCGCTGTTCTGGCCGATGCCGGCGCTTTTACGGATTCTCATTGTTATGTCGGGGTAATAGTTGCTGGCAACCGTTCCGATGGGGCGGGAAACTCCGCTGCGTCGGCCGCTTACGGATACAATGTCCCCCAGCGGCTGCAGTGACAGTGACGACAGGCGATTCTGGAGAATGAAGATCAGAAGGTAGTCCAGCAGCTTGCCGCCGCTCAGGTCGGCGTTGATCGTATCCAGTGCCTTTTCTGCGAAGGCGCCGGATGCAAAACCGAGATTTTCCTGCCCGGCGCTGTCATAAAAGACTTCAATCATTTCCCTGATTTCGCGGATCAGCGCTACGGATATGTTGACAGTGCAGCCGCTGTGCTGCTCGACCGCCTCGATCGCCGGCTTGTTGAGAGGATCGGCGATGGCAATATTCAGTTCGCCGCCCGCCTTGATCAGCGGGATCAGGTTGAATTTTCTGGCCATGGCGGCCGGAACCAGCCTGACCGCGTCCGGGTCGATCATGTCGGTTTTCAGGCGTATATAGGGCAGGTCGAGCTGGTTTGAAAGCGCCCAGTCAATGTCCTCCTGGGTGACGATCCCCAGATTGACCAGTGCCTCTCCGAATCGTGCGCCGGTCCGTTTCTGCTCATCCAGTGCCAGTGAAATATCAGTTTCGCTGATGATCTGCGAGGCCCGAAGTATATCGCCCAGAGAACCTTTCTTGATCTGCTCTGCCATGCTTGACCTCCATATTTGACGTCAATTTTTAAATAAACTACTCGCTTCGGTCGCTCAGATTCTCAAAGCGGGTATGTTCACCATAAAATGCCAAAGGTACGGTTCCCAGGGCACCGTTTCTCTGCTTGCCGATAATGATCTCGGCGTTGCGCTCGTGTCCCTGGGTGCAGGAACCGTCCCGCTTGCGGCAGTTGTCGCAGTAGACCGCCTCGCGGT
>CAYQTC010000006.1:0-24599 GCA_964420435.1 uncultured Geobacter sp.
TCTTGCCTTTGCGGCCCATGGAGTGGTAGTCGAGTGCGTTCATTTTTTTGCTCATTTAGTTTAATTCTCCTGTGATAAGTTGTTGTACATCAATTATTAAACCTGATTTGACATCAGGCCTTTTCTAAGGAGACCTCTGTCTCCACAAGAATTGCTTCAGGTTCTTCCGCCTCCAGATCCGTTTCGTTGTTCAGTACCAGTGCCATCCTGTCCATATCCAGTTCGTTTTCCCAGCGCGAGATCACTACAGTAGCCACGCCATTGCCTACCAGATTTGTCAGGGCGCGGGCTTCAGACATGAAGCGGTCGATACCGAGAATCAGGGCCAGACCGGCCACCGGAATGGTGGGAATGGCGGCAAAAGTGGCTGCCAGGGTGATGAAACCGCTGCCGGTGACGCCGGCGGCACCCTTGGAAGTCAGCAGCAGTACACCCAGGATCGTGAGGGTCTGGGTCCAGGTCAGGGGCGTGTTGGTGGCCTGGGCTACGAATACCGCCGCCATGGTCAGATAGATGGAGGTTCCGTCAAGGTTGAATGAGTAACCGGTGGGGATTACCAGCCCGACTACCGACTTGGTGCAGCCCAGATTTTCCAGCTTGGCCATCATGCGCGGCAGAACCGACTCGGAAGAAGATGTTCCCAACACGATCAGCAGTTCTTCCTTGATGTATTTGAGGAACTTGAAGATGCTGAAGCCGCACAGTTTGGCAATGCCACCCAGCACGATGATGACAAACAGCAGACAGGTCAGATAGAAGCTGCCCATCAGCATTCCCAGCTTGGTCAGCGAGCCGAGGCCGAACTTGCCGATGGTAAAGGCCATTGCTCCGAAAGCGCCGATGGGAGCTGCCTTCATGATTACGCCGACGATGCCGAACAGGACGTGCGACACGTCATCAATAAATTTGTAGACCACTTTGCCGCGTTTACCGAGCATGGAAAGCGCAAAGCCGAACAGGATCGCAAAGAGCAGCACCTGCAGTATGTCACCCTTGGCAAAAGCATCCACTACGCTGGAGGGGATTATGTTGATCGCGAAATCGACCATGCTGTGGGACTGGGCCTTGGCTGTATAGGCCGTCAGTGCTTTGGTGTCCAGTTTGGAGACATCGGCATTCATGCCGACTCCAGGTTGGATGATCGATACCACCAGCAGGCCGATTCCCAGCGCCAGAGTGGTAACAACTTCGAAATACAGCAATGCCTTGGCGCCGACCCGGCCGACCTTCTTCATGTCTTCCATGCCGGCGATGCCGGTTACGACCGTACAGAAGATGACCGGGGCGATGATCATCTTGATCAGTTTGATGAAACCATCACCCAGCGGTTTCATGGCGGCGCCGGTTTCGGGATAGAAGTGACCTAGACAAATGCCGATGGTGATAGCGGTCAATACTTGAAAGTATAGATGCTGGTAAAACTTTTTTCCGTTCATGGTTTGGCTCCTTTTGCTTGCTGAATAATGTTCTTGTATAGAACAGTATGTTAGCAACAGAGATGCCAATTATGTATACCATGCTCAATTCACTGATATTATTATTAAAATGCTGTGTTTGTGTAAAAAACAGGCAAGCGAACGGGTATAACTGGATTTTTGCTGTTGATGAATGAGTGAGGGAATTAACTTATAATATCAGCAGGATATGAAGTCATAACCCCGGTTATAGCTATAACCGGGGTTATGGCCCTTTGAAGAGTGTTGTTCAGAGGAGGCGTTACAGAAGTATGTTTTACTTGCCAAGGACAATATTGTCCATGCTCCGGGCCAGTACTTCGGTCAGATGCATGATTTTTACATCCGGCAGATGGTCGGCCAATCCTTTCTTGAGTTGCAGCAGGCAGCCCGGGTTGCTGGTGACAAGTATTTTGGCTCCGGTGGCTTTGATTGTGTCCAGCTTGCGTTTCAGGATACGGTCGGCCATCTCCGGTTTTTCGATATTGTATGTGCCGGCACTGCCGCAGCAGGCATCGGCCGCTTCCAACTCCTTGTAATCCAATCCCGGAACAAGCTTGAGCAGCTCTCGCGGCTCCTTGCGGATGCCCTGGCAATGGGCGATGTGGCAGGGGTCGTGATAGGTGACCTGCAACGGTAAAGTTTTGAGTTTTGTTGCAAGTTCGTCGGCATGCATTGCCAGAACCTGGGATATGTCCCTTACCTTGGCGCTGAATGTTTCAGCCGCCCCGTTACCGTCCAGATGATGGCCGTATTTTTTAAGCTCAGCCCCGCATCCGCCGCAATCGGTGACAATGAAATCCACATCATAGCCGCCAAAGATATCTATATTGGTGTGGGCGGCTTCTTTAAGTCCCGCAAAATCTCCCCCCAGCATGTTGGGGGCGCCGCAGCAAACCTGATTTCGAGGGGTTATAACCTTATAGCCCAGTGATGAGAGCAGTTTTATAGTGGCGCGGCTGGCATCGGAGAAGATCAGACTCATGACGCAGCCCAGAAAGAAGCCGACCGTTCCGCGCTCCGGGCCGATGGCCGGTGTCACTTCCTGTATTTCCTGGCGCAGAGGCCGGTCGGGCAGGGTGGGCAGAAGCCCCTCCATCCGCTCCAGCGGTTTCGGGAACATCTTGAGGATACCCAGTTTCCTGACAAGTTTCTGAAGTCCTGTCTTCTGGTACATGCGCATCGGCACCATGGAACTCTCCAGCCGGTCCGGGTGCGGCACCAGTTTGCGCAGGATCAGGTCTTCCATATACCCCAGGCCGCTTTCCGCTTTACGTTCACAGGTGAATTCCGCCACCAGCTCGCCGGCATTGACTCCGCAGGGACAGGCCGAGGCACAGGCCTGGCAGTCCAGGCAGAGCGACAGGTATTCCAGCATCCGCTCGGACTGGTCCAGTTGACCCTCCTGAAGTTTGCGGATCAGGGCCACCCGGCCGCGGGGGGAGGCGGTTTCGAGGAAAGTTTCCTTGTAGGTCGGACAGGCGGGAAGACACATCCCGCAGCGCATGCAATTGATAAGTTTAACGTAGTCCATAGATACCTCACCTAGCCACAGAGGGCACAGAGAACACAGAGGAAAACTGAGAAACAGAATCAAAACCTAATAGAGAACAAAACGTTACATAATTCATAAATCGACTTATGTTTGCGTGGTTTTGAAATACTCTGTGAACTCTGTGTCCTCTGTGGCAAAAGTTTAAAAAATCTTCCCCGGATTCAAAATTCCCTTGGGATCAAAAGCCTGCTTGATGCCCCGCATGACCCGGATGCCCGATTCTCCCACCAGTTTCGGCAGGTACTTCTTCTTGGCCAGTCCGACACCGTGTTCACCGGTAATGGTACCGCCCATGGAAATGGCGGCATCGAAGATCTCGGCAAAGGCGGCATGGGCCCGCTTGATTTCATCCTGGTCGCGCTCGTCGGTCAGGCAGGTCGGGTGCAGATTGCCGTCGCCGGCGTGCCCGAAGGTGCCGATGACCACGTTGTATTTTTGGGCCGAAGCCTGAATGATCTGCAGCATGGCGGCGATACAGCTACGCGGCACGGTGGCATCCTCCAGGATTGTGGTCGGCTTGAGCCGGGCCAGAGCGGAGAGGGCCGTACGGCGAGCCTCGGTCAGTTTGAGCGCTTCTGCTGGGTTCTGTGCGGTCTGGAAGAATGAACAGCGGTGCTTTTTGCAAATCTCGGCAACTGCGGCGGCCTCTTCGGCAATCACCACTGGGTGGCCGTCCACTTCGATCAGCAGTACTGCGTCCACATCCAGCGGAAGGCCGACATGGGCGTAATCCTCGACGCACTTGATGGTGACCCTGTCCAGAAATTCCAGCGTGGCCGGGATAACTTTTGCGGCGATAATGGCCGAAACCGCCAGTGCGGCATCCTGCAGTGCCGGAAAATGGGCCAGCATCGTAATCTTCCCCTGCGGCTTGGGGATCAGTTTGACGGTAATACCGGTAAAGAATCCGAGTGTCCCTTCGGACGATACCAGCAGCGGATTGAGACTATAGCCGGCCACGTCCTTGACGACTTTTCCGCCGGTGCGCAGCAGTTCGCCATCGGCCAGAACTGTTTCAAGTCCCATGACGTAATCAGCCGTAACGCCGTACTTCAGGCCGCGCAGGCCGCCGGAGTTTTCAGCCACGTTGCCGCCCATTGTGGAGATGTTCATGCTGCCCGGATCGGGCGGGTAGAACAGGCCGCGTGACTCGACTTCGCGGTGCAGGGCGCTGGTGATGACACCCGGCTCCACTGTAGCGGTCAGGTTCTCTTCATCCACTTCGATGATCCGGTTCAGGCGGCTGGTCTGAACAACAACCCCTCCGGCAGACAGTGAGCCTCCCGACAGGTTGGTGCCGGATCCGCGCGGCGTAACTGTAATTCCAGCGCCGTGGCAGAGGCGCATGATGCGGGTAACCTCATCAGCCGATCCAGGGAGCAGAACCGCTCCGGGCAGGCTTTCTATTTCGGGGGTGGAATCGTAGCCGTAGACTGCCAGCGATTCGCGGTCGGAAAGGGTGTACTGCTCGCCGACTATATTTTGCAGTTCTTTTATGAATGTAGTTTCCATGTAGCCTCCTGTAGGGGCAATCCCTTGCGGTTGCCCTGCCTAGGGCGGCCGCAAGGGCCGCCCCTACATTTATATGTTATTTACGGTATCATCCATTGCAGGTAGTAGGCCTGCAGATACACAATAACACCAACGATTATAGTAAGGAAAATTGAATGTTTCAGGGTAAAGCGGAACAGCGTACCTTCCTCACCGACCATGCCGCAGGCGGCGGTGGCAACTGCCAGCGATTGGGGGGAGATCATCTTGCCCATGACGCCGCCGCTGGTGTTGGCTGCGCCGGTCAGGATCGGGCTTAGGCCGAGCTGTTCGGCTGTCGCTTTCTGCAGGCCGCCGAAGAGCACGTTACTGGAAGTGTCGGAACCGGTCAGGAATACGCCCAGCCAGCCCAAAAACGGTGCGATGAACGGGAACCAGTGGCCGGTTTTGGTGAAGACCAGGCCGAGGCAGTTTGTCATGCCGGATGCGTTCATGACGTATGCCAGGCCCAGTACCGATGCTACGGTGACAGCCGGAAAGCGCATGTCATAGAGTGTCTTGCCGGCGATTTTGTAAACATCGCCAAAGCCTACTCCGCAAAGCATGGCTGATATGAAGGCCGCAATCAGGATGGCGGTGCCGGCGGCGGACATGAAGTTAAAGTTATACTTTGCAGGCAGCTTGATCGGCAGCTGGTCTGCGGTTGCCTTTCCCAGTGCCTTGAATTGGTCCTTGGCGGTAATCTTGTTCTTTTCCAGATCGTCCTTGACCAGTTTCTGGATGTCGGCACTTTTCTTGGCAATGGCATTGAACCCGGCATAGCGCTCGTCAGTCAGTACAGCGCCTTTGCCGGCCAGCCCTGTTTCAACCGGGATGAATTTGTCTTCCAGCCCTTTAAGCTCGTTCAGCATGACAATAACGCCAGCCAGCTTCGGTTCGGATGCGGGGAGGGCGGCCAGCAGCTTGTCGGCTTCGGCCTGCACAGCGGAGATTTTTTTCAAGCCGTCTTCAGGCTTGGAGACCTTTTTAACAATCATTTCGTTGAGACCGGCTACGGTAATAACCTTTTTGCTCTTGTCCAGCTCGGTCTTGATGGAGGGGATGCCCCACAGCAGAACCATGACTGTCAGTGCAATATAAGGCGACCATGCGCGGATTACTTCGGCAACGGTGTAATGATGCTGTTCCTTTGAGCCGGTGTGTGTTTCATGATCAAAGACATAGTTCTCTTTGGGCTGCCAGACCTGCAGCAGCGCCACTAGGGCGACCATGGAAGCCAGTGATGCGGTGATGTCCGGCAGATAGGGGCCCAGGTAGCTTGCGGTGGCCCATTGCGAAACCGCAAAGGTTACGCCGCAGACGATAATGGCCGGCAGAACTTCAATGGTTTTCTTCCAGCCGACCATGATCATGATCACGTAGAACGGAATCACCACCGAGATGAACGGAAGCTGGCGTCCGACCATGGTGGAGAGCTTCATCATGCCGTCGTCGCCGTAGCCCATAACGCCGGCCAGTGCCACAACAGGAATCCCGATGGCGCCGAATGCAACCGGCGCTGTGTTGGCGATCAGACAGACGCCGGCGGCGTACAGGGGACGGAAGCCCAGGCCGACCAGAGTTGCACCGGCAATGGCAACAGGTGTGCCGAAACCGGCGGCGCCCTCGATGAACGCTCCGAAGCAGAAGGCGATCAGCAGCGCCTGGATACGGCGGTCACCGGTCACGCCGGCCAGCGAAGCCCGGATGATCTCGAACTGTCCCCCCTTGACAGTGATGTTATAGAGAAAGAGAGTTGTGATGACGATGTAGAAAACCGGGAAGAGACCAAATGCTGCGCCCTGCATGAAAGCCAGTCCTGCCAGTTTGGCCGGCATGCCCCATACTGCTATGGCAATGCCGATTGCCGAGGCCACAGCCAGTGGGCCGGCTTTGTGGGCCTTCATCTTCAATACTGCCAGACAGACGAAGATGACTACGAGAGGTATGGAGGCGATCAGCGCCGACATACCGAGACTACCTGCTGCGGGTGTGTAGGTTTGAATCCAGGGCATAACTTTACTCCTTTCGTGGTGAGGCTTATTTTCTGCAACTCTTGACGTGGTGTGCCGGCTGCGAATGTCTGAAATAAAACCTGATTGCCAAAATAGAATCAAGTTTTGTAAACTTGTATTACCAATTATCCTTTTTGAAAAAACTTGTCAAGAGTTTTTTTGGTATACGGTGAAAACTCAATTGACAAAGGTATATAAGATGAACTACCGTAACATGTAATGTGGTTTTACAAGTTGTTTTAGATGGTTTTGAACCACGTTACAGGCAGATCAGATATGTAATTACCAGGTATGGCAATAAAACCTTTTTTCAGTATAATGAAAACCATTGAATTTATTCAGAACAGAAAAATCCTCGGTGCAGTTAATTTTCAGGGTGAGTCAAAATTAGATAGATAAAGGGGACACTGCATATGTATGAGCAGTTCAAGATCAGGGCAGAGGGTGTCAGCGCAGAAGTTCACCGTTTCGATACAAAGTCTGCTGCGCTCGATTTTATTGTCAGCTTCCTTAAATCAGAGGGGCTGTCGGATGCTGTGAAATCCTATGCAGTCTGGGCGGATTGTCCGTTCCTGAACGGAATCGACCGGCGTCCGCTGAAGGAAATGGCAGGTCTTAAATTCGAGGTTACCCGGGAACTTGCCGCTGATGCCAGATTCGGCATCAGCCAGATGCAGTGGGCCATGGCTGACACCGGCACGCTGGTTCAGGATTCCAGTGCAATTGAGCAGCGCCTGGTATCGTCCCTGACAGATATTCACATCGCCCTGGTTCCCACTTCCGGCATTCTGGCGGACATGCCGACCATGCTGACCAGAATCCATCCAAGTGAGAGTGGATACATTGCCATGATTACCGGCCCCAGCCGCACGGCCGATATCGAGCGTGTACTAACAATCGGCGTGCATGGCCCGGAGCGGCTGATAATTGTTTTTGTAGATGAACTGGGAGGTGCATGCTGATGTCAGATCAATTCAAGGAATCCATCCACAGGGCGGTCAACAACGCCAATCTTACCGGGGCACTGGGCAAGTTTTCCGAGGCCTACAAGGTCAACCGCGCCAAGGCCTATGAGGGGATCGACTTCGAGGAACTGCGCGTACGGATTGCCGAACTTAAGTCCTATGCCGCATCGCATCTGGACCAGTTGTCGGAGCAGTTTGCAAAGAACGCCGAAGCGCGGGGAGCCACGGTTTTCAGGACCAGCGACCCGGCCAAGGTCAGGGAATACATCCTAAAGGTCGCCCAGGACAACGGCGTCAAGTCGATAGTAAAATCCAAGTCCATGGCCACCGAGGAGATCCACCTCAACCAGTATCTGGAAAAGGCCGGAATTATTGTGGGTGAAACCGACCTGGGGGAATGGATCATCCAGCTGGCCGGACAGACCCCTTCGCACATGGTCATGCCGGCCATCCACATGACCAAGGAGGAGGTTTCCGATCTTTTCAGCAAAGAGGTTGACGAGCGTCTGACTTCGGACATACCAAGGCTGGTCAAGGTTGCCCGCGACCGCCTGCGCCCTTCATTCCTGCAGGCCGATATGGGCATTTCCGGCGGCAACATCGCCGTGGCCGAGACCGGCAGCATCGTGCTGATGACCAATGAAGGCAACGCAAGGCTGGTCACGTCGCTGCCCAAAATTCACATTGCGCTGGTCGGGATCGAAAAACTGATTGAAAAGTATGCCGACGTGGCCACAATCCTGAAAGCGCTGCCCCGCAGTGCCACAGCCCAGCTTTTGACCAGCTACGTTTCGATCATCACCGGCCCGACCCCCAACCCGGACGGTTCCATGAAGGATCTGCACATCATCCTGATGGACAACCGCCGCAGCGAGATGGCGGCCGATCCCAAGTTCAAGCAGGCCCTGCAATGCATCCGCTGCGCCTCCTGCCTGAATGTCTGCCCGATCTTCCGGCTGGTGGGCGGGCATGTCTTCGGCAAGGTTTACACCGGCGGCATCGGCACCATCCTGACGGCCTGGTTCGATGAACTGAAAAAATCCGAAGATATTCAGGGGCTCTGTATCCAGTGCGGCGCCTGCAAGGATGTCTGCCCCGGCAAGATCGATATCCCCGATCTGATCATGGAAATCAGGCGGCGTCTGGTGAAGGAACAGGGACTGCCGCTGCTGCAGAAGGCGATTTACAGCGTGGTCAACAACCGCCATCTTTTCCACGGCATGCTGCGGGCCGCTTCCATAGCCGGCAAGCCTTTCACCTCCGGCAAGTTCGTCCGGCATCTGCCCCTGTTTCTGGCCGATCTGACCGACGGCCGCAGCCTGCCGGCCATCGCCAGCGAACCGTTCCGCGACCGTTTCAAAAATATCAAGCAGCCGAAACTGAAGGAGAAGGCCGCCTTCTACGCCGGCTGCCTGATCGATTTTGCCTATCCGGAGATGGGTGAGGCGCTGGTCAAGGTTCTCAACAAGGCCGGCATTGAGGTGATCTTCCCGGAAGAGCAGACCTGCTGCGGTGCCCCGGCCCGCTACAACGGCGCCTATGAGGTGGCCGCCGGAAACGCCATCGACAATATCAAGGCGCTGCTGGCCGAAGACGTTAAGTATGTGATCTCGGCCTGTCCGACCTGCACGGTGGCGCTGGATCATGAATTCATCAGTACCTTTGAAAGCCTGGGGCAGACTGAGTGGATTCCAAAGGCGAAGGAGCTGGCCGCAAAAACGGTCGATTTCTCGACCCTGGTCAAGAAGCTGGTGGATGAGGGGCGTCTGTCCCTGAAAGACGGCCAAAAGCTCGGCAAAATAACCTACCACGATTCCTGTCACCTGAAGAGGACCCTGAAAGTATCGGAGCAGCCTCGCGAACTGCTGGGCAAGGCCGGGTATGAAGTGACCGAGATGTTCGAGTGCGACATGTGCTGCGGCATGGGTGGTTCGTATTCGATGAAACTTCCGGAGATATCCGGGCCGATCCTGCAGAGGAAGCTGAAGAACATCAAGGATACCGGCGCACCGCTGGTGGCGATGGATTGTCCCGGATGTGTCATGCAGATCAGGGGCGGTCTTGATCAGGACGGTGCGGATGTCAAGGTGCGGCATACGGTGGAGCTGCTGGCGGAGCAGTTGAAGGATTAAACCTATAAACGGCAGTTTAACCGCCGAACACGCCGCCAAAAGTAGGCGCTTCCAAGCGAAGAACGCCGATAAAATCTGGAGTTACAGTCAAAAAGCAATTCACCTTTTAGGTTTGACCATGCCTTTTGTTAAGCTTTTGATTTTTCGGCGTATATCGGCGTTCATCGGCGGTTAAATGCTTTTTTGGGGTTAAACGGACAGGGCAGGCGAGTATGGAAGGGAAGGGCCGGATTTGATGAATCCGGCCCTTTTTTGTGTGGTGGATTAATGGGTTACTGTTGCTTGACATATTGAATTTACATTGCTAGGTTGTCATTAAACAACCTTCTTTGGCCAAAGGATTTATTACTATGCAGGAGCTCACGACTCGTCAAAAGCAGGTACTGGAAATCATCAACGTCTACATCGAGAAAACCGGCTGGTCAATAACGAGTTGAACCAAGATCATAAGGAGGAGCAAATGCGATTGACGCCGAACATGCTAAAGGTGCTTATGGCGCTGCATAACACAGAGAACAACAAAGGTGTCGCAACATACCAGACCGCATTCGGCCTGAACGAGAGGGGTCTTGTGTCGATTCTTAATGGTGGTTTCCCTGGAAAGACACAGGGGCTGGCATTTCCCGAATTGTCAGTAGAACTGACAGAGGAAGGTCGAAATTTCTGCAACCAGAAATTTCAAACAACGAAAGCGGACTGATTCAACCGATAACTCAGAGGGGTCATTATTTACGGGGACATAGGCATGCATGACTACTATTCGATTTTAGGCGTTCACCAAAACGACAAGTTGGAAGATATTAAAAAAGCGTATCGAATTAGAGCATTTGAGTACCATCCTGACCGCGGGGGTTCTCACGAAAAGATGCTGTTAATCAATGAGGCATGGCTTATTTTGTCAAACCCGACAACCCGCTCACACTATGACACTGCAAGAGCTAACATAAACAACGAAGAAGCTCAAAAAACTGCTCGAAAAGAGGCACAGAACAGTCAACAGAAGGCCCAAGAGTATCCACGAAAATGGGACGACTTTGAGCGATGGTTCAATGCCAACTATGGAACCACTAGCTACGCCATGGGCCTCAAAGTTCCAACTGGCGGCAATAGCGCTGGACGTTGGCTATTTATTCTTGGCGGAGCATTTCTTGGTATTTTACTCGCTGCGAATATAATCGAATCTCAACACATAAGAAGTGGAGCAGCAGGAATTGCAATTCCTCTCTCAGCAGGCGGTGCTTGGTTAGGGGTAGTTCTCCACTACATGATGAGTAAAAAATGAAAATGAAGTTCAACCAGCGCCAAGACCGGCCCCAAAAAGCTGGCCGGTCAGGCTTTTGGCGTTGTCTGAAAATAAAACGAAAAGAGAAAGACCGATGAGAACAAAAATGCTTGTATTTGCCTTATCTGCTCTGCTGGTATCTGGCTGCATGACACAAGCAGAAAGATTTGCCCGAATGACACCTGCTGATATTCACCAATGGTCAGACGAGGAGTTATGTACGAACGGCTACAGAAATAACCCTGCAATAAAAACAGAATTACTCCAAAGAAATTTGGTCACAGATAAGGAGTTTGAATACATCTTTCTCTCCAATGAGCACTACAATTTCCCAACAAAGGGTATGCGAAAATGTGCAATGTGGACCTTTTCAAATTGGCGGGAGTTAGAATCAAAGACAAAGTTACCTGATGGGTCATTTCAGGAGATATGGAAAATCCACAAAGGCGAATACTTCATATTCTTATCCACTGGTGGTCACTTCTTTCGGGTGACCATTCGAAATGACCGAATCACTGATGTATCCCCGCCATTGGAAAAGTAGAGAGCAAAAGGACACAGACAACATGCGGCGGCACGCGGTCTTCGCTTCGCTCCGCCGGTGCGCCTTGTGACGTTATCGCGAAAGAAAAAATGAAAAAATCAATCATCGGCGGATGCATTCTGGTTTTGGTAGTGGTCGGCTATGTCTGCGCACGCCGGACTTCGACGCTATTCAATCTTCTGCTCCCACCTTCGGACATGTTTATCTCATTGGCAACAAAAGAGGCTGACCTGACAAAAACAGGGATAGTTCAGCTGCCATTTCAACCCAAATACCCAGGAAGCCACGAACTGGATCTGGAGGTTGAAAAACTCGACTTTGGAAAGCCATTTAAGGGCAAAATTCTCTTGGATATAAGCGTAAAGAACAAGAAGGGAGAAGCGATTATAACCAAGAAAATTACAGATCCAGCCTCAAGTTATCAGGGAACAGAGAAAAAGGGATTTGTCTTACTTTCGTTTCTCGTGCCTGACGTGATCGATTTTGGTGAAAAGGGAACTGTAGAAATTTCAGTCATAACTCCGGACAGAGAGTTTTTCAGCACTTACGGCAGTGCAAAATTTGCCGTCAATAAAGGCGGAGACAAATAGAAAGGACATGAAAAAGCGAAAAGTTCTTAAATATATAGCGGTTACCGCAATCTCCTTAGTAGTGTTGATTCTACTCGCTGGGGTTTCAAGATACATCATTAGACCCTTAGCTTATGGCTGGCCTCTGACCGTTGAACAAGCTGCCAATAAGGTCCTAAAACAAATGAACAAAGAGGATCTCACTCGTTTCAAAAGAATGAAAAAAGAAGACTTGATAAACTTGCATATGGGCTTTGGGCAGGGGATCAGGAATGATTTTGGTCTGTGGAATGGAAATGCTCTGCTACTTCGAAATTCAGGCACGCATCATCCCGATGACGCTTCGATGGTTATCATTGAATCCGCATGGAATAAATTGAATGGCAAATAGGGCATAACTAGGCCTCGGACCATGACCGCCCAAAATGCCGGGCGGCAGGTCAAGGCCGAAACCGTTAGGCAGAGAAAAACTGAAATGAAAATCGGAATAGAACCAAAAATCTGGAAAGATGCCTTAATGGTGATCGGAATAGCGATAATCCCAGCATTTGCGGCTATGCCATTCGAGAAGTACATCCCTGAAACATATCTCCAAATAACAAGTCACTATTCATCAACCCTTGGATATTTATGGCTTTGCTACAAAGCGAAGAAAGTCGAATTTAAGCACCTTGCCGCCGTCGCAGTGATAGTCTGGCTGATAATGATGGGGGCTTACACAGCGATGTTCTGGAACCTGATAGGCACGAAATACTCGATTAAAGGCATCATTGGAGGCGGATTTATTTCAGAGGCAGTATCGGTAGTTGTGGGGTGCTTAATCTACGTAACGGGAAGAGAGCTAAAATACTACTACAAATACTATCTGAAAGGCACAGCCTAACCACGTCCATAGACGCCGACCGCCCGAAAAGACTGGGCGGGCGGGTCATGGCCGACCCCGTTAGTCAAATAATAATAGGAACCAAAATGAAAGAAAAATTGTTGCAACTAATAAAGGGCCTCTACCAAAGTGGAAAAAAAGAGTTCTCAGAAAGGCCAATTGCAACAACAGGGGTTCTGGCAACATTACTCGTCGTAACAATTCCCCTCGTTTTAAGCAGAGTGTTGAGGGGTTTTGTCGCATATCAAGTATCAGAATTATTGAAACCACGAATAGAATTAAGCCTATTCCCTTTGGCTGTAACGGTATTTGTATTAATTCTTGCAGCATGTTTACCTCTCAAGAAAAAAGAAAAAGAGAAAAAAAACCATTATTTTATTCAGTTTGACGCTTTTGCATGGAAAGTTAAATTATTCGGAAATAGACGTCATTCAGTGGACGAGACTCCGTTTTGCAAAGAACACCAGATAAAATTAATTAGCTCTGACTACGATTTTTACATATGCCCTGTTTGCGGGAGCGATGCCGCTATCAAATTGCCATACAGAAGATTATCCGTTCTATATACCGCAGTTAAAAATCTGGCTGAAGCGCAACTAGATGACCATATAAAAACAGGTGACTAACCAGGTAAATGCACCTGCCCTAAAACCGGCAGGTGATTTCCCGACCCGTTGAACCAGAGAATAAAATGACAATAAAAAGATTTGAATTTTTAAGCGCAGGGTTCTTGATTACAAGATCGGTTCCCAGGCCACCGAGTTTTTCTAAGGCATTAATACCTGATCAAATCATCAGTGCCTCCGACTGTATCGTTGACTTCGTGCCTGACACTTGGTGCATTGAATGGACGCAAGACACACAAGAGGCGAGGAAAAAGAAGGCTGCAACATTTGAACTTGAGACCAATGCACTTGAAGCACTGACAAGATGGGTAACACCACAGTTCGGCGAAAATATTGGATGGCCGAATGTTTGTTTTGATTTAGATATCGCCTTGCAAATAGTACGAATACACCTCAAGCATTTGTCCGACGTCAGAGTTCTTCAGCTTGCCCTCCATCAGAGTCATATCAATGAATTTTGTCGCGTGGCTGAACCGCCTCCACAAGAACCAGGGTTTGCACCAAACGGACGCCAAGGAGTACACGAGTCAATTCGCAAAGGAAGCCCATTGACCGAGGGTGGTAAAGTTTTGGGGTTCGAGCCGCTTGTTTTTGAATACTCATTGTCCTGTTCTTGGCTTTGTAACGGCCTTGAGACAGCGGTTTCAGACAAGCTAAACATAAAACCGAATCAATTTGGTTTTATCCAAAAGTTTGAGGAAGCGTGTAAGTGCGTCGAATACATTTCAAGGGAAGAAGTTGGAGCAGAACCAGGGTTATGGCTGCCTTGGCTGATAGTCGATCATTCAGAGAAGGTTCAACAATCGGCGGCAGACGGGCGCGGATAAAGCTCGCGCCGCTGCGCCTCATTACCGTTGGGCAATTAAGGAGGATTTGTGAGATTTCGAATAATTAGAGTTATTCCACTGGTCATCTTTTTCTCGCTGATTTTGTATAAGCCCTGCATGAGTGAAATCATAAATGGTTCTACAAATATTTATTCTGCCCCCAACGGAAGTGTTATTTTCACGATCCAAGACAGGCAGATGGTCAACGTTATTGAAAAAAGAGGGAATTGGCAAAAAATATCATGGGTTGTTGAGCAGCCTTTGGCTGCCTTGGACGGTGACAAGATCAAACCAAATCAATCTCTATTTGACTTCGGAGGCAACAAGTACGGAATGACGGTCTCGTCTGTCAAGATACAGAAACCGAATAAAACCAAAAAAGGGACACTTCAAGGCGAAGTAACCGGCTTTGCCAAGACCGAGAACATCAAACGTATCAAATTAATCATCGCTCCAGGAATCACACCAAAGCTTGGTTACCATTTGATCCCTGAATTCGTGAACCGCTCGAAAAAGACCTACTCCATCGCGAAAGCGTGGAATGCTCCACCATTTCCCGCTGACCTGATGTTGGAGAAGGAAAAGGAGTGGCTCGTTTTTCATATCGGCAACCTGCAGGAAGGGGGGCTGGATTTCAAGCTACTGAAGGACGGCACGGTCAGTGACTGGTACTGCATCAAAGAGAAATGCGTTTCAGAAATTAAGATCGTAGGTACAGACAAAGTCACAGTCAAGCTGGGCGACAAGTCATACGATTTTATTAACGTCGAAGGCTTTAAGAGTACGGACAAGCCTGAAGACTATAATGAACCATAAGATTCGGCCCAACAAGGCGGCGGCACACAGACGCTGACGCGCTGGTGCGCCCCCACGACGTTGAACGGAAATGAAAAAAAGAGGCAAAAATGAATTCTGAAATTATAAAGCGCAACATCTGCGAGGCACGGGAGGAGCTGGAGAAGATTGAAAATCGCATCGTATCCGGTGATTGCCCAGAAGAAGGTGAGCTCTTAGTGATGTTGCAACACGCATATCATCATCTGAATTTCGCCTGGAACGTACGAGAAATACCGACTGAACGCTATGCATCCATGACAGATGAAGAATTCAACGAGTGGGGCAAGATTCCTCCAGATATGGATGACTCAATTTTCAGTCTCGAATCAGGTGAAAAAGAAGAAATAACAGATGAAGTAGAAAAGCTTCTAGAGGCGATTCGCCAGCGATTTGCTAACCTTGGCCCGCAAAAGTGCCGGAGAGAATCCTTCCTCGCTCACCTTCGCTCACTTGGCCGTTGGGAAGCCGACGGCGGTAATTACCCTGACCCTGGAGAAGTCACTTTCCCAGAGAAAATCCATATTTCATTTGCTGTCTGTAACCAGGATTGCGGCGTTCGTGAATTCATCGTTGACGGAAGCACACAGGAGTGCCAGAAGTGCGGTGATTTGATGTTTCGCACAGATGTAGCAGAGTATCAATTCCTGAAGAAAGAACAACAGGACTAACTGAGACGTTCAACAAGGCGGCGGCACACGGACTCCGCTTCGCTCCGCCGGTGCGCCCCCACGACGTTGAACCAGACTAAACCAAACCGAGTAAAACCGAGGCTTGTCGAGGCAGAAGTTGGCTGGAGAGTCGACATCGGCGCAAAATGGCGGAGCAGAAATGAGAAGTGGTGGCGTTTCGTGGCGGTGGTGGCGAGGACGGGAAAAGTTACATCCAAATTGCTGCGAATAGCGAGAGAATGTGGAGATACATAAAATGGGAAATGACATTGAACAACTACCAATAAATCCTAAAGAAAGATCAACAGTTGCAATTGCACTTGGGATGATATTTGGGATGTTATGGATAGGATTTTTTCTGTTTTTTGCAATTAGAGGTTATGGAGAATCAGGAGAGTCTGGGCTTGCTTTTGCAATTTTTCTCACAATCATGTCATTCCCATCATCTCTATTATTAAACCTCATCCCTATTTTCAATCCGAATGTTATGAGTTCAATTTCATTCATATATTTAGTGGTTCTTTTCATTCTTGGCTTTTTACAATGGTTCATTTTAATCCCATATTTATTCGGGAAAGTAATATCAATTTTCAAAAAGGCATGAAGTAATTTGAGGATGGGCCAAGAGTTCAACCATCGGCAAGACCCGCCGAGGGCGGGTCAGCCTCAGCCACGTTAGGCCATAAGGAAAATGATGAAAAAGCTGAGAGGCAAAAAGAGATATTACAGAAACCTGGCAAAACATGCCGCTGAGTTTAAATTGGAACTCGGAGGGCATGAAGACTGGTACGACTTCTGGCATTATCATTTTGACTGGCGCGGACAAGGCAACAAAAGCGGACGCGAAAGAAATGAGCACCTGAGAGCAACATTTACCGCATTCGAAAAAGCATTAGAACAGCTCAAAAATTATAAAGAACCGCATCAAGTTTGGCTGTCTTTTGCAGCTCACAATTCTTATCAAAACGCACTTTATTTCCACACACCGAATCCAAACCAAGACAACTTCCCATACAAATTCGAAGACTATGTCTGGAGTGATGAAGTCCCGGCACTGCTCGCACCGTACATGAAAGAGGAATTTGAGGTTGGCGTAACTGAATTTGCCGGAGACACTTGGTATTCCGTCAGAGTAAGAGAGAAGGCCTAACCATCGGCGGCAGACGGTCGGCGCGATAAGGCCGCGTCGCCGCTGGCGCCTCACTACCGTTGGACAATGAAAAATAAACAATTGAATACTCAAAAACGATGAAGAACGAAATAATCAGCGTTTCAATTATGTCGGCGGCGACATTTTTTGCTTCTCTCCGATTGAAGCAAGATGTCCCCAAATTTCGTTTCAACAATTAAGGAGACATACATTGAATCAACCTAATATCATCGGCATCCCTTGGTATAATCGAAAAAATTATCAGGCCTTGCTCGCCATTTTTCCCGACCGTAATAACTTCCCCTCAACATTCGATGCTTGGAAGGAACGGGCTAATAAACATATCAAGCAACAACGGCAAGAAGGGGTAATCAACTACAGAGTAGTAATACAACCCGCTGAGATTCAGGCTTATTGTGAAGCCCTCGGCCTGGAAATCAACAGTCAGACACGAATAAGGTACGTTAACGAAACCCTCAAGGAGCGGCTAGACCGGGGTGACATTAAATTGCGCTTGTCCCACCATTGAAATGAGGGACATCCCCCGATGAAGCAGAACAGGATAAGGGTAGAGTAGAGAGCAGGTGTTACCCTGAAAATGAACAGATATCCTAACCAAACGGGAGAACCGGTGAACTCCGAACATCCGCTGGCACGTTGAGCAGAAAAAATGAAACGAGAGGAAGCAAAATGTCGCTGTGGGAGAGAATAGAACGATGGCATTACAGAAAAAAGTTGTTCGCACTGGCTTTTATCGGGTTGGTGATTGTGATTTCTGCCATAGGATTTTATGTAAAAACATTTGGGGCTGACATACTTGTAGATCATGAAAAGTGGGGCCAATTTGGCGACTTTCTCGGAGGCACAACAAATCAAGTTCTTGCCTTTTTGACATTCCTCGGTGTCCTCTGGACTATCTCGATTACTTACGAGCAATTTAACAACCAGAAATCGAGGCAAGACATCGAAGATACTGATAAGAGATCGTTATTCTTTTTCGAGCAAGCTAAATTGGGGCTCGAAGAGGTATACGACATGTTGAAAGATCAAAATAATGACAGAATTACATGGATAAGAGCAGCAAGAGATCTGCTGCGAGCCAGAAATCTGGGCAAATCTATAAACGTGAAAGAGTATCAGGAAGCATATCGTCTGACAGAAGAGAAAATTCGTCACAAGCTTTATCTTGCGCTATCTACTTATGACCCTAAAACCCACAACCGAAATCCGATGCCACCTCAATTTTTCTACGGAGTACAGAATTGGGATGTCGTAAGACCTCTAGACGAAGTCGCGAAGGAAGTATCCCAAAAAACGAATGTTTACGGAGTTTCAATAGATCAAACGATTCCGCAGTCAAATATTCTGCCACTTGCTGCCAAATCAGTTATAGCAATCTACGACTTTCTGGAATACCCACCCGATTATGATGATCCTTTGAAAACGGTAGAAAAATGGGCTGATGACTGGGAAGATAGCTACGGTATCAATGAAGGCGCAAAACGTTTCGTATACCACGTCACACACAATACGGCTATCGTTGGGAAATTGTTCCCAGTTAAGGGGAAGTAGATATTCACATTGCTTAAATATTGCAAAGGGTGCCAACCAGGCGGCGGCACACAGCCGGCGCGATAAACCTGCGCCGCTGGTGCGCCCCCACGACGTTATGCAGATCAAATTTAAAAACCCAATTAAACCAAAAGGAATCAACTGCATGAAAAAATTACCCATGTACATTATTTATCTCCATCCCGAAGTAAAGGATGAACGGTGGTCGTTTTTGCATCGTTTTTTCCATCCAGGCATTTTAGAACATGACAAGAACATCGCATTTGTAGGTGTCTTGCAGGGCAATTCTCATCATGTTTTTCTGGAAATAAGAACGCGAGACTTCTCTGAAAAGAAAAGCCTGACAATCCACATCCCTCCCAGTTTAGTAGCGGCAATGATTGAGATTCCAATGGAAAACAACGACCGTATGGGCTTTCATCAGTCAAAGGAAGAGACTGACGAGCTTTATCAAAGTATTGTTCAGTCATAAAAACTGCCCCCACACAACGGATACAAGAAAAAGGAGATAAATAATGGAATCTGTATTAATCAAGGCAATCGGACTTACCTTAGTAGTATGCGTTGTCGCGTTAGTCATGAAACTGATTTCATCTACAGCTAAAGGTATTTCCAAAACTCTCCCCGAAAAGTACAGAGACGGTAAAATAGCTCCTCAAGTTACAGAACATGGAGCGCCTGTAGCTCCGAACTATGCCCAAAACCTTGACAAAGAAATGGAAGAAGCAGGAGTAGACAACCTGCACGACTTGGAAGAGTACAGGGAACAAAAAAGACTGAAATAAGCCTAACTTTATAAACCCATTGCTTGCTTAAGAGGTGCATAGAATGGTTCCTTAATGACCAGTTAAAAAGTGAGAGTATAGTGCGCATGAGTGCACTGAGCGCAGGAGTGCTAACTCTCCTTTCATTTTAAATGTGAAAGGAGACCTCCTTATGACGATGGAACACATCATCTTCATTTTGAAGGCTGTCTTGTTGTTGCTCGAAGCCGTCATGATTTATCGCAGTTAACTCTAACCCCATTCTATGCACCTCTTAAGAAAGCAAATCAGAGAAAAAAAGGCGAGCATAACAAGGCCGGTGGATCAGGACGCGGGATGAAGCCCCGCGCCGATCACCGCCCGAACCGTTGGCCTAAGAGAACAAGAAAATGAATAATCGATTCAATACTGTAATTATCATGCTGTGCTCTCTCGGTATGTTCTGGCTAGCATACAGAGTGTATGAGACCGGAACATTCAGAGTCAAAGGTGTGTTCTCGGACGTGAGCGATCACAGAGTAGCTACATCCGCTGGATTCATTGCTTTCGGGCTTGTCTTTTTAGGGTGTGCAGTTTACCTCATAATAAAGAGCCGGCGACGTCCCCAGCAAAAATCACTGGAACAGAAAAGAACATGATGGCAAATCATTGAAAGACATGGAGACATGATTGTGAAATCAAACGAAGTTAAATCATTTGACAAAAACAAAAGGAACAAACTTGCAGTGCTTCTCTTTGTTGTAATTTCTTTTGTATATGTCTTCGCTTGGAAATATTTTGATCTGCCTCATGACACATCAGTTGAATTTACAGTAAGGGGCATATCAATATCGATCTTATCGATACTAACAACATGGTTAATTCTAAAATCAATCAAATAAAGGCAAACATAACTGCGACGTCCAACCAGGAAGAAGCAGCGGCCAAAAACCGCCGCTGTTCTCCCGGCCCGTTATCTGGACAAAAAATGGAAATTTCAAAATCGAACATAAACCAACTCATAAAAACAGCCTTTAAAGTTGACTGGGAGCCGGATATTTCAGATGACGCCATACGCATCTTGAATAAATGCGACTCTACAACCGAACAACTGTATTTGCTTGGCGCGGCATATTACATCGAACAAACCAGAGATAAATATCACGGAGAGTGCAGCGGCCAACCTCTTCCCATAGTTGGTTGCGTTATCACTCATAACAATATTACCTATGAAGGGATATGGTTTGTCTGCCCTTGGGGCGGGTGGTTGAGCGGCATGGGCGGTGGACCGACCGCATGCGCCCTCGTACCACAGCTTCAATTTCCTAACGTCAATTACCATCACGATTTCGGCTTGTTTTATGGTGAAAGCGACGGAGGAGGCGCACCATGGCATTTCCAGTGCGCCGTAGAAATTGACCCAGAAGCAACCCACGAAGACAGAAGAGATAAAGACGAATACAGAGATAAGATCGTGGATTACGATGTTGTAAGAGTTTGTGACGAAGTTCATGACTTTTTCTCGTGGTTCAAATTAATAGTTAACAGAGACGATGAGGAAATTCTCAAGCTTTGCCCCGATGACCTGACGGACGAAGATGATAATTTCCCTTTTTAGGTTTCCAATCAATCGAGCAAGGTATTTGAAGATATTTCCGGCCAAGCCCTTCAAAGTGCCTATGTCTGAACATATGCTTCCAGCCGTCGTCAAACAATTGAGTCTCCATGTAGCCCCATACTTCACCACAACATGGGCATTCAGCTTCAGGATCGCCGTTTGGTAATTTATGGAAAGCAGAGGAAAGTTCTTCATCTTCTCTTTTCAGATAAATAAGCACAGCCACCCCCAACAGATAACCAGGTGGCGGCACGCGGTCAGCGCGGAAAGACTCGCGCTGCCGGTGCGCCCCCACCACGTTGGACGAATGAAAATATGAAACTAAATTGGAAGAAATTTTTTGTCTGGATCGTCTGCATAGTCGTGTTTGCACTCGTGGTGATCAAGGCAATCGATATCAAGCACCGACCGAAACGAGTGGCATCTATCCTAAACATTCCCTCGTTGCCAACTTCGGCACGAGTTATTGACTGCAAGGATGCGCTAATTCCAACAGACGTGTGGTTACGTGCTCAATAGAGTTGGACCAAAAAGATTTTCCGAATTTACTACGCGGTTACAAATTCGTAGAAACACCGACAAAAGAAACAAGTCATACAGCCGTATCAACTAAGGTAGGCCCGGAGTTTCCCGTTACGACAGAATTCACTGCTGAACCTAAAGAGTTTAAGCACGGTGGCCACGTCTAGGTCTTCGCTGACCAAGAACGGAAACGTGTGGTAATCGACCTATACATCGAATAGATGTTCAACAAGACAGTTAGACACCGCCCGCCCGGAAAAGACTGGGCTGGCTGGCCAACTGCCGAGCCGTTGGTCACAAAAGGAACGGAAAATGGACGATGGAGAACACGTCAAAGAAGTGTATGCACACTTCGGCTTAGCTATTTACCTTGCTCAGTGCTTGGAACAGTCGATTTACATCCACCTCATGTTCTTCGATTTCTTTCCCCGCAACATTTCCCGCATAAGGACTCAAGAGCTGTGGCAACGAGAGATTGAGGCATACGAAGAGCAAGAGCTTAGCAAGACGATGGGTCAACTGATCGGGAGGCTCAAGGAAGCAGGTCAACCAACAGACGATATTGCCACTGCGTTGGCTTCAGCATTGAAGCAGCGGAACCGTCTGGCGCATCACTACTTCTCTGAGAAGTCCATTACTTTCATGACAGAAAGTGGGCGAAACAGCATGATTGCCGAGCTTCAGTCCATCCAAGAGCAGTTCCGAGCTGTCGCGGAGATGATCGATATCGTAACAATGCCCGTCGCAGAGCGCTATGGATTCACAGAAGAGAAACGACAAAAGCTAATGGCACAGATGCTTGAAGATGAAGCCGCACAAAGAAAATAACTGGGACTACAGACCCACAAGAGAACACCCAAAGACGGAACACCGGGGACAGGCTTTGCTTTATGATATTTTATTGACGATTCTATTCGTAAGTGCACCACGTAATGCCGAGAAGATTGGACGTGTGCGGCAAGAGATGACAGAGTCATAACTGGCTGGCATCTTTGACTGTTCAGGGTGTCATTTCACATCATAGCGATTATTTATACGGATAAAACCTTTCTGCCCTGTGGAAATAGTATACAGCCTGCTTTTTCCCCCTTGAAAAACCACCAATTAATTGTACGCTATGGTTAGTAGTTGCTAACAGATATTCCTGATTCCCCCAGCCAATTATCCACGATGCTGGGCAACCACCATGTTTTGGAGTACCGACGAGGAAGGAGATCGCTATGAATGAGAGAGGATTGCAGTGGCGGGCAGTGATTGTTTTTGTACTCACGATGTTACTGCAGGTACCCACTTGGGCAGCGGCACAGACTACGTTTCAACGGATTGTGGTATTTGGGGACAGTCTATCTGACCCCGGTAACCTCTTTGCCCTGGAGAAGATAAACATCACCCCACCATACGATAACTTGGGACCGTTGCTCATTCCCGCCGATGTCTATGCCAAAGGAGGACACCACCTCAGCAACGGCCCAACCTGGATCGAGCAATACGCCAGGACAATAGGTCTGGCCGCCGATACCCGGCCGGCTTTTCAGGGTTTTGGGGTGAAGGCGACCAATTATGCCGTAAGCGGCGCCAGGGCTCATGATGACGGGATCAATGTCAACATGGGTGCCCAGGTTGATGTATTTCTTAATAAATTCAGCGGCAAAGTCCCCGCAGATGCCCTCTATGTGATAGAATTCGGCAGCAACGACATCCGCGACATACTAGCGGGTGGAGACCTCTCCACGATCTTCTCGGAAGCCTTTAGCACCATCGGCAGCAGCATTGCTTCCCTCTATTATGCCGGGGCCAGGAAATTCCTTATCTGCAATGCCCCAGACTTCTCCCTTACCCCTGCCATGCTCCAGTTTCCCGAGCCTATGCGCGACATTGCCAGGTTTGTGTCCATGAGCTACAACCAGGGGCTTGAAACGCTAGTGGTGGGTCCAGCTGCAGCCACCCTTCCGGAAATAGAGATCGTACGACTGGATTTCTTCACGTTGCTGAACAACGTCGTCGCCGCTCCAGCCCTGGTCAACCTCCGTGTGGTAGATCAGCCATGCATTACTCCCGGTAGCCCACCCTACACCTGCAAAGATCCCGGCCAATATATGTTCTGGGATGGCGCACACCCAACCAAGGCAGGTCACGCCATCATGGCACACGCTGCGGAAACGGTGCTTGCAGAATAGATCGTTGAACTACAGCCTGGTTGAGTGGCCGCTGGTCAGGGTCACTATGCCCTTGCTTTACTAATTGACAGAGAAAAAAAGATTAGAACTGTCTTTTTGTTGCGTTAGACCATATATGGTGGTAAAAGAAATCTAATTATCGCTATTTTTAATGACAAAAGCATAAAGGAGAACACGCGCATGAAAAAGAAAATCACCGCACTTGTAGCTTGTTCGCTGTTGGCCATGGCAACCGCCGCATCAGCGGCCAACAGGGCAGAGACATTCTCACTGACACCAGTGGCCGGCGGCATCACCTTCGACGGCTCACAGCATCTGGAGACCCATCCGGTCTACGGCTTGCGGGCCGGCTACAACTTCACCAAGGCACTGGGCATCGAGGCGGTTTTTGATTACGCCAACACCAAATCCACTCTTGACGGTAACAAAAAACTGGACTTCTTCCGTTACGGCGGTGATCTGCTCTACCATTTCATGCCCGACAACAAGTTTGTACCCTACATTGCTGCAGGCTTTGCCGGCGCCAACTTCAAGGGAGCTGCCAACCCTCTTCCCAACAGCAACAGAATCAGAGGCGTATTTGATTACGGTTTGGGATTTAAATATTTCCTGACTGAAAATTTCGCCCTGCGCGGCGACGTTCGCGGCTTGATGTACGCAAATAAATACGACAAAGCTAAAGATCTCTTGCACGCCGTTGTATATACCGTTGGCCTCCACCTTCCGATCGGCGATGTTGCTCCGGCACCAGTGCCGGTAGCCAAACCGGTTGAGCCGGAACCGGCACCGCCAGCTAAAATCGTCGAGACCCCGTCCGACAGCGATGGCGACGGCGTACCCGACGCATTTGACAAGTGCCCCGACACCCCGGCCGGCGTGAAGGTCGACAAGGACGGCTGCCCGCTTGACTCCGACGGCGACGGCGTACCC
>CAYQTC010000006.1:24699-159825 GCA_964420435.1 uncultured Geobacter sp.
CAAGGACGGCTGCCCGCTTGACTCCGACGGCGACGGCGTACCCGACTACCTCGACAAGTGCCCCGACACCCCGGCCGGCGTGAAGGTTGACAAAGACGGCTGTCCCCCTCCTGCCATGGCGGCTGCCATTGAAAAGTACTGTAGCAAGCCGGCCGTTGTTTTTGTTGAATTCGACACCGACAAGGCCGTTATCAAGACCAAATATGACAGCGACCTCAATAAACTCGGCGATTTCCTCAAGGAATTTTCCAAGGCTAAAGGCGAGATTTCCGGCCATACCGACAACGTTGGCAGCCCGAATTACAACCAGAAGCTGTCCGAGCGCCGTGCCGCCAGCGTCAAGAAATACCTGGTCGACAAGTACGGCATTGATACCCAGCGTATCACCACCAAAGGTTATGGCGAACTGAAGCCGGTTGCCAACAACAAAACCAAGGAAGGCCGAGCCAAGAACCGCCGCATCGAAACCAACTTTACCTGCGAATAACACGAAGCAGATGACAGCAGTATGAACGACAAAGGCCCTTCCGGATTCCGGAAGGGCCTTTGTCGTAGTTTTAGATTGTCGTTCATGAGGTTGCCTCGTAATTCCTCGGACACCATACTTAATTACACCTTTACTTGTGAAAACACTTCCATTAATCTTTGCACATGGCCAGAATCGCACGCGTCATAGCCTCCGGCATCCCACACGACGTTACCCAACGGGGCGACAGAAAGAATGCAAACCTTCTTCGGCGATGACGATTACCGCTCTTTATATTGCCCTTCTGGCCGAATGGTGCCGGAAATGTTCTGTCGTAATCTGGGCTACTGCCTGATGCCGATTCATGTCCATTTGATTGCTGTGCCGCAGAGTGACGACGCATTGCGCCGGGGCATCGGCGAAGCTCACCGGCGCTACAGTCGCATGATCAACTTCCGTGAGAACTGGAAGGGGCACCTGTGGCAAGGGCGCGAGCCGTTAATCTTGGAGCAACTATGAATAAATTCGTCACGGATATCTCAGTCGCGCCGCCATGGCTTTGGGCAACCTTCATATTAGGCGTTCTTGCTTTGCTATTGGTTGATCTCAGTCTGTTTGGTCGTGGAGATCACAAAATACAAACCAAGATGGCACTGATCGAAAGCGCAGTCTGGATAACGGTGGCCCTTTGTTTCAATGCCTGGTTTGCGTTTTTATTTGGGACTGAGCTTGGTCTTGAGTTTTTGACCGGCTACTTGGTGGAAAAAAGTCTCAGCGTTGATAATCTCTTCGTGATTTTGCTTGTCTTCAGTTCCTTTAAAATCCCTGACGCATATCAGCACCGAGTGCTGTTTTATGGAGTGTTGGGCGCAATTATACTCAGGGCAGTATTTATTCTTTTGGGTGCTCATCTGCTTCATTCGTTCCACTGGGTGCTCTATATTTTTGGATTCATACTTGTTATTACGGCCGTTAAGTTTTTGCGCGATAGCGATGAAGAAATTGACGCTAAGGAAAGCTGGTCGATACGACTCCTAAAAAGATTTGTTCCCACTACAGAAAAAATCACTGGGAACCATTTCTTTGCTGTGGAAAACGGTGTGCGAAAAGCAACACCTATCTTTTTGGCACTAGTGGTTATTGAAGTGACCGACCTGGTTTTCGCCGTAGACTCTATTCCTGCGGTATTTGCAGTGACACAAGATGCTTTTGTCGCTTTTGCCTCTAACATCCTTGCAATCCTGGGCCTTCGAGCTCTTTATTTTGTTTTAGCGGATTGGGTGGGAAAGCTGCGTTATTTGAAACCGGGGCTTGCCGTAATTTTAGGGTTCATTGGTGGGAAGATGTTGCTGATTGATTTTATTAAAATCCCAAGCTGGATTTCATTGCTTGTTATTTTTGCTGTCCTGGCAACGGCGGGTCTGAGCTCCTGGTACGTTGCAAGAATTGAGGCAAAACAGAAGGAGAAGACCGACCCATTTATATGATTTCAGAATAGTAAGCTCAAGAGTCGCTTATAGGTAACGTTTTTGCCGTTGACAGCAGCCTTTTAATGGTGACCCCATTATTTATGTTTTTGAAACATTGTTATATCAAAGTTGACAAGATTTATTAACCTGCTAAAATCACTCCAAGTATATTCAGTATAATCGGGTGCCCGCACAGCCTGCCGGCCTGATATCCATGTTATATTTGGAGCCATATCATGAAACAGGAACTGCAATCCAGCCTGCTCAACCGCGCCCGCTTGAAAAACCTCGTCAAGAAAGCCTTTCTGTTGCTGCTGGCCATTGTCCTTCTTTACGGGAGCGTGGCAATTATTTACGCCAGCAAGACAATCTATAAAATCCGCAAGAATTATGCAGTCATCCTCGAAACACTGTCCGGGGAGCGGCTCGCCATCACCGAAGTCGGCTGGCATGTGCGGCTGCCGATTTTCACCAGCCTGGAACTGGAAGTGCCGCTGATGAATCAGGAAATGCATCTGGGAAACAGCAGTGAACCGCAGCGGATCATGTCGAAGGGGAATGTCGCCCTCTGGACCAGCGCCATGCTGACCTTCAGGATTCACGATCTTAACCGCTGGGGGATCGAAAATCGTTCGCCGCAGACCCTACTGCAGGCCGAGTTTGACGGTATCGTCAAGGACGTGATGCAGAGTGAATCGATTAACGAACTGATCTCAGACCGGGTTCGAATCAAAGAGCAGATATTCAGGGCCCTCAAGGACCGGCCGATCAACGAAGGTGGACTTACGCTGGGCAAGAAGTACGGTATCGAGATCATCTCCTTTATTCTCCGTGATACCCGCTACGGTGAAAAACTGGCCGAGGCAAGCGAAGAGAAAAAACGACGCGAACTGATCGCCGAGGCGGAAAACTACGCAGCCGACCAGGAGGCAAGCCAGACCAGGAAACTCTATGCCGCATACACTGAATCGATTCAGCAGATGCGCCATGCGCTCGGCATAAGCAGCAGCAACGAACCTCATCTGCTGAATTTCCTTAATCAGCAGAAGTGGGCGGCGTCTTACCAGAAAAATCAACAGGGGCAGAACACCTTTGTCCTGAACAATAGCGCCTCAACGGTTCCGGTAACGCTCCCCGCGCCTGTAGGCATCCAACCTCAAGCTCCGGTAAAACGCGAAGCCGCAAATGCGAAGAACTAGGACTCCGATCTACGTCAGCCTGTCGGAAACCAGGATCCGACAGATCGAAAATCTGGTCAACGGCTGGAGTAATGAAACGCGCCGTTTCGTACTGCGCCGACTGCACCAGTATGAGCCGAGTCGTTCTCTGCCGCAGCGTTTTCGCAGATGGCTGCAACGCATTTTCATGCCGAACAAACGTGAATTCAAACTGCTGCAGAATCCGAGCTTGCTTAACGACTGGCACCAGCGCTTTGAAGCTGCCGGTTCACAGGACGCGACTGCCGCCTGGAATCACATCCTCTCCCGGGAACTCGACCCCCAGGACCACCAGTATCTGATCTTCCTATTGGAGAAAGAAACCGTTGACACCTTTGTGCCCAAATCGATTAAAGAGGTTTTCGAGCGGCTCTATCACGCCTTTATCCTCAAGCAGTACAGTGATGACCCTCTGATTCCTCGCGCCCCTCTGGTGCTGGTGATCGGCAACTCAGGCAGCGGCAAGAGCGCCACAGTCAAGCAGGCAATAGAAGATGCCTTTTTCTCCTCCGAGGTCAAGCCGGTTGTCGATCTGAACGCCAAACGGGAAGAGGTGATGGCCGATCAGCCGATCTGGCGCAGTCTGACCGAAGTAGACCCGGAACTGGCAATCCGCATCGAGCGACGCAGTAAACGCAACCGGCTTCGCTTTTTCTCGCGGGTGCCGATCATCCGCTATCTCTTCCGCAACCGGATCAGCAAGGCCCTTTCCACTCTCGACGAGATGGGGGTGTGGGTCGATTACGGCGTCATCACTCCCAACGACTATCAGACCGCCTGGGCCGGAGAGCCGGGCAACTACCTCCTCAAGGCAATGGGCAGCCCGAATGTGCTGGCGATTCGTCACATGGAAGAAGCGCATTCGGCCTTTGGTCGCCCTGATGAACGCAGTTCCATCAAAGGGCAGCAGGCAACCCTGGTCGATGCCGCTAACATTATCCTTGACGAGATAGCCCATGGCCGGCGCGACTGCATCATAATCGCCACCACCGATCAACCGGAACAGTTCGATCCGGCGATCTACCGCCGATTTGTGGAACGGGGGCTGATTATCGACGTTAACGAGATCTGGGATGACCCGGCAAACCTGCGCGAGGTTGTCTGCCTGGAGCTGCGCCGCAGCAACCAACCGAAGGACCCCCTCGCCGAGCGGTCGCCACACCTCTCGGAAGAGGAACTCGATAGGGCGGTGCAGAAGCTCTATCCGATCTTTCGCCAGCGAAGCCTGCGCATCACACCGTCCTATGTCCGGCGGCTGATCGACTCCCTGATAACCATCAAGGGGCATTTTCTCGACGAGTCCCTTGATGACCAGCTTTTGATCCGCGACGCCCTCAAGTCGGTGGCGCGCAATGTTCACGGCTCGCTCTACAACAAGGTCGTCGGCGAACTCGACCGCAGCATCGACTGGAAGGAGTATATCGGCAACATCAAGAACGAATTCTCCGAGATGGCAAACAACGCCCTGTTTTACAACATCAATGAAGAAAAAGGGGTTGTCCTCGCCGGCCCCCCCGGCTCGGGAAAAACCTTTCTGGTCCGCGCCTGGCTGGGGAATAACCATGATGTTCAGGATATTGCTGCCAATCTCTCGGACCTTACCGATATCAACAGTCCCCTGGAGGGGATGATGGCCAACCTGGAACGGATTTACGACATTGCCAAGATGATCTCGCCGGCGTTAGTTTTTTTCGACGAAGGGGACGCAGTCGCCCCGCGGCGTTCGCCGCAGGGCGGCAGCCCCTATGACAAGATCACCAATAAATTCCTCTCAATCATTGATGGAGAGTCCCCGCTGAACAGGGTCTTTACCGTCCTGACCACCAACCGGCTGGACATCATCGACCCGGCGCTGATCCGTTCGAAGCGGCTGAAGGTTCTCAACGTCACCGGCCATCTGCGCGAAGAGGATCGCTCGCGCATTATCATTCAGGCGCTTGAAGGGCTCCCGCTGGCTGACGAGCTGTCAATTGAAGAGATCACCCGCCAGAGCAACTCCATCTGTGAGACCCCGGCGGACTACACTTCATTTGCAGAGAAGGTGCGCTCCCTTCGCACCACCGAAATGGAGGTAATCCAGAAGCTGCTGAGCAACAGCGCTGCGGACAACGAAGAAAAAACCCGGTTTGTCCGCTTTAACTACAAGATTCTGCTCGGCCTTCTGGAAGGTCTGCAGCCAAACAGCGACCTGACCCAGAAAGCCCGGCAAGGTGAAGAGGAGATGCTCGGGAGGCTGAATGAAATCTTTGCCTGTTTCTCCAGAATCAAAACCGACAAGGACTTTCCGATCACCCGCTGGCACCTGCTGAACGCCCGTCAGCAGCTGGCCGCCAGCCCGCAGCGCAAGGGAAAACAGCAGCTCGATGAATTCCTCGAAACCGAACTGTCCAGGGAGCCGCAGGTCGGCTTTGTCGTTGGGGTCGGCGCCAACGATACCTCTGGCGTGCTGCTGCCGATCGCCTCGACGCTGGTCTACCGCATGTACCCGGAGAAGATCGTTGTGACCGGCGCAGTCTCAACCAGTTCCGCCCCCGGCGCGGAACTGGACCTGGCGGTACAGATGACCCACCAGAGCTCCCGCGAAGCGCTGACCCTGGTGGAAAGCTATCTGCAGTCACTGCTGCCGCAGGTCAACATGTCGCGTCTGCTGGGCGAGTTCCTCGATGGCTATTCAATTCACCACCAGTTGCTCTCCGCCTCCTACAATGTCGGCGGCCCCTCAGCCGGTTTCGCCCTGGCAATCAACACCCTTTCTGTGCTGATCAGCCTGCCGGTGCTGAATGATTTCGGCATTACCGGCGCCCCATGGATCAAGGGTTCACGCAAGGGTGAGATCGGCGCATCGGTGATCATCGGCGGACATCGCAAAAAAACCGAGAAGGTTCTGCACTATCTTCAACGGATGTACATGCCGGTGCAGAACTACCATGATCTGGAACCGGAGGTGCTCGACTCCTACCGGATGCTAAATAAAGACGTTGTGCCGGTCACCAGCTTCTCTTCACTCGTCCCGGAGGTGTTTTACTTCGGTGAAAACCACCTGCACTGCCTGGAGGATTTTTTCAAGAGCCGGATCGAATTCGAACTGACCCCGGTTTCGCAGGCAATTTCATCGGCAGCCAAAGAGGAACTCAGTAAAAAAGCTGCACAACTGCGCATAATCGCAGAAGAAAACATCCGGCGGCGACTGCTGGCGATACAGAACCATATGAATAAACAGGGTTCGAGTTACGTTAGCCTGGATCAGATTTTCACATCCATTGAAGAACCCGATTAACCCGTTCCCACAGCACGCCACACAAACCAGCAACAAATTCCCAACCAACTCCCCGGCGGACTGCGCGCTCCCCTGAACGCCCGCACAATCATCTGCAAACCGGCCTTTAACCGGGCAAAACCGGTACTGCGCCTCAAATTCGACCGGAGCAGGTGATAACGGCAGGAAACCGTTTCACACTCCGCATTAGAGCTGAATCCATATCAGTTATTTATTGAACTACACTCATAAAGCCCGTATTATCGGACCGTCAATAGACAAAGTCCGCAACAAACCGTTGTTGCGGAAAATATAAATCATTCAAGGCAAGGAGGTTTTTATGCGAAGAAGTTTTTTGATCTGTGTTGCTTTATTGTTGGCTGCAGGCGCCGTTGTTGCTGCGGAACATCCGGTGGCGCCCAATGGAATCGCCCTCTATCCGGACTATATGTCATGGAAGGTGATTGCACCCTCATACCGGGAGGACAGGGTGCAAATCCGCATCATCACCGGAAACGATCTTGCGATTAAGGCCCTGCGTGCCGGCATCAAACCGCTCCCCGATGGAAGCGTATTGGCCAAGGTTGCCTGGAAAGCCGAGAAGCATCCCAAATTTCCGGTAGCCACCGAGCCGGGGGCATTCGCGCAGGTCGAGTTCATGGTGAAGGATGCCAGGAAATACAAGGATACCGGAGGTTGGGGCTTTGCCCGTTTCGTCGGAAACGAATTAAAACCCTACGGCAAGGATGCCGCCTTTGTCGGAGAGTGTTTCGGTTGCCATATACCGGTTGCTGGCAACGATTATCTCTATACCAAAATTGTCAAAACACCTTGAAGTATCTTTTACGAGCGGCATGATATCAGAAGATTTAACCCTGTTATTTGCGCAAATGCTGATCAAGGTTCGACTCAGTAAGGAGCTGATGGTAGAGTAATAAAGGGTAGGGCAGAAGAGTGTAAAAGATGTGGGCCGGTTTTTTGATAAAGTCGGCCTTTTTATGTGGTAAGACTGTTATAAGTAGCAAAATGCTTTGCTGTACCTTAAACAAACCTTATTAACCAGAAAAGGAATACAGATGTCTGATATGCCCCAGGCTCCCCATTTCATCTATCACCCAATTGGAATACTGCGATCGCCTTATTCGCGCCGCATTGATGCACCCCATCAAAGTACGGTGGTGGAAGGTACGGAAACCGGGAATTTAGCAATAGCCACGTTGGAACTTCAGGATTGGCTTGATGAGAAAGTCATTCAAGATCTGAGTGGTTTCGACAGGCTCTGGCTAATCTTTTCTTTTCATCTGAGTGAAGGTTGGAAAAGCAGTGTCAAGCCGCCCCGGGGTGGACCAAAGCGTGGTGTTTTGGCTACCCGTTCCCCTCATCGTCCCAATTCAATTGGCCTTTCTGCTGTAGAACTGGTGAAGATTGAATGCAGGGTTCTGCACCTTCGAGGTGTTGACCTCCTGGATGGCACGCCTGTTCTGGATATCAAACCCTACGTACCCTACGCGGATGCCTTTCCTGACTCCAAAGCAGGTTGGATTGACGAACTGGATGCAAAGCTGGGGCGTAATTCTGCACCTGGGCCTAGAAAGCCCAGGTAATTATAAACAGGTCTACTTCCAATTCCAAATCAAGCTTAGCCTGAAATGTTTTCATAACTATGTCCGAATTATCTCTTTCAACTCGTCAATCAAGCTCCCCAGAAAATCATATCCTTTTTGCCAAAAATCGCCGGCGGTGATGTCTACACCGGCCAGGCATGCAGTATCGGCTGGCGACAAAGCTCCGCCGGATTCCAGAAGGTTGTGATAGCCCGTTTTGAAACCTTCTCCGTCTTCAAGATACTTCTGGAAGAGTGACAACACCAGCAGTTCGGCAAATGTATAGGAATAGCAATAAAAGCGACTGTGGATGAAGTGGCTGATGTAGCTCCAGCCCCAGCGGTATGACGGTATCATTTCAACAGAATCCCCGAACAGTTTACCGTTTTCTTCGAGCCATATTTCGGCAATCCGGTCATTGGAGAGCAGGCCGTTCTTGCGCTCGTTGTGGAGACGAAGTTCGAAGCGGGTCAGAACCGTTTGCCGGAATGTAGTCGCAATAATATCTTCAATTTTGGCGCAAAGCAGAGATTTACGGATTACCGGATCGGTTTCGCAGTCAAGCATGCTGCGGGTCAGCAGCATCTCTCCAAAAACTGAAGCGGTTTCGGCCAGCGGAAGCGGAGCGTGATAATTCAAAAGGCTCTGCTTCTGTGACAGAACAAAATGCAGGCCATGTCCGGCTTCGTGGGCAATGGTAGCCAGATCGCGCAGTGTGCCGGTGTAGTTAAGCAGTAAAAAAGGCGGTAGCTCAGGTGATATGCCCATGGCGAAAGCACCGCCCGATTTACCGGTTCGCGGCAGAACGTCAACGCGGCGATCGGTGAAGAAAGCATCCACAATATCGCCAAATTCCGGGCTGTAACTGCAATAAGAATCCACGACAAGCGAGCGGGCTTCATCGAAGGAGTATTTTTTCTCTTCTTCTGCTACCGGGGCATAAAGATCGCAGTTGCGCAGTTTATCCATACCGAGCATGCCGGCTTTGATGCGGAAATATTCCTGTGCCAATCCATAGTTAGCCTCGGTGACACTCATCAGGTGTTCAACCGCTTCATCAGGTATTTCATTGCCGATATTAGTCGGCTGAATCGGAGTCTGGTAGTTTCGCAGTTCCATATCCTGGCCATGATCAAGCGCCATGTTATTGAAGACGGCATTATAGACTATACCATGCTCGCCATGGCGCTCCAGAAAGGTGCTGAAGGCCCTGAAACGAACATCTGCTGATGTGTGATGCAGCAAGGAAAGCAGCTCTTCGCCGGTAAATTCCTTTTCTTCGCCATCCAGTTCCATTTTGTAAATGAATGATGCAGAAAGTTCATCAAACAACTTGGTAAAGGCACGAATTCCTGTCAGGTCCTTGCGAGTAAGCAGACGCTCTTCATTTTCTTTTAATGTATGAGGTCGAAATTTACGAATCCCTTCCATGAAATGAATATAATTCGCGGATTCAGGGAACGATTTAAAGGATTCAAAACGCGTGTCGTCCAGATCCATCAGCTCCAGATCAAAAAACAGCAGTTCCTGTGAAAGTCGGTTGCCCAGTTCGGAACAGCGTTGAGAAAGGGCCCGGTACTTTTCGTTTCCTGAATCTGATGCGAACAGCAGATGAGCATAGCAAAACGGTTTTGACATACGGGTCTGTAAATTTTCGTACTCGCGTATTGAAGCCAGGAGCTGCGTATTGTCAAGTGCAGCAACCTTTTCAAAATAGCATTCTCTAAATTTTGCGGCCAGTTGCTCAAAAGAGCCCAGATCAGCTTCCAGTTCCGGTGAATCTGGAGCGGTGTAGAGCAGGGACGTGTTCCAGGTCAGGTCGTTTGATGTCATAGTTATGTCCTCTTCAATCTTATCCGGGATTTTTTGCTTAAAATATAGTGTTGAAGATTACTACGGATGAGAAGGTGCGTCAAGGCGGGGGAATTTTACGGTTTCTTTTGTATTGAAAACTATATTTATGTTTTGTATAAAAGTAATCGATTCAACCGATATTATAAAATATGGGGAAAGTCATGACACTAAAACAGTTGGAAGTCTTTGTTGCGATAGCTGATACTTTGAGTTTTTCAAAAGGTGCCGAAAAAAGCTGCATTACCCAATCGACTGCCAGTCAGCATATCCACGGTTTGGAAGAAGAACTGGGGATTCGGCTGTTTGACAGGGGCAGGGGAGGGGCTCTTCTTACTGAAGCCGGCAAGCTGTTTGTTACCAGGGCCCGCAAGATTCTTGCGGATTGTGAGGACTCCCGTTCAGCCGTTCGGAGATTTTTAGGTATGGAGGATGTCGTGCTGCGGGTTGGTGCCAGCAATATTCCGGGGGCATGGCTGATTCCAACAGTACTGGAGCAGTTTATCGGGCAATATCCAAAGGTTCGCCTTGAGGTTATTCAGGGGGACAGCCATTCTGTACTGAAACAATTGATTGACGAAGAAATCGAACTGGGATTTATTGGTGGACGTTTTGAAGATGAACGGATTAATTTTGAGTCGATGGGTCAGGATACAATCGTCTGTGCCGTTTCAACTGCTTTGGTTACCGATAACAAACCAAATCTAACCCAGGAAGATTTATGCAAACTGCCTTTTGTTGTGCGTGAAGACGGTTCAGGAACCCAGAAAGCGGTTTATGAAGCACTGGCAAAGACCTGGATCAACAAGGAAGCACTGAATATTGTCGCTGTACTGGGCAGCACTGAGGCGATCAGACGTGCGCTTCTAAACGGAACAGGCTATGCCTTCGTTTCCAGTATGTCCATTTCGGAGGACATTGCCAATGGTCAACTGACAACTGTCAGGATACCCGGTGTAAACATTTCCAGATTCTTCTACGCTGCCTGCAGAAACGGTCGCGAGCTTTCGCCGGCGGCATCCGCGTTTTGGAATATCATGATTTCAAGATGGAAAACTAAAACCCGTTTACAGTGAAAACATCTAAAAGAGCACTATTCAGCTTTTACAAATTGACCTTTTTCACCGCATTTCTCGCATTTTTGAGGTTTGCAGCGACCTTCTTTAGTGAATCCGCACGAACATTTCCAGGTTGCCATTTTGCATTACCTCTTTTCAATGAGTTGTGTGCGGCTAAAATCCGTATCAGCAAGATTCATGCATAATATGGACTTTCCGACCTTCTACCTTTATCCTGCCTTGAGAAATAAGTTTGATTGCAGCCGGGAAGACACTATGTTCCTCTTTCTGAATTTTAGCCGAGAGGCTTTCTTCAGTATCATCCTGCTCCACAGGGACTACCGACTGTAAAATAATCGGACCCGTATCAGTTCCGCAATCGACAAAATGAACCGTACAACCGGTATAGCGAACTCCATAGTCAAGTGCCTGCTGCTGAGCATGAAGACCAGGAAAGGAGGGGAGCAGGGCGGGATGAATGTTGATAATGGCATTCGGGAAAGCGTCAATCATTGTATTTGTCAAAATCCTCATGAATCCGGCCAGAACGACAAGATCCACGTTATGACTTTTTAGAATATCAACTGTACGTGCGTCATACTCCTGTCGATTTGCAAAACCGCTGTTTTCATGTATTACAATCGGAATCCCGTGTTTCTTTGCACGAATCAATGCGAATGCTTCCGGTTTATTGCTGATCACACAGGCAATTTCTGCAGAAATGTCTCCGGTTTCGATACGATCGATAATGGCCTGTAGATTTGTGCCGCTTCCCGACACCAAAACTCCCAGCCTGCAGTTTGCCTTGCAAGTCATTAACTAAGCCTCCACCAGTTCAACGCATTCGCCACCGACCGGACAGGCGGCAATCTCACCAATGCACCAGGCGATCTCACCCAGACCCTTCAAACGGTCAATTATCTCTTCTGCCTGATTTTCTGACACGGCTAATACCATACCGATTCCCATGTTGAAGGTACGGTACATTTCGTCTCTTTCTACGTTGCCGGCATCGCGCAGTATATCAAATAGAATAGGTCGTTCCCAGCTGTTTAAGTTGATTTTTGCAATGCAACCCTTCGGCAGGACACGCGGTACATTTTCCAGCAGGCCGCCGCCGGTAATATGGGCAATGCCTTTGATAGAAAAGTCCTTTAGTAGATTGAGTATTGAACGGACATAGATGCGGGTAGGGGTCAGCAGCACATCTGCAACACTGCTGCCGGTTCCCGGCAGTTCAGAATTGATTTCAAGTTTCAGATGGTCGAAGATCAGCTTGCGTGCCAGAGAGTAGCCGTTGCTATGAAGTCCGCTTGAAGCAATACCGATCAAACGGTTGCCGACTGCGATGCAGGATCCGTCGATAATTGAGTCACGATCTACAACACCGACTGTAAAACCTGCGACATCATATTCACCATCGGAGTAGAAACCAGGCATTTCGGCTGTTTCGCCACCAATAAGAGCGCAGCCGGCCGTTTTACATCCCTCGGCAATGCCTTTAACGATTTCGGCCGCTTTTTCTGGAAGCAGTTTTCCTGTAGCCAGGTAATCCAGGAAAAATAAAGGTTCGGCTCCCTGTACAATTATGTCATTAACACACATTGCGACCAGGTCAATTCCGACCGTGTCATGACGGTCAGCCATAAACGCAATTTTGAGTTTGGTGCCAACCCCGTCTGTTCCTGAAACTAAAACCGGATTTTTATATTTAGCGGTATTCAGAGAGAACAATCCGCCAAAACCTCCTATGTCAGCCAGTACTTCAGGTCTGGAAGTGGCTTTAACCAGGGGCTTGATCAAGTTTACAAAGCTGTTGCCGGCGGTAATATCTACCCCTGCATCTTTATAGGTTACTCGTTCATTACTCATTTTATATTATCCTCCTCAGGCAAAGAGTGTTTGTAAAACATGCCCCTCGAAATGTCAATTTGAAACTGTTGCAACAGACAGTTCTTCAAGAATATATCTTGACAAATCCGCATGTTTTGGGATTATTGATGCACAATGACAACATGGGCCAAAACAATATTCTCCAGGACTATCATCTGCTTGTTTCTTTCCGGAGTGATTTCGTCTGTCTGGATCGACAGTTCATGTGCTGATATATACCGATATGAAGATGATGACGGTATCGTTCATTTCACAGATGCTCCAACTGATAAGCGCTTCAAGGTCTTTTTGCGGGATTTGAAGAAGGATCGGGAACTGCGAACAAAACTGAAATATGCGAGCACTGTCAACCCCGCTGAATATGAACAACTTATCAAAAACTGCTCCGAGAAATACGGAGTCAGTTCTTCGCTGGTCAAGGCTGTTATTCACGCAGAATCGGGCTACAATCCCAATGCGGTATCCAGCAAGGGAGCCAGCGGCTTGATGCAGTTAATGCCAGGCACGGCGAAATCTCTCAATGTTGCTGATCGCTTCAACCCCAAGGACAATGTTGAAGGGGGGGTCAAGTATCTCCGTTTTCTTCTGGATACTTTTCGGGGCGACGTTTCGCTGGCGTTGGCGGCATATAACGCCGGTCTCGGCAAAGTGTCAAAATATGGTGGAATCCCGCCATACAACGAAACCCGAACATACGTAAACCGTGTTCTTTCCTATATGCAGTCTTATCAGTCCAGTGGAATTTAATGACAGCCGATCGCCCAAGCCAAATCCTTAACCTCCCCAATATTCTCACAATGATGCGTATTGCTGCCATTCCTCTTTTGGCTGCACTGCTGCTTACCCCCTCTAAATCATCCGGTTTCTGGGCTGCCGCTGTATTTGCCCTTGCATCCATTACCGATTGGCTGGACGGCTATCTGGCACGCAGAATGGGTATTGTAACGGTCTTTGGTAAGTTTTTGGATCCAATTGCTGACAAGATGATAGTCATGGCAGCAATGGTTATGATTTTGCCGTTCGGGCGGGTTCCAGCCTGGATGGTGCTTGTTATTCTGGGGCGCGAGATAATTATAACTGGTTTGCGCGGAATTGCATCAAGTGAAGGGATTGTTATTCAGGCCAGCGATCTTGGCAAATTCAAGACTATCTTCCAGATCGTAGCTATTCTTGGTCTTGTGCTTCATTATGACTACAACTGGTTTTTCGGAATTTCCCATCCGTTACTGACTGTCAACATGCACAATATTGGAATGTTTTATCTCTGGATTGCAACTATTTTAACGATCTGGTCCGGTATTGATTATCTTGCCAAATTCATAAAAGTAATCACTCGTTGATGGCCTGTTCAGCTTTTTATCTGTTTGATTTACCCAGTGCTATGTCGAATATTTCACCCTTGTAGCTGAACCGCACTCGATCCTTCTGAATGACCTCTACTTTGGCACCTTCTATAATCGCCCCGCTGGAAACCGGCACGCCGTTGATTACAGCCACACTGTCTGCAGCGCCATCCTGGAATGCAATGCCGTTCACCCTTAGTGTCGGAACGCTTATGGCGACTGCTGGAGCCTGAACGGTTGTAACGGCAGGAATTGTCTTGCCATCATGGTTAGGAGTTGAGTTTTTTCGAACTGCACTGATCGGTTGTGGCTTGGCGACAGTAGAGGACTTTTGCTGATTGGGAAGAACAGTTTTCCTGGGCTCCGTCCGCTTAGCAGGAACAATCTCAATTGATTCAGGAAGTATTTCTGCTTTAATAACATTTGGTACAGAGACAGGGAGCTGGGGCAAAGGCAGATTACTTTTGGTAACTTCTTTCTTGTTTCTGTTTTCGCTAACAACCTGAGAAGAGTCCTTTTTCAAGTACAGATAGGTAGCAAAGGAGCCACCGGCAAACAGCAGCACAGCTGCCAATACAATTCCGCTTGCGGAATAGCGTTGCGGGCTGTCATGCCTCAGAATATCCGAATCAATATTCAGAACCTCAGGTCGTCTTGTTGTTTTCTCATCTTCAAGTTTTTTAAGTGCCTTCAGTATTGAGCTCATAAGGTCACCCTATCAATAGTTCTTCAGATTCGGTGTGCTGCCTGACTTGTCTAATCCGTATAGATATGCGACCGTTTGAGCACCAACGGATTCATTGGCCGGAATATGATTGGCATCTTGAAAAGATCGCACAGCTTTCAAGCTTGCTGAACCGAAAACTCCGTCAATCGGCCCGCTATAAACACCTGCCGAACTTAATAGTTGCTGCAAAGCTCTGATCTCATATCTTCTGTTGCCTACGGATATTGTGTCAGGTATCTGATAAAAGTTGTTCCAGACAAGATAAAAGGTGCCGCTTGCCAATCCCTCCAGCTCCTTGATCTTTATGGAACCACGGGTGGACAGGGTAGGGTAGACCGTGGCGGAATCAGCAGAAACTGAAGTTATTGCCAGACAATATTTGCCATGACTTCCATCAACACGCGTTTCAAGCAGAAATGGAATATTTGCATTTATAACTTCACTTAAAGAACCTTTGACCTCAATCAACCTCAAGTTACGATTACTTGCCAGAACCGTTGCCGTTTCCGGAATAGTTAATATGCCATCCAATACCTTGACCGTGGATACTTTCCAGCGGGACATGATTGCATTGAATGAACGCATATGTGCGGAATTCAGGTCCATTGCCCGGATTTCTTTTTCCAGTTCAGTCGCATCAACTGCTGGTACATTAACATTTGGAGCAGGGATTGCGGGTGCTGCGAGCGGACTGGATTCTGTAACTGTATTCCCGGGCATCAAGCTGGTAGCTGATATTGAAACAATCGCAATCAATGCTATTGCGAAAAGTCCCGAAAAAACAAGTTTCAGGTTACGGCGTTGTGGAACATTGAGAATTTCTTTAATGGCACGAGTGATGATACTGGAAGTTATACGCCGTTTTTCATCACCGTATGCGACAAGCAAGGCACGGTCACAGAGAATATTAATCATTCTCGGGACGCCGCGAGTGTAAAGATATATCCAGCGAATCGCGTAAATACTGAAAGACACACCACCTGTTTCACCCGCAACTTCCATTCTGCGGCGGATATAGGCTCGGGTTTCATTCATACTCATTGACCTGAGTCTGTACCTGACCGCAATGCGCTGATTTAGTTGGCGAAGTTCAGGGCGGGCAAGCAACTCTTCCAGTTCCGGCTGTCCCGCTAAAATTATCTGAATCAACTTGTCGTTTTCAGTTTCCAGGTTGGAGATCAGGCGGAGCTGTTCAAGAACTTCCGGGCGCAGGTTCTGTGCTTCATCTATAACAAGAACAACAGTTGTTCCCTTTGAGTTTTCATTCAGCAGAAACGTGTTAAGTTCAGCCAGCAACTCGTTTGCATATTCACTTATGGAGCTGAGGCCAAATTCGTGGTTGATGCTGCGCAGCAATTCAACACCGCTGAGGCAGGGGTTGAAAATCAGAGCTGAACGGTAATTTTCATCACCAAGCTGACTGAGGAGAGTCCTTAAAACGGTTGTTTTTCCGGTACCGACTTCACCGATCAGCTCGATGAAACCATAATGGTTATTGATACCATAAAGCAGGTGAGCAAACGACTCTTTGTGGTTCTTGCTAAGATATATGAAACGAGGATTTGGCGTCAGGGTAAACGGTTTTTCGTTGAATCCGAAGTATTTTGTGTACATATAAGTGACCAATAAAATATGTGGTTCAGGTTGATAATTCAGTAGCTGAGATGTTATGCAATAAACTATTGTATATTCCATAAAAACTGATTATTTTCAAGTTAAATCAAAGGTATCCGGTTTAAGGCAACTTCTGCCATATCGGTTTACCAAACTGGACTTTATCTAATGCAGTACTTTAAACATAACTGTTCATCATATTGTAATAATGGTATTAATGTACGCCTATCAATTGAGCAGGGATTGGTTTCATCACACTATCCGGTTCGGGTTTCAGACTATTATGCCGGCTTGATTCAGAGAGAGGACGACGCGATCTGGAAACAGTGCATGCCTGATCCAAAAGAGCTTGAAGATTATGGCCAGCGTCCGGACCCTTTGCATGAGGAATCCCTGAGTCCTGTACCAGGCCTGATTCATCGCTACCCCGACCGGGTGGTGCTTCTGGTTTCTAATCGCTGCCCTGTATATTGCAGATTTTGCATGCGCAAGCGTCTTGTCGGCAGCGGTGATGTACCAATATCAGAAGCAGATTTTCAGAATGCACTGGCTTATATTGCTGCCACCCCTGAGATTCGCGATGTAATACTGTCGGGCGGTGATCCGCTGATGCTCTGTGATGAGTCGCTGTTTCACATATTGAGTAGTCTGCGTACCATCAATCATATTTCGATCATACGCATCGGAAGTCGTGTCCCGGTTACACTGCCTGAGCGCATTACCCCGGAATTATGTAGTATATTAAAGCAGTTTCACCCGCTTTACATTAATACCCATTTTAACCATCCGGCAGAAATTACCGATGAATCCGGCAGTGCATGTGCAATGCTTGCGGATGCCGGTATTCCATTGGGAAATCAGACCGTGCTTCTAAAGGGAGTCAATGACGATATCGAGGTCATGCGGAATCTAATGTCCGGTTTGCTCGAAATCCGAGTTAAACCATACTATCTTCACCAGATGGATCTGGTTCAGGGTACGGCCCACTTTAGAACATCGGTAAATACCGGATTGGAGATAATAGGAGCACTGCGGGGTCATATTTCAGGACTGGCGGTTCCACACTATGTAATTGATCTTCCGGGAGGCAAGGGGAAGGTAGCAATTCTACCTGATATAGTGGAGCGAAAAGGAGACCTGCTGCTGTTGAGAACTTATACCGGTGAGCAGGTACTTTACAAGGATGTTACAACTGATCCGGAGTAAATGCCACCACTTCGTCGATTGTATCTGCTCCCGCAGCCAGCATCACCAGTCGATCAACGCCCATGGCAATGCCGGCAGATGATGGCATGCTGCCAAGCTCTTCCAGAAATCGTTCCGGCAGTGGAAGTGCTGCGCGGCCGTCCTGCAGACGCAAACAATTAGCATTTTCGAATCGCATACGCTGCTCAACCGGATCATTCAGTTCACTGAATCCGTTGGCAAGCTCAAGCCCGCCCAGATATAATTCAAAACGCTCAGCCAGTTCTGCTTGACCCGGCTTCAGTCGTGACAGGGCAGCCATTTCAGCCGGATAGTCGGTTAGAAATACCGGTGATGAAAAGACCGCGAATGCCGGTTCTATTACTCCCGTCAGAATCTCCTCGTAAATCCCTTTTTTCATACATTCCCATACGCTGGTATTACTGAAGCGTAAAAAGGCATCCTGAACGCTTATTCTTGCCCATGGCTTGAACGGATCAATTTTAACGTCTTTATAGCTATAAACTTGAGATTCGGTAAGGCAGGCTGAAGCAACGTGTTTAAGAAGGTCTACGCAATCAAGCATTAGAGCATTGTAATCATCCTCTGCCCGATACCACTCCAGCATTGTAAATTCTGAAAGATGTCTCAAGCCACGTTCTTCCGAGCGCCAGCAGTGAGAAATCTGGAATATGCGTTTATGTCCGCGACAGAGCAGGCGCTTCATGCAAAGTTCGGGAGAGGTCTGTAGTTGCAAGGGAAGGGCTGAGATCGGGTTGATATATTCTTCGGGGGCATTGGCTGGAATAAGAAGGGGGGTTTCCACTTCAAGAAAGCCCCGATCCCAAAAAAAACTGCGTATTGCTTTGATTATATGCGCCCTAAGCCACAAGGCGTCACTTTTCACGGGTTATCCTTTGACACGGGTTGAATACTCGCCGTTACGAGTATCAATAACGATAAGTTCGCCTTCTTCAATGAACGGCGGAACTCGCAGTACATATCCGGTTTCAACAGTGGCCGGCTTGGAGTCGTTACCACTGGTGTCACCCTTGGCCCATTGTTCTGTTCCAATGACACGCAGGTTGACGAAGTTTGGCAGAGATACTCCGATGGCTTTTTCACCAAACATCATCACTTCAACTTTAAGATTCTCCAAAAGGAAGTTTTTTGCATCACCCAGTGTTTCTTCTTCCATGACAACCTGCTCGTAATTGGCCTGATCCATGAAGGTATAATGGGTGCCTTCTTTATAAAGATACTCCATCTGGCGTTCTTCCAGGCTGGCCGGATCAAAGGTTTCTCCGGAACGATAGGTTCTGTCCAGAAGGGTGCCGTTGATCATGTTGCGCATTTTAGTTCTATAAAGCGCCTGGCCCTTACCCGGTTTAACGAAGTCAAAAGCTACCACCAGGTACGGATCTCCGTCCAAAGTGATTTTTAGTCCTTTTTTTAAATCAGCAACGGTATACATTGATTCCTCACAAATGGTTTAATTAAACAGCACAAGCCCACCAGAGATTGACGGGCCTGTTCGGTAACATAAAAGTGATGTACTTATTTTGCGCGGTAAGTTATACGCCCACGAGTCAGGTCATAGGGAGAAAGCTCAACAGTGACTTTGTCGCCAGGAAGAATCTTGATGAAGTACTTGCGCATCTTGCCAGAAATATGAGCCAACACAACATGATCGTTTTCAAGCCTGACGCGGAACATTGCGTTTGGCAGCGGTTCAATTACGGTACCTTCAACTTCAATCGCTTCTTCTTTACTCATAAGCAGTACAGCTCCTCAGGGGCTCATTTGGTGTAAACAGGATTACCTTACTGATACTGTTTCAAAAATGCAAGTTAATTATACACTTCGCACACACAAATCGCCCATAAGATATATTATGTCAAGTTGAGCACGGGTATGCTTTTTAAAAATATTATATGTGCTTTCGGCTAATATCACTGGCATCTTAGAAGTTTAATCCCATCTTGAAAAAGCACCTGCATCTTGTTCGGCACTATCAGGCGTTTTATAACTCCCAAGCCGAACACTGTATGAATTATAAGGCTGTTTACTCGATATGTGCCGTTCATGTCATAATCCTGAGCGCGATCAATCTGCATGGTCGGCTTGAGAGATGCCCACTCTTCACGTTCTGCTTCGTTGGGATCTTTTTTGGTTGATCTTGGTGTTGACGATGTACGTGCAGACGAAGGTTCTTTTGCAACTTTAGCAACTTTAGCTGCATTTACTTCTTTAACTGTTGGTGGCGGATAATAGTTGTGAACGCCATTACATGTATTGCATTCAACCCTGACAACTTTGCCTTCCACCATTGCAACTATTCTGTGGTTCAATATTTCGCGACATTTAGTGCATCGCGCGTCAATAATGTCTCCTGCCGATAATTTTCTGCTGATCATGATAGTCCTGTTTTATGCTGTGTATTTCGTTCACGCGAAATCCGTGCAAACGATTATTGTATATATTTTGATAAGTTTACTTTAGTACCGGCAAAAAACCGCTCACCAGCGTCTTAGCCGGAGAGCGGTTTTTAGAGTACCTAATTTATAAAAGGTTGCTACCTGTTCTGTCTCCTGTCGATGACACGGTCAGCTTTACCTTCGAGTCGCGGTATACTGTTGGGTTCTACCAGTTTGACAGTTACGCCCACACCTAGTACGGAATCAATTCGCTTACTGACCATATCAAGAAAGATCCGTTGTTTCTTCATTTCGTCGAAAAAGATATTTTCGCGAACTTCTATGTGAACTTCAAGTACATCCAAGGCGCCTTTACGGTCTATCACCAATTGGTAATGCGGTTCACACCCTTCTATAGCCACCAAAACCTCTTCAATCTGGGATGGAAATACGTTGATCCCCCTGATTATAAGCATGTCATCTGATCGGCCCGTGGTCTTTTTCATTCTGACCATGGTTCGACCGCATTCGCAGGTAGCATAGTCGAGGCTTGTAATGTCTCTGGTCCGAAAGCGAATCATGGGAAATGCTTCTTTGCAGATGGTCGTCAACACCAGTTCACCAACACTACCCGGCGGTAAAACCTGACATGTCTCAGGGTCAATAATCTCTGTTATAAAAGCATCTTCGGCTATGTGCATGCCCTTTTTACAGTAACACTCTCCGGCGACGCCGGGGCCGATAATTTCAGACAGACCATAATTGTCGGTTGCTTTTATCTGCAGACGCGACTCGATTTCCTCGCGCATCGCTTCAGACCAAGGTTCACCACCAAAAAGGCCAACCTTGAGAGCCAGCGATTTAGGATCAATGCCCTGCTTTTCCATGCGATCCGCCAGCGTAATTGCATAGCTGGGGGTACATACCAGTACGCTTGATCTGTAATCCTGCATTATCATGATCTGCTTGTCGGTGTTGCCGCCACTCATTGGAATAACAGCTGCTCCGATCATCTCGGAACCGTAATGAAGGCCAAACGCTCCGGTGAAAATCCCGTAACCGAATGCAATCTGAACAACATCGTCATGAGTAACGCCCGCAGCTGTCATCATTCGTGCGACCAGATTAGACCATATTTTTAAATCGTTTTTGGTGTAGCCGACCACCGTCGGTTTGCCAGTTGTGCCTGAAGAAGAGTGAATGCGGACAACTTCTCTGAGCGGAACTGCAAACATTCCATAAGGATAGTTAAGTCGCAGATCCTCTTTGGATGTAAAAGGCAACTTGGAAAGGTCGGACAGAGAGTTTACATCTTCTGGCACTATTCCCAAGGCGTTAAACTTGTTCCTGTAGCAGGTAACGTTTTTATAGGCGCGGTTCAGTGTAGCCTGGAGCCGCTCAAGCTGGAGTTGTTCCAATTCCTCACGAAGCATGCATTCATGCTGTGGATCCCAGATCGGGTTTGCTTGCATCACACCCTCGTAAAATCCTGATGGTTATTCTTTGTATTCAAGCGCTGATTCAACAATCATCTGAACTCTGGTAATTGCTTCTTCTATAGGAAGCGACAGCACTTCTCCGGTCGCTCTGATTTTTACTTCCACCTTTCCTTCTGCCAGACCTTTACTGCCTACTACGATTCTTAGTGGGATGCCTATCAGATCATTATCCTTGAATTTGACTCCGGGACGTTCGTCACGGTCATCGAACAGTACTTCTATCCCCAGTTTTTCGAGCTTGAAGTAAATTTCTTCAGATTCGGCCATAACACCTTTGTCTTTAGCGTTGATTGCTACGACAGAACATTGGAAAGGAGCAATGGGGATCGGAAAGATGATACCGTTTTCGTCGTGGTTCTGCTCAATGGCAGCCGCCACTGTGCGACCGATGCCGATGCCATAACAACCCATGAAGATGACCTGCTCCTTGCCGTTGGCGTCCAGATAAGTGGCATTGAGGGCCTGAGAGTATTTGGTGCCGAGTTTGAAGACATGACCGACCTCAATTCCTCGCCAAACTTCGAGCTTACCCTCATCGCAGCGAGGACAACCGTCACCGGCCACTACATTGCGGATATCGATGAAACGGTCAGGAGTAAAGTCACGCCCCGGGTTTGCGTTGCAGTAATGCATATCCTTTTCATTGGCGCCGACGACCGTATTAAGCATGTTTTCCACCAGCAGATCTGCAACCACAAGAAGTTCTTCCTTCAGACCGACTGGACCAAGGAATCCGACCGGAGAACCAGTCAGGCGAAGAATATCCTCTTCGGAGGCCATTTTGATGTCATTCCAGCCCAGTGAGTTTTTTAGTTTGATCTCGTTCAGCTCATGGTCGCCGCGCAGCAGAGCCATTACAAACTCATCAGTGTCTGAACAGTAAATTAGCGTTTTTATTGTTTGATCGGACGTCATCCCGACAAAAGCAGCCACATCCGCAATTGTCTTCATGTCGGGTGTGGCGGTTTTCTGAATTGGCAACGGTTTTGAGGCAATGTTTTGATGCATAGCTCTGGACTCGGCCTTTTCAACATTGGCGGCATAACGGCAGGCATCACAGGAAACGATGGCGTCCTCACCGGAATCGGCCAACACCATGAATTCGTGTGAAGAGGAACCACCGATGCTGCCGGTATCTGCCTCAACGGCTCTGAAATTGAGCCCGCAACGTTCAAAGATGCGCATATAGGCGTTGTACATCTTATCATATGAACTATCCGCAGCCGCACTGTCCACATCAAACGAATATGCGTCCTTCATAATGAACTCACGCCCACGCATCAGGCCGAAGCGAGGGCGGATCTCGTCTCGAAACTTTGTCTGGATTTGGTAAAAGTTGATCGGCATCTGTCGATAACTCTTTATCTCTCGCCGAACCATGTCGGTAATAACCTCTTCATGGGTCGGACCCATGCAGAACTCTGCATCCTTACGGTCTTTGAAGCGCAGCAGTTCCTTACCATAGAATGCCCAACGACCTGACTCCTGCCACAGCTCAGCCGGCTGAACACTGGGCATCAGCATTTCAATTGCATCTGCCTTGTTCATCTCTTCTCGAACAATATTTTCAAACTTTCGAATTGAACGAAGCCCCATAGGCAGATAATTATAAATACCGGCTGACAACTTGCGAATCATACCGGCTCGCAACATCAACTGATGCGAGATAACTTCTGCATCAGATGGAGTTTCCTTGACGGTAGGGATAAAATAGCGGGAATAAAGCATCAGTACATCCTCTTAATTTAAATCCGGTTTAAGAAATAATTTTATATTTATTAATAATAGATAAAACATCATTTATTTTGAACGGCTTGATAATGTAGTCATTACAACCATCTTCAAAAAAAGATCCCGCAACTTGGCGTGGAGAATTCTCGGCTGAAATCACCACCGCTTTAATTTTGCTTTCTTCCGAAACAGATAACGACATTTCTCTGTCACGTATAGCACGCAACAGCTTGCGTCCGTTCATTACCGGCATGGCCAGATCAATGAATATAACATCATAGGGTCGACCTGTATTAAGGGCGATCTCAAATTTTTCAAAGGCTGTTAGTCCGTTTTCCGCTTGGTCACACTCGGCTAAATCACCAACAATACCAACCAAAATCCCTCGAATCAGAGGTTCATCATCTACTACAAGCAGGCGCATAATTATTATGTTTCTTATAGCAATGTGAAATCATAGCTTTGTAATCTCTTCCATAAGAGCATCTGCCAACTTATCCTCAGGAACTTTGCGAATGATCTCGCCATGACGAAATACTAAACCTTCCCCTTTCCCGCCGGCAATACCGACATCGGCCTCACGAGCTTCTCCAGGACCATTGACTGCACATCCCATCACTGCAACAGTGATCCTTTTATCAACACCCTGCAGACGCTTCTCAACATCCTCGGCAACTTTGATCAGATTGATCTGGCAGCGGCCACAGGTTGGACATGAGACGAAATTAACTCCGCGTTGGCGTAGACCAAGGCTTTTCAGTATCTCGTACCCTACCCTGACTTCATCTTTTACATCCCCGGTCAGCGAAACCCGCAGTGTATCGCCTATTCCGTCGGCCAGCAGTATACCAAGTCCAACTGACGATTTGATCGTTCCGGAAAATATTGTGCCGGCCTCGGTGATGCCTATATGCATGGGATAATCGACTCGTTCGGAAAGCAGACGATAGGCAGATACGGTCTTCATGACGTCCGACGCCTTTAAAGACACCTTGATCTCCTGATAGTTAAGCTCTTCAAGAATGTGAATATGTCCCAGGGCAGATTCAACCATGGCTTCAGCAGTCGGGTGTCCGTAGCGTTCCAGAAGCTCCTTTTCCAGTGAACCTGCATTTACGCCGATCCGGATCGGCACTTTACGTTCGGCAGCTGCCTTGACTATTTCTGCCACCTTCCATTTATCTCCGATATTACCCGGATTTAGCCGCAGTCCGTCGATCCCAGCATCGAGAACCCGTAAAGCAAGTTTATAATCAAAATGAATATCAGCGACAACTGGAATAGGGCTTAATTGTTTAATACGGCCAAGTGCATCTGCAGCTTCCATATCCAAAACTGCGCATCTTACGATCTCGCAACCTACCCCGGCTAGCCCCTCGATCTGAGTCAACGTGGCTTCAACATCGCGTGTATCAGTAGAACACATGGATTGCACCGAGCAGGGTGCACCACCGCCTACTGCAACAGGACCTATATTAATTTGTCTGGTCAGCTTTTTCATAAGCGAGCATAGTGCCAAAGAGAGGCCTGAAAGTCAAGAACGACAAGCTGTTAAAACATGTATTTGCCAATTTGATAACTGCCTGAGAGATATTTTCACTTATCCCCTTCGCCTCATTTACAAAATCCATAATAAAAAAAGACCCGTTGGAATAAATCAAACGGGTCTCGTCAAATCATAAAATAACTATTTTAAGCAAGTCTGTTTGTATAGAGCGGGAACTTCTTCATCAATTGGTTAACCTGGATCTTTATAGCAGCCAGTTTTTCATCATTACCGATATTGGCTACGGCATCGGCGATAAGTCCGGCCACCAGATCCATCTCCTGTTCCTTAAGGCCGTGCGAAGTACAGGCCGGAGTACCTACACGAATGCCTGAGGTTACAAATGGCGAACGGGTTTCGAACGGTACAGTGTTCTTATTGACAGTAATACCGGCCTTGTCAAGCGCCTCTTCTGCTGCCTTGCCGGTGATTTCGCTGCCGGAGAAGTTTATTAGCATCAGATGGTTGTCGGTTCCTCCGCTGGTCAACTTGAAACCGCGCTTCATTAGGCCCTCTGCCAGTGCCTTTGCGTTATTGACGATCTGTTGCTGATATAACTTAAACTCAGGCTGTAAAGCTTCTTTGAAAGCCACCGCCTTAGCGGCAATGACGTGCATGAGCGGTCCACCTTGAATTCCAGGGAATATTTGTGAATTCAAGGTTTTTGCAAATTCTTCGCGGCATAGAATCATTCCGCCGCGCGGACCTCGAAGTGTCTTGTGTGTGGTGGTAGTAACAAACTCTGCATAGGGAATCGGACTAGGGTGCACGCCGGCTGCCACCAGACCGGCAAAATGTGCCATATCGACCATTACAACTGCGCCCACCTTGTCAGCAATTGCCCTAAATGCCGGGAAGTCTATGATACGAGGATAAGCACTGGCGCCAACTACGATCATTTTTGGTTTGTTTTCGACTGCAAGCCTTTCTACTTCAGCGTAATCAATAGTTTCAGTTTCAGGTGAAACACCGTATGGAACAATGTTGAAAAGTTTACCGGAAAAGTTGACCGGACTTCCGTGTGTGAGATGTCCACCGTGGGACAGGTTCATGCCCAGAATTGTATCACCGGGTTTACAGGCAGCAAAATATACCGCCATATTGGCCTGCGAACCGGAATGAGGCTGAACATTAGCATGCTCAGCACCGAACAGCTCCTTGGCACGATCGATAGCAAGCTGCTCAACAACATCGACGTGCTCACAGCCGCCGTAGTAGCGCTTGCCAGGGTAGCCTTCAGCATATTTGTTCGTCATGATCGAACCTTGCGCTTCCATGACAGCTTCAGATACGAAGTTTTCAGAGGCAATCAGTTCGAGATTAAATTCCTGACGTTCGGTTTCATGGCGAATGGCTTCGGCTACCTGAGGATCAAAGCTTGTGAGAATCGACATTATTACGCTCCTTTTATATACTGATTATTAATGCTGTTGCTAAATAAGAAACGGGACGCATGCCGCAGCAGGTCCCGCTCTCTATTGAGTCTTATTCCGGTAATGCTAATGGTTGTACTTCAATTCCAGTGATGTGATTTTATCGAGGCGACTTTGATGACGACCTCCCTCAAAGGAGGCATCAAGCCAGGCACCAACAAGATCACAAGCCTTTTGCTCATCCAGTACCCGGCCACCCAACACAAGAATATTGGCGTTATTATGCTCTTTAGCCATACGGGCCATGAATACATCCGTTACCAATGCTGCACGAATACCTGGAATCTTGTTGGCAGCGATTGACATACCGATACCGGTGCCACAGATCAGGATTCCCAACTCGGCCTGACCGGCTATCACGATCTCTGCTACTTTCTGGCCGAAGTCAGGATAATCTACAGAAGCATCACTGTTGGTGCCGGCATCTGTCACTTCAAACCCTCTGCGGGTAAGATAACTGTTGAGCGCCGACTTGAGATTCAGTCCGCCATGGTCGCTTCCTATAACTATCATTCTAATCCGCCCATCTAGATTTTCTTGAACAGCAAAGTTGCATTTGTGCCGCCAAAACCAAGTGAGTTGCTCATGGCATACCCTATCTTTGCGTCACGTGCCGTGTTTGGAACATAATCAAGGTCACACTCAGGATCAGGTGTATCATAATTTATGGTCGGCGGAACAACACTCTTTTCCATAGCCATGCAGGTAAATACTGCTTCCACACCACCGGCGGCACCCAGAAGATGTCCTGTCATTGACTTGGTGGAGGAAACCATAAGTTTGTCGGCATGTTCACCGAAAACGGATCTGATTGCCAGTGACTCATTGAGATCATTGAATGGAGTTGAAGTGCCGTGTGCATTGATGTAAGTGACCTGATCAGGAGAAACGCCGGCATTTTTCAATGCCATCTTCATGCAGCGGGCCGCACCTTCTCCACCGGGAGAAGGTGCCGTCATGTGGTAAGCATCGCTGGTCAGACCGTATCCGACAACCTCGGCGTAAATCTTGGCGCCGCGTTTTTTGGCCGACTCATATTCTTCCATGACGACGATACCAGCACCCTCGGCGAGAATAAAACCGTCACGATTCTTGTCAAACGGGCGCGAAGCTTTTTCGGGTGAATCGTTGTTACTGTCGGAAAGCGCTTTCATCGCTGCAAATCCGCCGATTCCCAAGGGAGTGACCGTTGATTCGGTACCGCCGGCGATCATGGCATCCACATCACCGCGGGCAATCATATGAAAGGCATCACCGATGGAATGGGTGCCGGTAGCACAGGCTGATACTGAAGAGAGGTTTGGACCCTTAGCGCCGTATCTGATTGATATATGGCCCGGAGCCATATTAATGATCAGCATCGGAATAAAAAACGGAGAAATCTTTTTAAAACCGCCTTCGTTCAGAAGTGTATGATAGCGCTCTATTGACGGGAGACCGCCAAGACCTGCTCCAACAAGTACTCCTACCTGTTCGGCATTCTCTTCGTTTATAACCAGTCCGGAGTCTTCCATGGCATAGTGTGCCGCCGCCAGAGCATATTGAATAAAAAGGTCCATTTTCTTGATCTCTTTTTTATCAATATATTTTTCGGCATTGAAATCAGAAACCTCACCGGCAATCTTGACCGGCATATCACTGGCGTCAAATCTGGTAATCAGGCCGATGCCGGACTTTCCGGAGATAAGCGCATCCCAGTTACTGGCATTACCGCATCCGAGTGGTGAAACCGCTCCAACGCCCGTAATTACAACTCTTCTCATGATTGGTTACTCCATATAGGATAAACTGATGTTGCGAATAAAAAGGAAGGAAGTGAGAGGGTGTGTTCCCTCTCACTTTTATCAATATCAGCTGTGCTCGGTTATGTATTCAATTGCATCGTTCACAGTCTGGATTTTTTCGGCATCTTCGTCAGGAATTTCAAGATCAAACTCTTCTTCAAGAGCCATGACCAGCTCGACTGTATCGAGTGAATCAGCACCCAGATCATCCATAAATGAAGCTTCAGTAACTACCAGTGATTCTTCCACACCCAACTGCTCAGCAACAATTTCTTTAACCCGTTTTGCAATATCAGACATCTTCCACCTCCGTGTGATTTTAAACCTTTTCAGGTTTCGTGAGTAAAGCTAATGATGGTAATTAAGCATGAAATCTTTAAAAGTCAATCGATATTTTGAAGCAAGGTTGAGGTTCAGGCAGAATTCCTGATGACCTACTTTGTTTTACATATACATGCCGCCGTTAACCGCCAGCACATGACCGGTGATATATCCGGATGCTTCAGATGCTAGAAAGAGAACTGCATTGGCAATATCATCTGCACTGCCCAAACGGTCCATAGGAATCTGTGCAGTCAGCTCTGCGCGCACTTTATCAGAAAGTGCGTCAGTCATGGCTGTAGCGATAAAACCCGGAGCAACAGCATTAACTGTAATATTGCGTTTTGCCATCTCGCGGGCATTTGATTTTGTTAGGCCTATCAGACCGGCTTTACTGGCGCAGTAATTGGCCTGACCGGCATTGCCCATCTGGCCAACAATAGACGCTATATTTATAATACGGCCGTAACGCTGCTTGCTCATAACCTTGAAGGCAGCTCTTGTGCAGAGAAACGCACCTTTCAGATTAACATTAAGGACGGCATCCCAATCCTCATCTTTCATACGCATCAGCAGGCCATCACGAGTAATTCCGGCATTGTTTACCAGAATGTCGACTCTTCCGTAAGCTTCTGTCGCCGCATCTATCATGCGTTCAACGTCGGCTGTCAAAGTCACATTGCCGACTACTGCCAGCGCTTTGCCGCCTGCCGCCTGCAATTCTGCAACTACGGCCTCAGTCGAAGCCTGGTCCATATCAACCGCAACAATTGTGGCCCCCTGGGCAGCCAGAGCCAGCGCGATACTTCTGCCGATACCGCGTGATGCACCGGTAATGACGGCAACTTTCTCTTTAGGCATGATATCTCCTTTCAGTAAAACATCAGTTAATTGCTTTTATCTGCAAATGTCGCCTTCAACTCAGCCTCTGTGACAAGTTTACCATCAACAAATGCTTTAGCGTCAAACATCCAGATTCCACGTTTACATGCGGTTACCACAAGTTCAAAACGAAGCTGGTCTCCAGGCATAACAGGTTTTCGGAAACGGGCATTATCAATACCTGTAAAATAAACCACTTTGGAGCGGACATCAGCATCAGAAGAAAGATAGGCCAGTACAGCCGCCACCTGGGCCATGGCTTCAATAATCAACACTCCTGGCATGACCGGATGACCGGGAAAGTGTCCCGGGAAAAAAGGTTCATTTATGCTGACATTCTTTAAGCCGACAATGCGTTTCCCGGGTTCCATTTCAATTATTTTATCAACCAGCAGAAACGGATAACGATGAGGCAAAATCTTCATGATTTCATTTACATCAAGCATGGTATCTCCCTTACTAATTAAAGGTTGCCTTAAGCTGCCAGTAATTTTAATGAAGCCAGGTCTTCTACATTTGCTATAGAGACTTCCTTTGTTATGCGCTTGACCAGACCTGACAACACTTTACCTGGACCAATTTCAATAAATCTTGTTACGCCAAGGCCTGTCATTGCATTTACTGACTGTTCCCACAGCACAGGAGCGCACACCTGGGTTATCAATAGTACTTTGACTTGTTCCTTGTCCTGGTTTGGCTCCGCATTGGCATTGGCCACCACCGGCAGAAGCATGTCGTTGACAGAAACAGAGTCGAGTACAATGGACAGGCGATCGGCAGCAGGCTTCATTAATGCGCAATGGAAAGGTGCGCTTACCTGGAGCAGCATTGCCTTTCTGAAACCGCGACCTTTGGCAATTTCGATCGCACGTCCGACTGCAGCTGAAGAACCTGCAATAACTATCTGTCCGGGCGAATTGAAGTTGGCGGGCGATACGATTTCACCATCAGATGCTTCACGACAAACATCCTCAAGCACATCAGGTTCTATACTCAGCATGGCTGCCATACTACCGGTTCCTACCGGAACAGCTTCCTGCATGAATGTACCACGCGCACGAACAGTTCTAACCGCATCAGCAAATGATAAAGCGCCGGAACAGACCAGTGCCGAATACTCGCCGAGCGAATGTCCGGCCAGATAATCGGCTTTCAGTCCGGTTTCCTGTTCCATGACTCTCAGTACAGCAATGCTTGCTGCAAGAATTGCCGGCTGAGTGTTGGCTGTCAACCTGAGCTCTTCATCACTGCCGGAAAAGCAGATCGTAGACAGCTTGACTCCAAGGGCATCATTAGCTTCCTCGAATATCTGACGGGCAACCGGAAAGTTATCGGCGAACTCCTTGCCCATCCCTGGATACTGCGACCCCTGCCCTGGAAAAACAAACGCTACTTTGGTCATATTAAAGAACCTTTCTTGAAAACGTCATAACAATCTTTGCTTACCATCGTATCAAAACAGAACCTGAGGTAAATCCGCCACCAAAAGCATCAAGAAGCAGTAAATCTCCCTTTTTGATTCTTCCTTGTCGATTTGCTTCATCCAGTGCAATAGGGATGGAAGCTGACGATGTATTACCGTAGCGATGGAGATTTATGAATACTTTTCCGGCGTCTATATCGAGTCGTTTGACAACGGCGTCGATAATACGACGATTTGCCTGGTGAGGTATGAACAGTGATATATCGGACGCGGTCATGCCATTAGCATTTAAAGCAGCCATGGCAGCTTCATCCATGGCACGGACCGCATGCTTGTACACCTCGTTACCTTCCATACGAATGAATAACGAAGCTGGATCAGTGGCGGGATCAGCTGCCGGATTGCGGCTGCCGCTGCCAGGTTGGTAGAGCAAATCCCAACAGGAACCGTTACTGAAGATGTGTGTGGAGAGTATACCGGCCGGTTCATCTGACGCTTCAATAACAGTTGCACCGGCTCCATCCCCGAACAAAATGCAGGTGTTACGATCAGTCCAGTCAACAACGCGTGATAGCACCTCGGCACCAATTACAAGCGCCTTTTTAAACTTCCCGGAACTAATAAAGCTGTCAGCTATTGAAATGCCATAGATAAAGCCGGAGCAGGCGGCAGAAACATCAAAAGCGACCGCTTTGTGGGCGCCAAGTTCATTTTGAACTATACAGGCTGTGGAGGGGAACGGAAAGTCTGGGGTTACTGTCGCTAAAACAATGAGATCAAGATCTTCAGGCTTGACGTTTGCCATTGACAATGCACGTCGTGCGGCCTCTACTGCAAAAGTGGAGGTATATTCACCGTCAACCGAAATTCTGCGTTCCTTGATGCCGGTTCTGGTGGTAATCCATTCATCACTAGTGTCAACTATCAATGCCAGATCGGCATTTGTAAGTGTTTTGGCCGGCAGTGCTGAACCGGTACCTGAGATCATTGCAACCATCGTGATATCTCCATTATTCGGCAGAGGCAGATTTGAGACTATCACGCTGTTCGGAGACAGCATAGTTTTCAGAAAGTTTTTCGGCTACATGCTCAGTCACGCCGCTTCTTGCATATTCATGTGCAAATCTAACAGCATTTTTGATTGCCTTGACATTGGATCCACCGTGACAGATCATACCAACGCCATTGATTCCCAGCAGAGGCGCGCCGCCATACTCTGCGTAATCTACAATCTTCTTGAAGCGGTTGAAGGCCCCGCGTACAAACAGGTAACCGATTTTGGATATCCAGCTTTTGACAATTTCGCCTTTCAGCATCTTGCCGGCGGCATCGGATAGTCCTTCCGACAGCTTTAGCACCACATTGCCTACAAAACCATCACAGACAACAACTTCAACGGCGCCGGAAAAAATATCCCGGCCTTCAATATATCCGGCATAGTTAAGTGAGGTTTGGCGCAACACTGCATTGGTTTCCCTGGTAAGCTCATTACCCTTGGAATCCTCCTCGCCGTTTGACAGAAGCCCGACTGACGGATTCTTAATACCCATAGCGTACCGCGCATACACTTCACCCATTATTGCGAACTGGACAAGGTGCTGCGACTTGCAATCGACGTTTCCCCCCACATCCAGAACAAGTGTCTGCCCTTTCAGAGTTGGAAAAATCTGGGCAATGGCCGGACGTTCAATTCCCTTGATACGTTTGAGCACAAACATGCCTGCAGCCATCGTAGCACCGGAGTTGCCGGCACTTACGGCGGCACAGGCTTTGCCTTCCTTGACTAGCTCAAACGCAAGTCTAACTGAAGAGTTCCGTTTTTTACGAACGGCATCAGAGGCTGAATCATGCATGCCTACAACTTCACTGGCATGAAAGATATCTATATCAAGACCGACTGTGGAATGCTTTTCGAGTTCGGTTTCCAATCGGTTGCGATCACCGACCAGGGTAACTGGAATACCAAATTCCCGACAAGCGGCAACAGCACCCTCAACCTCAACTACAGGGGCATTGTCGCCGCCCATTGCATCAACTGCTACTCTCATCTGTCCCGGTAATGACACAGTTGTCGACAATTACTGAGCGTTTGAAAGATCGATTACTTCTTTACCCTTGTAGGTTCCGCAGGCAAGACAAGCACGATGCGGCAGTTTCGGCGCCTTACACTGTGGGCAGGTCGATACAGATTGTGGTGTCAGAAAGTCATGTGCCCTTCTCATGTTCTTACGTGACTTGGATGTCTTTTTCTTTGGTACTGCCATAATATTTCTCCTTTTTCTGGTGGTTCACTTCAGTGTGACAAGATGATTTATTTTGATACCTTAAAATCTTTTAGAGCGCTGAAAGCAAAACTTGATGTTTCTTTTATGCATTTACATCCTGATGTATTCAGGTCAACACCACAAGTGTGACACAGTCCCTTGCAGCTATCACTGCAAAGAGGCTTAAGCGGGATTTCCATCGCTACCTGTTCTTCTATTTCATGTGTCAGATCTATTTCATCTCCCTGATAAACGGAAGACAACAGATCCAGCTCCCCCAGTTCAATATCATCTTCATCAACAGTCTGTTTTTCCGTGTCCTTGCGAAATAGCACCGTAAAGTTGACGTCGACAAAAGAATCATAATCAACCAGGCAACGCGAACAGGAAAGAGACAGTGGAACAGAAACACGCCCGTTGACCCGTATGTGATCATACTCGTGAGCGGCGGTTATGTCTCCATTGACAAGTCCTGTGAATTTGCAGACCTGATCATTATGCATACCAGCAAGTACCGGAAATGTCTCTACCGGCTCCTCAATATGCAGATTTAAGGGCCTGCTTTTTAAACGGTCTACAGCCACTTTCACGACATGTACCACCTTTTTTATCGGTACAAAATTTAAAGCAAGTCAGTATAGTGAATGTTCATGATTTGTCAAGAAGTTTACTGAGGAGCTTTATTCATCTACCATATTGCCTTATCATACTTCCAATATCCGCTACTAAATCAGTCGGCAACATGTCCCAAGTAAAACGCCAACTCCAATTGTCAAACGCTTTTCCCGGTATATTCATGCGCGCTTCGCTACCCAGCTTCAGCAAATCCTGAAATGGAATAACAGCTGTATCTGCAACCGACATGAGCGCTGAGCGAATCAATGCAGCGACACAATTATCATCATTGCTGCCGAGATAAGCCAGCACTCTGCTGCGTTGAGACCCTGAAAGCGAATTACACCAACCCAGACTGGTATCATTGTCATGGGTTCCAGTATAAACGACACAGTTTTTTTCATGATTGTGCGGCAGGTACGGATTTGATGAATCCGAGTCAAATGCAAACTGCAGAATCTTCATACCTGGGAAGCTATATCGGTCACGAAGTGCTTCAACCTCGGGTGTGATAACGCCAAGATCTTCAGCAATGATTGGAAGTGAGCCAAGACCCGATAATATAATGTCGAAGAGTTCGGTGCCAGGTGCTCCGACCCATGTGCCATGCTGAGCTGTACGATGCGAAGCCGGCACGTGCCAGGCAGCCTCAAAACCGCGGAAGTGGTCAACACGGACGACATCAAAAAGTTCGAACATCGTCCTGAAACGATTAGTCCACCAGGAGAATCCCTGGTTCCTCATATTGTCCCAGTCGTAGAGGGGGTTACCCCATAACTGCCCTGTTTTGCTAAAATAGTCTGGCGGCACACCGGCCACATCGATCGCTTTGCCTTTAGCATCAAGCAGAAACAGTTCGCGGTGACTCCAGACATCAGCTGAGTCGTAGGCTACAAATATCGGCAGATCACCGATAATTGCTATGCCGTTTGATGCCGCATACTTTCGCAACTCTTTCCACTGTTTGAAAAACTGCCATTGGATATATTTATGAATCCCTATTTCAGTTTCCAGCTCAACTGATGCTTTTTCATATGTATCTGCCGTCAGCAGTGCTCTTTCTTTTGACCATTTAATCCACGGCTTCCCATGGAAGCTCTCTTTTATAGACATGAAAAGTGCATAGTCATGAAGCCAGGGGGTAGTGTTGCAGAAATGCCAGAAGTCTTTCTTGCGTTGAGATATCTCTGTTGAAAGAAATACAGAGCCTGCCTGATTCAGAAGTTTCAGCTTGAACTCGGAAACGACATTGAAATCGACCATGTTTTCAGGAAGGGCTATTTTTATTAATTTATCTGGCAGATCACCATCATCAACTAACTGTTCCAGGTCAATCAGGAGCGGATTGCCGGCAAAAGCCGAAAAAGCTGAATAAGGAGAATTGCCGCAAGCTGGCGGAGTAAGCGGCAGGACCTGCCAGTATGACATACCCATCGCTGCAAGAAGCTCAATAAAACGCCGGGCATCTTTACCCATCGAGCCAATCCCGCCAGAACCGGGCAATGATGTTGGATGAAGCAGAACTCCGCAACCACGTTTGTTTAGCATCATGCCCCCTTTTAACTTAAAGTTTAGCTTTTAAATAAAACACACACTTTTCAGCTTTGCAATTAAAATTCTTTTCAATGCCGATAAATGCCGATTCAATATAAATTGTTGTTTTATGTGCAGACTACTTCCAGCAGATTGATTTTGATTCGTGGTCGATCCGCTTGACTTTATCCATTCCAATGCTTAACTCAATTAACAGATCAGATGTATATTCATTCTGAGTTAAGGATACACATCAAATTTAAAAAACAAGGAGTTGTATTATGGATTTCAACAGGCTTACTCAAAAATCACAGGAAGCCTTTGCCGAAGCACAGAATAAAGCAATATCATTCGGACATGTCGAAGTGGATGGCGAACATCTGTTGTGGGCTCTGCTTGATCAGGCTGATGGGCTTGTTCCGCGTCTTCTGCAGCGTATGGACATTCGACCAGATATGATTAAAAAGGAAGTTGAGGCTGAATTGGACCGCAAAGCCCGTGTTTCCGGGCCTGGGGTGGAAGCTGGAAAGATTTATGTTTCCCAGCGCTTGTCGCGCACTATGGTGGCAGCTGAGAATGAGGCCAAACGGCTCAAAGATGAATATGTATCGGTAGAACACCTCCTGATTGCCTTGATTGCAGAGGGCGACAAGGTCCCTTCAGGACGCATCCTGAAACAGGCCGGCATTGACCGTGAGCGCTTTCTTAAAACTTTGATCGATGTGCGTGGCAGTCAGCGGGTACAGAGTTCCAATCCTGAAGCAACCTACGAGGCATTGGAGAAATATGGTCGCGATCTGGTCAAGATGGCCAAGACCGACAAATTGGACCCTGTCATCGGGCGTGATGAGGAAGTACGAAGGGTTATCCGAGTTCTGTCACGCAAAACCAAGAATAATCCGGTGCTGATAGGCGAACCCGGCGTCGGCAAAACTGCAATTGTAGAAGGATTGGCACAGCGTATTGTCAGGGGTGATGTACCCGAAGGGCTTAAGGACAAGACCGTTTTTGCACTGGATATGGGAGCATTGGTGGCCGGAGCCAAGTACCGCGGTGAATTTGAAGAGCGTCTCAAGGCGGTATTGAATGAGATCAAGGAAGCTGATGGTCGCATTATCCTGTTCATCGATGAACTGCATACGATTGTGGGAGCCGGTAAAGCCGAGGGAGCGATGGACGCCGGCAATATGCTGAAACCGATGCTGGCACGTGGAGAACTCCACTGCATCGGCGCTACCACGCTAGACGAATACCGCCAGCATATTGAGAAAGACGCCGCTCTGGAGCGTCGTTTTCAGCCGGTACTGGTTGAGCAGCCTACAGTTGAGGATACCGTATCAATACTGCGGGGCTTAAGGGAACGCTTCGAGGTTCATCACGGCGTAAAAATACAGGACAATGCACTGGTGGCTGCCGCAACTCTTTCTAACCGATACATTACCGAACGATTTCTGCCTGACAAGGCCATAGACCTGGTGGATGAAGCCTGTGCCATGCTGCGCACCGAAATTGACTCTCTCCCTTCGGAACTGGATACAATCAGTCGCCGTGTCATGCAGTTGGAGATTGAGGAGCAGGCTCTCAAAAAGGAGAAGGATGCCGTCAGCAAAGAGCGACTGGAAGGGTTGCGCAGAGAATTGTCAGTCGACAGAGAGCGTGCGAACGCCATGCGTGCCAAATATGATTCTGAGAAAGTAGCTATCCAGCGCATCCAGGGGCTTCGGGAACAGCTCGAAAAAACCAGGCGAGACATTGAGCAGGCAGAACGTTCTTACAACCTTGAACAGGCTTCCAGGCTGAAATACTCGGAACTACCAGGACTGGAGACCGCTCTTAAAAATGAAGAAAATTCTCTGAATGAAAAGCAGGATGGCCATAAGCTGCTGCGTGAAGAGGTAACCGAGGATGAAATAGCTGAAATAGTGGCACATTGGACAGGTATTCCCGTCACGCGTCTGGTTGAAGGGGAACGGGAAAAACTGATGCGTCTGGAGGATATTCTGCATGAACGTGTGATAGGCCAGGATGAGGCGGTGCAACTGGTAGCAGATGCAGTATTGCGCGCCCGGTCCGGCATCAAGGACCCGCGCCGTCCGATCGGCTCTTTCATTTTTCTTGGGCCGACCGGAGTTGGAAAAACAGAATTGGCCCGAACACTGGCGGCTTCACTGTTCGATACGGAAGAAAACATGGTGCGAATCGACATGTCTGAGTACATGGAAAAATTTGCAGTATCAAGACTGATCGGAGCACCTCCAGGATACATTGGTTATGAGGAAGGCGGTCAGTTGACCGAGGCGGTCCGTCGCAAACCATACTGCGTTCTGCTGTTTGACGAGATCGAAAAAGCCCATCCGGATGTGTTCAATATCCTGTTGCAAATTCTGGATGATGGCCGTGTGACTGACAGTCACGGTCGTACGGTTAGCTTCAAGAATACGGTAATAATAATGACCTCTAATATTGGGTCGTCGTTTCTGCTCGATGGAATAACAGTAAACGGTGATATCCGCGAGGATGCCAGACAGGCGGTCATGGATGAACTCAAACTCGGCTTCCGCCCTGAATTCCTGAATCGGGTTGATGATATTGTGCTGTTCAAGCCGCTGCATCTTGATGAAGTCAAACGCATAGCCGGTCTGCTTGCGGAACAGCTAAAGCTGCGCTTGAAAGAACAGCATATAACACTTGATATTACTGATAAAGCCATGGGATTTATCGCACAGGCCGGTTATGATCCTGTCTATGGAGCCCGACCTCTGAAACGCTATCTGCAGCGTGAGCTGGAAACAAGGGTAGCGCGAGCTATAATTGGCGGTAATACTCATGAAGGAAGTATGTTGCAGGTAGACGTTGAAAATGATAAATTGATTCTGCGCTAAATGTTTTCAGAGGATCGGGGGGTGTCATGGCTGACATAGCTGGAATAGCGGCAAGTGCGTTAAGTGCCTATTCGTTGAAACAAACGGTTACCGCCTCTAATATCACAAAAATAAATACGTCCGATTCACCCGCATCTTCTGTAATAATCCAAGCAGTAAAAGGTGGCGGAGTTAACACATCTGTAGTCCAGGGTGATGATAAGGTGGATATTTCCAGGGAAGCTGTAGACTTGGTTTCAACCGGCTCGGCATTCAAGGCTAATATAAAAGTATTGCGCGCAGCAGATGAGATGAGCAAAGCACTGTTTTCAATAAAGGCTTGATTGTTTAGTTAGATAAAAATTCACCATATTTCATGCGGTCATTCAAAAGGATTATTTATGAGCAGCACTTCCTATGACGTACTTATTATCGGCGGTGGTCCGGCCGGCCTTTCAACAGCTTATCTGTGTCACAAAAACGGCCTTTCCTACCTTGTACTTGAGTCAGGCAAGGCAATATTTCAGGGAATCGCAAATACCTATCCTGAAGGTAAGCTGGTGTACGCCTCAAAACCCAAGGATGCTCCGGAACCTTTTATGGTCGAGGAACTGCGTCCGCCTGACAAACCGGTTACAGTGGAGAGTTATCTGCAGTATGTTCAGCATTTTGTTCAGCACGAAAAACTGAATGTACAGACCGATGTTGCTTTTGAGGATATCAGGGACGAACGGGACGGACTTACTGTGATTACTTCCAAAGGAAGCTTTAAAGGCAAGAAGGTTGTGCTGTCTTTCGGCAGCAACATACCCCGTGAACTTACAGTTTACGGCGACGCCAAGATGGTTGCAAAAAACGTCGATGATCCCGGCAAATACATTGGCATCAAAACATTGGTTATCGGAGGTGGCAACACCGCTGCCGACGTTATAATAAACATTTTGAAAGCCAAACGCGAGGTCAACGATACCCAGCCGGTCTACTGGGCTCACAAAGCTGAAACATTCGACGTCAACAAGGAAACCGCACAGCGTCTGGGCGAAGAGATCCTGCTGGGCGGAAACATAAGGTTATTGCCTGGTGCGATGCCTCGCATCGGTGAAGTCGATGAGGAAGGTGTTGACCGGCTTGTGATCAGGATCAACGAGTTCAAGCAGTCCGACGGAATTGACCTGTATCATGGCCTGAGCTTCCCTATGCATAACGTTATCGCCTGCATCGGATCTCAGGGACCGGTACCGATCTTTGATAAACTCGGAATTCAGTCCATAGCCTGCGCAGCAGGCGTATGCAAGATTGCCAAAGAAGGTGAGCGATTAGTGCTGTTATCGTCCGAATTCGAGTCCACCCGAAAAGGAGTCTATGTTATAGGCGGGGCAATTTCACCATCCTATATGAAGATAACTGAGGGTTCTATTGTTGAGGAAAAACATCCCAACCTGATATATACCGCCATTAACGATGCCTACCATGTGGTCGAAGCAATACGGGTAAAGATCGCAAAATAGGCATTTCCAGACAACCTGCCCAACAAAAAAAGCGCCCTGAAACCAAGGCGCTTTTTTTGTTGGGCAGGCGGTTGATTTTTCAGGAAACAATAACCGCGGCGTATCCAACCACCTGCTGATTATCTCCTGACACGTCACCGCTGTTCCCGTAAGCAACAACCTCAGCTTCTGCAGCTCCCAGTTCGCAGGCAGCCGTCAGCATGACAGCTGAAGGCGACACTCCGCACATTGTTATGTGATGGCTGCGACAGATTTCCAATAATCCCTTTGCATCAAAATCAAGCACTTTCTCAAGTGCAAGCCCATCCTTTCGACGTGCAGAATCGGCGGATTCATAATGGGTCATATCCGAACTGGCAACTATCAGTACTTCTTGCCCATATTCACGGATAGCAGCAGCAACCCCCCTGCCGATATCACTAAGTATGGCATAATCACCATATCCAAGACAGATTGCGGATATAGACACATCCGGACGCAGATATTGGATAAATGGGAGTTGAACTTCCAGAGAATGTTCATTTTGATGTGCTGCAAGGTCTAATATAATTTGTGGCACGTGTCGTTGAAGGAGTGTGTTAAGACGAGAGTTGATGGATACAGTTCCAAGCGGTGTCAGCCATTCACCATCCGGATACAATGATGCAGGGGCGCCGGCACCGGTATGGTTGGGGCCAATGATCAGAACCGTTGGCGGGATTTCAATATTCCCATAGAGTTGACCGGCAATTGCACCGGAATAAACATAGCCGGCATGAGGTGAAATGATGCCGAGTACGCGCTGCCTGGAACAGTTTTCGCTAATGAGGGATGCCAGTAATAATTTAAGCTGCTGAAAACTTCCTGGATAGAATTGTCCTGCCACGACCGGTTGACGCTGCATGGTATACCTCCTGACCGAAGTATCACTCAAACGGCAAATCACTCTCCATCGGAACAGGCCTGTCCTGCCCCAATGGCAATTCCTCCTGGCGCTCATACTGAGGGACTTCATCAAGCGCCTGTATTTCTTTAAGTGTAGGTAGACTCTTTAGATCTTTAAGCCCGAATATTTCGAGGAATTCTTTTGATGTACCATAGATCAGTGGACGACCCGGAATATCCTTTTTACCCAGAATTCTGATCAGCCGTTTCTCCAACAGTGATTTTAGCACTCCGCCGCAGTCGACACCTCTCAGGTGTTCAATTTCGGCACGGGTAATCGGTTGACGATAAGCTATGATAGCCAGGGTTTCCAGGGATGATTGTGAGAATTTGGAAGACTTGGTCTTGATCTGACGGATAACATAGGACTGGTGGACCGGACGTGTTCTGAACTGCCAACCGCCGGCTACGGCAGCCAGCTCGAATCCCCCTCTCCGTTCTTCGTGAAGTTCTGCCAGTTCTGACAGTGCTGCCCGGATATCGTCACGCTCGAACTCGTTCAGCAGATCGCATATTCGATCAGTCGATATGGCTGATTCGGCTGTAAAAATAATGCTTTCTATGATGGCGGACAATTCTGATGGCATGATGAGTTACACTTCCAAAGTAGTCGGCTCAACTGCAGGAACAAACCAGATTGAACCATGCTGATCGCCCTGAAATATGCGGATCAATTTGAGACGGCAAAGCTCCAGTAATGCCAGAAAGGTTACAATTACACGTTCGCGGGTAAGTTCATCACACACCAGGTCGTCAAATTGAACGGTATTTTTTTCCTGGAGGAGCGAAAGTATCTCGTTGATACAGTCAGCAATGCTGAGTGAATCTCCCGGAGCCACATCATGGAAGCTCTCAGCAGGAATACGGTTCAATAGGACACGAAAGGCATCAACCAGCTCGAACAAACTGATTTCCAGTGGTCCTTCTTCGTTCTGTGCTGTAATAAGAATCGGTTCGGATGCCGTGCGCGCGAAAACTTCTCTACCCAGTAGTGCCCTTGCGCCAAACACCAACCCTGCTTCCTTGTACTGTTGATATTCCAACAGACGGCGCACCAACTCTGCTCGAGGATCTAGCTCTTCTGCTTCTGCCTCTTCCGGATCGTCCAGAGGCAGAAGTTGACGTGATTTGATATGCAGAAGCGTGGCTGCCATAACCAGAAAATCTCCCGCCACTTCCAGATTCAGATCCTTCATCAACTTGATGTAATCCAGATATTGGCGGGTGATCACCGCAATCGAAATATCATAGATGTCCAGCTCGTTCTTTTTAATCAGGTGCAGCAGCAGGTCCATCGGTCCATCAAACTTGTCCAGATGGACACTGTACTGTTCGCAAAAACCGTCCAGAAGAGGAGCGGCCTCCTCATGATGAGCTTCGCTGCGGCTCATATCAGAACTTCAAAGCAGTGCGAACCTCTGTCATGACAGCATCGGAAATCAAGGATGCCCTCTGACTGCCGTCTTGCAGCAGATCATCTACGAACTCAGGATTGACGGCCAGCTCCTCACGCTTGGCCCGGCATGGCGCCAGCTTTTCGTTCATACAGCTAACCAGAATGCGCTTGCAATCAACACAACCTATGGAGGCGTTGCGGCAGGCCGGTATGATCTCATCAAGCTTTTCCTGAGGAACATATAGGCGATGAAGGTTGAATGCCACACACACATCGGGATCGCCGGGATCGGCACGCCTCACGCGGGCCGGATCGGTCATCATCGACATAACTTTTTTAGTGGTTTCTTCGGCACTGTCGGAAAGGTAGATCGAGTTGCCGTAGGACTTGCTCATCTTGCGGCCATCCAAGCCTAGAAGCTTGGGTGTCTCGGTCAGCAGCGCTTCCGGCTCAGGAAATACTCTTCCATACAGGTGGTTAAAGCGCCTGGCTATTTCTCTTGTTATCTCAAGGTGTGGAAGCTGATCATGTCCCACCGGGACTCTTGTTGCCTTGTAGAGAATGATATCGGCAGCCATCAGGACCGGATATCCTAAAAATCCGAAAGTGGAAAGGTCACGCTGATCAATATTGTCCAGCATCTCCTTGTAGGTTGGATTGCGCTCTAGCCAGGATACGGGAGTGATCATAGACAGGATCAGATTCAGTTCCGAGTGATGTGGCACCAGGCTCTGACGGAAGACGACACTCTTGGCTGGATCAAGCCCAAAGGCGACCCAGTCCAGAACCATTTCACGGGTACTCTCTGCAATTCCTGATGTATCAGCATACTCAGTAGTCAATGAATGCCAGTCAGCAACAAAAAAGAAACAATCGTAGGAATCCTGCATTTTGATCCAGTTTTCCAGAACTCCGTGATAATGGCCGATGTGCAGCCTACCGGTCGGCCTCATGCCGCTGACAACACGTTGTTTCATAAATAACAGCTCCTTGTGCTTTGTGATTGCTGGAAATGTTGCTTCATTAAATCGAATTGGTTGCCTTTCGCTTCGATTCTGCTATGGTAAATGATCGTATCATATCAGAGGCTGACAGGGAAATTTACATGAACAAACATAAAATTGAAACCAAAATCATGAATACGCTGATCGGTACTACAATACCGCTACCCAGCTATGCAACCGGCGGCGCGGCTGCGATCGACCTGCGCGCCTGCCTGAATGAGGCAAGAACTGTACATCCGGGAGAGACATTCCTGGTTCCCAGCGGCATTGCCATCAGCATTCATGACCCCGGCTTGGTCGCACTGCTTGTACCACGTTCAGGCCTGGGCATCAAACATGGCATCGTATTGGCTAATACAATCGGTGTTATTGATTCAGACTATCAAGGTGAGATTGGTATCGGTATATTCAATCGCGGTGCGTCACCTTATACTATTGAACCGGGAGATCGTATCTGTCAGATGATGTTCGTTCCGGTAACGCAGGTTGTTTTGGAGTTGGTTTCAGAGTTCAGTCAAGAAACTGAACGTGGGGTTGGTGGCTTTGGCTCTACAGGCAGTAATTAGCTGATTAAGTTACAGTAATCATCAATATTTGTACCTTTCCCTGTACTGCTTTACTGCATCCTCAAAGATCATCTCTATTTCTCCCTTGGGACGGTTATGTGCGTAACTCCAAAAATATCTGACAATTGACACGGAAACCACTGTAATTACAACTGCGGCCACAGTCCAGGCAATAATTGACTTGGCGTTTAATATGCCCGAAGCGGATGAGTCATTATCATCTACCCCCCTGAAAAGGTACATTTCTCTCATTTGCCTGATTCTTTTCAGCTGTATATTGGAAATATAGTTGACAATCGCGTCGCGCTCACGCTCTCCGATATACACAAACTGCATCCCGGTATTATAATATTCCTGCTCACCTCCGGCAGCGAAGTTTCTATTCGCTGATATTACCCTCGCTACAACATCAACAACCCTGCGTGGAGAAGGAATAAGAATTTCAAGAAGAACATATTCTCCAATATCAAGACCTTGATGAGTAATCAACCTTAGCCCGCCACCACTGACATTTGCCGCCAACGGGATTATTGTATCCCATGAGGTATTTCCTTCACTTCCACCGTCGACTTCTTGATCAACATACTGAGTTTTTTCATTAGGAAGGACTGCGTTCTGGGAAAGAAGCTCACTATTCCAGCGTTTTTCTTTCTGTTCAAGTTCAATTTGTTGACGACGGGCTCTGCGAAGCTCCCACTGTTTGCGAAGGATGTCGATGTTCTGCTCTCTGCTGACGTAGTACTTTATGGGAAGAAAAGCATCAATGCGGTAAAATTCACGAAGTTCGTCCGAAACCATTTCGCCGATCAGGCGCAGCAGAAGTTCGCGGGAATCGCCTTCAGATACAATTATGGCCCGGCAACTGTATCCAGCCCCCTCCTTTCCACCCCGCAACTCAAGAATCTGGCCATACCGAAGTGTTATTCCAACCGGTAGGATGTCTCTAGAAAGCTGCAGGGAAACAAGGTCCTCATCGATTTTATGAATAATAGCCCAGTCTCTGAATACTTCGGCGTTAGGTAACGGAATACCGACGCCAACCTTGCCCCCTACCGGAAAATAGGTTGCATATTGTTCAAAGTCATTCATGGATCTAATTCCATATGACTTATATTACTTAGGCATGTTGTTCAAAGAAGCGAGCAGTTCTTCAATATCGATCTTGTGAACGCCTGCACCGTGTTCAAGTGTTTCCAGGTCGGCGATTTGACATTCATAACAATCAAGATTGAATTTTTTGAAAACCTTTAGTGTCTCAGGATATTTTGTAATGATATCCGTAATTATCATGTCTCGAGTAATCATTTGTCTCCTCACCCCTGTTAAAAGAATGAGGCGCCTTTCAGCGCCTCATTAGTGACATGCTATTTAAGGTTTTTTATCGCCTCTTCTATTCGATCCATGCCCTTCTTTATGTTTTCCATACTAATAGCGTAAGAAAGACGAGCATACTTGTCAGCACCGAATGCAACGCCGGGTACAAGAGCAACTTTGGCGTCTTCAAGCAGGTAGGCAGCAAAGTCAGTCGAGTTATTAATTTTATTGCCCTGAGGCGTTGATTTGCCATACGCGCAGGAGAAATTCGGAAACACATAGAACGCACCTGTTGACCTGAAACAGCTAACTCCAGGCATTGCGTTCAGACGCTCAACAATATAGCTGCGACGTTTCTCAAACTCAACACACATGGCAGCAACAGCATCCTGCGAGCCGTTCAATGCTTCGACTGAAGCCTTCTGAGCAATCGAAGTTGCATTGGAAGTTGATTGGGACTGCATCTTGGTCATTGCAGACATTAGTTCTTTGGGTCCGCAGGCGTATCCGATTCTCCATCCGGTCATGGCATAGGTTTTAGAAACTCCGTTGACGACAACAGTACGTGACTTAAGTTCCGGAACCACCTGAACGATGTTGGCAAATTTGATGCCGTCATAAATAAGGCGTTCGTAAATGTCGTCGGATATTATCAGGAAGTTATATTTCAGGCAAACCTGACCTAGGGCTTTAAGTTCAGCTTCAGTGTAGCTTGTACCGGTCGGATTGCAGGGAGAATTAAGAATCAGCGCCTTGGTATTTGGGGTAATGGCTTTTTCCAACTGCTCCGGAGTTATTTTGAAAGCAGTTTCTTCACCGGTTTCAATAAAAACCGGAGTACCGCCTGCAAGTACAACCTGGTCTGGATAGGAGACCCAGTATGGAGCTGGGATTATGACTTCATCGCCTTCCTGTATAAGCGCCTGCGAGATATTGTAAAGGGTATGTTTTGCACCGCAGGCAACCGATATTTCATCGCGAGTATATTCAAGATTATGATCTCTCTTCATCTTGGCAATAATCGCATCCTTCAGATCATCTGCGCCCCCTACCGGCATGTAACGTGTGAAACCGGCATCGATGGCTTTTTTGCCAGCTTCGCAAATATTGGCCGGAGTGTCGAAATCCGGTTCGCCGGCACCAAAGCCGATAACGTCGACTCCCTGGGCTTTAAGCGCTTTGGCTTTGGCATCGATTGCAAGTGTAGGTGATGGCTGAATTTTATTTACGCGGTCTGCAAGTTTCATCTGTCTTTCCTCCTGATTTTAGTGGGTGCATATTTGCATGTTAAAATGATTTGTTGATTATACAAGACCGTATTTCTGTCTTAAAGCTTTCTTGACTTCCGGCGGCACAAACATATCAATGTCTCCGTTAAGGGAACAGACCTCCTTGACAATCGAGGAGGAAAGGTAACCATACTGCAATGAAGTCATCATGAATAGTGTTTCTATCTCGCGACCGATAGTACTGTTCATCTGGGCAATCTGAAATTCGTACTCAAAGTCGGATATAGCTCTAAGCCCGCGAATGATTACATGCGCTTTTCGAGAAGAAACGTAATCTATCAGAAGACCGCTAAAGGTGTCAACTGAGACTCTCCCTTCTGATTGGAGTACATTCTGGATAAGTTCAACGCGTTCATCCGTTGAGAATAATGAGTTCTTCTGGGAGTTTTTTGCTACAGCGACAATTATCTCATCAAATATCGAAAGACCACGCCTGATTATATCCAGATGTCCATAGGTGATCGGGTCAAAAGACCCAGGATACACCGCGACTTTTTTCATGCTACCTCCATTGAGAAAAATTCAAGTGCCGTATCACCATAAACACGTCGGTCGGTCTTGATGAGCGTTCCCAGACGTCCAAGCAAGCAGATGCGTGCAGAACACTCTGCAATGAATAAAGAGTTGTCAGCCAAAAGTCCCAGTGTGCATAATAGCTCTGCTGTAGATTCGTAGATTCCTGATTCATACGGTGGATCTAAAAATACAAGGTCAAACTTTCTGCCACGCCTAGAAAGCACCTTTAATGCCTTGTATGCTTCCATTGTCAACAGTTCGGAGTCACTTGCAAGCCCGGTATAAATCAGATTCTGCATGAGAACTTCAGACACTTTTCTGTCCTGTTCAATAAAACTGCATGAATGGGCACCGCGACTTAATGATTCTATACCAAGACTTCCTGTACCTGCGCAGATATCGAGTACTTTGCACTCATCAAAGTTTTTTTGGTTAGATATAATATTAAAAAGCGACTCTTTAACCCTGTCAGCCGTAGGGCGGGTTTTCTCACCTTTTGGAGCTTTCAACTTCATTCCGCGACAGATACCGGCAATTACTCGCATATCAAATTCCTCTGACTCGGATTCGCAGAAGAAGCTAACGCAAATACATGATCAGGTCAAGCAGGAAGAGACAGCTTAGCAAGTACAAATATTAATTATTACATAAATTAGGCGTTTATTAAATTGTCAGTGACCACTATATAATGACAGTTATTCAGGTTGTTTTTGTCGAATTGTTATAAAAACCAGCAAAGAAATAAATTTGAAATTTAGATTATGGCGGGATAATTAATTACAGATAGGAATAAGGCGGAGTGAATGTTTTAAGGCGGCTGACAGTTAATAAGACTAGTTCAATAATCCTGCTTAGGCTCAAAAACTGAAAGGGCCAAACCTTCAAGCAAGCCATAGTCACTAACTTTCAATCTACTGAAACCAAATGCATCCATAACGCTGGTTGTGACAAGAATACCCGCCATTATCAAATCTTCCCTTCCCTTTTCAAGTCCGGGAACCATTATGCGCTCCTGCGGTGTCAATGGCATCAGTCTTTCATATATCGCTTCTATTTGTTCTCTGCTGATCAGAAAGTTATTGACCCTGCGGTAATCATACTCTTCCATCTCCATCTGAATAGCAGCGAGCGTTGTTGCAGTCCCGGCAGTTGATACCAACTCTGATTCAGGATGTATAAGAATTCCTGTTGAAGACAGTTCTACCGAAAGCTGATTCAGAATAGTAGATATCCTTTGTTTCATGGACTGGTATTTGGCAAAACCCTCCGTAAGTCTCACAACTCCCAACGGCATACTGTGAACAAATAGTGGAATCCCATTTTCTGCAACAGTGATTTCTGTACTGCCGCCCCCTACATCCAGGACCACCAAATTCTCACGAATTACATCAAGGCCGGAGATGACACCATTGAGAGTCAAGCGTCCTTCAATGTCGCCATCAATAACAGTCAATTGAATGCCGGTTTCCTTTTTCACTAGATCTACAAATGACGGTCCGTTCAAAGCATCCCTGACAGCACTTGTAGCAGAAGCACGCATCTTTATGACACCATATTCCTTCATGATGTCTGCGAAACGTTTAAGACAGCTTAGTCCGCGCAGTTGTGCATCATTTGACAATCCCTTGTCATCTGTAAAACCGCCGCCTAAACGAACGATCTCCCGTTCTACATGAAGTGTGACAAGCTTCTGGAACTCATATTCCACAATAAGCAATCTGGCAGTATTTGTTCCAAAATCAATGGCCGCACACCTCATCTATTCAATTCTCCTGAACGGAATCCCCATGATATTCCAGCATAGTTCCGCAATTCTCATACAAGAGGATGACATTTCCTGAAACAAAATGGCAGAACGGGGTGGACAAACTCCAGAACAGATTCTGCTGAAGTGCGATTCTTTGATTTGATCATACAATTGGCGGGTGCGGGCCTTAATGTGATGGAGATCTTCCCGGTTAAAGTTTTCGCCGGACAAGACAAACTTTTCAGTTTTTGCGAGAATGTATCCTGTCTGTTCAGCGAAAGAGATCAGATCACTCATTGCCTCCTGAGAGAAAACTATTCCGGATTCTTTACGTTCCAATGTGCAGTCCAGAATATCTTCACTCACATCACCAATATGTTCCAATGAAGAAACTATTTGAATTAGTCCAGGTACTTCATACAGTATATCCGGACCGTTGGCACTTTTTGAAAGTGCAGCCAAAAATGATGTGATTTCGGAATTAAGTGAATCCAAAAGTTGTTCATGTTGACGTATCGTGTTGACTCTCCGTGCATCAAAGTCAGAAAGAATGGCTAGTACATCAGCATACATCCATGTGGCTACGGTCGCCATACGTTGAACTTCCTTCCTGGCCTGTTCTAGAGCAATCGGAGGCGTTGTCAGTATGCGTCTATCGAGATAACCGGCGGCAGGTTGCATACCGCCAGATCTGCCACTGGAATTGGCTTCATTTTTATGCAGAAATCTGGAGAAAGGTCCTGCAGAAATGAATATTACCAAAGCTGCAACTGTGCATATTATTGTATATCCCCACGACAAAACATATTTACGATCAAGACTGTCAAATATTGCGGCAACTTCGTAAGAAATGTCGGCTCCAGTCTGCGAAAATATAATTAGAGGTAGGCACACAAATAATGTAACAATCATCAAAAACCTGACGACCTGGCGTGCCACATACTTGCCGCCTACTGATGCCAGTAGTCCGATTGCAGACATTCCGATCAAACCGCCGCAAGACATGGCAAAAGAGAGTGAGGAAGACATTGAATTACTTTTTTCAAGAGATGTGATGATCGAAATTGTAGATTGGGACGATTGTACAAGAAATGAGATTATGGAACCGAATAATGCTGCCATAAAAGATGAACGTGACAGCATCCCTCGCATTAGTTCCTGCAGAGGATGACTTTCATTGATTGGACGGTAACTGCCCTCAAGCAGTGAAAGCCCGAAAAAAAGCAATCCAATTCCCAAGAACAGAGTTCCATAATGAACCAGTCGCCTGTTGCTGAAAAAATATTTTAAAACGAAGCCGCCTAATATAAAAAAGCCTGAAAACAGACTGTAGGGGATGAGATGGAGATGCAGGGAAAGTGAACTGCCAAGCAGAACCCCTGCAAGAACGCAGAGAGCCTGAAATACATTAAGTACGCCACCATTTAGAAGACCGACTGCAAAGATTACTGCGGCACTTCCGGAACTAACGGCCAGAGTCATCAAAACACCGAATAACAATGACAAATATCGATTGGAAGTAACACGCAACAAAACACTTCTAATACGGTCGTCTGCTATAAAGCGGATTCCGTCAGACATCAGTTTCATTCCCAGCAGGAACAAACCGATACCACCTAAAGCACCTTCCAGAATACCAAGATGCATCTATTCGACTCGATTATACATAAGTTTATTTTGAAATTTTAAATGGAAAAAGAAAGTCAGGATGTGATGATTTAGAAGCACCTTTTGCGTATATCAACAGTTTGATACTCTTATGATTTGCAGGATCAAACTTGAAGTACGTCAAACCTTCAATTTTCATACCGGGAATGACAGTAGTCAAGGGAAGAGCTTTAGTAAAAATATCCTGTGGATAAAGTTCATAGTAATATGGAAGTGACGAATTGGAACGGTTATAGAAGTTGGTTTTCTGATAATCTTCAAGGTAGTAAAATCCAACGTAGGGATATGGCATCAGGTAATACGAATCTTTCTTCAAGAGATCACGTGCCTTTTCAGGGGTCAGAAGTGAGTACTGCAAATTGTTTTCATCTACAAGCACAAATGAATCTTCCGAGAAGGTAATTTCGGATCCAGATGTATTCTTTATTGAAACCTTGAAAGCAGTGACGAAACTGTCGAGATTATAGGAATTAATACCGGTTTCATCCACACGGACAGAAACCTCAGCGGCCTTGTTCGAAATGGTCTGGGAATTATCTGCAGTATCTATGCGGCCATTAACGACTTGTTCCGGAATTATTTTTACGGTCGAACATCCTGAAACCAGTGAAAATATGCTTAGTAAAATTAAAAGGGCAATTTTCATAAACTCTCCCAGGTCAGTCCGTGTTCATCTTTTTTTCTTGATCACTCACAATGGAGTCCAGTCGTTTTATGTCATCCGCCAGTAGTGCAATAGTAAGAACAGATGTTGACTTCGGCTGCTTAGCCCCCATCTGAATGGTAATCCAGAGGTCAAGTGCAAGCTTGTGCTGATTTCTTAAATATTTTTCTATTTTTCCGGCTACTTGATAAGCGTTTATGACATCCTGTTCAAGTTCGGGACGACCAGTATAACGACATTGCAGCTTGACAATATTATCCTTTGCAATCTTCCTAAGCTCGGGAACAAGACGATCAAACTGCTTGTATACGCTCTGGTCAATAGCACCCTTTACCGGGACTACGGCTAAAACCCGTTCTGTACTCAATATGGAGTCCTGCGCTGAAGATATACTTCCAAACGAGACTGACAACAGGATTATAATTGAATATAGACAGGATTTGTTAACATTCATTGTTGGCCGTCCTTGGAAACCAAAAACAGAATTTCTGTGCGACGGTTTTTACGGCGGCCATCTGCCGTATCATTATCTGTTATCGGTGTAGATTTTCCTAAACCTTTTATAAATATTTTAGAAGGATCCACCCCTTCATGACTGATGAGATAAGTCGCAGCAGAAATGGCTCGTTTCAAGGACAGATCCATATTATAGGCAAGAGATCCGATACTGTCCGTATGGCCGTCAATCTTCAGATACAACCATTTTTTATCTTTCCTGATCTGTTCAGCAACTTCGGAAAGCATCTTTTTTCCTTCTGCTGAAAGCGTCCATTGGTCAAAATCGAAAGTCAAATCAGGAAATCTGAATTTTCTATATACCGACATGCGCTCCGGCAACGTGGCTGCAGAAGGAATAGAGACCTGAGAACCTTTAACATCAACACCGTAAAGAGGCGTAATACCACGTACACGGTTCATTGTATAATCAACTGCGCTTGCTTCTTGATCCTGGTTTTTCTGAGGTTGGAGTGAAATTTCCTCATCGCGAGCCTTTAAAGGAATTTCTACTGGAATGACGGGTGAGGTCAGATTTGAAGATGCCTGCTGTGGAGCAATAGTGATCTGACCATAAGGCTTGATCAGTACTTCCTCCTTATCCGAATCAGTCTCAATTTCGAGTTTGCTGACAGGTGAAGATTGAGCGGCTGAAGCTTTAAGTAGAAGACTGGAGATTGGTATGATTTTAAGCGGTTGAACTACTTCCTTGGCTTTATCTTTAGCAGTTGATTTGCGCCCTACAGAAGGTATCGGCTTTACATAGGTACCGACACCCTGACAGGAACTCAGGCCGAGTATAAATTTCATATCTGGGTCATGATTGCCGAAACCAGTACCGGCTGATGCATTCAGTGTCAAGTGCGGGGAAAGGTAATACTGGATTCCGGCAGATACTTCCATGCTGTAGCCGGAATGGATGCTAAGTCGACTTAGCGTTGGATTATCTTCAACATAATAACGCTTTGTGCCGCCGGTAAGCTCACCTAGCAGCCTCAAGCGCGGCATTAGCATGTATTCAAGACCGGCACCGAACGTAATTTCATTGTCCATTTTGGCACCTGGTATTGATCCGGGCATCAAATAACCGGCTGAAACATGCATTCCTACATTGTCTTTATTATAAGAAGCAATCAGTTTGCCAGAAAGATCTGTAACTCCATCGTTAATACGATTCTCGGAAACATGGCGCTGTGCTAAAAAATCAACAGCCATTTTAAACATGGAGGATCTATCTCCAAGAAAACGTATTTTGGTTCCGATATCCAGAGTCCCTATGCCTGATGCATCTTCATCACCGTTAAACAGGATGTTTGGATATGCTCCGTAGACTTCCCAGAACGTACCGATTCCCATAGTTATGGATACAGGTACAATCATGGAGTCTTTTCGGTTTAAACTGTTATTTTTACCATAACAGGACCATAAGCCGATGCAAATATTACCGGCGTCCAGGGTTTCAGCAGAAGGAACTTCAATAAGTCCGCTTGAACCAGACCTGCCCGGGTTGGCCAATACACAAACCGGAACCAGGCAGGTTAATATGATAGCAATAAAAATATTTATCATAATAAAGTTTTTTGAATGATTCCAGTAGATACGAGATTAATAAATGTACTGCTTTTATAATTCAGCCTAGAACCATCTCTTTCAGTTCTTTACCAACTTTGAAAAAAGGTAGTTTTTTAGGACACACCTCAATAGGTTCACCTGTCTTTGGATTTCTACCGGTGTAAGTACCGTAATCCTTTATGACAAAGCTGCCTAGACCGCGGATTTCTATGCGATCTCCGTTTATCATTGCCTCAGTCATGGAAGAAAATATCAGATTTACTATTTCTTCAGCCCGCTTGACAGGAATATCTTTTTTAATCGCCAGCTGTTCCACAAGTTCCGACTTATTCATCACGACCTCCAATGTATAGCCATATTAGGCTTCAAAAGCAAACTGAAGTTCAAATCAATGACAACACTTGCCAAGATAATTCTTGAAAATTACGGCTGCGTCATTGTGTCTACCGGTTAAAAGTAATAATCCATGCAGCTTTTCAGCAGCAGAACGGGCATAAGGCGTAGTCAAAAGTGGTGTGTACTGTTTGATAGCGCCTTCATGATCACCTGTTGCTTCAAGTATTTCTGCACGCATCAACATAGCCTGTTCTCGCATCAATCCTTCAGCAATCATTGTATCAAGAATCTGAATACTCTCTTCAAGTCGACCACTGTCGATCAGTAAGAGGGAAAGATTAAGCCATATCAGCGTATTGGAACGATTGAGCTGAAGGGCTTTACGAAGATATTTTTCCGACTCCAGGTCGTCACCCAACCGGTGAAGAATCTTCCCGATTTCACAGCAAAATATATCCTGGCTTACGGTCCCGGTACATTGTTGAAGACGCGTAAATGCCTCTTCATGCCTGTCCTGACTTGCCGCGATATAAGCGTATGCAAAATCTTCTCCCAACTCGGAATAACGTTGATACTCTTCTGCCGGAAGCTGGCGAATGAGCAGATCATAATATTCCATTGGCGGCAAAGATTCGTCATAATGCCCAGTGTCAGCAGACTCAGAGGCGATCGATGATGAGCAAGAACCACAGGACTTGGAACTGGTCTGTTCATCAGGATTACTATCTGTACTGCGACACATATGAAGTATCATTTCCGCCTTTTCCCGTATAGCAGCATCATAAGTCAGCGTTTTTACTAATTCGATGTGATCAACTGCTTTGCCGATATCACCACGTGAATAACAAAAGTCGGCTTCACGCAGATTAAGTTCGGCCAGTTTGTAGTTGGCGATGTCTATTTTTTCCTGAAATATCTTTGTAAGATCTGAGGCTGAATCCTCGCCTTTGCAACGCTTCAGGCCATCTTCATAGCAAGTTCTGGCATCAAAAAACGAATCAGACTCTAGATATCGATCGCCTTTTGCCAGTAACTCCGAAGGGGATTTCGAAAACAGTTTGGAAAATAATTTCACGTAATAACCTTTCTCATTCTTTGATAAGTAATGTGACACTTTCCAGATGGTATGTCTGAGGAAACATATCTATTGGTATGGACTCAACAACCTGATAACTATGACCGGCAAATAGCCCGCAATCTCTGGCAAGTGTGCTTGGATCACATGAAACATAGATTATTTTATTGGGATTCAAACGGACAATATCTGAAACGACATCTCCTGCACCTGCTCGCGGCGGATCAATCAACACAACATCGAACAGACGATCAGCTTTGACTAGCTGCTGAAGAGCGATGTGTACGTCAGAACAAACAAACTCAATATTCTGCATTCCATTACAAGTTGCATTCAGTCTTGCAGAACGTATTGAACCTCCTGAACCTTCAATTCCAAGTACAGAGGCAACGTCGGCAGCTAAAGGTATTGTGAAATTGCCATTGCCGCAGTACAGGTCCAATAGTTTATCAGATGAATTGAAACCGCACAGTCGCCTGATAATTGAGAGAAGGACCGTATTCTGTGTCTGATTTATCTGAGCAAACCCGCCGGGGAGATATGAGAGATTAAATGATGGTCGATCCGGATTGCTATGTGGCATGCTGTAACGGATTTCATTGCTGCCCCATAATATTTCCAACTCCCTGTTCTTGCCAGCCTGAAGGAAAAGCCCTGTACAAGGTCCAAGTATAGTTGAATGCTTAAGCAGAAAAGCTCTGATTCCAGTAAGTACTTTGCCGGTATAATGCACTATAGCTACAGCTCCATGCTCACCAGTATCAATGCTGATCTGATCGATGAAACCAACTTCGTCAAAATCAGCGAGAATCGCTTTGAAACATCCCATAATTTCGTTGATTACTGGTCTCGCGACAAGACAGCCGTTGGAGGCATCCTCAACAACATGCGAACTGTTACGATAAAAACCTATGCGAAGCTTACCGTTATTGACCGATACCTTGAATTGTACCCGACTGCGGTAACCATATTCCAGCGGAGAAGCAACAACGTCTCTGATAGTGTTCCCATCGACTCGCCCTCCCCGCCAAAGCGTCTCGGCAAATATCTGCCGTTTCTGATCAAGCTGAACAGGATACTGAATATGCTGCCAACTGCATCCGCCGCAAGATCCGAAAATTGGACAGGGTGGTATGGCACGATCCAATGAAGGCTGAAGGACTTCCGTTATTTCTGCCGTGCTGTAAGACTTTTTTTGGGAGGATATGCGGAGAAGCACTTTATCCCCAGGACAACTGAACGGAACAAAACAGACCTTGCCCTCTATCCGGCAGATTCCGTTTCCACCATAGGCAAGTTTATCGATCACTGCGATTGATGTAGTCACGTTATAACATCCGGGCGACAGACTTTTTGTCAGATTTGCTTTTACAGATTCTGTACTCTTTTTTTACAAGTCGGCGGTCGAAATCTGGAGCAGACAAATAACTAATGGCAGTACTCTTAAATGCATCAACCAGTTGATCACGAACGGCTGCAATATCCTCTTCCGGAACCGCCATTTTTTCCAGTATCCTTTCAAAACGTACAGATTCACCCAACTTGTCCAGCGCATCATGATACTGGACTTCATCGTCGAAGTAATTAATGTCAATCGGCACTATACAGTGCGCCATAACCTTGACATGGTAATAACCGCCAAAATAATGCCGGGTTTCATCGGTCAGCGTGATACTAAGTCCTGAATCCAGCTTCATAGTTTCAATAGTGTTTGATGTTTTCAGCAAGAATGCTCCTCAATTTCCCTTATCAGATCCAGTAGGCCTTCCACAACGGCTTCTTCAATACGTGCCCCTTTTTCTGCAGAAGCTTTGCCCGGATCACCCCATACTCCACCTGGCCAGTAACGGCGCTTGTCTCGTACCAGTATTCCGGGTGGGAATGACGGGTATTCAGCTGGGGCAGTTCCTTTGACAAGTTGAGGATGGGAATGCATGATCCTTGATGTTTCAATTTCACCGGCATGACAATCACCTGGTGTCTCAATCAGATGTTTGCCACGATCACGTGCCAGTAAGAATTCTGTAACAACTGCAACCGAAATATCCTCGTAGCTCGCAATCAGCTCTTCGCCGGCTTCCTGCAGAGCCATGCCATGAGCGCCGCCGGCATGGCCGCTTATTGCGATAAATGTATGGAGTCCGTGTAACCGTAACGATATGACAATATCCTTAAAAAGTGACTTCAGGGTAGTCGTGGAAATAGAAATAGTACCTGGATGGCAGGAAGAGGAACGACAATTACCATAATGAATGGGAGGTGCCACGAACAGGGACGTTCGCTCTGCTGCCTTGACGCAGACCTGGTAAGCCTCGAAAGTGTCGGTGGAAAGCGGAAGGTGGGGCCCGTGTTCTTCGACAGATCCGAACGGAATCAGAACTATCCCGGTTTCAGCAAGGCCCGCCTCGAACTCAGGCATCGTCATATCTGAAATAATCACAGCGCACCCAATAACTTGTGCATTTGAGGTATAACGCGAACATCAGGCAAACGGAAGGAGGCCAGTTCCTGGAGGCGCAGAAGATGGTGAATCTTGATTCCAATAGCACCGTTCGGCAATGTTAACGGCTGCAGAAACAGCGGGGTATCGATGGCCACCTCTTTGATGATATCGCAAACCCTGTCGATTTCTTCCTCGTCAGTTAATTCTCCGATTACAACCTTTACAGAAACATTGCAGCCTTGAGCTTCACGGAGAAAAAGAGTGTGTATGTCCCATAACTGCTCAGTACATCCGGCAGTGGAAGGCAGCTTCATATCCATGCTGATGTAGTCAACGTGCTTTTTGACCCGATTAAGAGCAAGATGCATGGTACCGTTTGTTTCAAGGTGTATCGGAAGGACTTTACTGATTTCCGGAAACAGTTCTGCCAGCAAATCGGCATGCAGCAATGGTTCGCCGCCAGTAATGCTCACAGAATGGTGCGCTCCGGGCAGTTGAGATTTCCAGTCGGCAATGATATCAGTAACTGCATGCAGAGGCATCGGTTGAGGGCAAGTGATTAATTCCCCTGAACCAGGTCTGGATTCGACCTTGCCGACTGCAGTTTTATTGAATTCAGTGTCACAATAGCTGCAGTTGAGATTGCATTCAGTCAAACGAACAAAAATCTGACGACGCCCGGCGAGAATTCCTTCGCCCTGTATAGATGAAAACAACTCGCTGATATGGATAAGGTTACTCATAATATCGTGCAGATGCGTTATCAGATTCCCAGACCGTTATTGAATCGACTTTGATATTTTCATTGTTCATTCGTTCTGAAATGCGCTCATACAGATATTTTGCAATGTGTTCCGAGGATGGAGAAACTTCACGGAAAGCCGGGTTCTCATTGAGATATTTATGATCAAGTTCGTTGATGATGGCGCCGGCATCACGCTTAAGCACCTTGAAATCGATCCCGAGACCTGACTTGTCCAGTTCGCGTGCCGTAACTGACACATCAACTTTCCAATTGTGCCCATGCAGATTTTCACAGTCGCCCTGATAATTAATCAGATTATGTGCGGCGGCAAAACTGGTTTTAATTGTTAACATATACATGGCAAGAACTCCTTTAGTTATGGCTGTAATCAAGCGTATATTAATTGTATGATATTACACAAAAATACGGGCAACCACAAGGGTTGCCCGTTAATGTATTACAAAACGCGAAAAAGTCTATTTCTGTGATAATTCCAAAGCCTGTTTTATATCAGCAATAATATCATCCACTGATTCGATTCCTATCGAAAGCCTTATAAAATCAGCTGTTACTCCGGAAGCAACCTGTTCTTCAGCTGAAAGCTGCTGGTGTGTAGTTGAAGCCGGATGAATTACAAGTGACTTGGCATCCCCGATATTGGCCAGATGCGAAAGAAGCTTTACATTGTCGATGAACTTTTTACCTGCTTCCAATCCACCTTTAATACCGAAGCCGATGATAGCCCCTTCCCCTTTCGGGAGGTATTTCAGAGCCATTGCGTGGTCCTTATGGCTTGCAAGACCGGGATAGTTCACCCAGGAAACTGACGGGTGGGCTTCGAGCCATTTTGCGACTGTACGGGCGTTTTCCACATGGCGGGGCATACGAACATGCAGTGTTTCAAGTCCCTGGATAATTTGGAATGCATTAAAAGGAGATATGCACGCACCGGTATCACGCAGCAATGACACTCTCATTTTAATTATGTATGAAATATTTCCCAGGGCTTCCCAATATTTCAGGCCATGGTATGAGGGATCCGGCTCAGTGAATTCAGGGAAATTACCATTATCCCAAGGGAATTTGCCGCCATCCACCACTGCACCGCCAATGCTGGTGCCATGACCGCCGATAAACTTTGTCAGCGAGTAAACAACGATATCGGCACCGTGATCGAGCGGTCTGAAAAGCATCGGGGTGGTTACGGTGTTGTCCACCACAAAAGGTAAACCGGCTTCATGAGCTATTGCAGCAATTGTTTCAAAATCGTCGATATTGTTTTTAGGGTTGCCGATTGACTCCGTGTAGACCAGGCGCGTGGTCGGTGTTATAGCTTTGCGAACATTCTCTGGATTGGAAGTATCTACGAATGTGACATTGATTCCCATACGCGGCAGCGTATAATGAAAAAGATTGTAAGTGCCTCCATAAAGTGAGTTCGAAGAAACAATCGAGTCACCAACCTTGGCAATATTCAGGATCGCATAGGTAATGGCAGCCTGGCCGGAGGCGACCGCAAGAGCTGCAACACCGCCATCAAGGGCGGCCAGACGCTTTTCAAGTACATCGGTAGTCGGATTCATAAGGCGGGTATAAATATTACCGAATTCCTTGAGTCCAAAAAGGTTTGCAGCATGTTCCGAACTTTTGAACACGTATGAGGACGTTTGATATATCGGTACAGCTCGTGAGAGAGTATCGGAGTCCGGGGAATGTCCTGCATGTAGAGTAAGGGTTTCAAGGGACAGGGGATTGTCTGACATGAAGTATACCTCCTTAGAGTGGCTATTTATAAAATTTGAAACTATATTTGACACTCAAACAAGTCAAGTTTATTTTAGATACCCGCGCAAACTAACGATATAGAGAGCTTCTTCCACACAAACTTATATCAGTAACCTTGATCTCATTTCAGATTGTGATTGTCTCACCCGGCCGCAGCCGCTTTTGTTCGAAGTTAGCGGGAGCATCAAAAGATGCCGAAAGAAGATAGAAAAAAAGTGAAATCAATCCGGTAATCAATAAAAAAACCGGTAAGATCCGGACTGAATCATCACGCTTGTCTTGGGGCAGGATAAGACCGAATACCGCCAATACAACTCCGTAGCCTCCGATTGCAGCCGCCCAGAAGATGCCCAGTCGATAGATGCGGTTCTCGGCAGCTAATGACAAGGAAAACATTTCCGCCAGATTGCCGTGATAAAAACTGGCAATAATGATAAGAATTAATGCGACCATAACCAGCCGCATACCATTTCTGACAGTGCGCTTACGCATTACCTAACTCCGGAACAACAAATGTCAACCGCACCATGAAACGTCACCGAGCCCAAGTCGCAGAACTTCCGGCTTATCGTTGATCAGGCTCACAACCGAGCTTACATCGGTAGCCAGGATGCCGCCGTCAAGTATAAAGTCCAGCTGATTCCCGAAGGTGTCGGCAATAATCCGCGGATCACCTACCGGATCCTCCCCTGACAGATTGGCACTTGTGGTAATAATCGGATTTCCAAGAGCAGCGACAAGATCAGTACAGATACGGTTATCCGGAATCCTGATGCCGACTGTTTTCTGGCGGGTCAGCAGCAGTTCTGGAACTTCGCGGGTCGCCTCTAGAACAAATGTGTATGGACCGGGCAGATATCGTTTGAGATATTTGAACGCTGTGTTACTGACCCGGGCATAATGGGATATTTCGGAAAGAGATGAACAGATGATTGAAAAAGGTTTACGGCGATCCCTCAGCTTCATCTGATAGATGCGCTCGATACTTTTCTTGCAGAAAATGGAACAGCCGATGCCGTAAGTGGTGTCTGTAGGATACGCAATGACCCTACCGTCTTTAAGGCCCTCGGCTACTCGCGCAATGTAACGGGACTGGGGATCTTCAGGGTGGATTTCAATAATCATCGTGATGCCCTTTGCAACATATTAAGAATTTAATGCAAGTATTTAAGATTCATCATCCGGATCGGATATTTCTGCCTCAAGCAGATCCTCAGCGTATTCGTGCGGAATGTCCTGGACATCGCGCAGCTTGCGTTCTATCACACGGGTACGGGTCGCAGCCACATCTATATGATTGCCGGCTTCCTGAAGTTTTTTGCGGGTTTTCTCAAGTATCAGTCCAAATTTTGAAAACTCGCTCCGTACCGAACCGAGAAGATTCCAGACTTCGGCGGAGCGTTTCTCGATTGCAAGCGTGCGAAAACCCATCTGAAGACTGTTGAGCAGCGCTGCCAGCGTTGTAGGTCCGGCCACTATAACCTTGAATTCGCGCTGCAGTACGTCAAAAAGACCCGGCAGACGCAGTACTTCGGCATACAGACCCTCGGTCGGCAGGAACATGACGCCAAAGTCGGTCGTATGGGGTGGTTCCAGATATTTGTCACGAATGTTTCTGGCCATCTCCCGCACAGCACGATCCAGCATCCGTGCTGCCTCTCCCGCCGCTGCAGCATCCCCGATTTCCTGCGCCTCAACCAGCCTGAGGTAATCCTCCTGCGGGAACTTAGCATCCAGCGGCAGCCATACCGTGCCCCCCTGCCCACCATCACGCCCCGGCAGTTTAAGCGCAAATTCAACTCTTTGTCCGCTGCCGGGCCTGGTTTCAACATTCGAATCATATTGAGCCGGTGCCAGTATCTGTTCCAGCAGACTTGCCAGCTGAATTTCTCCGAACGTACCGCGACTTTTGACATTTGTCAGTACTTTTTTGAGATCACCTACACCGACAGCCAATGTCTGCATTTCACCAAGTCCGCGCTGCACAAGCTCCAATCGCTCACTTACCAGTTTAAATGACTCTCCAAGGCGTTTTTCAAGCGTGTCGTGAAGCTTTTCATCGACAGTTGCGCGCATCTGTTCAAGCTTTTTGGAGTTATCCTCCTGAATCAGGCGCAAACGTGAATCGACTCCGTCGCGAAGCTTGTCCAGCCGGGTTTCATTGCTTGCAGTCAACTCCTTCAGTTGCCTGGCAAACAACTCCAGCTGATTCTTCTGCAATCCGGCTATATCACTCATCCTCTTCAAGAGGGAGTCCCCCAGAATTGTAATGCTGCCAGTCATCTCCTCGCGGGACTGACGGACACCAGAGAGGGTCTCTTCACGCCCTCTTGCAAGCTCATCTCTCAGAAACCGTTCCTGACGTTCAAAAAGTTTTTCCAGATTTTCTATTTTGGCAAACAGGTTTGATGATTCAGACGTGCCGCGTCGAATATTTAACATCAAAATGCAAAGCATCCCGCAACTGACCAGCAGAAGAATAATGATTATGTAGGCTGTTAACGGCGGCATTGAGAACTATTGGTTATTAACCGGATGCTCTGACAACCACAGGGAAAGCCTGGCAAATTCCTCCAGAGACAAGGTCTCTCCACGTCGCCGACCGTCGATGTCACAGGCATTCAGCAGTGTCTCCAGATCAACACCATTGGTACATTCGGCCGACTTCAGGCAGTTTGAAAGTGTTTTTCTGCGCATTGAAAATGCGGCTTTTACAACACCTCTAAAAACATTCTCATCACCGACATCAGCACGAGGATTTAAAAGCGGCGTGAAATTCAATATGGCAGAGTCAACCTTGGGCCTGGGGTGAAAACAGCCCGGTGGAACTACGAAACTCCTGCGGATATCAAACCAGAGTCCCAGCAGCACGGTTGTTACACCGTACTGCGAACAGTCCGGCGGAGCAGCCAGCCGGTCGCCAACCTCCTTTTGCAGCATCAGCGTCATGCGGGACAGACGGTCATGAACTTCGAGAAGTCGAAACAACACTTCGGTCGAAATATTATAGGGAAGATTGGCAACCACATTCCACGTGCGTGGAGTTTCAGAGAGAACGGCAGCAAGATCGACTTTCAGCACATCGGCATCAATAACCGTTACACGATCATTATCCTTATGCTGATCTCTGTGATAAGCAGCCAGGGCATGGTCAAACTCAATCAGCACCAGCCGGCCGGCGCGCTGCGCCAGCTGGGCCGTCAACGCTCCCCGGCCAGGCCCGATTTCAAGCACGGCATCATCCGGCTGTATACGAGCGGAATCAATGATCTTATCAATAATATTCTGGTCTACCAGAAAATTCTGTCCGAGCGATTTTAATGGGCGTCTGTTGGAACTCACGTCAATAATTCCTTTATGCTGTCCATATCCCAGGTGGCAGTCACATCCAGAGCAGGGGAAGAAGCCAGTCCGTTTGACAGGTAATAATCACCGGGCACCGCCAGCATGGCAGCATTGTCGCCGCACAGAGATGGAGCCGGAATTGAGAGATTTACATGCAGCTTCTCGCACAACTGCGCCATGCGACTGCGAAGGCCGCTGTTGCAGGCGACACCTCCGGCAACAACGAGACGTCTGGCGCCGGTCTGCTGAAGGGCCATTTCGGTTTTGAAAGCCAGAACATCACAGACCGCCTGCTGGAACGAAGCGCACAGATCATTCAGCTCCTGACCGGGTGCTGACAGCGGATGTTTGGCCACATATTGAAGTACGGCTGTTTTAAGACCGCTGAAACTGAATCTCAATGTACCGTCATGCAGCATGGGACGAGGCAGGACAACAGCAGAAGGATTCCCCGAGCGGGCCAGTTTATCGACCAGTGCACCACCGGGATAGTCCATGCCCATGATTTTGGCGGATTTGTCGTACGCTTCGCCGGCGGCATCATCAATGGTTCTGCCAAGCGTCGTATAGCAGCCGATTCCTTCCACATGGTAAAGGTGGGTATGCCCTCCTGACACGACCAGCGCCAGAAAGGGAAACTTCACCGGCTGTTCCAGAAAGGCTGCCAGCAGGTGTCCCTCGATATGATGGACACCGACATAAGGGATTTTTCGGGCGGCAGCTATGGCCTTGGCCGCTGAGAAACCAACCAGCAGTGCGCCGGACAAACCGGGTCCACGGGTAACAGCCACACCTTCAATGTCAGCCATGCCCATGCCGGAATCCTGCAGAGCCTGGCTAATTACCGGCGATATCATTTCAAGATGCTTGCGGGAGGCAATCTCAGGTACAACCCCGCCATATTCAGCGTGAATTAATACCTGTGAGGAGACAACCGACGAAAGTATCTCGCGGCCGTCGCGTACAACTGCAGCGGCAGTTTCATCACAGGATGTTTCTATGGAGAGAACCAGCATTTAATTGACCTATATTCCTAAACGACACAAAGGACACAAATCATACAAAGATGAAATCAGGATACATAAACAATCACCTGAAGTTCTCTGTGTTTTTGTGTCCTCTGTGGCTGATTATGATTTACAGCAGATTTGCTGCCAATTCCGCCAATTCGGAGCGTTCGCCCCTGGTGAGCGTAACATGCGCTGCTATGCGCTGACCCTTGAACTTTTCTACCAGATAGGTCAAACCGTTACTGGAGGCATCTACATAAGGATTATCAATCTGGTACGGGTCACCGGTAAGTACTATCTTGGTCCCTTCCCCTACCCTGGTGACAATCGTCTTAATTTCATGAGGGGATAGATTCTGTGCTTCATCTACAATCAGGTACTGATTAGGTATTGAGCGACCGCGGATATAGGTCAATGGTTCAATATCCAGCAGCCCCATGGCCATAAGCTCCTTGTAACCCTTGCTGTGGCGCTTTTCTGATTCGTGCCCTGATATCAGTAATTCTACGTTATCAAAAATCGGCTGCATCCAGGGGGTCAGTTTCTCTTCGATATCGCCCGGAAGAAATCCGAGATCCTTGCCCATCGGGAATACAGGGCGCGACACCAGCAGACGGTTGTAGATATTTTCCTCTGCCGTTTTATGAAGACCGGCGGCGATTGCAAGCAGTGTTTTTCCGGTGCCGGCCTTTCCGACCAGCGTCACCAGCTTGATGCTGTCATCCATCAGTACATCCAGGGCAAACGACTGTTCCCTGTTGCGGGCAAAGAGACTCCAGATACCCTCTTTCGGAATCTTGCGCACCGGTACTATGCGACCATTATCGGGATCATTGCGGCAAATGGCAGTGTGAGAAGGATTGGAACTATCTACAATAGTTATGAATTCGTTGGGACCCAGCTCCAGAGGAGATTCAATCCAGCCCTGTCCATAAAAGCGGTCAACGGACTCAGGCGGTACTTCAACGCTACGGGTGCCGGAATAAAGGTCCTGAATATCGACCTTGTCGGATTCATAATCTTCAGCAACAACGCCAAGAGCATCAGCCTTAATCCTCAGATTCGAATCCTTTGTCACAAAAATGGCCTGCATGTCAGGAAAAAGGTCCCTGACATGAAGAGCAACTGCCATGATACGGTTATCACCGCTATCAACCCACAGATCGGCTGGTAATGTCTTGAAATACTTCTCAACACACAGCTCAACCCGCAGAGTTCCGCCGCCAGGCATGGAAACACCGGATGCCAAAGATCCTTTTTCTCTCATGGCATCAAGTATGCGGGATACCATACGAGCATTGCGACCGGTTTCGTTCATGTCCTTCTTGAAGCGATCAACTTCTTCAATCACGGTCATGGGTATGAAGATGTTGTTGTCCTGGAATTTGAAAAGCGATTGCGGGTCGTGCAAAAGTACGTTGGTATCAAGTATGAAATTTTTCACGGGCAGCCTTTCTGTAGGTAGTGGAAAACGGCGTGGGCTGCAGCAGCAGCGTTATCTTTCTATAATCTGGATTGTCATGCCTTCCAGTTTCCCGAGAATTTTAATCCAGACGGGACGATTTCGATATTTGGCGTCAAGTATGACCTCACCATCCTTGTTAATGGCTGAAAGAACACTTTCAGGTGAATCATTGACGGTAAAGTAAGTATAAATCCCTGTCTTGTAGAGTTCATCCTTGGTAAAAGGCCTCTCTGGGGCCAGGGAACATGCGGTACAGACTGACAATGCCAATAACAAAGTAATCAATAATTTCACAGGGCGACTCCTCTTCGAACTGCCAAAGCTACATGGATTGCTTTATTTTATTGATGCATTGTACAACGGCATTAGAAAAAAATGCAATCTCTTCCAATGAACTCGACCACCCCGGACTCAAGCGCAACGTCCCGCCCGGCATGCTTCCGATAGTGCTGTGAGCCAATGGGGCACAGTGCAGACCGGCACGAACTGCGATATCATAATCATGATCAAGTTCCGCCGCCAGCAACGATGCATCTATACCGTTAACATTGAAAGAGAGTACAGAGCCGCGATTGTCTGGATCATCCGGACCATAAATCTTAACTCCGGGAATCATGCTCAGCAACCTAGCTGCCGCGTTGACCAGAGACCGTTCGTGCCTGGAAATGACATCTACTCCACGTTCAAGTATAAATTCAACTCCCGCCTTTAAACCGGCGATTCCTGGAAGATTATGGGTTCCGGCCTCAAAACCGTCCGGCATCATTACCGGCTGTTCAAGAGATGTAGAACTCGTTCCGGTTCCCCCTTCATAAATCGGCTTCAGCTCAACATGCGGTGCAACATAAAGCAGACCGGTGCCGGGCGGTCCTAACAGGCCCTTGTGGCCGGGAGCTGCCAGAAGGTCAATTCCGGTCGAGACCACATTTATATCCATATAGCCGGCTGACTGGGCCGCATCCACCAGAAACATGGCTCCGACCTCACGACAGATTGCAGCGATATCATTTATCGGCTGAATTGCTCCGCATACATTGGAGACATGTCCGACGGCTATCATGCGTGTGTCCGGCCGCACAACCCGGCGTATCTCGTCCGGGTTCACCAGACCATCATGACCGGCCTGAACAATGGTAACGTCAATCCCTTCGCGCCGAAGAGCGTGTAACGGCCGCAGCAGTGAATTGTGTTCCATGGAGGTTGTGATTACATGGTCACCTGCAGTGAGTGTCCCATGCAGTGCCAGATTGAGTGAACCGGTGGCATTGTGCGTGAATATTATCCGTGATGAATCCGGAATTGAAAAGAGTCTGGCGACTGTCTCGCGGGCCATAAACATTATTCGGCCGGCTTCCAGTGAGCGTCGGTGTCCGCCGCGCCCTGGTGAGGCACCCACCTCGCGCATGGCGTGAATAACCGCTTGGTAGACTTTTTCTGGTTTCGGATAAGATGTTGCTGCATTGTCAAGATATACGGACATCTAACAGCCTCCCAAACCGTTACAGAACGGATTCATTGCAGAAAAGCCGGTTTTTCGATCAACCAGGGGAACATTTGCACACTGCCGGAACGCGGATCAGCCACAGCATCGTGAATTTTTTTGGATATGGCAGAGATGTCGGAACTACCCCACCAGTTTTGCAATGCCACCACATCTTCCCGACCGGCATTATAAATATTAAAACCCTTATTTCCGTTGAAAACGTTACCAGTTATAAGCGCCCGACCATCTTCCAAACGCAACGCGTCCTGACTGTTATTAAAAAACCGACTGCGGTTTACCTTCATTCGGCTGCCGGACAGGTGAAGCGCAGTATCACGATTATCATGAAAATCGGTCGATAAAATCTGCCCTTCACCACCTTTTAATCTGGCTCCTGTTCCGTTGCCGTATATTTCCGCGGTTGTCATCTTTATCCGGCACTCTTCAGAATGCAGGCCATACTGTTCGTTATCATTGATCTTCACAGATGTAACATTTGCCGATGAACGATTCATTACAACTCCGCGTTTACATGAGGAAACAGTTATATCCCTGGCATCAAACTCGCTGTCGTGCATTTCAATGCCGATCTCAGATTCGGACAATGATCCGCCTGACATCTGAAGTACTGAGTCACGCATCAATAATCCGGTTTGAGTGCGGAGAACCGAAACCATCTTTAGGCTGAGTGTTGAAAAATGTGCTTCTATCCCGGTGTTTGCAAATTCTACACGGCAATGTTCGAGCTGATTGCGCTTTTCTGTGGAAATAAGCGAGATGCCGCCCCAGTCTCCGGGAGCAGGCTTGGTTCGGTTGGATGTTATAACAATCGGGCTGTCAGCAGTTCCGACAGCAAGAATGCGCCCCTGAACCACCAGGAGCGCCGCGTTATTTCTGGTTCCGGTGGCGGCAAACCTGATAATGGTGCCGGGTTCTATCCGTAATGTGGCATGAGGGGCAACAACAAGATATCCCTTGATCAGTACATTGCCGCGAAAGTTGGTATCCTCTGTCAGTGTTACCCTGTCATAAACAACTGAAGCATTTCCGGATGTAACACTGGTACTACTGCTCACGGATTCATCATTGGCAGCTGCGCCGGCAGCATGCGACGATACCAGCGGGATATTTGTCCATATTTCTTTAGTTGAAAGTACGGCCTGATCAATGTGATGTATTGAATCCCGCAATGATTTAATTCCGGAAAAGTCAGGATCAGCAGGAGCGGATATGGCTACAGACTTGTTATATGGAAAGGACGCCCTGCCTTCAACGGAAAGATTTGTACATCCGCTTGCCAGAAAAGCCGTCAAACACAAGAATACTATTCCAGCCTTTATATACTTCACGTTTTAACTCCAATTGATATCAAAATTGTCTATCACAAATGACATGTGTATGTAAATTCAATGTTGCCGCATGACTGAAACAGGTCATCATTCAGCATCTGTAACAGGATATTCCGTCCTTTCAAGATGTTAGGATAAGTCAAAATAAATATGTTGACACGACATATATGTTGTGGTTTATTTTCATGCCTCCACAAAATATAGTGGTTTAAGTAGCAACCTACAAACCATAGCCAATCCTTTTAATATCTGTATGTTTTTTTAAAATCAAGGAGATTTATATGAAAAAGAATTCTACTCAGGGTACCACTCCCAACCTTTCCAAAAACGCTGCAACCGTACTCGAAAAACGTTATCTTCGCCGGGATGCAACCGGAAAAGTTCTTGAGACACCGGCAGACATGTTCCGCCGGGTTGCCGACACAATTGCGGCTCCTGACAAAAAGTTCGATAAAAAAGCGGATCTGACCAGGCTTTCCGATACATTTTACGACATGATGACGTCCTTCGAGTTCCTCCCCAACTCCCCTACCCTGATGAACGCCGGACGGCCGTTGGGCCAGCTCTCTGCCTGTTTTGTTCTGCCGGTTGGTGATTCGATGGAGGAAATATTTGATGCCGTCAAGTTCACCGCACTGATCCACAAATCAGGCGGTGGCACCGGCTTTTCATTTTCCCGCCTGCGCCCGGCCAATGACGTGGTAAGTTCCACCACCGGCATTTCCAGCGGTCCGCTGTCATTCATGCGCGTATTCGACATCGCCACTGAAACTATCAAGCAGGGCGGAACCCGCCGCGGTGCAAACATGGCCATACTTAGGGTAGATCATCCCAATGTGATGGATTTCATCATGTGCAAGGCCGACCAGAAACAGCTGAACAACTTCAATATATCTGTCGGATTGACTGAGAAATTCATGCAGGCCGTTGAGCGTGACGAAGAATACAGCCTCATCAATCCGCGCGACAAAAAAATCTGCGGTTCCCTGAATGCCCGCAAGGTGTTCCAGCGCATTGTCAAACAGGCCTGGGAGAATGGTGAACCCGGCATCGTCTTTCTTGACCGTCTCAACCGGGATAACCCGACCCCCCATGTAGGCGAAGTCGAATCAACCAATCCCTGCGGCGAGCAGCCGCTTCTGCCCTACGAGTCCTGCAATCTGGGCTCGATCAACCTGGGACTGTTTGTCAAAGAAGGTGTTATTGACTGGAAGAAACTTCGCGAAACTGTTCACAATGCTGTGCACTTTCTGGACAATGTTATTGAGGCCAACAACTACCCTCTGCAGCAGATCCACGACATGACCCACGCCAACCGCAAAATTGGCCTGGGCGTCATGGGCTGGGCCGACATGCTGATCCTGCTTGGTGTACCTTACAGCTCTGATGAAGCTGTCAAGCTTGGCAAAAAAGTCATGAAGTTCATTAATGACGAAGGGCATCTGGCATCTCAGGAACTTGGTAAACAACGCGGTTCATTCCCCAACTTCAAGGGTTCGATATTTGACAAGAAAGGCGCTCCGCCTCAGCGCAATGCCACGGTCACGACCATCGCCCCAACCGGAACAATCTCGATCATCGCCAACGCATCGTCCGGTGTGGAGCCTCTGTTTGCCGTTTCCTACATTCGTACCGTCATGGACAAAAACGTAATGGTGGAAGTCAACCCGATGTTCGAGAAAATTGCAAAAGAGCGCGGTTTCTATTCAGAAGATTTGATGAAGAAGATCGCCGAACATGGCACTGTCCACGACATCCCCGAAGTACCGGCGGATGTACGCAACCTGTTTGTAACGGCACACGACATACTGCCGGAAAACCACATCCAGATGCAGTCGGCTTACCAGCTGTACACAGACAATGCCGTTTCCAAAACCGTTAACTTCCCGAATACCGCCACTATTGATGATGTGGAAAAAGTCTATATGATGGCCTACGAAACCGGCTGCAAAGGAGTCACAATCTATCGCGACGGTTCACGTGACGAGCAGGTGCTTTCAACTGGCAAAAAAGAAGAACCGGTTGCTGCCGCACCCGTTTCGGTTGAAGAAGATAAAAAAGCCATCAAGCGCGACCGCCCCAAGGCACTCAAGGGCTGCACGCATCAGATGCAGACCGGCTGCGGTCCCCTTTATATCACTATCAATGAAGATTCAAATGGTCTGTTCGAGCTCTTTACTACAATGGGTAAGGCCGGCGGCTGTGCGGCATCCCAAAGCGAAGCCATCGGCCGCATGGTATCGCTGGCATGGCGCAGCGGCATCCAGGCCCGCCAGGTAGTCAAACAGCTTCTGGGCATCTCCTGCCATTGCCCGTCAGGGTTCGGCGACAACCGAGTGCTTTCCTGCGCCGATGCTGTAGCCAAAGCCATTCAGAATCATATGATTGACCACGGTTATGATCTCAACGAAGTGAAAGCCAAACAGGATCGCGGAGCATGCCCGGAATGCGGCGGAATTGTTGAGCACGAAGGCGGATGTTCGGTCTGTCATGTATGCGGCTACTCAGAATGTGCTTAGCTATCCAGTGATATGATCATAAAAGCAGAGCGCCCCTTCAGGTACACGGCCTGAAGGGGCGCTCTGCTTTTATGAGTAACATGGTCAAAAGTTGCAGCAAACGTTTTTTCCTATCAAATATCTAACACCACCAAAGCGACCTCCGCTATACTGCCCCCCATGACCCATTTAGCCTTTACCCTGATTATAATTTCGGCGGTCATGCATGCCCTCTGGAACCTGCTGGTAAAAAGAAGCCGCCACAAAACCGTATTCATCTGGTGGATGTTCGTCGCCTCCGGCGGTCTTTTCACAGCCACACTGCCCTTTCTGCCGGAGCATTTCCATTGTCCGGACATCTACACAATTTTGATGGTCTTTATAGGAGCGGTATGTTTTGTACTTTATCATCTGCTGAATGGCAGGGCATATCGCGGCGGCGGCGATCTCTCAGTCATTTATCCGCTTTGCCAGACTTCCATGATTTATGTACCGATCTGGGGCATGACTCTGCTGGGAGAAAAATTATCGGCAATGGGGATCTGCGGAATCCTGCTGGTCATATTCGGCACCTACTCCATACAACTGCAGCGATTGTCTCTCGGAGAAATGTTACGCCCGTTCAGCAACCTTCGCAGTTCATCGGTTCGTAATGCGCTGACGGCCGGATTTATTTACTCAATCGGCTCAATTGCTGAAAAAACCGGCGTCAGGAATTACTCCCCGCTTTACTTTACCTACATACTGGTACTTATCATGCTGTTCCTGATGTCGTTCAACATATTCAGGCCGAAATACCGTGTCATGATCGGTGAAGAACTTCGCGAAAACTGGCTGCTGATTCTTTGCAGTGGTCCGGTCATGATGGCTTCATTTTTGACATTCAGATATGGACTCAATCTGTCGCCTGTAAGTTACGCCGTACCGGTTCGGCAGGTGAGCATCGTAATCGGAGTTTTAATCGGCATTCTGTTTTTAAGAGAGTCCTTTGGAAGGATCAGACTGATCTCGGCGCTGTTCATAATGGCAGGGGCTATTCTAATGAAGTTAGGATAGCAGATAAGGAAACATTTGGAAGATTCAATGTTGCTGCAACTGCAATGGAATTTACTGATTGCTGTCCAGCAGCTGCCTGATATTTTTAAGCAATTCGGAAGACTGCATCGGCTTCTGGATAAAATTAATACCGTCAACATTCCCCAGATTGTTCGCTGCATAGGCACTCATTAAAAGCACCAGGGCATCCGGGTCAAAATCAACAATTTCATCTTTTGCCATGAGTCCGTCCTTGCGCGGCATCATGACGTCCATTAATATCATGTTAATAGCATCTGCATTTTCTTTATATTTATCAACCGCATCCTGGCCATCCTCTGCCAGAACCACATTGTAGCCGAACTCCTGTAAAAGTTCACAGAGCATATTACGTAAATGCAATTCATCATCTACCAGCAGAATCGTCTCACTGCCCTTATAATCCAAGCACTGACTCAACATATTCTCTCCTTTAGAACACGTCCAACCCGCAGATAGAATACTTGAATCCTTTTTACATTTGGTCTGCTGTTCATTATTGAACATCAATAACAATTCAATTTCGGACAGTATTCTTGAAGCAGAAACATTCAACGCTCTGGCAAGTTCAAATATGGTGACCAGAGTGGGCTGTTGCTTACCTCGTTCCAGTTGGGAAATGAACGCCCTTCCCAATGAACTGGACAACGAAAGCTCTTCCTGCGATAGAAGCCGCTCTTTTCTAAGCCTGCGTATGACTGCCCCAAAGGCTTCCTCTATAGTCAAGATAACTCCGGTTTATTTAATCGGCTTAAGTTAACATACCTTGTTAAAACAAACTGTAGCCTTTAAACAACATAAAACATATTTCTCACTTTATCCAATATACGATGCAACAATATTTGTAAGTCTGAGGATATGGGGGCGAAAACGGATTATTCCGGTCTGTTATTTGAAAGCTATTTAACTGATATCATTGTTTTGGATATAGTAAACGCAAGTGCATGAAAGCGGGATTGAGCAGAGAGATAGGCAAAAAAAAAGATCCCATACAATATCCGCGATATTATAAGGGATCATAAGTTAACGGATGACTAGTGTGATATTACATTAATAGGTAAAACGGTTTTGGGAAGACGGGCTAAACCCTCAGCATATCCCCGTCAAGACCCAGGCCTGCCACCGGCCCCATGATTTCAAGATGCAGGTAGTCACTATTTAACAACTGCTGGGAAACCCTGATGATATCCTGGCTGCTTACCGCATCGTAGTTGGCAAGTACGTCCTCTATGGTTTGCTGGCTATGAAAATAGATCTCGTTTTTAGCAAGCCTGGTCATCAGACTGTCACTGCTTTCAAGCGACATGAGAGTCTTGCCCTTAAGCTGTTCACGAGCCGAGTCCAACTCATCCTGAGGCACTTCCTCGCTAACAAGCCTCGAAAGCTCACCACAGGCGATATCGATAACTTCGCGGCAGTGAGCCTTTTCCGTGCCGGCATAAACGACCAAAGCCCCGGAGTCGGCGTGGGAAACCAGATAGGCATATACCGAATAGGCCAGCCCTTTTTTCTCACGCACCTCCTGAAACAGCCGCGAACTCATCCCGCCTCCAAGAATGGTCACAAGTAGAAACAGTGCGTAACGGTCCGGGTGGTCATGACGTTGACCACGAGTACCCAGACAGATCAAAGTCTGCTCCATTTCCCGCTCTGTGAGATTAAGAACCTTTGTACTGTTAGTAATAATATCAGTAGCTTTGGGCAGCCAGGTTGAAGTAATTGATGAAAAAAGCGGTTCTACAATGGCAACAAGTTCTTCATGCTGAACATTGCCGGCAGCCGAGATGATGATATCCTGCGGGCGGTAACGGCTCTCCTTATGGGACAGTATTGCCTCACGGGACAAACTCTCGATCGTATCGGCAGTCCCCAGAACCGGCATGCCCAGAGTATGTCCCTGCCAGTAGTTCTGATGGAAACGATCGTGAATGAACTCATCAGGGGAATCTTCACGCATCTTGATTTCCTGCAAAACGACCTTGCGTTCACGCTCGATCTCATCAGCCGGAAAAGTGGAGTTCAGAAAAATGTCGGCCAGCAGGTCTGCAGCGCGTGGAAGAAACTTTGCCAGAACCTTGGCGTAATAGCAGACATATTCATGACCTGTGAAGGCGTTCAGGACACCGCCCATGGAGTCGATCTCGCGGGAAATCTGACGGGCCGTGCGTCGGTCGGTTCCCTTGAAAAGCATGTGCTCGATAAAATGAGCGACACCGTTATGCTCGGGGGATTCGTGACGGGTGCCGTTGGCCACCCAGATGCCGGTAGTGACTGTGTGCATATGCTCAACACGCTGTGTTACAACACGCACGCCGTTTTTTAAGGTAGTTGTGATTATCATATGTCAAGCATACCTTTCTTTTTTAATTTATCAACAATAAACCTGATTTTTTGTTCACATCATACCTCAAATCGGTAATAGTGGCAAAAGAGCAATGTCCACCGGGGGCAATAAATGAAAACGGGCAGAAGTCTTTACATTGAATGGATCATAAGAACAGTAGCTTTTTATTTTACGGTGCTGTCGTTGATCTGTGCTCAGCCTGCTACGGCCCGATCTGTTGAAATAGATGTAAGTTTGCCGGCAGCAATAATCATCGGCGGCGACCGCGATTATCCTCCTTACGAATTTCTGGACAAAAACGGAAAACCAGCCGGGTACAATGTAGAATTGACCAGAGCAATAGCCGATGTAATGGGAATGCAGGTCGAGTTCCGTTTCGGTGGCTGGTCCGAGATGCGCACAGCCTTGACAAGCGGCTCCGTTGACGTACTGCAGGGAATATCCTACTCGGATGACCGCACCAGAACAGTCTCATTTTCCCCTCCTCACACGATCATCAACCACGCCATTTTCGCCCGCAAGGAGACCCCGCCGGTTTCATCGGTGGAGGAATTGCGCGGTAAAGAGATTATCGTCTTTCAGGACGGGATCATGCACGATTATCTCGTGTCTCTCGGATTCGCAAAAAACCTTGTCTTGACCGATACACCGGCCGATGCTCTGCGGCTGCTGGCTTCCGGCAAGCATGATTACGCTGTGCTTGCAATGCTGCCCGGAATGTATATTATTCGCGAACACAAACTTTCCAACCTGATCCCGGTAGCCAAAAGCATCTCGACTCAGCGTTACTGCTACGGTGTGAAAAAAGGTAATGAGGAGCTGCTGGCCCGCTTCAATGAGGGGCTGGCGATTCTGAAGAAGACCGGCCGGTATCAGGAAATCTACGACCGCTGGCTGGGGGTGCTGGGTCCTCCCAAAGTTGCCTGGGAAAAGGTGCTCTGGTATGGCGGCATGGTGCTGATTCCCCTGCTGGCCATTCTGGCCGGGATCGTGATCTGGTCGCGTACGCTGCAGAAACGGGTTGCCCAGCGTACCGGGGAACTGGCGTTGGAAGTAACCGAGCGTAAACGTGCCCTGGAGGAATTGCGCCGACATCAGGACAAACTGATCCAGGCCGACAAAATGACCTCCCTGGGAATTCTCGTGGCCGGTGTGGCCCACGAAATCAACAATCCCAACGGCCTGATTCTGCTCAACATGCCGATTCTGAGGGAGGTCTATCAGGATGCGGAAGAAGTGCTGGAAGCCCGCTACCACCAGCAGGGTGATTTCACCCTTGGAGGACTGCCATACTCGCGCATGCGCAACGAGGTTCCTCATCTGCTGGAGGAGATGCAGGAAGGAGCCAACCGCATCAAGAGGATTGTGGAGGAATTAAAAAACTTTGCCCGTCAGGACACCTCGGCGGCAACCGAACCGGTCGACGTGAATACGGTCGTACAGACTGCCGTGCGGCTGGTTGATTCTACAATCCGATCAACCACCAACCATTTCACCGCTCATTACGCTCCAAACCTGCCGATCATTACCGGCAATGCCCAGCGGATTGAACAGGTGGTGGTCAACCTGATACTGAACGCCTGCCAGTCACTGCCTGACATGGATCACAAAATATCTCTTACAACCCGTTACGATCAGGCAACCGATAACGTGGTGCTGGAGCTTTCCGATGAAGGTTCAGGGATCGCTCCCGAGCACATACAGCATCTGACCGATCCGTTTTTTACGACAAAACGCGAAACAGGCGGTACAGGACTCGGACTTTCGGTTTCGGCCAGCATCGTTAAAGAGCACGACGGTTCCCTTGAATTTGATTCCAACCCGGGCGCAGGAACAACCGTAACCCTGAAGCTGCCCTGTTCCAAGAGGACATGACACATGAATACTTCCCTTTACCCACACTTCGGAGTTCTGCTGGTTGATGATGAACCGGCTTGGCTCCGCTCCTTGAGCCTGACTCTGGAACGCTCGGCCGGCATAGCTAATATTCTGACCTGCCAGGACAGTCGCCAGGTGATGGATCTTCTTGAAAAGAATGAAATAGGATTGATTCTGCTTGACCTGACCATGCCGCATCTGACCGGAGATGAACTTCTCAGGATGATCTCAGAGCGCCACCCTGAGATTGCAGTCATAATTATCAGCGGCATGAATCAGATCGAAAGCGCCGTCAACTGCATGAAATTGGGCGCCTTCGATTATTTCGTGAAAACGGTGGAAGAAGACCGTTTAATCAGCGGCGTACTGCGTGCCATCCGTATGCTGGAACTGGTGCGCCAGAACCGTGAGATGTCGAGCAGGATGCTGTCGGGTGAGTTGAAACACCCGGAAGCCTTTGACGGTATCGTAACCACCGACCGGGCCATGCACGCGATCTTTTCCTATATCGAGGCTGTGGCCATGAGTTCGGAACCGTTGCTGATCATCGGGGAAAGCGGCGTCGGCAAGGAACTGATCGCCAAGGCCGCCCACACCCTGAGCGGATGCCCTGGGCAACTGGTGGCGGTTAATGTGGCCGGACTGGACGACAATGTATTTGCCGACACGCTCTTCGGGCACACACGCGGCGCTTTTACCGGTGCCGATCAGGCCCGTCGGGGAATGATCGAAGAGGCCGCCGACGGCACCCTGTTTCTGGACGAGATTGGCGATCTGAGTATTCAGTCCCAGGTCAAACTGCTTCGGCTTCTGCAGGAGGGAGAATATTTTCCACTGGGAAGCGACCGTCCCAAGCGGCTCAAGGCGCGCGTAATCGTGGCTACCCACCAGGATCTGGCACTGAAGCAGGCGGCAGGAACCTTCCGGCGCGACCTGTACTATCGCCTCTGCATTCACCTGGTACAGGTGCCGCCGCTTCGTGAACGCAAAGGAGATCTCCCCCTGTTGCTGGATCACTTTCTGGATGAAGCTGCCAGGGCGCTGGGAAAAAAGAAACCGACACCTCCCCGGGAACTGGCGGACCTGCTGGCAACCTACGCGTTCCCCGGAAATATTCGTGAATTGAAAGCCATGATCTATAATGCCGTCAGCATTCACCGGGATCGGGTACTCTCGATGGAAGCGTTCCTCAAAACTATCGGAAAGACGGAAGAGAAAACGTCAGATTCAGGCCTGAAAACCCCGGAACGCAATCTTTACGCAGGTCTCGAAAGATTACCTACCTTCGGCGAAGCGGCAGAATTGCTGGTTGAAGAAGCCATCAGCCGCGCCAATGGCAATCAGACCATCGCCGCCCGTCTGCTGGGAATATCCCAACCGGCACTCAGTAAAAGACTGAAGCTGGCACGGACCGGTCAGGACTCCTCAACGATTTGATTTCTACAGCAGAAACATCGCTTTAATCCAACGTATTTTCCGCCCGCAGACAAAGGGGTATAACCGAGGTTATCGCTATAACCGCAGTTATGATCCTTCAACATCCCGAAATCCCTAAGTAATATTGAATTGCCCCTCTTGGAATCAAACTGCAGTTATACCCCTTCAATGCTCACCAGCTAATTCAATAAATCATTTAATCAGTATTTACAGGCTGTTACAAAATGTATACGTGTTTGGCACTGCTGTTGCTAACATACTGTTTTAAAAACGTGAGAAATCCAGCGGTAAATGATGAACGAATTCAACATTGAGCGACAATGATCAGACAAGGAGGGATACCAAAAATGGATTGGATTGATGCCAGAGTGAAGCTTCCCGATGATAGTGAACGGGTACTGCTGTATACCCCCTATCATATTTTCGGTGAGGACTACTCCTGTGTCGGGACATGGAGAGCATTGCTGTCTGCACGACCAGAATCAACAGGAAACAGGTACCGATTTTTACGCACTGGATGCCACTCCCGGAAAAGCTGCATTTTTGACACACAATGACACAGATTGACACTAATTGAATTTGTTTGAGGTTACATGAAGATCATATCTGCAACATCACACACAATAAGGAGCCACTTCATGAACGGGAAAAAGTTTTATCAGCATCTGTATTTCCAGGTTTTGACCGCTATCAGCATCGGAATCTGCGTAGGACATTTTTATCCCGAGACCGGCGCAGCCATGAAACCGCTGGGTGATGGATTCATCAAGCTGATCAAGATGATTATTGCCCCGGTCATTTTCTGCACCGTAGTAACCGGCATTGCCGGCATGGAAGACATGAAGAAAGTCGGTCGGGTTGGTGCAAAGGCACTGCTTTATTTCGAGATCGTCTCGACTCTGGCGCTGGCGATCGGCCTTTTGGTGGTCAGTATCGTTAAACCGGGAGTCGGCATGAATGCCGATGTTTCCAAACTGGATACCAAAGCGCTGGAGTCCTACACCTCAAAGGCACAAGCGCACAGTACAGTTGACTTCCTGATAAATATCATTCCCAACAGCGTGGTGGACGCCTTTGCCAAGGGTGATATTCTTCAGGTGCTGCTTTTTGCGATGCTGTTCGGTTTTGCGCTTTCCATGCTCGGCAATCGCGGCAAAGTTGTCTACAAATTCATAGATGATGTATCACACGTCCTGTTCGGTATCGTAGGCTTCATCATGAAGCTGGCTCCCATCGGCGCATTCGGAGCGATGGCCTTTACCATCGGTAAATTCGGCCTCGGCTCACTTACCAAGCTGGGCATGCTGATGGGCAGCTTCTATCTGACCTGCCTGCTGTTCGTCTTCATAGTTCTGGGCGGAATTGCCAAAATTTGCGGCTTCAGTATTTTCAAATTCATCAAGTACATCAAGGAAGAGCTGCTTATCGTTCTGGGTACCTCTTCTTCCGAGTCCGTCCTTCCGCGCATGATGGCCAAACTGGAAAACCTGGGCTGTACCAAGTCAGTGGTCGGCCTTGTGATACCAACCGGCTACTCCTTCAATCTTGACGGCACATCCATCTATCTCACCATGGCGGCTGTATTCGTCGCCCAGGCGACCAATACCCCCCTGACACTGACTCAGACCCTCACCATCCTGGGTGTCCTGCTGCTGACATCCAAGGGCGCTGCCGGCGTCACCGGCAGCGGCTTCATAACCCTGGCAGCCACTTTTGCCGCCATACCAACGATTCCGGTAGCCGGGTTGGCCCTGATCCTGGGGATTGACCGCTTCATGTCCGAAGCCCGCGCTCTCACCAACCTGGTAGGAAACGGTGTAGCCACCGTGGTGATCTCGCGATGGGAAAATGAACTGGACATGGACAGAATGGCGCGCATGCTGAATAACGAGACTGATCTGGAAGCCGAAGAGCCTGAACTCCTGCTGGATGCGGAACCGGTTGCAGCTGAATAATCGAAAAAGGAAATGGAAAGCATAAATGTCAAACTTCAAGAATAATCCGCGTTACAATGTTATTTCACTGAGAGTCAACGATCAGGAAAAGGCTGCCATAAATGAGGTATCGCGCCGTACCTGCAAAAGCGTTTCACAGATCATGCTGGAGGCAGTCAAGAACTACTCACGGGATGTCAGCCTGTTTTCTGCTGAAAAGAGATTATCCATCTGACACAAACCGCTAAATCAATTGCTGGACGAGCACATACTGCCATTTGTGCTCCTTTCGGACCGGGAGAGGAATCTCCCGGTTTTTCTTTATGCATCAGCAGATTAAATGTTGGAAAAGTACCGTGCTGCGAGTAATATCAGCCGGTCGTTTCATTTGCGAGGAGATACCTGGATGTCTGCATGGTTGCTGTATATTTCACTGGGAGCATTTGCGGGAGTTCTGGCAGGATTGCTGGGTGTCGGGGGCGGTCTTGTGATCGTGCCGATACTGACTTTCATCTTTACCGCCCAGGGATTGCCTGCGGAACACATCCTGCATCTGGCGCTGGGCACATCACTGGCCAGCATCATGTTCACATCGGTCTCCAGCCTGCGTGCCCACCATGCGCGGGGAGCGGTTGACTGGCTGGTTGTACGTCGCATATCACCGGGAATCCTGGCCGGCACTTTTTTCGGCTCCTGGGTTGCGGCCCAGCTCTCGACCCGCTTCCTCAAGATTTTCTTTGTAATTTTCCTCTATTACGTTGCCGTTCAGATGCTTCTCAACATCAGGCCGAAGCCTCACCGGCAACTGCCTGGGCGTTCGGCCATGTTCGGTGTCGGCGGACTCATCGGCGGTGTTTCAAGTCTGGTCGGCATCGGCGGCGGCAGCATGTCGGTGCCGTTTCTTGTATGGTGCAATGTTGCCATGCACAATGCGATCGGTACATCCGCGGCAATCGGGTTTCCGATCGCTCTGGCGGGTGCCGTTGGCTATCTGGTCAACGGACTGTCAGTTAAACTTCCCGCTCAGACCCTGGGTTACATATATCTGCCGGCCCTGATCGGAATAGCGGCCGCCAGCATAATTACTGCCCCGCTTGGAGCCAAGCTTGCCCACAGCCTTCCGATTGGAGGGCTTAAGAAGATTTTTGCAATATTGCTGATTGTAATGGGAACAAAGATGCTACTTAGTCTGTTTTAAAAACAGACATCATCACTTAAGATGATGGAATCCTAAATAACTGAATACTCTCCCCGTTTTTTCACATTCGACTTTTTCTATAATGTGTCCAAGCGTTTGCTCGCTATCTTTATCCAGTGAAATGAATTGCAGCGCAACCAGTGTAAAACTATAATGGACAGCTTGAGCTGAAACAGTGAAATACTCATGTCCAGGGCTTTTATAAAACATCAAGACACACTGTTCACCGGGCACAATAGGATCACAGACTTCCTTCTCAAGCTTTACGACGGTACCTGTCATCGAGATATTTTCTATACGGAAAGGGTAGTGAATAGTTCTATGCTGCAGCACACCGTTTGTTACAAACTTTTTAGCCATAATAAGTGCCCTAACGTGACCATACGGACATATTGGTAACTAATACATCAATCAATACTTATGCACAGTTTACGCCAGAACGTTTATCGATTTGAAATACAAATGTAATATATTGATATCACACTTCTTATATGTCACAGTAAAATTAAGGCCAGACTGAATTGTGGCAAATTGCAATAGTTATTGTATAAATAAAATATACAGTACAAAGACCGCCTCTCTCCAAATTATTTTACATAACACCCAGATATCATTTGGTTTTAAAAACTGTTATTTACAAAATGACACTGTATATTGATTTTATACATGCTGAGTAAAAGAGGCTTAACTGTATGTCAATAATATACGGTTGGTCGTCGTGACTTCAGTTTTATCAATTTATATCCGATCCCATCCCTTAGTTCGCTCCAAGGCAAGACACCAGCGGCGCCGCAGTTCATCCGCCCTGCCCTGCTCCATCGCTGGAGTAAAAGTACGCTCAGCCTGCCAAAGTCGCCCAATCTCCGAACGATCACTCCAATAGCCTACTGCAAGTCCAGCCAGATAGGCTACTCCCAGCGCCGTGGTTTCACGCACCTTCGGTCTCACAACCGGAACACCGAGCAGATCCGACTGAAACTGCATCAGCAAATCGTTGGATGTTGCACCGCCGTCCACCCGCAGCTCTGCCAGAGGAGTGCCGGCATTAGCTTCCATTGCTTCCAGCAGATCTGCGGTCTGGAAGGCGATGCTCTCCAGTGTGGCCCTGGCAATGTGACCGGCAGTCGATCCACGAGTCAGGCCGAACAGTGCTCCACGGGCGTAGGGATCCCAGTGTGGAGCGCCCAAACCAGTGAAAGCCGGAACAAGATAGACTCCACCGTTGTCCGGAACCGATGCGGCCAGTGCCTCCACCTCTCCGGAACTGCGTATGATTCCTAGCCCGTCCCGCAGCCATTGCACCGCTGCACCGGCAACAAATACGCTTCCCTCAAGGGCATACTCGGTCCGGTCATTGATGCGGCACGCTACAGTGCTGATGAGATTCCGCCCTGAAACAACCGGCCTGTTACCCGTATGCATGAGCATGAAACAGCCGGTGCCGAAGGTGTTCTTGACCATGCCGGGACGGTCACAGAGTTGACCGAATAGCGCTGCCTGCTGGTCGCCGGCGATTCCTGAGATCGGTATGCGTGAGCCAAACAGGCCTGATGCGGTTTCTCCGTAGATTTCACTGGAGGAAACAACTTCTGGCATGACGGATTGTGGGATCCGGAGTATTTCCAGCAGTTCCTGGTCCCATTCACCCTTGTGGATATTGAACAGAAGCGTTCGGGATGCGTTGCTCGGGTCAGTCAGATGCCGATCTCCTCCGGTCAGGTTCCAGAGGAGCCAGGAATCGACCGTTCCGAAGGCAAGCTCACCAGCCTCGGCACGATCCCGAGCACCGGGGACGTTGTCAAGAATCCAGGCCAGCTTGGTACCAGAGAAATACGCATCGAGCACAAGCCCTGTACGGGAGCTGAAGAGAGGTTCAAAACCTTCCGACTTAAGGCGGCCGCACTCCCCGGCGGTGCGTCGGTCCTGCCAGACAATGGCGTTATGGATCGGCTTCCCGGAGCGTCTGTCCCAGACAACTGTAGTTTCCCTCTGGTTGGTGATGCCGATGGCGGCGATGTCAGCGGCGATCAGTCCGGCCCGTGCAATGACCTCCATCGCCACACCCAGTTGGGATGCCCAGATTTCTTCGGCATCGTGCTCCACCATACCTGGCTGCGGGAAAATCTGACGTATTTCCTTCTGTGCGATTCCGCACACATTGCCGTCATGGTCAAACACAAGAGCGCGTGAACTGGTCGTTCCCTGATCCAAGGCAAGGATAAAGCTCATACTTATGAACCTCCTTCTGAATTGAGACATATTGCCAACTGCATTTTCTCAGGTACCAAGAACGGTTTCAAACTGGACGTGGTAAGGCTTTGTTGTATAAGCACGATAAATGGGTGTCCCATTGAAACTTAAAAGCGCCTTGAACCGCTCGCGCATGACTGATCCGGTAATTTTATCAAGCGCATCGGCCTCGGTGAACCATCCGGCATCAACACTATCACCGCTGAACGATAGATTGCCGCTCTCATAACGCCCAAGGAAGGTGAATATAACAGCAGGCGGTGGAGAAACCTTGGACCAAACTGCGGCTAACGGTCCGGGCACTATCTCGACACCGGCCTCCTCCCGTACCTCCCGGTGAAGAGCATCCAGAAGATTCTCGCCCTCTTCCACACGTCCCTGAGGTATTTCCCAGCCCCGTTTATGGTGCCTGATCAACAGTACTTCGTTAACGTCGTTGCGGGCCAGACAGCCGACTACCACACTATGCCGGGGGCTGTTTTCTATTGTCATTCAGTACCTGCCTTGAGTTTTTATACCAAGTTGCAATCAAAATGAGTACTAGGCGGCAAGGAGAGTGGCGACAGAGGCATACTATCAGTACGTTGAGGAGTCACCGACGAAGCCAACAACGTAATCGTTTGATTGCGACTTGGTATTATTTGTTAACGTCACCGTCCAGCCCTTTGTTGCTCATCATCAGATCATGTATCGTGATCCCCTTCAGGCATTCACGACGCATATTCAATTCTTTTCCGAGCAGATCAATTACCGCTCCGCAGGCTGCTGCAAATTCGGCTGTTGACGGCAGTTCACCGCGCAGGGCAGTTAACACGTCATGAAGCATAATATCGGCTGGTTCCCTCGCCGGCAGCCAGCCGGACACATCATCACTTACTCTGGCCAGAAAATGATGGTTTTTCAGCGTCTCCAGCAGTTCCTCCACCTCGTCGGGTTGAATGCCCAGTTTTTCAGACATCTGAATCGCTGCAGGCGGTGACGCACCGGCGCTGAAATGACTACAAACCAGCAGCAGAGTTGACAGTGCCAGTACATCGCGGGTGGTACCGGTTTGAGCTTTGGCTCGCAGCAATGCAGCACGCGGTTTTCTATACTGATGAGCGTAGACAACTTCCAGGCCGAACAGAACGATCAGCCAGCTGGTGTATATCCATACCAGGAAAATCGGCAGTGCCGACATGGTGCCGTAAATGGCATTATAGTTGGCCACCCCTAACTGAAAATAAAAATATCCCCACTGGGCTATCTGCCAGGCTGTCCCGGCCAGAACTCCTCCCACAACTGCAGAGCCTAAACGCACCTTGGTATTGGGGATGAAAATATAAAGAAAAATCATTGCCAGCCAGATAAACAGATAGGGCACCATGCGAAACAGCAGCAGGATCGTGTCACCCAGATAGGTATGCTGGATCAGCCATGTCACCAGCCACTGACTCTGAAGGCTGGAGGTCATGCTGGTTGCAACCAGAAGCAGTATCGGACCGACGATGACTACACTGAGATAATCGCTGAAACGACGCTTGAACGGCCTGTTTTGCCTTACACCCCAGATTGAGTTGAAGGCTTCCTCAATCCCTTCCAGCAGTGTTATTACGGTCAGTATCAACAACAGCAGGCCGATTGCCCCCATGGACTTTACGTTGGTGTTGTTGACATAACTGATGATCCGGGTAACCGTTTCCTGAGAGTCTCCTGCCACCTGCAGCAGAAACGGCTCTAGAGAGTTCTGGACTCCGAATCCTTTGAGTACCGAGAAGGCTATTGCCAGAAAAGGGATCAGCGAGAGCAGAGTCGTAAAAGTGAGAGCGGCAGCACGCAAAGTACATTGATGCTCAATAAAAGAGGTGAAGATCTGGTAGACGATCTGAAGCAAGGCAAAAAACTGTCCTTTAAAACCTCCCCATGATTCGGGATCCTTTATATGCAGCAAGTCCGGAATATTTAGTGCACCCTTTTTCATAGACTGCTCCTGGTGAATATATTCGCCCGAATCACATGCCCTTCTTTACCACAACATGTACAGTTGAACATATAAAAGATGCGTTGAGTGTGCTCTCATTGATGCAAGTACCGGAAATTACTTTACGTACGTTGTGTTGCCGGTAAAAGTTGGTAATATTAACAATGTGGTAAGTGTCTTAAAAAGCTTAGACCGTAATGCCGTTACAAAGCAATCAATTGAATTGAATTGAGGTAACAATGGAAACTTCAGACGACTCCCCAAAACCTCTTAACAGTGAAGTCAGTAATGATGCTCTGGTGCATGACAAGACAGTCAACAGGCTTTATTTAGTTAACAAGATAAATTACCTGAACTTTCAGGATCAGACTATTATCGCCAACTTCAGGCATAGTAGATACGACAACACTCTGTCGCTTCGTGCCAGACCTCTCCCCTGTTCCGGTGAGCAGTTGGAATGCTGCTGGGATGACGCTGCCGATATAGACAGGATACTCAAGATGTATAATTTTGAATATCTGTTGATTCCCGATGGTTACAAAATGCTTTTGGTCAAAGCGCAATTGATCACTATAAACACAGACGGAATTACACTCCTTCTTCCGGTTAACTGCCGGGAATTTAAAAACAGAAAAATAAAACGACACCCTTGCATTAGAATTACTGCGCAATTCACACAGAACAGTGCACTTTTCAAAGGGTCACTCATAGAGTTTACACCGGTTTCTTTCCTGATCAATGCAACTTCAGACTCCATGTATGCATTGAAGTGGAACATGCTGGAGTCGATAGTTAATCTGCATCTTTATGACGGCACAGATCTTCTCTATACCGGTGAGTGTGTGATCTCCCAAAAGAGCCGTAATCAAAGAGACGCAAACTGCAGGTTCGTACTGAGTCCCATAGCCGGTTCAATCCATCTGATCAAACCTAAGCGGTACCGTAACAAACGACAGGAACTGGTGCCGTCGCCCAGCATTGTTTTCAAACACCCCCTGATAGGAGGTACTGTTAATCTCAAGGTTGCAGACCTTTCAGGCTCAGGATTTTCGGCCGAAGAAAGTGTCGAAAATTCAATTCTGCTGCCCGGAATGATTATCCCGGAGATAGAGCTCAGCTTTGCCCATGGATTGAATATCAGCTGCAAGGCTCAGGTTGTATCGCGAAATTTGATTGAAGATGGCGTAGTCAGGTGCGGATTCGCAATTCTGGACATGGATATCAATGAACACGTGAAGATTCTTTCAATTCTGCATCGGGCGGAAGACAAGAATTCCTATGTCTGTACAGACATCAACATGAATGCCTTATGGGATTTTTTCTTTGAAACCGGATTCATCTACCCGGAGAAGTATGCATTTTTTCAGGCTAACAAGGAACAGATCAAAAAAACCTATGACAAGCTTTACGGTCAAAACCCGAATATTGCACGACATTTCATTTACCTTGAAAGAGGAACAATCCTGGGACATATGGCCATGGTACGATTCTATGAGGATTCCTGGCTGATCCATCACCACGCCGCAAGAAAAACCGTTTCCATGAAAGCTGGACTGTCGGTGCTGAACCAGGTCGGTCAGTATCTGAATGAGCTCCAGAACCTGCATTTTACCCGTCTGCGCTATGTATATTGCTATTTCAGACCCAACAATCGCTTTCCCAGCAGGGTGTTCGGAGAGTTTGCCCGCCAACTGGACAACCCTCAGGGGTGTTCTCTGGATAAATTCGCCTACCTTCATTACCATGGCAGAGGTGTTGATGATGTCTCCATGCCGGACCAATGGCAGTTGAATGCAGTGACCGCTTTTGATTTTACGGAGCTGAAGGATTTTTATACTTTCGTGTCGGGAGGACTGATGATCGATGCTTTTGACCTGCACCCTGGCATCGCCTTACGCGATGAAGTTGCAGAGGAATACATGAAACTGGGGTTTAAAAAGGAAAAGCATTATTACGCACTTCGCAAGGATGGAAGCCTCAAGGCTCTAATTATGGCAAACTGCACCGATGCCGGGTTCAATATGGCCAATCTCACCAACTGCGCGATTTTTTTGGCACTCGATGAAACCATACCTTCTGATATAATGAATCTGGCACTGGGGCAGGTGTCCGGTCTGTATGGTGGCGAGGAAATGCCGGTGCTGGTCTATCCATTTTCATTTGCGGAAAAACAGTCAATTCAGTACGAGAAAATTTATATGCTGTGGATACTGGACCTGCACCACAGCGACGATTATTTCAGATTCTGTGACGGGTTGTTCAAGGGTGTTAAATCAACCGATTGAATAAGTCCCGGAGATAATATGAAATCTTCAAAAGCTTCAGAAGCCCCGCTCTACAACAGCCGGATCATAGACACATATATCAGGCTGATCAAACAAAAATACACCTACATCAACGTGGGAGAACTTCTGAATTATGCCGGGATGAAGGGGTACGAAGTTGCGGACGAAGCCCGCTGGTTTACACAGGAACAGGTTAACCGCTTTTACGAGAAATTGGTAAACATTACCGGCAACCACAACATCGCCAGAGAAGCCGGACGATATGCGGCATCACCGGATGCGCTCGGAGCAATGAGGCAATATGTTCTGGGGATGATTGGTGCCTCCAATGCCTTTGATATTATCAGCAAGACCACTGCCAATTTCACCAGATCTTCCAGCTATGAATCCAGGAAAATATCTTCCAATAAGGTTGAGATCATCGTCACACAGCACGAAGATGGCATAGAGCAGCCTTTTCAATGTGAGAACAGGATCGGCTTTTTTGAAGCCCTTGTTATGATTTTCAACCGCAAAAACCCTGACTTCAATCACTTCCCGCATGTTGAACATCCTGAATGCATGTTCAAGGGAGGTAAAGTCTGCCGGTATCTGATTACCTGGGAACGATCACTTTTCGTAACTCTTCAAAAAATAAGAAACGCAGTAATACTTCTCCTGGCATTACTGAACATTACTTTACTGTTATCAGGGAACTGGAATGTTCTTAAAGAATCTCTATTGGGTTCAGCGTTTATAATAATGCTTATCGTAATTAGTGTAGAGTCAAGCGAAAATAAAGAATTGCGGGCAAGCCTGAACAACACTAAAGACTCCAATGACAATCTGTTGACCCAGATAAATACCAACTACAATAATGCCCTGATGACAAACGAGATAGGACAGACGCTTGGACGTTATATTGATACAGAGGAGATACTGGCCAAGGTCACACAGATCATGGAAAAGAGGCTTGATTTCAAGCGTGGAATGATTCTCATGGCAAATCCTGAAAAAAACAGGCTCGACATGGCAACATGTTACGGATATGAAGAAATTCAGCTCCGCTATCTCAGAAACCTGTCCTTCCATCTGGATAGGCCCGGATCAAGGGGTGTTTTTTTGCGAGCTTTCCGGGAGCAGAGGCCATTTCTTGTCAATGATCTGAACGATATCGAAGAAGATTTATCGCCGCGCAGCCTCGCCTTGGTGAAAAAACTAGGTACTCAATCTTTTATCTGCTCTCCGATCATGTGCGAAAACATTTCGATCGGTGTAATTGCCGTAGAGAATGTGAAAACCAGAAGGCCTCTTGTGGAAAGTGATGTCAGTCTTCTTATGGGTATAGCATCCATGATCGGTATCAGCATCAAAAACAGCGAACTTATCGGAGCCAGGATACGTGTGTTCAAATCCATTCTTCAGGTTCTGGCAGCGAGCATTGATGCAAGAGATTCACTCACTTCGGGGCACTCGGAAAAAGTCACCGAATATTCGGTCGCCATCTGCAATGAAGTCGGATATTCCTCAGATTACTGCGAGATGATCAGAGTTGCCGCACTTCTCCATGATTATGGCAAGATCGGCGTCCCGGACAATATCCTCAAGAAGGAAGGTGCACTTACACCGGAAGAATACGAGATTATAAAGACACACTCAGCAAAAACCCGCGAGATACTGAAAAAGATAGATTTCGAGGGAATATACAGCGAGACGCCGGATATCGCCGGTGCTCACCATGAAAAGATGGATGGGAGCGGATACCCGGACGGAATAAAAGGTAAGGATATTCCTGCGGGTGCAAGGATAATCGCCGTGGCGGACTACTTTGAGTCAATAACATCAAAAAGACACTACCGTGATCCCATGACCGTTGACGAAGCTTTCACATTGCTGCTTCGGGAATCAGGTACACATCTGGACAAAGAATACGTGGATGCGCTAATTGCATATTACAACAGGAATAATCCTGAAAACGCATACACTCCGGCAGGTGTCATATAATACAACAACTTACGACACCTACTGTCGGTATGCTTGCTGTCATGTATCAAAAACTGTATATTGACACACTTATCAAATCATCTGTTCATTCTTCCTTGCCGGAAATTGCCTGAAAAATTATCCAACAATGAATTTACTCTAAACCTTATTTGGTCCAATTTTACTCAAGAAAGAATCTGACAATGAATAAATTAAACAACATAGACCTGGAAAAGACAATTAATTCTTCGTTAGCCAATTCATTAAAAAGTATGGAAAAGGCTCATTCACCATTTGAAAAAGCTATCAGGGATATGGAAGTGCCTATCTGTTATGCTTTCTCAAAATCCGGCCGATTTGCTCCTATTTCATTTACTGAGGGAACAAGAGTTCTCGAGCCCGCACGGGATATAGCCGATTCGTTCCCGAATTCCATTGCAGCATCTAAAAACCGAATTCTGATATCCGGAAGCACTTCTAACACAACTGTATCCGGCAAAAGAGTTGCCGTAATGTTTTCCGGCGGCCCGGCAGCCGGTGGACATAATGTGGTGGCGGGACTCATGGATATTCTAGGTCCCGAAAATACATTACTGGGTATAAAGGCAGGTCCAAAAGGACTGTTGAAGGGAAATCTGTTTGAAATCACAGCTGATCATGTAAAACAGATCCTGAATACCGGCGGATTCAATCTGTTGGGGACCGACAGAACCAAAATTGAAAAACCGGAAGACATTGATAAAGTAAAGGCTGTCTGCCGTGAACAGAATATCGATGCCATTGTTGTTATCGGCGGTGACGATTCCAACACCAACGCAGCATTGCTGGCCGAGAAACTGTTTTCCGATGTAAAAGAGGACGGCAGCGGTGTCCAGGTTATCGGTGTGCCTAAAACAATTGACGGAGATTTACAGCTGGGTGATGAGCTGCCGATTTCATTCGGATTTGATACAGCCACAAAGATCTATTCGGAGCAGGTCGGCAACATTTTGCGCGATAGTTCGTCGTCGCTTAAATACTGGCATTTCATTCGCCTGATGGGCCGCTCTGCCTCGCATGTAACCCTGGAAGTAGCTTTGCAAACGCACCCGACAATTGCACTGATATCCGAAGAGGTCCGTGAACGCAATATTACCCTTTCAGAAATTGTAGATTCAATCGCCGAGACGGTTATAATGCGGGCCAGAAAAGGTATTAACTACGGTGTTGTATTGGTCCCGGAAGGACTGATCGAGTTTATCCCGGGCTTTACGACCATGATAGATGATTTGAACGACAAGATGGCTCAATTTAAGGATGAACTGAACGGAAAAAGCATCAAAGAACAGCTGCTGTTTATCTATTCGAAACTGTCCCAGACACATGGAGAGTTATTGGAATCCCTCCCTGATTCCATAAAATTCAAGCTGATGGATGATCGTGACGAACACGGGAATCTGCCGGTTTCAAAGATTGAAACCGAAACGATGTTAAGCGGAGCAGTAAAAGCGAGGATCAATGAAATTGACCGCAGTATAAAATTCGGGTCACTTAACCACTTTTTCGGCTATGAGGCACGTTGCGGTGCGTCAACGGTATTTGATTCTGCCTACACTTATAATCTGGGTGCAACCGCAGGTTCATTGATTCTGGATGGGCGCACCGGTTACATGGCCAGCCTGACCGATCTGAACAAGGGTTCCAAACCGCTGGGAATACCTATCGCAAGCCTGTTGGATATTGAAATACGTAAAGGAAGGCCGGCCACTGTAATTGAAAAAGCTCTGGTCAAACTTGATTCCCCGGCGTTTATCTACTTCGAGTCCAGAAGAAACCTTTGGGCGGATAATGACCTTTCCAACTCTCCCGGTCCAATTCAGTTTTGGGGTCCAACATCGAGACAGATGCCGAAAACGGTTGCTCTCAACAGGGAGTATGATTCATTGGACTTCAGATTTAATGTCGATCAGGAAGATGAACTCAGTTAGCAAGACATCTCTTGCTGTTAAACTGCCATATAGAGAGTGAATACCCGGATTAAAATCAATGATCACGCAATGCATCAACGATCTTCATTCTACTGGCTCTGATTGCTGGAATTACTCCGCCGACAAAGCCCATTAACAGTGAAAATATCAATGATTTAAATATAATATCTATTGTTAATCTAAATGAAAAGGCCAATTCGGAAAAGGTTTGCCAGTTCATGGTTGAGATGGTAATCAATTGCATGAATGATGCAAGTGCAAGTCCGACTCCTCCTCCTGCAAGACCAAGCAGCAATGCTTCAGCCAGAAAAGACGTCATTATGCTGAAACTCTGAAATCCTAGAGCCCGCAACGTTCCAATCTCCGATACTCTGTTAGAAACTGACGCGTACATGGTAATCATTGCTCCAATAACAGCACCGACGGAAAATATAATAGTTAAAGACATACCAAGAATACGCAGGAATTTCGCCATAGCTTCCGATTGATCTCTGTAGTAGCGCGTCTCCCGGCGCACATCAACAGTCAGGCGAGGATCTGAATCCAGTTTTGTTTTTATAGAATCAAATTCTCTGCTGTCGCGTAGCCTGAAAGTAAGTGATGAGTAGACAGGTCTTCGAAAAGCCTGCATCAACTGGATAGCATCTCCCCAGATTTCAGAACTGAATCCGGTAGCGCCTGCATCAAAAACGCCGACAACGATCCAGTCCCGCATCCCGAAACGGAGTGTTTCACCAATTCCACCTCCTTTAAACCTTTTGGCAATGCTATTGCCTGCAATAATCTCCGATGATCCAGGATGCGGCATGCGACCTTCGACAATTCTGATCTGGGTTCGCAACCTTAAAGACGAAGCGTTAACACCCCGAATAACTACATTGGCGGGCTTATTGCTGCCCCTTTTAGGAAGACTGATCAACACGACCAATTCTTTTGCAAAAAGAGGTTCACCATTAACACCGGTGGCAATGTCAGGCAGGCTCTCGATAATTGCGACCTGTGATCTTTCTATACCGCTCTGTACTTCGGAGTTTGATGATTTGCGGGTTATGATGACATTATCATCTGAACCGGTTTCAATCAGCGTTTTTTCCAACCCGGCAGAAAGCATGTTGATTGATGCATAAACAAAAACGACCAGTGCCATTCCGGAAGCAGTTAGAAAAGTAGTTAATCTGCGGGTTAAAAGATTGCGAAAACTGTATGCAAATGGAATTTTCATAACTACCCTGCCGGTAGCGAAATTACAAAACGGCAGCCTCCATCAGCTGGTGTCTCTACAGTCAAGCTACCGCCATGAGCCTCAACAATTCGATAACATATGGCTAAACCAAGTCCGGTTCCATGACTCTTGGTTGTCCAGAATGGCTCAAACAAGTGCTTTGCAGCTTCTTCAGCTATCCCGACACCGCTGTCTGTAACTGATATTTGTAAACAAGGAAGGTTTGTGTTCCTATCTTTACTGCTAATCTGCAGAGTCGAATCTATCTTTATAGAACCGCCTTCAGGCATGGCATCGGCTGCATTGTGAATCAGATTTATAAAAACCTGACGAAGCTGATTTGAGTCAGCCATGATCTCTGTACCGAAAGGGATAAGATTGTATATTTTGACAGATTCAACGCGCGGATCAGCGACCAGGAATAAACAGGTGTCTTCAATTAGTTCATGTAATGCGACTCTTTCCAGGTTTGGTTGATTAGGACGGGCATATGCAAGAAATTCCGTTATAAGGGAATCAAGCCTTTCAGCCTCCCGGTTGACAATTGTCAATAGGCGTCGGTCATATTCAGATATTCCGCCATGATCCGAGAGCAGCTGCACTGAACCACACAAAGCTGCCAAAGGATTGCGAATCTCATGAGCCATACGCGCTGAAAGTTCACCCAGTGCAGCAAGACGGTCTGCTTTTTTTAAGGCAAGCTCCATTTGGCGGATAGTGGTTATGTCCCTGAAATTCACTATAAAACCGGCATGCTCTCCTTTACTGTCATTAAACGATGCTGCACGGAACCCCAAAATCATATGTCGTCCTTCAGCTGTTGTATATTCAAACTCCCTGCTGATGGAGTCTGAAGGCAGCTTCAACAACCCTGACAATTGCGGGAACACTTGTTCAATGCTCCTGTCATATACATCAGACTGCCTGAGACCTGTCATTGCCTCGGCATAAGGATTAAATACGCGAATTTTTCCTGCAATGTTTGTGGTCAGCAACCCGGTTTGATTATGAGCCACAATCATGGAATTCAGTTGCGCCAGTTCATCGTAGTCAATCGATGTTCGCTGAAGCGCTTCTTCACTCTGGCGTGCACGCTCTGACAGCATTCCGGTGATAAAGGCAGTCAGACCAAAACCAACGAGATTCAGGAAGATGGTATAGAATAAATGAGTTGCTCCTGCCTGCTGGGCATCAAGTTGACTTAAACCTATAAAAGAAAGATAGCCGAAGTATTGAAAATCAAGCATGGCACCATAAAGAATGCCGCAGAGCGAGGCTGTATAAAGTGCCTCCCTGCGACCCAGTAGCATGCCGGCAACCATTATTGAGACCAGATACAAAAAAGAATACGGACTAAGAATGCCGCCCGTAAACAGAATTAAAACTGTTACAAACAGCAGATCCCAGATAATCTGGAGATAGGTGAGAAATAGATTGTACCTTCCGAGTTTCAATGCGAGGAGAGAACATATTGAGAATAGAAAAGAAAACGCCATCAGCCTGATTACTTCAGGCTGAAAGCGTTCATATTCAACAGAGGGATCCTGATATTTTAAAAGCAGAGTTGATGCGAGAAAAAGAAATGAAACTAATATTCTGGCATTAATAAAAAGCCTGAGCCTTCTTTCAGCCCCCATCATTAACCGCCAACGGCCCCCGCCAGTTTGAATATGGGGAGATACATGGCAACAACAAGACCACCAACTGTTGTACCAAGAAAAACCATCAGCAGAGGCTCCATCATGGAGGTCATGGCAGAGACAGCATCGTCAACCTCGTCATCGTAGAAATCGGCAATCTTGTTTAACATGGCATCCATCGCACCGGTTGCTTCACCTACCGCAATCATCTGTACAACCATCGGCGGAAATACTCCGCAGGCTGCCAATGGTTCTGCCATTGTTTTACCTTCGGATATTGCTTGTCTGACAGAATAAATGGCTTCTTCGACAATCTTATTGCCGGCTGTTTTTGCAACTATTTCGAGACCATCCATAATAGGTACGCCGGAACTGACCATAGTGCCCAATGTTCTGGTGAACTTTGCAACAGAAACTTTTCTGATCAGCGGTCCAGCAATTGGCGCCTTAAGCGCCCATCGGTCGATAGTTTTCTGCCCCATGGGAGTCGCATAATATTTTTTTATCAGCCAGACAATTCCATAGAATGCGGCAATAATGACAATAATATATTTGGAGAGAAAATTACTAATTGCAATTACAATCTTTGTAGGCATTGGCAACTCACCGCCAAAGTCAGCAAACATTTTTGCAAATGTCGGAATAACGAACACCAGGATGACACCGACAACAACTACGGCAATCGACATGATTGTCACCGGATAAACCATGGCGCCCTTAATCTGCTTCTTGAGTTTCATAGCCTTTTCAATATAGGCAGCAAGACGATTCAAAATTGTGTCAAGGATACCGCCTATCTCTCCAGCGGCAACCAGATTCACAAACAGTTGATCGAAAGCCTTGGGATGCTTGGCAAGGGCATCAGCAAAGGTCGAACCACTTTCTACACTTTCTTTTACCTTGAAAAGAATCTGCTGAAAGGCCTTGTTCTCCTGCTGACTGGCAAGAATATCAAGGCATTGTACCAGAGGCAGGCCGGAGTCAATCATGGTTGCAAACTGCCTGGTAAAAATCACCAGGTCCTTGGTGTCAATCTTACCGCCACCCCCGAATTTCGGCAGTTTGAAGGCAAACCCGCTCGATTCCGCTTTTATAGTAATATTGCTGAAACCATATTTTTTAAGCTGTGCTTCTACTATTTCAACAGAACCGGCTTCAATAACTCCTTTTTGAGTACCGCCGGTTCTTGTACGTGCTTCCCAGTTATACTTTGGCATTATTACTCTCCTTGGTCAGAAATCAGCGCATCGGTGGGCGACGTTGCATGCCTGCCGCAGGATTGTTGATCATCTGCTTCAACTCTTCAGGGTCCTGAGAACGACCCAATGCCTCTTCAAGTGATATCTGACGCTTTTGAAACAGAGCAAAAAGTGCCTGGTTCATGGTCTGCATACCGTATTTTTCCTGTCCTACCTGCATTTGTGAGTAGATTTGATGAACCTTATCTTCACGAATCAGATTGCGAATAGCGGCATTAGGTACCATTATCTCAAGTGCTAAAGCCCGACCTTTGGTCCCCATTCTCGGTATCAGTGTCTGTGACATTACACCCTCAAGAACGAATGAAAGCTGTGCGCGGATTTGAGTCTGCTGATAGGGAGGAAAAACATCAACAACCCTGTTAATTGTCTGGGCACATGAATTGGTATGAAGGGTTGCCAGGCAGAGGTGACCGGTTTCGGCAAGCGTCAAGGCCGCCTCGATTGTTTCCAGGTCGCGCAGCTCGCCAACTAGCACAACATCCGGGTCCTGGCGTAGAACATACTTGAGAGCGTTTTTGAAACCTTTGGTATCAGCTCCTACCTCACGCTGATTTACAAGGCATCCCTTGTGAGGGTGCAGGTACTCAATCGGATCTTCTATCGTTACAATATGTTCACGGCGATTTATGTTGATATAGTCTACAATTGAAGCCAGTGTTGTTGATTTGCCGCTACCAGTTGGACCTGTAACCAGAATAAGGCCACGCGGTCTTGCAGCAAGTTCCGGAACGATCGGTGGAAGGGAAAGTTCCTCAAATGTCAGTATTTTGTATGGAATTACACGAAAAACGCCGGCTACAGCCCCGCGCTGGATAAACATGTTACCCCTGAAACGTGAAAGTCCCTTGACACCGAATGAAAGGTCAAGTTCATTTTCTTCTTCAAATTTATGTTTCTGGGCATCTGTCAGGACACTGTAGCAAAGCTGCTTGGTTTCCACCTGGTTCATCGGTGGGAAATCCATTGGCATAAGGTGACCATCAACTCGCATTTGCGGCGGGGAGTTGGTTGTTATGTGCAGGTCTGATCCATTGGATTCAACCAGTATCTTTAATAACTGATGAAGATTGAGCATAATCGGAGGTCTCCAGATTAATCGTCAGAAATAGTTACACGCAAAACCTCTTCAAAGGATGTAATGCCTTCTTTGAGTTTTGTCAGACCGGACTGTCGCATTGTTTTGATACCGATTCTCATTGATTCACGTTTGATTTCAGCGGTATTAGCACCATTCAGGATGAGTTCCTTGATTTCTTCACGCATCGGCATGACCTGATAAAATCCTACGCGACCCTTGTAGCCGGTATTATTGCAGGTCGGGCAACCCTTGCCGCGCATGCAGACGTATGAGGGCGCTTCGTCGGGCGATACTCCTGCGTCAATCAATGCCTGTACCGGTATATTTTCCGGTTCTTTGCACTCAACGCAAACTTTTCGTGCCAGTCGCTGGGCCGTAATCAGGTTTACTGCCGAAGCGACAAGAAAAGGCTCAATACCCATATTGAGCAACCTATTTATAGTTGCTGGTGCGTCGTTGGTATGCAAAGTTGAAAGAACCATATGGCCTGTCAGTGCAGCTTTTATGGCTATTTCAGCGGTCTCGAAATCGCGTATTTCTCCGATCATAATAATATCAGGGTCCTGACGCAGAAAAGACCTCAGTGCTGCGGAAAAATTAAGACCTATATCCTCGTGCATCTGCACCTGATTAATTCCCGCAAAGTTGAATTCTACCGGATCTTCGGCTGTGGAAATGTTTTCAGAAACTTTATTCAGCTCCGCCAGAGCGGAATAAAGCGAAACCGTTTTACCACTTCCGGTTGGACCGGTTACCAGGACCATCCCGAATGGTTTGTGGATTTCGTGCATGAAATAATTTAATGCATCCTGCTCATATCCAAGTTTTGTCAGGTCGGTCTGGAGATTGCCCTTGTCAAGCAAACGCAGGCATATTTTTTCACCGAAAAGGGTCGGAAGAACTGATACGCGAAAATCCATATCCTTACCACCGCCAAGCTTGATTTTGATTCGGCCGTCCTGTGGCAGACGGCGTTCGGCAATATCAAGTTCGGACATTATCTTTATGCGTGAAGTAATTGCATTTTTCAGCTTGAGAGGTGGTTTCATAACCTCATACAAAATGCCGTCAATGCGATAGCGTACTCTGAAAACCTTCTCGTATGGTTCAATATGGATATCACTGGCTTTCTTTCTGATGGCATCCTGCAAAATTGCGTTGACCATTTTTACAACCGGTGCATCCTCTGTCGCACGCTCCAGTGAACCTACATCCACCTCTTCATCATCGCCTATGACTTCCATATCCTCGACATCAAGATCGCTCATGACATCCGCCAATGAAGCGGACTGATCATAGTACTTGTCTATGGAAGCCTTGATATCCAGTTCAGATGCCACAACCATTTCAATGTTGTAACCTGTCATAAACTTGATATCTTCAATTGCAAAAAGATTTGAAGGATCACTTACAGCAACAATAAGTGTAGCCCCGGCACGGTTTACCGGAATCAGCTGATATTTCTGAACTACGTCAGGAGGAATAATCTTTGTGACGGCGGGATCTATTTCATAATCGGAAAGTTTTACACTTGGGACACCGTACTGTCTGGAGAGAAATGAAGTCAACTCTTCTTCTGTAAGAAGATTCTGTTTGACCAGGATGGTACCAAGACGGAGCTGGTTGCCTGAAAGTTTCTGCTCTTCCAAAGCCTTGCCGAGCTGTTCCCGGCTGATCAGATTATTCTTAACCAGGATTTCTCCCAGCCTGTTAGACTGCATGCATCCTCCGCCAACCGTTTAGAACCGCCATTCTAGGAGGATTGGCTACTTATGTCAAGATGTAGTTAGGTACAACAAATACCCTCTAAAACCCTTTTCATCAAGCCTTTAGGCGGTTTAAATCCAGTCCAGACTGCAAAAGCAAGTTCACCTTGTGCCGCAAGCATTCCCAAGCCATTGGAAACCATCAGCCCCATTCCGGTGGCATCATGTATCAATGGTGTAATTACTGGAGAATACACCATGTCGTAAACCTTGGCAGACTTTGACAGCAGTGAGAGATCAAGAAAATCAATTTTATCACTGTTCATACCAACCGAGGTTGTATTGATTACCAAAGAAGCGTCCATAAGAAGTTCTTCTGTGAGCCCGTTTTTTTGAACAGCTTCAATGCAAACAGTCGGATATCGACTGCTCATTTCATTTTTTAGTTGCAGGGCTTTTTCAAATGAACGGTTAACAACAATGATTCGTTGAGCTTTTGACCGGCATAAGGCAGCTGTTGCACCTCTGGCAGCACCGCCTGCTCCAATTACTACGACAGTTCCGGCACCTGGAATAAAATCAAGATCATCGGCAAGCGAATATACCAGACCGTCTCCGTCAGTATTATAACCGGTCATAATTCCATCTTTGATTAGAACTGTATTAACTGCGCCTGCATCCTCTGCGCTTTGATCTAATCTGTCAAGATACTGAATTATAGCTGTTTTATAAGGTATGGTAACATTGAAACCGCGCACACCTAACGCACGTAAGCCGGATATGGCGATACCAAGATTTTCGGGTAAAACGTTGAAAGGAACATATACATAATCAAGGTTGCATTCAGCAAAAGCGATATTCTGCATAACAGGCGACAATGAATGTTTGACTGGATTGCCGATGATACCGACTACTTGTGTAGTGCCACTTAACTTTAACATAAGGTTACCTTGTCAGACCGAAACGCATACGAATCTGGTCTGCCGCAAACTTCATTTCCGGAGATATCTGTTCAGCTCTGTTCAGCATGATCAATCCATCCTGAATGCGGTTAATACCGAGCAAGAACTCACCCGACTCGACATAACTATTGGCATAAATCATGATGGCCTTTCCGGTATCCAGATCAAGGAAGGAAATTTTTTCAAAGATGCCGCGATTACTGTAATTATCCCAAATAAAGACATCAGGTAGTCCGACCGGGTCATTAACTTTTCTAATACGGTAAACGATACCTTTCTGGACCGGCACATAATCTTTGAATTCAACAGAATATCTGGTTGAAAAGTCAATATACACCGGTCTGACACCCAGATTTTCTGTTACGGCTATCCGCAAGGCAGTTTCCGGACCTGATGATGCTATGTCAAACTTCCTAAGGTTGCTGTCGGTAAAAAGTCTGGGCATCGAATCAAGATACCAGTCAAAAACAAGATGTGGAGTATGGGGCAAATCAACGTCTTCACGCAAACGTTCAACTCCCTGAAGGTACCAGAGTGGAAAAGCACCACTGTCACCCCAGGTAAACATTACCGCGTTTTGGGGCAGTGATCGAAGAGAGTTGGCTGCATAATCAAAAGCAATATAGTTGTTATGCTGATCATTTTCATAATAGTTTACAGCACACAATGACGTCGGAAGCGAAAAAAACAACATGAAACAAAGGCCGTATACCGGTGTTCCAATCTGTTCCGGAATTCTGGCATTACGTACTGCGTAACCAAGCAAAAAGAACAAACCCAGACCGATCAAAACTGCGGAAAGAAGATATAGCGGTGTAAAAAATTCTTCTGTCAGGAAGATCAAATCGAGCAATGTGTTGAAGTAGCCAGCTATCACAAGCAGAAAAACAAAAACAGCCGTCAGATATGCTGCAAAAAAAGCCCGGTTTTTTCTCCATACATATAAAAGACCAAGCATCAGCAAGACGACACCCAGCCAGGTAAACTCTCGAGATACATTAAACGCTTTCAATTGCGCCCATAACAGAGCCGCATCGCGTCCGTGGGGTTCGGAGGGATATCCTTTGCGCAGAAAATGCCACAAGAACTGATCAACTGTTTTTGAATCCCCCCAGTTCAGCAGAGGATTACGTGTTGCACGGAGCGGCAGGTAAAGATGAATTGAAAAACCAATCATCGCAAAAGCAATCGACAGTATAATGTCTCTAAGTCTTTTTATAATTCTCCAGTCTGTCAGCATAATCATAAAAAACCATGCCGGAAGGAGGAGAACAACAGTCTGATGTACAGCCATGGCCAGTCCGGCCAAAAAGGTGCAGACATAAATATAAGATGGCCGGTCATTGCCGTTAATATAATTGTCTCGCCATTTTAAAAGCAGATAAAAAATAACGGCAGTAATAAATGCCAGTAATGGGTACGGCTTGTCGTGATTGGACTGAAGCCACAATCGTGGAGTCACGCTAAAAGTCAATGCCGCTGCCAATCCTGCCAGTTTTACTGCAAAACTGTTGAACCGCTCGTTTTCAAGCAGGGATTCCTTTTTGAGCAGATATGTTGTCAGTACATATACAACCAGACAGGCAAGCGAAGAGGAAACCGCAGTAGCAACATTTATACGAAAAGCAATATTTCCTAGGGGCAGAAAAGTAAACGGCTTGGCATACATCAAAAACAGCGGATATCCTGGAGAGTGTGCCGATCCGATTGATGCAGCTGCAGTTAAAAACTCGCCACTGTCAAAGAAGGTGACGGACGGAGCCAGCGTAGCCATATACAAGGCAAACGGGATTGTACAGGAAAGAACTAGAAAGGGGTCAAACAGTCCTCTGTTGATTCTGAATAGGTTCATCTTATTTTTTCCGCCCTGTGAATATCATTAAGAGAAATCTTGTTGCTCCAAAGATGATAAAATCCGGCGATTATTACCGGAAAAAAAGCCGTGCCGTGAATAATTAACGCGATGCTGACGGAAGTCGCTTCCGGGATTCCAAAAGCTGATAATCCTTTGAAACAGGCATAATGGTATGTCCCTATAAACCCGGGCGAGGCCGGTACCATAACAGCAAAAACCAGCAGCACCATTATAAACATTGAAGCAGTGATCGGCAGATTTATGCCGAATGAATGAAGTGTCATATCAACGGGCAGAACAGCGAAAGTCCAGATTAAAACAGAAGACAACAGGATTGCTGCAATATGACCACTGCGCATGGACAATCTGATTCCTCCTATAAAAGAGCCCAACATTGGAATCAAACGTTCAGAAAAGCTTTTTGGAAATGGTTTCAGCAGCAATCCCACAAAGGATAGCGTACGCAGAGTCTGTCGTTTAAGCATGTACAGGAAAACAAGTACACCGCAATATAACATGAACATTGCAGCGCCACCAGCTTTGAGGGCGGTGGCGGCTTCTTCCATGCCCGGCGGCAGTCTGACAGCAAACAGAGTAATCAGCAGCATAACAAGAACAGTAAAGCCATCAAAAAGGCGATCAATTACCAGAGATGCAAACACCAGCGGTGTTTCAAGATGTTCACGCTTGGCCAGTACATATGCACGCACAAATTCTCCCAGACGCGCCGGAAGCAGATTGTTGGCCATATAGCCTATAATTGTAGCCGGATAAAGCGAGGAAATCGGGACTGTTTTTTCGGATATCAAAAGATAACGCCAACGGACAGCACGCAGGAAATAACTGATAAATGTGAGTACCACAGCCATAATAATGTAACGGTAATCAACGGTGCTCAATGCAGAAGCAAGCTGCCTGAAATCAATCTTACGAAAAAGCAGCAGCATAAAAAAAATACTGACACCTATGCCAACCCAGAATTTCAGATCAAGTTTTCTGCTCACAATATGCCTGTCATTATTCTTGGTTTTATAAGGTCTTCCTGGATGTCATTCAAAATTGTTCTCGTGCGATCTACATCATTGCTGATCGCTTTAACAAGAGAGGCTGCATCAGGAAACTTCATAACGTCTCTAAGTTTTTGTACAAAATAGACCGAAATTTCGTTCCCATAAATCTGATCTGAAAAATCAAACAAAAAAACCTCAATTGTACGTGAACCACCCTCAAAGGTGGGATTCAAGCCAATGTTGCAAGCACCTTTTACAAGACGGCCTTTTATCAAGGCCATGACAGCATAGACACCATCCGGTGGAATCAATTCATTCATAGTTGAAATGTTGGCTGTGGGGAAACCGATAGCATGTCCGATTTCACGTCCATGCACTACTGATCCGGAAATCATGTAATATCGCCCCAGTATTCCGGAAACAGCGGTCATATCTCCTGAGAACAACTGATTTCTGACCAGGCTGCTGCTGTAAATCATATTTCCATGACCAATCGGTTCAAGGTCATCAAGAGTGAAACCATGATTAAGTCCAAGAAGTTCCAATGTTTCGTAACTGCCTTCGCGCCCACGTCCGAAAGCATAATCGTGACCGATCAGTATATGTCGCATTCCCAGCGATTCACAAAGAATTCTGAGGACAAAATCCTCAGCACTCATTTGAGACAATTCAATGGTAAATGGAACTACAACCAGGCAGTCAACCCCTGAATCAGAAATCAGGGCGATCTTCTGATCAAAAGTTGTAATCAGGGAAGGCGCTGAATTGGGTGACAGCACCTTCAAAGGATGTGGCTCAAAAGTTACTACTACTGATGGAAGTCCATGAGCTGCACTGATTTCCTTCAGACGATTAAACAGTTCGACATGACCTCGATGAACTCCATCGAAATTGCCGATAGTTACAGCTGACTTGATAAAGTTTTTATTGAATACTTCCGAACCGGTTAAAATCCGCATCACAAATCCCGCCTCAATATTAATCAGGCTACCCTATCATTGCCAGTTCCAGCCGCTTTCCCCATCTCCGGATAAGCTCTTCCAACACTAAACCATGGCCATCAGCGGAAAGATAAGGATCTTTTTCAATCAATCCGAAAGCTGCCTGACTGGCCTGCTTCAGCAGAGCGCCATCCTTTAGGATATTGGCCACCCGAAAATCCGGCATGCCGGCCTGGCGCGTCCCGAGGAAATCTCCCGGCCCGCGTATTTCCAGATCAGCTTCGGCAATACGGAATCCATCAGAGGTGGATTCCATCACACGCAATCGTCTTTCTCCATCTTCCGACAATTTACCAGGAGTCAGCAGGATACAGCGTGACCTGGCGCTTCCTCGACCCACCCTGCCCCGCAACTGATGCAGCTGAGAAAGTCCGAAACGCTCTGCATGTTCAATTACCATCAGGGTTGCATTCGGAATATCTATGCCGACTTCAATCACTGTGGTTGAAACAAGAATATCCAGTTCATGGTTCTTGAAAGAGTTCATGACGAACTCCTTCTCATCCGGGCTCATTCTGCCGTGCAGCAAACCGACCCGCAGAGATGAAAACACTTCCGTATTCAGATGTTTTGCCATCTGACTTGCTGCTTTCAGATCAGACTTCTCGGTTTCCTCCACCAGCGGATAAATTATAAAAGTCTGGTGACCCTGCCTTGATTCTTCGCGAATCATATCATAGACCCGACTGCGACGTGACTCAAAAAATACTTTAGTTTCGACCGGCATTCTTCCCGGTGGAAGTTCATCAATAACTGATAGCGACAGGTCTCCGAATAATGTCATGGCCAGTGTGCGCGGAATCGGTGTGGCTGTCATAACCAGAATGTCGGGGTTGGCACCCTTTTTCTTGAGTAGTCCCCGCTGCACGACGCCAAAACGGTGCTGTTCATCGATAATACCCAATCCTAATCGTAAAAATTCAACTTTTTCCTGAATTACGGAATGCGTTCCGACAACGATCTGAGTCCTGCCGTCAGCCACCCGCTCCAGTAATTCCTTTCGGGGTTTCCCTTTCAGGCCGGCCGTTATAAGGCCTACTTCAACACCCATCTGTGAGCACCAGCGATGAATGGTGTGCCAATGCTGTTCAGCCAGGATCTCGGTAGGGGCCATGATCGCTACCTGGTAACCGTTTTCAACAGCAACCAGTGCGGTCATCAGTGCCACCAGGGTCTTGCCGCTGCCAACATCACCCTGAACAAGACGGTGCATTGGATGAGGCGCCATCATATCTATCTTGATTTCCGACAACACTCTGCGTTGGGCGTTGGTTAATTCAAACGGAAGCAACTTGACCAGCTCTTTGGTGTAACGGTGAGTCACTTGGAATGCGATCCCTTCCTCCAAAGCCACTCCCCGCTTTTTTAGAGCCAAGCCTAGTTCCCAATAGAAAAATTCATCAAAAGCCAGAGCACAGTGGGCAAGTGTACGTCCCTCATTAAGTTGATTCAGTTCTGAATCTTTAGGAGGAGAGTGGACCTTGCTTAAAGCGGCTTTCAGAGGTGGATAATCCGCAGGAAGTATCGCTGACGGGATAAAACTCTCGACATTATCGATATATGTATCCAGAATCTCCTTCATGATTCGGCGCATAGCCTTTTGATGAAGCCCTTCGGTCAGCGGATAAACCGGAACAATCCGACCGAAATTTGCCGGATCTGCAGCCAGTACAGATTTTGGGTCACAACCTTCGGACAGCCACTCGGCATCAGGGTGATGTACCTCGCGCTGAGAACCGAATTGGTTAATTTCACCGCAAAACACTCCATTTCTTCCAACTTTCCAGGTACGCTTCATCCAGACGGCATTGGCATGGAACCATTTGCAGGATATCGTGCCTGATTCATCTCCGACTAATACCTCAAAGACGCGCCGCCCTCCCTTGGTCATAGCAGAATCCGCTGATAGAACTTTGCCATAAAACACAGATGTCTGGCCTGAGCGAAGGCGTGCAATCGGAATCAACTCCCGACGGTCTTCATAACGTAGAGGCAACAGATAAAGAGCATCTTCAACGGTACGTATTTCACGTTTTTCGAGCAGAGCTGCCAACTTGGGACCAATGCCTTTTACAAACTGGACTCCAATCTGGAGATTCTTTTTTTTAATTGCATCAGATAATGTTCCATTGCTTATAACTGGCGCACTTGCTGGTTTTGCAGGACTGTGTCGTAAAAACAGAGTATTGCCGTCAGATATTTCTACGACTGCTTCATCGCCAGACAAGAGGCCGATCGAGGAAACTATACTCGGCGGCACAATCAGACTTCCGTCTTTTCCGACTGTTATGTTCATATCTTCATCCTCGGCAAACAAAAACCCTCACAGGGCTAACCAATGAGGGCTTAAGGTTGTGTTGAAGGTCCGATTTCACATTACTGAGCGGCGGCGTTCAAATCCTTGACAAGCGCTTCAACGTCAATGCCGTGTGCGTTGGCACCCTGCTCCAGACTTTCATTCTGAGCACCCATGCATCCGACACAGCCAAGATGATACTTCTGCAGTACCTGCACTGATTCCGGATGGTTACGCATTACTTCAAAAAATGTCATATCTTTGGTGATTTTGTCTTCCATTACTGTCTCCTTGGTCAGATGCATAAAGCATTTGTTACTAATCGTATTTGATATCGATGATTTCGTATTCTTTTTTACCGGATGGAACTATAACCTTTACAGCATCGTCCAGCTTATGACCGATCAAAGCTTTTCCAACCGGCGAGGTACAGGATATTTTGCTCAACTTGATATCAGCTTCGTCCTCACCAACAATCTTGTAGGTAACTTCCTCTTCAGTGGCCGTATCATAAACCGTAACCGTGCAGCCGAAAACAACCTTGTCCGGCTTGAGACCAGCCAGATCTACGACATGGGCTCGAGCAAGCTTACCGTTGATCTCCTGAATACGCCCTTCAATAAAACCCTGGCGGTTCTTTGCCGCATCATACTCTGCATTTTCAGACAAGTCACCGTGGGCACGCGCTTCTGCAATGTCCTGAATAACCTTTGGACGTTCTTCCCTGATTAATCTCTTTAACTCTTCCTGCAGAGATTCATAACTTTCTTTTGTCAACGGAATCGTGTGAGACATTAATTTAGCTGCTCCTGTTAATAATATTCCTAATTCAAATAATCTTGAATCGGCTTGACACCCAGGTCATGCTCTTTCAAGGTGCTGATTCCGTCTGCCACGGCTTTTGCTCCAGCAACGGTTGTATAATATGCCAGTCCATGCATTAATGACTCTCGTCGGATCGAGAAAGAATCTGCCACAGCCTGGGCACCCTGAGTAGTATTGACCACCAGTTGTACCTCGCCATTCTTGATGGCATCAACAATATGGGGACGACCTTCAAGAACCTTGTTGACACGTCGAACCGGAATACCCTTTTCTTCAAGGAACGAAGCGGTGCCGCCGGTTGCCAGTATGCCGAATCCAGCCTTATACAATTTTTCCACTGCGCTGACAACATGTTTCTTGTCGGCGTCCCGCACGCTGATAAAAACATTCCCGGAAAGCGGCAGTTTCACATTGGCACCCAACTGCGATTTGGCAAAAGCTTCCGCAAAGGTTTCGCCAATCCCCATTACTTCGCCGGTGGATTTCATTTCAGGGCCAAGAATCGTATCCACACCGGGAAACTTTACAAACGGGAAGACCGCTTCCTTGACCGAAATATGTTTGGGAATGATATCTTCCAGAATGCCCAGATCACGCAGGCTTTTTCCGGCCATGACCCGGGCCGCGATCTTGGCCAGCGGGCGACCGGTGGCCTTCGAAACGAACGGTGAGGTACGCGATGCACGCGGATTGACTTCGATGATATAAATATCGCCATTCTTGATAGCGAACTGAACGTTCATAAGACCCTTGACATTAAGCTCCAGCGCCATCAATACAGTCTGACGACGGATTTCGGCCACCATTTCAGGGCTGACAGAGTAAGGAGGCAGAGAACATGCAGAATCACCGGAGTGGATGCCGGCCTCCTCAATATGTTCCATGATTCCGCCGATGATAACCTCATTGCCGTCACAAAGTGCATCAACATCAATCTCGATCGCCTCATCCAGGAATTTGTCGATCAGAATCGGATGTTCAGGTGAAGCCTGTACAGCGGTATGCATATAGCGCCGCAGATTGTCCACATCGTAAACGATCTCCATTGCGCGGCCGCCAAGAACGTAAGAAGGGCGCACCACTACAGGGTAACTGATCCGGTCGGCTACTTTTTCAGCTTCTTCAAATGAACGTGCGGTACCATTCTCCGGTTGGCGCAGTCCAAGCTTTTGGAGCATTTCCTGAAAACGCTCACGGTCCTCAGCCCGGTCGATGGCATCCGGCGAAGTACCGATGATAGGAACTCCGGCTTTTTCAAGCGCGACAGCCAGTTTGAGCGGAGTTTGACCACCAAACTGGACAATCACTCCAAACGGTTTTTCTATATTGACTATTTCCAGAACATCCTCGAGCGTCAAAGGTTCAAAATAAAGCCGATCTGAGGTGTCGTAATCGGTTGAAACTGTTTCAGGGTTGCAGTTGACCATAATTGTTTCGTAACCATCTTCCGCAAGCGCAAAAACGCCGTGAACACAGCAATAATCGAACTCTATCCCCTGGCCGATCCGGTTTGGTCCGCCCCCAAGGATCATGATTTTCTTGCGGTCTGTCGGTTCGGCTTCACACTCATCTTCATATGTTGAATACATATAGGGGGTATAAGCTACAAACTCGGCCGCACAGGTATCGACACGTTTATAAACCGGACGGACGCCGTGAGACCAGCGCAACTCACGCACCTCATCTTCAGTTTTTTTCCACAGCTTTGCCAAAAACTTGTCCGCAAAACCATACTGTTTGGCATCGCGAATAATTTGTTTAAGATTTTGATTATCCCCAAAATCAACCTTCTTGAGCTGCTCCTCCATTTCAATAATCTGACGGATATTATTTAGAAACCAAGGGTCAATGGCCGTGTGTTTGTTAATTTCATTGACGGTCATGCCGCTGCGCAATGCATCACCCACGTACCAAAGCCTATCGCAGTTAGGCACACGCAGTTTTTCAAGCAGCAGTTGCTGCTCCTTACCGGTCAGAGCACGACGGGTCTCGCTGCCGAGATCAAACAGCTTCGAATCAAAACCGCTGACTCCAATCTCCAGCGAACGGATGGCTTTCTGAAACGATTCCTTGAAAGTGCGCCCTATGGACATGACTTCACCTACCGACTTCATCTGGGTCGTCAAAGTAGCATCGGCAGCCGGGAATTTCTCGAAAGTGAAACGTGGTATTTTTGTGACCACATAGTCAATACTCGGTTCAAAACAGGCTGGGGTTTCACGGGTAATATCGTTGGTAATCTCGTCCAGGGTATAGCCTACGGCGAGTTTGGCGGCAATCTTGGCGATCGGGAATCCGGTCGCTTTGGAAGCCAGTGCCGAGGAGCGAGATACACGCGGATTCATCTCAATAACCACCAGCCGGCCGTCTTTGGGATTTATGCCGAACTGGATATTGGAACCGCCGGTATCCACGCCGATTTCTCGAATGATCTTGAGTGAGGCATCCCTCAGAATCTGATATTCCTTGTCCGTCAGAGTCTGGGCAGGAGCTACCGTGATCGAGTCTCCGGTATGAACACCCATAGGGTCGAAGTTTTCTATGGAGCAGATAATGACAACATTATCGGCGGTGTCGCGCATCACTTCAAGCTCATATTCCTTCCAGCCGATCACCGATTCTTCGATGAGTATTTCATCAGTAGGAGAAGCGTCGATGCCGCCAATCGCCATCTTTTCATATTCCTGCATATTGTAGGCAATTCCGCCGCCGGTGCCGCCCAGGGTAAATGAGGGACGGATAATAGCCGGGAATCCGATTGTCTTGATAACTTCCATCGCTTCAGTGTAATTGTGTGCCAAACCGGAACAGGGAATTGCAAGACCGATTTTTTCCATGGCCTGCTTGAACAAAGTCCGGTCCTCGGCCTTCTTGATTGCCGGCAGCTTCGCACCGATCAGTTCGACACCGAATTTTTCCAGAATGCCCATCTCGGCCACGGCCACGGCCGTGTTCAGTGCAGTTTGACCACCAAGTGTCGGCAATACTGCATCAGGGCGTTCCTTTTCAATGATCTTGGCCAAAATCTCAGGCGTAACCGGTTCGATGTAGGTGCGGTCAGCAAAATCAGGATCGGTCATGATGGTGGCCGGATTGCTGTTCAGCAAGACCACCTCAAATCCTTCCTCTTTCAAAGCCTTGCAGGCCTGTGTACCGGAATAGTCGAATTCACAGGCCTGGCCGATGACAATCGGACCGGCTCCAATAATAAGTATTTTTTTAATATCAGTTCTTTTAGGCATTTACACAATACTCCTTCGTGTTATTATATAACTATTAAAAACCGCTGGCACAAACCATATAAGCAAAAAGTTGTTTAATTACAATCGGGTACATCCCCCCGCTCTCATCTATTCCTGAATCCAGCCGTTATCAAGGCCGTATTTTTCAAGCCATTGAGCCGCTTCGTCATACTCTTCGTCGCTGATCTTACGATCAATGCCTTTTGTCTTCAGCGCCTTGTGTACCGGAAAATACTGTCTCATCAGCGATATATGGGTTTCCGCCCCCAGGTTCTCCCTGATCCAGCGCAAGGTTTTCCATGTTTGTGCATGGTCTTCAGGCAAGACAAGGTGTCTTATTATCAACCCCTTGACTACCAAACCATCTTCGTCAAGCTTCAGGTGACCTACCTGACGAAACATTTCCGAGACAGACACGCGGTTAGTTTTTTTGTAGCCGGGAGCCGATGAAAGCCATTCTGCAGTCTCATCATCGGCATACTTCATGTCCGGCAGGTAGACACTCACTATCCGATCCAATAACTGCAGAACATCGACTTTTTCGTAGCCACTGGAGTTCCAGACTATCGGAAGACGGAACCCTTTTGGGATTACAAGCCAGAGTGCTGCCAGGATTTGAGGCAGAAAATGGGTTGGTGTGACAAGATTGATATTGTGAACCCGTTGACGCTGCAATCGCAGCATCCTCGATGCAAGCTGAACTGTAGATATTTCTTCGCCGTTACCCATTTGACTGAAAAGAAAATTCTGACAAAAACGGCATTTAAGAGAACAGCCGGAGAAGAAGATTGTGCCGGAACCGCGAGTTCCGGATATGGGTGGTTCCTCGCCTGTATGCACATTGGCAGAAGCTATCTTCGGCTTTAACCCGACTCCGCAGATTCCCCGTTCTCCTTTGATGCGGTTTACACCGCAATCATGGGGGCAAAGATCACACACAGCCAGTCGGCGATATGCCTCCCGGACTCGCTGCAGAAGTTCACCCGATTGATAAAGAGCAAGGTAATTCATAAAGATTTAATTCTACTGCTGCTTATATTTTTCCATCATCTCAACAAACCGTCCGAACAGATATTGTGAATCATGGGGACCGGGTGAAGCCTCTGGATGATGCTGAACCGAAAAGATCGGCAGATCGCAATGCCGGATACCTTCAACGGTCTGATCATTGAGATTCTCGTGCCCCAGACAGGCAGCGTCCCCCAGAGAATTCAGATCCACCGCAAAACCATGATTCTGTGAGGTGATTTCGACCTTGCGGGTAACCATATCCATTACCGGCAGATTGGAGCCATGGTTGCCGAAAGGTAGCTTCATGGTCTTGCCACCCAGGGCCAGACCCAACAATTGATGGCCCAGACAGATTCCAAAAATAGGCTTCTTGCCGACAAATTTCCTAATTTCATCCTGCACGGCAGTCAACGGTTCCGGGTCTCCAGGACCATTGGAAAGAAAAATTCCATCCGGATTCATGGCCAGTACATCAGCTGCAGGGAAATTGGACGGCACAACGGTAACATCACAGCCTGCATCAACCAGACAGCGCAAGATGTTATATTTAATACCAAAGTCGTAGGCAACTACCTTGTATTTGAGGGTCGATACATCCACCTGTGGGTAACCGTTTTCCAGATCCCATGTTCCCTCGGTCCAGTGATACGGCTTGTCGCAGCTTACTCCGGAAGCGAGATCCAGTCCTGACATGCTGGGGATAGCCCGCGCCTTGGCAACCAAACTATCGTGGTTCATGTCTGTAGTCGAAATAATACCGTTCTGTACGCCCTTATCTCGCAGATGGCGAGTAAGCGCACGGGTGTCCAGGCCTTGAATCCCGACGACGCCGTTTTCCTTGAGATATGAGTCAAGACTCATGGTGGCACGCCAGTTGGAATAGCAGTCCTGGTACTCCTTGACGATAAAACCGGACAGGAAAAGGCTGCGGCTCTCTATGTCCTCGGGATTGATGCCGGTATTGCCGATCTGGGTGTAGGTCATCGTTACCATCTGCCCTTTGTAGGACGGGTCGGTCAAAACCTCCTGGTAGCCGGACATGGCAGTGTTGAAAACGACTTCGCCGGTAACTTCACCGGATGCGCCAAATGATTTTCCTTCAAAGATACGCCCATCGGCGAGCGCAAGAATTGCTTTCATAAATTAATAGCTCCAGACTTCTTAATTATCGTTCGTATTTCAGGCTACCGGCAACGACAGTTGCAACGGCTGCCCCCTTCATATTCTGGCCGAGCCAGGGTGAATTTTTTGATTTACTGGCTAGCTTATCCGCTTCAACAACCCATTCAAAGGATGGATCAATTACGGTGATATCGGCCGCGACGCCAATTTTGAGTGATCCGCGTTTAAGATCGAGAATATTCGATGGGTTAGATGACATTTTTTCAACCAGTTGATTAAGGCTCAATGCCCCTTCTTCGACCAGCTTCAGCGACAGCGGCAGGGACGTTTCCAATCCTATTATGCCGTTCATCGCCACGTTGAACTCAACATCTTTCTCGTCAAGGTGATGAGGAGCATGATCGGTGGCGATACAGTCAATCGTACCATCCTTCAACCCCTGCTTGATTGCTGCCACATCCTCGGCCTCACGCAGCGGAGGGTTCATTTTGGCATTGGTGTTGTACCCGCGCACCGCGTCGTCGGTCAGAGAAAAATAGTGCGGAGCGGTTTCACAGGTAACTCTGACACCACGGGATTTGGCTTCACGAATGATTCTGACCGAACCTTTGGTGGATACATGGGCAATATGAATCGGTGCGCCGGTATACTCGGCCAGCATGATATCGCGGGCTGTGGCGATATCCTCAGCCACGCAGGGAATTCCTTTCAGGCCGAGCTCGGTGGAGGTGAAGCCTTCGTTCATGACACCCTCCCCCACCAGTTCCAGCTCTTCGGCATGAGAGATAACCATGATCCCGATTCCGGAAGCATATTGAAGTGAACGACGCATCAGCTCCGGGCTGGTCACCGGTCTGCCATCATCCGACACTGCTACACAGCCGGATTCCTTCAGTTCGCCCATTTCGGACATCCGATCGCCGCTCAAGCCGTAGGTGATGGAACCGACCGGAAAAACATTGCAGAATCCATCGGTTTTGGCCTTGTTGATGATATAGCTGGCTATCGCCTTGTTATCAATGACCGGCTTGGTATTCGGCATGCAGCAGACCGATGTAAAGCCGCCTGCAACAGCAGCCCTGGTGCCGGAAACAATGTCCTCCTTGTATTCCAGGCCGGGGTCGCGGAGATGGACATGCATGTCGATCAGTCCCGGCATGACATACTTGCCGGAGGCATCAATACTTTTTACATCAGCATGGGCTGTCAGGTTCTTGCCGATTTCCTTAATCAGCCCGTTCTCAACCAGCACGTCCAGAGTATCATCAATATTCTGGCTCGGATCTATCACCCGGCCGCCTTTGATCAGCAGATTCATATGGTCACCTCAATAGATAGATATAGTTAGTTTCTATTCCAACTCGCCGCCGCACACATGATACAGCATCGACATTCTGACTGCCACGCCGTTTTCGACCTGTTTCAGAATCCAGGACTGATCACCATCAACCACATAGGAAGACATTTCCACACCGCGGTTGATCGGTCCTGGATGCATCACCATGGCATTCGGTTTGGCCAGCTTGATGTTTTCAGGATTGAGGCCGAAGTACCGGGAATACTCGCGGGTGTTCGGCATCAGGGTCTTGCCTTGACGCTCCTGCTGGATGCGCAGCATCATGACCACATCGGCATCCTGGATAGCTTCTTTCATATTCGCGCAGACGGTAACATTGCCCAGTTTTTCCACTCCCGGCGGCATCATGGTCGGAGGACCGGCCAGGTAAATCGATGAATCGAGCTTGGTCAGACCCTGAATGTTGGAGCGGGCCACCCGGCTATGGGTGATGTCGCCGACAATTGCAACCTTGAGTCCGTCCAGCCGGCCGAAACGGTCTTTCATCGTCAACATGTCCAGAAGTCCCTGTGAAGGATGCTCGTGGGCGCCGTCGCCGGCGTTGATGATGGAACAGTTGACCTTTTCCGCCAGGAAATAGTGTGAGCCGGAAACCGCATGGCGCATGACGATAATGTCCGGTTTCATTGCCAGCAGATTCAGCGCCGTGTCAGCCAGGGTTTCACCCTTTGTAGCAGAACTGTTGGAAGGGGCAATATTTACGGTATCCGCCGAAAGCCGCTTTCCGGCTATCTCGAACGATGTCCTGGTACGTGTGGATGACTCGTAAAACAGGTTGATAATGGTCTTGCCGCGCAACGTTGGAACTTTCTTGATCTCGCGACTGTTGACCTCGCGCATGCTCTCGGCCGTGGAAATCAGTAATTCGATATCCGCTTTCGACAAATCCCGCAAGGCAATGATGTGCTTATGCTTGAACTCGGCCATGCTTTTCACCCTCCCCTATTTTTCAAGTACAACTTCTATTGGCTGGTTATTGCTTTCGAATACTACCTGCACATTTTCTTTCAGACTGGTCGGCACATTTCGTCCAACATAATCCGCCCGTATCGGCAATTCTCGGTGACCCCGATCAATCAGAACGGCCAATTGGATGCATTGGGGACGACCATAGTCCATCAGCGCATCCATTGCGGCGCGGATGGTGCGACCGGTAAACAGAACATCATCAACCAGAACTACTTTTTTACCCTCAAGAGAGAAAGGAATATCGGTTTTTCCAACCGGTTGATGTGGCAACTGCCCACTGATATCGTCGCGATAAAGAGTTATATCAACAGCGCCGACCGGCACGGCATATCCTTCAATTATGGCGATCTGCTGTGCAATTCCGTCAGCCAGAAAAACACCGCCGGAGCGGATGCCGATCAGTACGACATCAGTAACCCCCTTGTTGCGTTCCAGAATTTCATGGGCGATGCGTGTCAGCGCCCTTTTCACTCCTGATGCATCCATTAACACCGTTTTTTCAGCAACCACGTTAACCTCCTTTTACGGACACAAAAAAAAGAGCCTCTCCACGTTAACGCGGCAAGACTCTTTCGTTATTAGGTTCTGTTTTTTTCATCATGTCGCCTTTGCTAGCCTCTCGGGCTAAATTAAAAGGAGATATATCCAAGTGACGGCACAATAGCATCTAATTATGCTGCAGGTCAAGTTTGATTTTCCAAAATAAACAGTCGGTGTGGATAAATAAGCCGACTGTCTTCCAATCCGAAATTATTAGGCAATCATAGAAGTTACATTATTTGAAGATCGTAACCAGGCCATCGTCCAGGTCATATTTAGCCGCTACGATTTTGATTTTTTTCTCTTCAACCATGTGTTTGAGTATCTTGGACTTTTTCGTCAGGTTGGCCGCTACTGTTTTGGCATTGGCATCAACAACGCATTCGACAAAGGCGTCTTTTTTAGTGTCAGCGCATTTAGTCTCACCCTTGCAAGCCTCGCAATCCTTGGCGGCATTTTTAACGTTCGGGGCGATGGTTTTTACAATCGCATCGATGTTTGCGCTGCCGGTACTCTTTCCTTTTACTCCAACCGTAGCCGAAACGGCGCCGCAACGCTCATGTCCCAAAACCATCACCAGTGGTGATCCGAGATGTTCAGCAGCGTACTCGATACTTCCCAGAACGACAGGATCAGGAATATTCCCGGCTACACGGACGACAAATATCTCTCCGAGCCCCTTGTCAAAAACGATTTCCGGGGGGACGCGTGAATCGGAACAGGTAAGGATAATTGCATAAGGTTTCTGAGATTTGGCCAGACCTGAACGGGTCGTCACATCACACAACTTGGAACCGGTCATCTGGTTCTCAATATAGCGTTTGTTGCCGTCCATCAGATTTTGCAGAGCCTCATCAGGAGTAATCCCTGCAACGCCATGTGACGAAGCAATAGCCAAACCTGCTGCTGCAGCCACCAGACCAACAACAGCTGCAACTTTTCCCAATAAACTGTTTTTAAACATTTGTCCCCCCTTAATGTTTTTGTATACTTAATGTATTAATTCTTATCCATATGTCAATCTTTTTTTATGCCAGACCGCATTTAATCTTGACGTGCTGCCATGTCTGAACTATATTTACCGGCGCTGGCGGAGTGGTGAAATGGTAGACACAGCAGACTCAAAATCTGCCGATCGCAAGATCATGCCGGTTCGAGTCCGGCCTCCGCTACCAGGGTATAAACAAAGGCTTTACGGGTTTCCCTGTAAAGCCTTTTTCTTTGAAAGTGCGGAAGTTTTGTGAGCCGGTTCAGCCTATCTGCACACCCTTGATCGTCTCCCCGCCATCTTCCCTCGCCTGGCATAGACAGTTATCAACCTTGTCCAGGAATATTTCCGTAGTAAAACCCTGCTTTTGCTGGGTGGCAGTAAAGCCTGCCACCCCGAAACCGGCCGTTATCCGCAATTCCTTGTCGTACATGCTGACCACCATCGCCGCAATTCTCAGCCGCAGACGTTTGGCGACAATCATGGCACCGGCTGTATCGGTTTCCGGCAGAACCACCATGAAAGAATCTTCTCCATATCGGGCAATCCAGTCGACATCCTTGCGTACCGATTCGTTCAGACACTCTGCTGCCCGTTTCAGCAGAACATCTCCCGAGAAGTGTCCGAATTCGGCTACAATCTCGCTGAACCGATTCAACCCGACCAGAATAAGTGCCAATGAACGTTCATATCGGTAGGCTCGCTTGATCTCCTGAGAAATGTGTTCATCAAGATAAAATCGGTTAAAAACTCCGGTGGGAGGGTCTATCAGCGAGAGACTCTTAATCTCTTCGATATATTTGTTTCTGGCGTTTTCCAGGTCGAGAATGCGGCGGGCAGTTTTCAAGCGGGCAGTCAACTCTGCCTGATGGGCCGGCTTGATCAGATATTCATCGGCTCCGGCATCAAGTCCGGCTATAATATCATTTTTTGAATCCAGCGAGGTCAGAATGATGATGTAGGTATAACGACCGGATTCTTGATCGCGAATAGCACGACACAGATCCAACCCGCTCATTTCCGGCATGATCCAGTCGGTCATAACAATCGGAAAGTGCCCTGTCCTGAATATTTCCAGAGCCTCTTTACCGTTTTCTGCCGATACAACTTCGTAACCGGCAGTTTTCAGGTTTGCTTCAAGAACGCTCCGCTGCAGACGGTTATCGTCGACAATCAGAATAGGGTACTTGTACCGACGTTGGTCATCCATAATCAAAGTCCTTCTGAAGCGTTATCAGACTTTCGCAACAAGAAACCGGCCATTAACTACATTGATTGGAGTTCCGGCCTTAAATGCTGCCAGATTTGAGGCAACGATATTCATCAGGCGTCGTCTGGCCGCCAGTGAAGCCCAGGCAATGTGCGGTGTAAATACGCAATTTGGTGCGGTCAAAAGCGGATTGTCGGCCAGCATCGGCTCATGGGCAACCACGTCCAGACCGGCCCCGGCAATCCGGCCGGAGCGAAGTGACTGTGCCAGGTCATCTTCGTTAACCAGTCCACCTCTGGCAAGATTGAGCAGATAGGCGCCCGGTTTCATAAGGTTAAGCAAAGTATAATTTACAAATCCGCTGTTTTCATGAGTTTGCGGGCAGTTGAGGCTGATTACGTCCGACACTGCAAACAGTTCTTCCAGCGGCAGAAAACGTACCGCATCGCCGGCCGACAGTTGAGGAATGCGTGGAGCATGGGCCACCACCTTCATCCCGAAAGCTCTTGCCACACGGGCCACGGCCTGACCGATAGTTCCGTAGCCGACGATACCGATGGTTAATCCATCCAGTTCAATCAGTGGTGTTTTCCAGAAGGAATGGTCCGGGCTGCTGACCCATTCTCCGGCTTTTACCGCGGCATCATGAAGTCCCGCGTGCATGGTCAGCTCCAGCAGAAGGGCAAAGGTCGTCTGCACAACAGATTCGGTCGAATAGGCCGGAACATTGGAAACCGGAATGCCAAGACGACCGGCAGCTTCCACGTCTACATTATTGTATCCGGTGGCAAGCATCGAGATATACTTCAGTTTCGGCAGCGACTGCAGTGCGGCCGCATCCAGCTTGACCTTGCTGAGCAGGATCACATCAGCATCAATGGCTCGCTCCAGCTTCAATTCCGGAGGAGTGCGGTCGTAAACAGTACAGTCACCCAGTTCTTCCAGCTGATTCCAAGGATTATCGCCGGGATTAATCGTGTAGCCGTCCAGAACAACAATTTTTGTGGTGTCACCCATATCAGGCAGCTCCTTTACTTGGTTTCAGGTGCTTCAGCTGCTGCTTCTGTCTCGCCGTCACTTTCGGCGGATTCCACCTCATCATCGCTCCGCTCGAGTTTACGCTGTTTTTTTTCATCTTTCTTTTTGGTGCGTTCCAGTTCCTTCTTGCGTTTCTCAAACGAATAATTCGGTTTGGCCATGATAATTCCCCTCTTAAAATGTGATAAGTCCTGCCCTACCCTGCCGTGTGATGACTTTTAGAGAGGTAGTAATCGTAAGTTCCTTCATACACCCGCATCTCACCATGATCAACCTCAAAGACGCGATCGACCAGCAATCGCAGAAAATGGCGGTCATGGCTGACCAGCACGATTGTTCCTGCGAAGCTCTGAAGGGTTTCAAGCAGAATTTCGCGTGAGCGGATATCAAGGTGGTTGGTAGGTTCGTCCAGAATCAGAAAATTGACCGGCTTGCAAAGGATGGTTGCCAGAACAACCCTGCTTTTTTCTCCACCCGAAAGATTCTCAATCCGCTTATCCACTGTATCACCGGAAAACAGAAAGGCACCCAAAAGATTGCGGATCACTCCAATATTAGCCATCGGCATGACTTCCTGCAAAGTTTCAAAAACAGTCATTTGGGGATTGAGCAGTTCCATGGCATGCTGGCTGAAATATCCGATCTCCACGTTGGCGCCGATAGTCATACTCCCGCTGGTTTCCTCGGTCTGTCCGGCCAGTATTTTCAGAAAAGTTGATTTACCGGCGCCGTTGACACCGACCACGGCAATCTTGTTCAGCCTCCGAACCATACCGGTGACGCCGCTGAAAACCTGTTTTTCCTGACCATCGGGAGTCATCCAGATTTTGCCGAGATCGGCAAAAGCCGCCACGTCATCTCCGCTACGGGGCGGATCGGCAAAGCTGAACCGTACGGTCCGCTCTTCGGCCGGAATTTCGATCCGTTCGATTTTTTCAATCTTCTTGACCCTGGACTGCACCTGGGCCGCGTGGGAAGCACGGGCGGCAAAGCGGGCGATAAACTCTTCTTCCTTGGCCAGCATGTCCTGCTGGCGTTTGTGGGAGGCTATCAGCTGCTCAAAGCGGATATCCCTTTCCCGCTCATAAAAATCATAGTTGCCGCCGTAGGTGGTAACCGTTTTATTGGCAACCTCGATAACGCGCGTGACAACCCGGTTCATAAAATCACGGTCATGGCTGGTCATCAGCAATGCGCCGTTAAATTCGGTGGACAGCCACTCCTCCAGCCAGATTATCGACTCCACGTCCAGGTGGTTGGTTGGTTCGTCCAGCAGCAGCACATCAGGCTTGAGTGTCAGAATGCCGGCCAGGGCGATACGCATTTTCCAGCCGCCGCTGAAAGACTCAACCGGATGGTCATAGCGATCAGGACCGATTCCGAGTCCGGTCAGAACCGCCTGAGCGCGTGTATCAAGATCATAGCCTTCCATATGTTCGAATTCTTCCACAGCAGTTCCGTAGCGTTCCAGAAGAGCTGCCATATCATCATCAGATTGCGGCTCACACATGGCCGCTTCCATCTGCTTCATCTGCTCAGCGAGCCTGACAGTTGCCTCACAGGCGGCCATAACCTCTTCAAGTGCCGAGCGACCGGACATATCCCCCACATCCTGTGAGAAATAGCCGATGGTGGTCTTTTTCGGAACAATCAGTTCTCCAGCATCAACCTCTTCCTGGCCGGTGATGATTCTGAAAATTGTAGACTTTCCGGCACCGTTAGGGCCCACCAGGCCGGTGTGAGTGCCCGGTAAAATCTGAAAACTTGCATCACGGAACAGAATCTGAGAGCCGTGCTGCCTGGTGATATTGGACAGATGAACCATTTAAAACTCCCTGCTGTATTATTTTTTGAGAAGACGGGTCACTGTGCGATCAAAAGATGACGCAAAACGCTGGCGGTCGACCTGTCCGAACTGGGCCGGTCCTCCTCCCGCAAAACCTTCCGCACGAAGTTCCTGCATCAGATCGCGCACGGAAAGACGTTCTCCCACATTGTCTTCGGTGTACAAATCACCGCGCGGATCCAGTGCCACCCCGCCCTTTTCCACAATCCTGGCCGCAAGCGGAATATCGGCCGTTATTACAAGGTCCAGCGGTGAAGCGTGTTCTGCGATGTAATCATCGGCCACATCCGGACCCTGCGATACCACCAGTGATGTGACAAACTGCGAATGGTGCTTTGCCAACGGCTTGTTGGCCACGAGGCAAACCTCTACCTGCAGCCGCTCAGCGGCGCGAAACACAATTTCCTTTACAGCTCGTGGACTTGCATCTGCATCGATCCAGATTTTCATGCAGTTTGTAACCTCTCCGGGGTATTGTCCAGTTTGACACTCCAAACGTAAGGAATCATTCCGTAGTTCCAGGCCAGGCAGAGTCTCCGATAACCTGAAAAAAGCAGCCCTTCACCGGCTTTTACAAGAATGATGGGGGCCTTCATGTGCAAACTGCCATCGCATTGTAAAGCATCTTCCATTTTGGAATAGTTTCTTCTGTAACCACGCTTGGCTTTAGCAAGATAAGTTTGATATTCGGGATAGCTGTGAAACGAAAGAGCAACCGGAACTTCATCCATATACGCGGAACGGGGATATGGGGACAGCCTGCCTGATTGAAAACAGGACTCGATCTGTTCCCATGTGACACCATGTTGCCGATACCATTCCTGCTTGGCTGGATGATTGAAATACTCCCAGCGCTCTTCCTGCAGTTCCGGCTGCAGCCAACGAATTGTAAGAGCTGAAGTAGAAACCATTCCGTCTCCGGTCAAGATGTAAAATCGATAGCAACTATAGCGTCAACTCGGCATGACCATGATAATATTCATCCCGCTCCCGCGACACGTCCGCATCCTCCAGATATTCCTCGAAGCCCATCACGCGGTCAATGACTCCGCCGGGAGTGATTTCGATGATACGGTTGGCTACCGTGGAAACGAATTCATGGTCGTGCGAAGCGAACAGGATGACTTCCGTGTAGGCGATCATGCCGTCATTCAGTGCGGTTATGGATTCCAGGTCCAGATGGTTGGTAGGCTCGTCCAGGATCAGAACGTTGGCGCCGGTCAGCATCATGCGGGACAGCATGCAGCGTACCCGCTCGCCGCCGGAAAGGACGCTGGTTTTCTTCATCGCCTCTTCGCCGGAGAAAAGCATGCGGCCAAGGAAACCGCGGGCAAAGGTTTCCCCCTCGGTGGGGGGCGAATACTGGCCAAGCCACTCGATCAGGGTCATATCGTTTTCAAAGTAGGAACTGTTCTCCTTCGGGAAATAGGCGCTGGTGATGGTTATCCCCCAGCGGAAACTGCCGCTGTCCGGCTCCATCTCACCTGCCAGAATCTGAAAAAGAGTCGTGCGGGCCAGCGAGTTGCTGCCGACAAAGGCGATCTTGTCACCCTTGCGCACGATCAGGTCCAGGTTGTCCAGAACCTGAATGCCATCAACTACTTTGGAAAGGCCCTGAATTTCCAGGATGATATCGCCGCAGGGGCGCTCCGGTTTGAAAACGACGTGCGGATATTTGCGCGAAGAAACCGGCATATCCTCCAGTGTGAGCTTGTCCAGCAGCTTTTTGCGCGAGGTGGCCTGCTTGGCCTTGGATGCATTGGAGCTGAAACGCTGGATAAAGGCTTTCAACTCGTCGGCTTTTTCGGAAACCTTGCGATTTTCGTTCTGCTTCTGCTTCAGATTGAGCTGGGCTGCGTGATACCAGAAATCGTAGTTACCGACATAGATCTGAATCCGGCCGAAATCGATGTCGGCCGTGTGGGTACAGACCTGGTTCAGGAAGTGGCGATCGTGGGAAACAACGATAACGGTATTGGGGAAACGGTACAGAAAATCTTCCAGCCAGGAGATGGATTTCAGATCCAGATTGTTGGTAGGCTCATCCAGCAGCAGTACGTCCGGGCTGCCGAACAACGCCTGGGCCAGAAGCACCCGCACTTTGTCGCCGCTTTCCAGCTCCTTCATGCGCTTGCCGCGCAACTCTTCCGGTATGCCGAGACCATTCAGCAGCACTGCCGCCTCGGATTCGACCTCGTAACCGTTCATTTCGGCAAAGTCACTCTCCAGTTCTGCCGAGCGGACGCCGTCTTCTTCGGTGAATTCGGCTTTGGAGTAGATCGCCTCGCGCTCGGTCATAACGTCATACAAGCGTTTGTGTCCCATGATAACCGTGTTGAAAACGGTTTCCTCGTCAAATGCGAACTGATCCTGACGAAGTACGGCAATCCTTTCCCTGGACCCGACGCTGATTTCACCCTTGTCGGCCTCGATCTCCCCCGACAGGATCTTGAGAAAAGTTGATTTGCCAGCGCCGTTGGCGCCGATCAGTCCATAGCAGTTGCCGGGTGTGAACTTGATGTTTACGTCCTTGAAGAGGACTCGCTTGCCGTAGGAAAGTGTTACATTATTTGCTGCAATCATGCTTTTATGGTGCTCCTTTTAGTAAGTTGTTGCTCTTAAACTTCATAAGTCTGAATATAAAAAACCACAGCGGCGGGTGACCTCTGTGGTTCACGAACTGTTATATATAACATTAATGGCGACCGGTGAGCAATACCTTTGTAGCTGTAAACCGATTGAAATATCAATGAATGGAGTCGCAGTTCCCGATTGGATTACTGTGCGATGATTTGAGCTCCCTGTCTGGCAAAATCAATTTATTGATGTATGATTCTCTGCAAGACCGTTTTAAATATTCAGTTCAAATGAGTTCACATGAAACAGGGTGAACGATCATGACACACACGAAAAGGCGCCTGCCCTTCCGTTACATAGAGCCGGCTTTTTTCGGGGGTTTGCTGGATGACCCGCTACTCTTTCTGCGAATCCGCCCCATGAAGAGAGCTTTGCTCTTCGACTGCGGCCAGATCGCCCATCTTGCCAAACGGGTTGTAAAAGCAATTGATACAGTTTTCATCACCCATGCCCATATGGATCATATCATGGGCATTCCCACCCTGGTCCGCCATCATCACGCCTCGCCCCGCCCACTTGACATATTCGGACCACCGGGAATCTCCGAACGGGTATATCATCTCCTGATGGGATACGAATGGAACCTGAGCGAACCGAACTGGTTCACAATACGAGTCCATGAGATCAGACGGGAACGGGTTCGTCGCTACAGCTTTATCGGGCCGGAGGGGTTCGTAAGTCGTTTCGATGGCGAAGAGACCCGCAATAGCCGGGAGATCTGGTCATGCCGCTATGTATCCGTTACAGCGGAACTGCTTGATCACAAACTTCCGGTTCTAGCCTACAGGGTTCAGGAAAAGCCGCACTTTGCAATTGATCCTGTCCTGATGCAGCAAAATGGAATTATACCAGGCGACTGGATACGTGATTTGAAGAGCAGTGTGTGGAAAGGACGCATAAAAACCGGTATCTCGGTACTGCGGAGTGCAGGAGGAATTGAACGGGAGGAAAATCTGGATGATCCCGACAGCTTTTACAGCAGTATCCAGGCCACTTACCCCTGCGCGTCTATTGGTTATCTGTGCGATGTTGGCTGGACCAGAGAAAATATTGATAAAATCGTATCATTCCTGAGCGGAACCACTCTGCTCTGTGCCGACTGCACTTTCCTTGCGGCCGACGTCGAAAAGGCCCGAAACTCCTATCACTTCTGCACGGAAGACCTGAACGAACTGGCCATCCGCCTGTCCCCCCGGTTCCTGCTGCCGATTCATCTCTCAAAGAGCTATATTTACAGAACAGTGGATCTGTACAAAGAACTTCACCCGCCTGAGGGGACCACTATCCTACCGTTGCCGAAACATATCGTTCCGGCTCCGCTCATGGTTCAGGATGTGGATCGGTGGCTGCGTCCTCCCGACTAGGAATAATCTCAGGTTGATCTTTGCCTGGATGAAACTGATTCAACCGGCCGGATATTGATAGCACTGACAGGAGGACGATATGCATATGCGAATCCTTTTAATAGCTGCACTTTCGTTACTGACCCTGACCAAACCTCTCACGGCTGCCGACACCTTTCAGGAACAACGCAGGAAAATGGTGCAGCGCGATATCAAAAGTCGCGGTATCAGCGACCGACAGCTGCTGGCGGCCATGGAGAAGATCCCCCGGCATCTTCTGGTGGGAGAGCGCTACCGGGATGACGCCTATGCCGACCACCCACTGCCGATTGGCGAGGGGCAGACCATCTCCCAGCCCTATGTGGTGGCACTGATGACTGAGACGCTCAAATTAAAGCCGACAGACCGGGTGTTGGAGATCGGAACCGGGTCCGGCTATCAGGCGGCAGTTCTGGCGGAAATCGTGAAGCAGGTCTGGAGTATTGAAATCCGCCAAGGACTGGCTAAAACGGCTGCCGCACGGCTGAAGGAGCTGGGATATGGCAACGTAACGGTTAAATATGGCGACGGATATTTCGGGTGGGAGGAACAGGCACCCTTTGACGCCATCATCATCACCGCAGCGGCAAACCATATCCCTCCGCCGCTGATCAAGCAGCTCAAGGAGGGTGGCCGACTGATCATACCGCTTGGAGGCACGGTTTTTTACCAGACACTAACGCTGGTGACCAAGCGCAAAGGTGGTGAACTCGACGTCCAGCAACTCGATCCGGTCAGATTTGTTCCGATGACCGGCGAGGCACAGAAAAGGCACTAGAGTCTGTTTTTCAGGTCCTTGACAAGAGGCTACAGTGAAGTAAACTTAATTCGTAATAGCTAACCAAGTTATTACAATTTATCGATCCTTACCCCCGCCAGATACGTTGTTCGAGTGTGCTTTGACGGCTACTCAGGAGGTTCGCATGAACTTTTCTCCGATCGAAAAAAATCCTGCTGCCATGGCTGTACAACCGAACCTGTCGGATTACGATAAGGTTTGCGCCGGCTTTTCGTGGGGGGACGTGCGCCGGGAACTGTCCGGTCTTCCGGATGGAAAGGGACTGAACATAGCCCATGAGGCGGTCGATCGCCATGCCTACGGCCCTCTGCGCGAGCGGGTTGCCATCCGCTGGATGGGCAAGGACGCCCGGGTCGTGAACCTGACCTATGGCGGCCTGAAGGATCGCAGCAACCGTTTTGCCAATCTGCTCCGCAAGCTTGGGGTGGCAGTCGGGGAACGTGTATTCTGGCTGGCAGGTCGAATCCCGGCCCTCTATAAAGTTTTCTTCGGCACACTTAAAAATCGGAGTGTATTCTGCCCGCTCTTTTCAGCCTTCGGTCCGGAGCCGATCTTCCAGCGCCTGGAACGGGGCAATGCCAGGGTGTTGGTGACGACCGAACGGCAGTACCGGAAAAAGGTGGCTCCGCTGCTGGAACGTCTGCCGGACCTGAGGCATGTGCTGCTGATCGATATGGATTACGATCTGAACGAACGTGTCCTGTCTCTGCCGAGGCTGATTGAAGATGCCTCGACCACCTTCACGATCCCGCCTACCGATCCCGAAGACATGGCGATCCTGCACTTCACCAGCGGCACCACCGGCATGCCCAAAGGGGCGGTGCATGTGCATAACGCCGTCCAGACCCACCTGATCACCGGCAGATATGTGCTTGATCTTCATCCCGAAGATATCTTCTGGTGTACCGCCGATCCGGGCTGGGTCACCGGCACCTCCTACGGCATCATTGCGCCCTTGCTGCACGGCATCACCAGCATTGTCGACGAGTCTGATTTTGATGCGGAGAGCTGGTACCGAGTCCTGCAGGAACAACGGGTGACGGTCTGGTACACAGCCCCCACGGCGATCAGGATGCTGATGCGCGCCCCGCTGGAGCAGCGGCAGCGTTTCGATCTGTCGGCCCTGCGTCTGGTGCACAGCGTCGGCGAACCGCTCAATCCCGAGGCGGTACTCTGGGGAGAGCGCGTGCTGGGACTGCCGATTCACGACAACTGGTGGCAGACCGAAACCGGCGGGATCATGATCGCCAACTATTCCGCAGTGGATATTCGCCCCGGTTCCATGGGGCGTCCTTTACCGGGGATAGAAGCAGCAATTGTAACCCGTGTCGACGCCGATACAGTTCAGATCGTGGGAGACGAAGTACAGGGGGAACTGGCCCTGCGGCGCGGCTGGCCATCCATGTTCCGCACCTATCTGCATGACGAGGCACGCTACAATAAATGCTTTGTCGGTGATTGGTACCTGACCTCCGACCTGGCGAAACGCGACCGGGACGGCTATTACTGGTTCATTGGACGGGCCGACGACATCATCAAGACCGCCGGCCACATGGTCGGGCCGTTCGAGGTGGAGAGCTGCCTGATGGAGCATCCGGCCGTGGCCGAGGCCGGGGTGATCGGCAAGCCGGATCCTATGATCGGCGAGATCGTCAAGGCCTTTATCGTCCTGAAGCCAGGTTTTACAGCCGGCGAAGAGTTGCGCCTGGAGCTGATCGGCTTCGGCCGCACAAAGCTTGGCTCGGCGGTTGCGCCCAAAGAAATGGAATTTATCGACAACCTGCCTAAAACCCGCAGCGGCAAGATCATGCGCAGACTGCTCAAGGCGCGGGAACTGGGACTTCCCGAGGGTGACACCTCGACCCTGGAAGGGAGTGAATCGTTATGAGTACCCCAATCAACCGTGAGCATGCCATTGCTCAAATCCGCCAGATGCTGCTGATCCGCCGTTTTGAAGAAAAGTCGGCCGAACTTTACAGCGCCACAAAGATCCGTGGTTTCCTGCACCTCTACATCGGCGAGGAAGCGGTGGCGGTGGGAGTCATGGCGGCACTGGCACCCGAGGACGCCGTTGTGGCAACCTACCGGGAGCATGGCCAGGCTCTGGCGCGCGGCATGAGCGCCGACAGCATCATGGCTGAAATGTACGGCAAGCAGGAGGGGTGCAGCCGTGGCAGAGGCGGCTCCATGCATCTCTTTGATGCTGCCACTCGTTTTTACGGCGGTAACGCCATTGTGGGCGGCGGCATCCCGCTGGCGGTCGGAATGGCCTTGGCCGACAAGATGCAGGGGCGCAATCGTGTGACCTGCTGTTTTTTCGGCGACGGCGCGGTGGCTGAGGGAGATTTTCACGAATCCATGAATCTGGCTTCGCTCTGGAAGCTGCCGGTACTGTTTATCTGCGAAAACAACCTTTATGCCATGGGCACCGCCCTCTGCTACACCCAGGCTTCTCCCGACATTGCCGCCAAGGCGGCTAACTACGGCATACCGGGACTTGTGGTGGATGGCATGGATGTTGTGGCGATTGAGGAGGCGGCCCGGACAGCGGCCGGCCATCTGCGCCAGGGCAATGGTCCCTATTTCCTGGAATGCCGCACCTACCGCTTCCGCCCACATTCCATGTTCGATACTGAACTGTACCGCACCAGGGAAGAGGTGGAACAGTGGAAGAAACGCGACCCGATCAACCTGATGGTTCAACGCCTGCGCGATGCCGGACTCTTCAGCGACCAGGATCTGGTTGAACTGGAAAATAGTGTGTCGGCGGAGGTCGAGGCGGCGGTGGCCTTTGCCGAGGCCGGCAGCTTGGAGCCGGTGGAAGATCTGACCCGTTTTGTCTACTCGGAAAGGAGGACGGCATGAGCGACCAGACATCACTGAAAACGACAACCTACCGCGAGGCCGTCAAAGAGGCTATCCGCGAGGCAATGATCAAGGATGAACGGGTCTTTCTGATGGGCGAGGATGTCGGGCATTATGGCGGCTGCTATGCGGTCAGCAAGGGACTTTTGGCTGAATTCGGTCCGGAGCGCATCCGCGACACGCCCCTGTCCGAATCGGCCTTTGTGGGGGCCGGGATCGGAGCGGCCATGGGGGGCATGCGCCCGATTGTGGAGGTGATGACGGTCAACTTCAGCATGCTGGCGATGGACCAGATCCTGAACAATGCCGCCACAATCCAGCACATGTCGGGCGGCCAGTTCAACGTACCGCTGGTAATCCGCATGGCGACCGGAGCAGGAAAGCAGCTGGCCGCCCAGCACGCCCATTCGCTTGAGGTGTGGTACGCCCATATCCCCGGCCTGCGCGTCCTGTCGCCGGCCACGCTGGAGGATGCCCGCGGCATGCTCTGGACAGCTCTGCAGGATCCGGATCCGGTCATCATCTTTGAAAACAACACCCTCTACAACCTGGAGGGTACTCTGGCTGAAGATGCCGGGGCGGTGGATATCGACAGCGCCAGGATACGGCGCCCGGGAAGCGACATCACCCTGATCACCTACAGCGCCAGCCTGTACAAGTGCCTGGATGCGGCCGAGGCGCTGGCCGCAGAAGGGATCAATACCGAAGTAATCGATCTGCGCACACTGCGGCCGCTGGATGATGCAACCTGGCTGGCCTCCATCGCCAGAACCCACCGGGCTCTGATCGTGGACGAGGGGTGGCGCAGCGGCAGCCTCTCGGCCGAAATATCGGCGCGGATCATGGAACAGGCCTTCTACGAGCTGGATGCACCGGTGGAGCGCATCTGCAGTGTCGAAGTTCCGATACCCTATGCCCGGCACATGGAGGAGGCGGCCCTGCCGCGGGTTGCGGCGATTATCGAAGCCGTGAAAAGGATGGTGGGCCATGGCTGAGTTCCGCATGCCCAGCCTGGGCGCAGACATGGAGGCCGGCAAGCTGGTGGATTGGCTTGTCAAGCCGGGTGACAGGGTCAGACGCGGCGATGTTGTCGTCACGGTCGAGACGCAGAAAGGGTTGTTCGAGGTTGAGATTTTCGATGAAGGGATCATGGGGGAAGCGCTCGTGCAGGCCGGCCAAAAAGTGCCGGTCGGAACAGTGCTGGCAATGATCAATCCCGAAGGTGTTGCCGCTGCAGCTGAACGTATTGAGGAAGTCCCCCCGGCAACAACAGTCACGACAGAACGGCCGCTGCGGGAAAAACCTCCGGCGGCCCCCGCTTCTCCTACACAGCCGGAGATTTCACCTGAACGGGTCGCCTGTTCGCCCTCGGCGCGCAGACTGGCGGCCGAATTGGGCGTGGATATCAACATTGTCCAAGGCTCCGGCTCGCACGGAGCCATCCAGCGCAGCGATGTGGAGCTGGCGGCGCAGAAACAGGCGGTTCCCGCCCAGGCGTCAGCAACGACTGCCGGAACGCTCCAGGAAGGGATGCGGCAGGCGATTGCTGCAGCCATGAGCCGTTCCAACCGGGAGATTCCGCACTATTATCTGGAGATGGATATTGATTTGAGCCGGTCACTGCACTGGCTGGAGGGGGAGAACCTGAAACGCCCGATCCGGGAACGGATCCTGCCCGCCGTGCTGCTGCTCAAGGCGGTGGCCAAAGCACTGCGGGATGTACCGGAACTGAACGGCTACTGGCTTGATGACCGGCTGCAGATAAAGCCGGATCTGCATATCGGCTTTGCCGTGGCGCTGCGCGGCGGTGGCCTGATTACCCCCGCCATCCACAATGTGGACAGGCTGAGCCTGAACGAGCTGATGAAAGCCCTGGGCGACCTGATCGAGCGCACTCGCGCCGGCCGCCTGCGCAGTTCGGAGATGACCGAGACCACCATCACTGTAACGAATCTGGGGGATCTGGGAGTCAGGACGGTCTACGGCGTTATCTACCCGCCCCAGGTGGCATTGGTCGCCTTTGGCCGCATCATGGAGCGCCCCTGGGCGGAAGGCGGCATGCTGGGTGTTCGCCGTTGCGTCACAGCAACTCTGGCGGCCGACCATCGCGCCACAGACGGACATCGCGGATCGCAGTTTCTGGAAGCGCTCAACCGTCATTTGCAGCTGCCGGAGGAGTTATGACTGAAAAAGAGCTGAAAGATCTGGTCTTCATGGAATTGAAAAAGATCGCACCGGAGTGTGATCCTGCTGATGTTGATCCGAACGAGAACATCCGTGAGGCGATGGATATAGATTCATACAGTTTTCTGCAGCTTCTGATCGAGCTCAGTGAGAAAACCGGCGTTGATATCGTAGAAGCGGATTACGAGAAGGTCTACACCTTGGGGGGCATGCTGCGGTATCTATCCGCCCGTATTTTTTGAGTGGTTTCTGTGTCCGGGGATATGATGTGAGAATCATCGACTGCGGTGTAATCGGGTTTCATGAAGCGTTTGCTCTGCAGGAAGGGCTGGCAGCCGGGATTGCGTCCGGACGAGTGGAAGAGACCCTTCTGCTGCTGGAACATCCCCCGGTCTACACCATCGGCAGCGGCGGGGATCAGGCCAATATCCTCGATCCCGCCCTGACGGTGGAACGCATCAATCGTGGCGGAGACGTGACCTGGCACGGTCCGGGACAGGTTGTGGGATATCCGCTGATCAACCTGGGAAAACGAGGGTGCGATCTGCACCGCTGGCTCCGTTTTCTTGAGGAACTGCTGATTGCAACGCTGGCCGACTTCGGAATCAAAGGACGATGCTGTTACGACAGCACAGGCGTCTGGGCAGGGCAAGGCAAGATCGCCTTCATCGGCGTAGGGGTCCGCCGCTGGGTAACCATGCACGGCTTTGGGCTGAATGTGCATCCCGACCTGCGGGCCTACGACAGAATCAACCCTTGTGGAATCCCAGGTTGTCCGGTTACTTCGATGGCGCGGGAGAGCTGCCAGCCTCCGTCGGAAGCCGAGGTCAGGACGGAGTTAAAAAAGAGCTTTGAGGAGCTTTTGAACGAGCGGCTGCCGCAAGATAAAGTTCTCAACAAAATCCGATCGATAGATTAAAAACACGAAAGAGATGACGTACAACGATAACTTCGCTCCGCAGCTTGAACTTTTATCACTCCTCAATATGGCCGTTCAAGTGGCGCCTTTCTCTAGATACACTCTTGCATGTTCATCCGTCAATCGTGCCGCAACTGGAATTCAATCAGCGTGCCACCTGCCTTTCCTCCCTCTGGCGCGGCAAAATAGAGGTAACGATCAGGGTCCTGCGTACCCGGGTCAAAGACAACCGTTCGCGTACCGTTGCCCGGTGGCTGCGAAATGCTCCTGACGCCAATCTGAACCAGTTGATTTTGGGCAACCAATTCTTTCCCCTGGAGGCTGACTTTCTTTTCCTTCCGAGATGGTTTGGCGGCAGCCTTCTTTGCAACCTCTTTGACCCCTTGGGTCGTCAGCCGCGGTGCGCCCCGTTCCTCCGTGATGGCCACATAGAAGAATTCGGTACCTTTATCCTGGTCAAATTTAATGACACTACTGGTAGGGATCACGTATGTATGCCCTGAATGCAATCGATTTTCGTCTGGCACGCCACCCTTCTCTTGTACAGGCCACAGCAGTTGCGGATCAAAATCTCCCTGCCGGTGCAGCAGGTACAGCCAACCGTCGTGATTCGAAGATACCTCGATCCTGAATTCGTCTCCTGAGCGGAATCGGTGATCCAGCCGCACCAACTGCTCACTGTCTCCTTGCACCTGGCGCAGTGCGATTCGGCCCACGGCACGGTCGAACTTCTCCGCAGTCTTATGCTTGAGGTACACCCCACGCAAACCTCCCTCGGGGAAACCGGCTGATACTGCGCTGACTTGGAAAAGTAACAACGCGAAGCAGATAGACAACCAGCAGACGACGGAATTCCTTAGAAGATTCACGAGCGCCAACTTCATAGTCCAACGCATAAGGTTTATCCTTTCTCCGCTAGGTATTAATCAAACAGGTTCTGGCGTTGAGCTGGTCATTGATTCTCCTTCACAGGATAGAGGGGGCGAGCCCGATACGCAATGACTACCGGACCCTTTAGCAACAGAACTGTTTTCCTGTCGTCTTCCGCAGACACCCCTGCTTGCGCAATCAGGGTAATTCCACCGGCAGACTGATCCGCAGACGCCTTTGACAATGACTTCTGTAATTTCTTCCTGATATCTACCCGCTCCTCCGCCTTTGTGCCTGACTTCCACTTGATCTCCATATTAAGGGCATCCACGGCAACTACTTCCTGGATGACTGAAAACCATTCCATTTTGCCGCCGGCCCTGAGCTCCCGTTCGAACGACCTAAGGCATGACTGCGAAAACTGGTGGGAGAGATCCCCTTTGGCGAAGGCGAGGATATGCGGGTTGTCAAATTTGAGTGAATGATCAGCCACTACCGAGCTGTCGAGCGCCAGCGAAGGGAGGAATTCCTCTACAAGCTTTGCACCAATCTTCAGGGACGCGGAGGTTTTACCGGTGCTGTCCGGCAGGGCATAGACCGTTTGCATCGGCGTTTTGCCAGGAAAGCAGCTCTCTCCCCGCAGAAACAGAAGCGGGGCAGTCAGCGTCTTCTCCTGGCCGTCGGGGCCACGCTCGTTGGTCTGGATGACGGCGCCCGGCTGGTATAGACCAGAGAAGCCGGAATTTGGGGTGTATCCCTGCATCACCAGAATCTGGAAGATATCTACTACCGGGTCGCTGTGTCTGTTAATACTTATATATTTGATCAGATACGCACCAATCACGGCGACAAGGATAACTCCCGCTATTATCAAGGCTTTTTTCTGGGTCATGGAGTCTCCTTTTCGCCGTATAATTGCCCCATACAACAGGTTAGACTGGCCGACCTCCGCTCCGGTACGGTTCCGGCAATTTCCGGGGCTGGCTTGGCTCCGCCAATTCGGTGTCTTAACCGGCTTCTGCTATCGGCTCATTTAACTGGAACGACAAGGCGGAAACCAACACCGGCGCTGCGGAAGAATAGACTAACATTGTAGCGAACAGACGCACGGATGTTAGCCGGCCCTCGTGACCATCCGCCGCCGCGAATCACGTGATCAGCACCCATGGCCGGACCATGCGGATTGTTCCGCGGACTGCTGCCATAATAATCCTTTGCATACCAGTCACTGCACCACTCCCATAAGTTTCCCATCATGTCATACAGGCCATAGTCGTTCGGCAAATACTGCCCAACCGGCGCAACATACTGATACCCGTCGCGGCAGTTATGCTTAATAATCTGAGTAGTTGCTCCTTCCCGGTAAGCCTGATCAGCAACGTTGGCAAAGCGGCAGGCGTCATCTTTACCGTCACCCCAGTAGTTCCTGGCTGTCGTCCCACCTCGAGCGGCATACTCCCATTCCGCCTCGGTAGGCAGACGATAAATAACGGAGGATCTTGCGTTCAACCAGGAGACGAACGCCTGAGTGTCTTCCCAACTGACGCAGGAGACCGGATGCCGATCCTCGTTATCGAGGTATTTGTTCGGCTGTTTCCAGTTGCCCCACCCTCGATTCTCCCATACCGGATCCTTATCAGCTTCATAGGCATAACATCCGTTCTTGCCGCCGGAGTTACGTTCGGCATCGCTGCGATAGCCGGTTGCATCGACAAAGGCGCGGAACTGCCCCACCGTTACCTCGTACTTCCCCATAGCGAAGTCATCGACGCATACTTCATGTACCGGCTTTTCATCCCCTTCACCGTCACCGGTGATGTCTCCCATACGAAAGCAGCCGCCTTTCACCAGTACAAACTCCATACCGGTGGTCGAGTCCCGGAACGGTGACCGGTCTACTATCGGTGTCGGTTGCAAGTCGGTCAGAGCTGAAGGTGGGACGAACCAAAACTCTCCTTCCAGGTTGGAGGCTACCCACGGCAGTTGCTGACTGCCCGATTTCTCTCTCACCGCTTTGAGGGTCCGCTTGAAAACCTGCTCAATGGGAAGTCCCGGTGTTTCCAGCACTTTGACCAACTCCTCGGTGTATATCCCGTTCTGTCCGTCACCATCGGCCGCTGTCTTGCCCGGCGACGTAGCATAGGCTATGAAGGTGCCGTAGGGCGCATCCATGCTGGCCAAGCCCCGGCTAGAGGAGCGAAAACTCCGACTGAAGGGATTGTCGCGACAAGCGTCCAGGATGACAATGTTAACATCACTCCTTGCCTGTTCCATTTTGGCCAGTACTAGACCGGCATCCACCGTCTTGTAGCGTACCTCGTTCTCGGCCTTGATCCGGGCATCCACCGGGATCAGATAGTTGGCGCCGTCCACCTGCATTCCGTGGCCGGCGTAGTAGAATAGCCCTACCCCACCAGGTTTCAGCCGGTTGCCGAAGTTCTCCAGCGCTTCGTTCATGTCGTTGTACCCCAGGTCTTTCAGCTCTTCTACTTCAAAGCCAAGCCGTCGCAGGGCGGCTGCCATGGACCTGGCGTCATTGACCGGATTCTTGAGCGGGGATGAGACATATCTGCTGTTTCCGATCACCAGAGCGATCCGGCGTCTGGTGTCGCCATTCTTCTGTGTGAGTTTTACACCACGATCGTCAGCTGATTGTCGCTTTTTTCCATCAGGCTCTTTGGCAAACACCGTGAATGCAGCAAGCATGAATATTGTCAGAAAAGCCCGTATCCAAAACATACTTTTCTCCTGTGACAAAAGAAGATTGTGTGTGTTTGAAATGAACAGTGCTATATAAATCTCTCATGTTTTGGGACAGTCAATCCAGACTGCCTGACAGATTCAGTTTATTGTATTTCATTATTAGTTTGCAATTAAATATCATTCTATCAAATTTGGATACGGCAATATCTTCGCCAGCTGAGTATTCACTGAGTATTTAAAGCTAAGTGCCTGACAACATTAGCCTCGGTCTGACAGATCAGGCTCACCGCAGTTTTGCAGGATTTCGGCGTGGGCCGCGTCCTTCAGACTGATGGCGGCGTCCCAGTCCGTTCCGTACTCTTTCAGCCCTGGACTGATTGTGATGCTGACCGCACCCTGACGCGGGAACCAGTGTCCGGGATGCAGAATCGAACGGGTTCCCCTGATCGTAACCGGTACTACAGCTGTAGACGTTTGGGCACCGACCAGAAAAGCCCCCATCTTGAACTGCATCAGGCCGGGTCTCCTGCTGAAAGTTCCTTCCGGAAAAAAGATCAATGAGCGACCCTTCGTAACTGATTCCCTGATCCTGCCGGTATCCTCAACCCCCTGTTGGAAGTCGAAACGCTCCACAAATTCACATCCCATACGTTGAAGATAACGCCTGGAGATGAAGCTGTTTTCCAGTTCCCGCTTTGCCACAAAACCGTAGCAGCCTGGAAGCGCGGCAACCAGCACGAGTCCGTCAAGATAACTGGAATGGTTTGCCACAAGTATACAGGGGATATCTTCCGGGAGATTTTCTGTTCCCTCGATATCGAGCCGTATCCCCGCCAGAAAGAGGAATGATCGGGCAATTGCGCGACTGACCGTCCAGCTCCAGGCCGGAAACGGCATCAGACAGGCCGTCAGCCACGCGATCGGGGCGATTATCGCAAAAAGGCACCAGATGTATCCGGAATAAAGGATTTCCTGCAAGGCGGACAACAGATTCCGGCACTGCGTCACAGTCCCGCTCCATGCCAGGCGGATAAACTGCAGCCATACCGGCGCTGCGTGCACTGCGCGGCCGCCCTGTTCGTAGAACTGGCGGCTGGCCGCTCTGCGGATTTTTCCGCTGGAGGTTTTCAACACGGTGTGGGGCGGTGCCAGCACGATATCGTCCGGAGGGGAACCCAGCAGATCAAGCGACAGTCCGTTGATCTGATCACGCAGCTGCTCCTGCTTTTCGGGTGCTTTTTCACGTGTCTCGGCCAGAACGATAAGACGCTCGGTTCCCGAGACCGGATCGCTGCTGCCGAATACGGCCACGCAACCTTTCCGTATGCCGGGAACAGCTCCGACCGCCTCCTCCAGTTCATAGGGATAAATGTTCCTGCCGGCCTTGATGATAATATCCTTCGAGCGTCCGGTAATGTAGATCTCACCGGCAGCCTGGTAGGCCAGGTCGCCGGAATCCAGCCACTGGCCATGAAAAAGGCGCCGGGTTTCCTGCTGGTTGCGGAAATAGCCGCTGGTGGTGGAAGGTCCGCAGAATTCAAGGCGCCCCTCCATACGTTCCGGAAGTTCATGCCCCATGTTGTCAATGATCCTGATCTGGTGTCCGGGCAGCGGGAATCCGGCGGCAGCAAAAACCAGCGCATCCTTGTCCGAATCTTCCGCAGGTACGGCATGGCCGGTAGACATGAATTCATCGCGCCGTATCCGGTCCGCGTGCAGGCCTCGCCCCACGGGAGGAAAAGCCAGTCCCACCGAAGATTCCGCCAGTCCGTACACCGGAGCGATTGCCTCGGGGCGAAAACCGTAGGCTGCAAAGCGTTCCCTGAAGGCGATCATGCTGGCGACGCTCACAGGTTCGGCTCCGTTGCAGGCCATACGCCAACTACCAAGGTCAACGCCCTGTATATCGCTGTCCTTTACCTTTTTGAGACACAATTCATAGGCAAAGTTGGGGGCTGCCGAGAGCGTTCCACGGTAGCGGTGAATTGCCCGCAGCCAACGCTCTGGACGGGTCAGGAAATCAAGCGGCGACATGATCACCAGCGGTGCGGCGAAATACAGGCTGCCGAGCCAGGCGCCGATCAGTCCCATATCGTGATAGAGAGGCAG